>CAJXSK010000020.1 GCA_913061075.1 uncultured Piscirickettsiaceae bacterium | reverse complement strand
AATTGTGCCAACGTTTACATGGGGCTTGTTTCTTTCAAATTTTTCTTTAGACATTGTAATTACCCGTCATTTTGTAAATATTAATAAAAAATTCTGCTTTTAATCTTTTCTTCTAACGCTTTAGGTACTACCGCATACTTATCAAACATCATGCTATAAGTAGCTCTTCCCTGTGTTGCAGACCTTAAGTCCGTAGCATAGCCAAACATTTCGGCCAACGGCACTTCTGCATCAACTGTCTTTCCAGCCGGCGTTTCATTCATACCATGAATAATTCCTCGGCGCTTATTCAAGTCACCAACAACATGACCCATATATTCTTCAGGTGTTACCACCTCAACCTTCATCATTGGCTCCAAAAGAGCCGGGTCCGCATTTACAGCCCCATCTTTAAACCCAATTGAGCCCGCTATTTTAAACGCCATTTCGTTTGAGTCAACATCATGATACGAACCATCATATAAAGTTACCTTTAAATTGATCATGGGATAACCCGCCAAAACACCATTTTTCATCTGCTCCTCAACACCCTTGGCAACCGCACCAATAAATTCTTTAGGCACCGAACCACCAACAATGGCATCAACAAACTCGAACTCTTTATCCTCCAGCGGTTCAATCTCAAGCCATACATGCCCATATTGACCTTTACCACCAGACTGTCTTATAAACTTACCTTCTTGTTTAATACCACGCCTTATAGTTTCGCGGTATGCAACTTGCGGCGTTCCAACATTAGCAACAACACCAAACTCTCTGCGCAGCCGGTCTACAATGATTTCCAAATGGAGCTCGCCCATTCCAGAAATTATTGTCTGCCCTGATTCGTCATCAGTAGCCACATTAAACGATGGATCTTCTTGCGCTAATTTAGCCAAAGCAATCGCCATCTTATCCTGGTCCTGAATGGTTTTAGGCTCAACTGCAATTGAAATTACAGGTTCCGGAAACTCCATTCTTTCCAGTGTTATCGCGTCATTAATTGAACATAATGTGTCACCCGTAGTAACATCTTTTAAGCCAATTGCCGCTGCAATATCTCCAGCATAAACTTCTTTGATCTCTATACGATCATTAGAATGCATCTGAACCAAACGGCCAATGCGTTCTTTTTTATTCTTAACAGGATTCAAGACAACTTGACCCGCCTTAACCACACCTGAATAAACTCTAAAAAATGTCAACGTGCCAACAAAAGGATCAGTTGCAATCTTAAAAGCCAATGCAGAAAAAGGTGCCGCATCATTGGCCGGCCTTGTCTCTACTATATCCACATCTTCTATCTGGGCTGATTGAATAGCCTCAACATCAGTCGGTGATGGAAGAAATTCAACAACCGCATCCAATACCGCTTGGACACCTTTATTTTTAAATGCACTACCGCACATAACCAAGACAACTTCATTATTTAACGTCCTTAAACGCAAACCTTGCCTTATTTCAACGTCTGATAATTCACCCGAGTCAAGATACGACTCCATCAAATCATCATTGGCTTCAGCCGCCGCCTCAACCAATTGCTCCCGAAGCTCTTCACATTCAGCAAGCATCTCTTCAGGTACCTCCGCATAATTATGCGAAACACCCTTATCTTCCTCACCCCAGTAGATAGCCTGCATGGTAATTAAATCAACCATACCTCTAAATCCTTCTTCCGCTCCAATTGCGAGTTGAAGTGGCACCGGGTTACAACCTAATCTTTCTTTTAGTTGGTGCACAACTCTCATGAAGTCGGCACCCGCTCTATCCATCTTATTTACAAATGCCACTCGTGGCACTTTGTATTTATCTGCCTGACGCCACACTGTTTCAGACTGCGGCTCAACCCCACCAACAGCACAAAATACCGCACATGCGCCATCTAATACCCGCAAAGAGCGTTCAACTTCTATTGTGAAGTCAACGTGCCCTGGTGTATCAATAATGTTGATACGGTGCATGTCAAACTGGCCATTCATCCCCGACCAAAAACATGTTGTTGCAGCAGAGGTGATTGTTATCCCACGCTCTTGCTCTTGTTCCATCCAGTCCATAGTGGCCGCGCCATCATGAACTTCACCAATTTTATGCGATACACCTGTATAAAATAATACTCGCTCTGTTGTTGTTGTTTTACCAGCATCAATGTGAGCCATGATGCCAATATTCCTATAACACTCTATTGGAGTAGAACGTGGCATCTTTTTTCCTAAAACTTTCTAAATAGCAATTACCAGCGGAAATGCGAGAACGCTTTGTTTGCTTCCGCCATACGATGCGTGTCCTCACGCTTCTTAAAAGCAGAACCTCTACCTTCCAATGCATCTACTACTTCACCCGCCAATCTTGCCGACATTGTTCTTTCACTTCTCTTGCGCGACGCATCTATCATCCAACGCATTGATAAACCCATTCTTCTTGAAGGACGAACCTCAACTGGCACCTGGTATGTTGCACCACCTACGCGTCTAGATTTAACTTCAACTGCTGGCTGAACTTTCTCTAACGCTGTTATTAATGCATCAACTGGCTCTGCATGCCCTTTTGCTTCAACAGTCTCAAGTGCACCGTAGACTATTTTTTCGGCAATTGATTTCTTGCCATCTACCATAATCATATTCATGAACTTAGCTAACACTAAATTTCCGAATTTAGGATCTGGCAGGATTTCTCGTTTGATTGACTTTTTTCTTCTAGACATTTTTAATCTCTATTTAGCTTTTAGGGCGCTTCGCACCGTATTTTGAACGACCAGCTCGGCGAGCCTCTACACCAGATGTATCCAAACTACCACGAACAACATGATACCGAACACCCGGTAAATCTTTAACACGACCACCACGAATCAATACAACTGAGTGCTCTTGCAAGTTATGGCCTTCACCACCAATATAGCTAGTTACTTCAGCGCCGTTTGTTAATCTAACACGTGCGACCTTACGCAGAGCTGAGTTAGGTTTTTTGGGTGTCGTTGTATACACTCGCGTGCACACGCCACGTCTTTGAGGGCACGCCTCTAAAGCTGGAACGTTACTTTTTTCCACCTTACGCTTTCTTGGATTACGAACTAGTTGATTAATTGTTGTCATTTTTACCTTTATGCTCCAAACACCAGTAGAAGCCAACTTATGGAACGTTACATTCCACCCTGTAAGCTTTTTGTAGTTTAATTATTTTTTAAGCCTAATTTCGACTCAATAAAGACGGGGGATTTTATGCAGATATGGTATCTGTGTCAAGCATAATAACTCCCTTTCTCGTTTGAATAAAAATAAGCCGGCCAAAATATTGCCGGCTTATTTTTAGTTACGATTCAAAATATTTTTATAATATTACTCTTCCATATTAAGCGCTTGTTTTAACGCTTCTTCTGCATCATCTTGATTCACTGTAGTTTCTACCTCAACCATATCCGCTAACTTCGCTGATGCCTTGTTCTTTTTACGTTCAATATGATGAGCCAAACCTGTACCTGCTGGAATTAGTCGCCCAACAATGACGTTCTCTTTCAAGCCATTTAGGTCATCTTTTGTTCCACGAACAGCCGCATCTGTTAGTACTCTCGTTGTTTCTTGGAAGGACGCTGCAGAAATAAATGATTCGGTTGCTAAAGACGCCTTCGTAATTCCCAACAAGACATTGTCCGCAGTAGCCGGTATTTTGCCTTCTTTTTCCAACTGAACATTGGTTTCTAAGAATCGAGTCTTCTCTACCTGTTCACCTCTAATGAACGACGTATCACCTGGTGATGTTATCTCAACTTTTCTAAGCATTTGCCTAATGATAACCTCAATGTGCTTATCGTTAATCTTCACACCTTGCAAACGATACACATCTTGAATTTCATTAACTAAGTACCTAGCTAATTCTTCAATGCCTCTCAGCCTTAGAATGTCGTGAGGCGTTAATTCACCTTCAGCTATTGTCTCACCCTGCTCAACGTGTTCACCTTCATACACAGCAATGTGACGCCATTTGTGTATAAGTAACTCTTTACTCTCACCTTCGCTATTTGTAACGACTAAACGACGTTTACCTTTAGTTTCTTTACCAAAACTAACGGTACCCGTCATCTCAGCAAGAATCGCTGGGTCTTTTGTTTTACGTGCTTCGAATAAATCGGCAACACGTGGTAAACCACCTGTAATATCTCGAGTTTTACTCGATTCCTGAGGAATTCTCGCTAAAATATCCGCAGATTCAACGGTTCCACCGTCAGTTATATTAACAATAGCTCCTGCGGGTAACGTGTAGTGAACTACGATTTTTGTGCCTGGAATACATACTGGCTCACCCTTATTGTCTACCAATGTAATTGCAGGGTTTAGATCCTTACTTGCACCACCACGCTGTTTAGCATCCATTACTATTAATGATGTTAAACCTGTAATTTCATCTGTTTGTTGTTGAACGGTAACGCCATCTACAAAATCTGAGAATATTACTTTACCAGCCACTTCAGTAATAACTGGGTGAGTATGCGGATCCCATGATGCCAACTGAGCACCGGCAGGTAATGAATCGCCTTCTTTACCATCTAATATTGAACCATACTGAATTTTATAGTTCTCTCTAATACGTCCGTAGTCATCAACAATGCTAATTTCACCTGAACGAGAAATAACTAGAAGCTTACCATCCCTATTTTCAATGGCTTTTAATTTGTCATTGAATTTAAGAATACCACCGGATTTAATCTGGAGGCTATTAATAGCTGCAGAACTAGATGCCGCACCACCAATATGGAACGTGCGCATGGTCAGCTGTGTACCCGGCTCACCAATAGATTGCGCAGCAACCACACCAACGGCTTCACCTTTATTAATGATGTGTCCACGCGCTAAATCGCGGCCATAACACAACTGGCAAACACCTTTACGGTTTTCACAAGTAATGGTTGATCTTACAAGTACTTTATCAACACCATTTTCTTCAAGTATATCTACCCAAGCTTCATTAATTAATGTATTCCTTTCAACGACCAGTTTATTAGTCGATATATTCATAACATCTTCCGCTATAACACGACCTAAAATCATTGTACCTAATGGCTCTACAACCTCTCCACCTTCAATTATTGGTGTGATTACAAGACCATTGCTCGTGCCACAATCAGCATCTAATACAACCATGTCTTGAGCCACATCAACCAAACGTCTGGTCAAGTAACCAGCGTTAGCTGTTTTAAGTGCCGTATCTGCAAGACCTTTACGAGCTCCGTGAGTAGATACGAAATACTGTAATACGTTAAGGCCTTCTCTAAAGTTAGCCGTAATTGGCGTTTCAATAATAGAGCCATCTGGTTTAGCCATCAGGCCACGCATTCCAGCTAACTGTCTAATTTGGGCAGCGGAACCACGAGCACCAGAATCGGCCATCATATAAACTGAATTAAATGATTTTTGCTCTACTTCTTCGCCATCTGCATTAGTTACGTTATCAACCGACAAGTTATCCATCATAGCTTTCGCTACTCTTTCGTTTGTATTAGACCAAATATCAATAACTTTGTTATATCTTTCACCATTTGTTACAAGGCCAGAAGCATATTGACCCTGAACTTCTTTAACTTCTTTTTCAGCAGATTTAATTAGCTTTGCCTTACCAGCCGGTATTTCCATGTCATTGATGCCGAATGAAACACCTGATTTTGTGGCATTTAAGAAACCCATATACATTAGTTGGTCAGCAAAAATAACTGTGTCCTTAACGCCCAACTGGCGGTAACACGTATCTATAAGCTGCAAAATAGCCTTCTTCGTTAAATCTTTATTAACAAGATCAAAACTTAATAACTTAGGAACGATATGCCATATTTGTGCACGCCCAATAGTTGTATCAACCAATCTAGTTGTTACGACCAACTCTCCATCATCATTAACTTCGTGATCTTCAATGCGGATTTTTACCTTTGCGTGCAACTTCGCAGCGCCGGCGTCCATCGCTCTAGTGGCTTCATCAACATCGGAGAAAATCATGCCTTCACCAACTTCATTCGTATTTTCTCTGCTCATGTAGTACAGACCCAACACCACATCTTGCGAAGGAACGATCACAGGTTCACCGTTTGCAGGTGACAAAATGTTATTGGTTGACATCATCAAGCTACGCGCCTCAAGCTGAGCTTCAATTGATAATGGAACATGCACGGCCATTTGATCACCATCAAAGTCAGCATTGAATGCTGAACAAACTAATGGATGAAGCTGAATTGCTTTACCTTCAATTAGCGTTGGCTCAAATGCTTGTATACCTAAACGGTGAAGTGTAGGCGCTCTGTTCAACATAATTGGATGTTCACGAATCACATCAGCAAGAATATCCCAAACTTCTGGGCCTTCTCTTTCTACTTGTTTTTTAGCAACTTTAATGGTTGTTGCTTCGCCTCGGGCTTGTAATTTTGCAAAAATAAACGGTTTAAAAAGCTCTAGCGCCATTTTCTTTGGCAAGCCGCATTGATGTAATTTCAATGTTGGACCAACAACAATAACTGAACGGCCAGAATAATCTACTCGTTTTCCCAGTAAGTTTTGGCGGAAACGACCTTGCTTACCTTTAATCATGTCAGCAAGTGATTTTAAAGGACGTCTGTTTGTTCCTGTAATTGCTCTACCGCGACGTCCGTTATCTAACAACGCATCTACAGACTCTTGCAACATACGTTTTTCGTTTCTAACAATGATGTCTGGCGCACTAAGATCCAATAGTCGATGAAGACGGTTATTTCTATTAATAACACGACGGTACAAATCATTCAGATCTGATGTAGCAAAGCGTCCACCATCTAGAGGCACAAGAGGCCTTAATTCAGGAGGCAGTACAGGCAGAACTTTCAATATCATCCACTCTGGACGGTTCTTTGAGCAATCAAGCGCTTCTAAAACTTTTAATCTTTTAGAAGATTTTTTGATTTTTGTTTCTGATTTTGTTGCATCGATATCAGCACGGCACTTGCCCATTTCACCTGGCAAATCAAGTGATTTGAGTAATTCATTAACCGCTTCGGCTCCCATCAATGCAACGAACTCATCTCCATGCTCTTCTAATGCATCAAGATACTCTTCATCTGTCATTAACGTGCCAGCTTCTAGTGTTGTTAAACCTGGATCAACCACTACATAGGATTCAAAGTACAACACTCTTTCAATATCACGCAAGGTCATATCCAGTAGCAAAGCAATCCTAGATGGTAATGATTTTAAAAACCAAATATGTGCAACTGGGCTAGCCAAATCAATATGCCCCATCCGTTCACGACGAACCTTAGAAAGCGTGACTTCTACACCACATTTTTCACAGATAACACCGCGATGCTTTAAACGCTTGTACTTTCCACATAAGCATTCATAGTCATTTACAGGGCCAAAGATTTTCGCACAAAACAACCCATCGCGTTCTGGCTTGAACGTTCTATAGTTAATAGTTTCTGGCTTTTTAACCTCACCATATGACCATGAACGAATCATGTCTGGTGATGCCAATCCAATGCGGATTGCGTCGAATTCTTCTGCTTGATTTTGTTGCTTTAAAAAATTGAGTAGATCTTTCAAGACCGTATCTCCCTTTGTTATCTATATTTCAGTTTATAAATCAGTATCGAATCGTATTTACTAGTCTTGCTCTAACTCGATATTAATACCTAGCGCACGAACCTCTTTAACCAATACGTTAAATGACTCAGGCATACCCGGATCCATAGTTTGATTACCATCAACAATGTTTTTGTACATTTTTGTACGACCAGCTACGTCATCTGACTTAACCGTTAACATTTCTTGAAGCGTATATGCAGCACCATATGCCTCTAGCGCCCACACTTCCATCTCCCCAAATCGCTGACCACCAAACTGTGCTTTACCACCTAACGGTTGTTGCGTAACAAGACTGTATGGCCCAGTAGAACGTGCATGCATTTTATCGTCGACAAGATGGTTAAGTTTCAACATGTACATGTAACCAACCGTTGTTTCTCGATCGAATGCATCACCTGTTCTACCGTCATACAATTGAACTTGGCCTGATTCTGCACGTCCACCTAGTTTTAACATTTGCTTAACTTCTGCCTCAGATGCTCCATCAAATACCGGCGTCGCCATTGGTACACCTGCTTTTAAGTTGTCTGCTAATTCGAAAATCTCAGCATCACTAAACGAAGCCAAATCTTCTTTGCGCCCACTGGTGTTATATATTTTGTCTAAGAATTTTCTTAATTTATCTGCTTTTGCTTTCTCTTCAAGCATTTTACCAATTTCATTTCCCAATCCTTTCGCAGCCCAACCCAAATGTGTCTCAAGAACCTGCCCAACGTTCATTCGAGATGGAACACCCAATGGGTTAAGCACAACATCAACCGGTGTGCCGTCTTCCATATAAGGCATATCCTCTTCAGGCACAATCATTGAAATAACACCTTTGTTACCATGACGTCCAGCCATTTTGTCACCTGGCTGAATACGACGTTTAACAGCGAGATAAACTTTAACCATTTTTAATACACCAGGCTGTAAATCGTCGCCCATGGTTATTTTTTTGCGTTTTTCTTCATAAAGCTCATTGAAGTCAATGCGCTGCTGTTCAATTTGTTCCACAACAGCCTCAAGCTGTACATTAAGCTTTTCTTTTTTAAGCTTAATCTTCAACCAATCTGCTCTGTTAAGACCAGCAAGGTATTCTTTTGTAATCTTACTGCCTTTCTTTAACTTATCAGGGCCAGATACAGCTTCTTCGCCAATCAATATTTTCTCAACACGCTCATAGATATCACCTTCTACAATTCGCAGTTGATCATCCAAATCTTTTTTAACTGATGCCAGTTCTTCTTCTTCAATTTCCAGCGCTCTTGAGTCTTTATCAACCCCATCACGTGTAAATATTTTGACATCAATCACTGTTCCTTGAACGCTTGACGGAACACGAAGCGAGGTATCTTTAACATCTGAAGCTTTCTCACCAAAAATTGCACGTAAAAGCTTCTCTTCAGCCGTTAATTGTGTCTCACCCTTTGGCGTTACTTTGCCAACAAGAATATCGCCGCCTTTAACTTCTGCGCCAACGTACACAATACCAGACTCATCTAACTTAGATAACGCACCCTCACCAACATTAGGTATATCAGCTGTTATCTCTTCAGAGCCCAATTTAGTATCACGTGCTACACATACTTTTTCTTCAATATGGATAGTCGTTAATCTATCTTCTTTAACAACTTTTTCAGAAATCAAAATTGAATCTTCGAAGTTATAACCATTCCACGGCATAAAGGCGACCATCATATTTTGACCAAGCGCTAACTCGCCCAAATCAGTTGATGGGCCATCTGCCATCACATCACCTTTAGCAATCAGATCACCTGGCTTGACTAACGGACGCTGATTGATGCATGTGTTTTGGTTTGAACGTGTATATTTAGTTAGATTGTAAATATCAACACCAGACTCACCCGTTTCAGTTTCATCGTCGTTAACACGAACAATGATTCTAGATGCATCGACATCATCCACAACACCACCACGAGTAGCTACAATAGTTACGCCCGAATCAACAGCAACTGCTCTTTCCATACCTGTACCAACAAGCGGCTTATCGGCACGTAACGTAGGAACTGCCTGACGCTGCATGTTTGAGCCCATTAGTGCTCTGTTAGCATCATCGTGCTCAAGGAATGGAATAATTGAAGCCGCAACAGAAACAATCTGTTTTGGTGAAACATCCATATAATCAATCTGATCCGGTGTCGTTATAGCGAACTCTTCAGCATGACGACAAGTGACCATCTCTTCTGTTAATGCGCCCTTTGAATCTAATGTTGCATTTGCCTGAGCAATATAAAAACGACCTTCTTCGATAGCAGATAAGAAATCAACTTGTTCAGTTACTTTACCATCGACAACTTTCTTATATGGCGTTTCCAAGAACCCATATTCATTCGTTCTAGCATAAACAGCTAGCGAGTTAATCAAACCAATGTTTGGACCCTCTGGTGTCTCAATTGGACAAACGCGACCATAATGGGTTGCGTGTACATCTCGAACTTCAAAACCGGCACGTTCACGCGCCAAACCACCGGGGCCTAGAGCCGAAACACGGCGCTTATGCGTAATTTCAGATAATGGGTTATTTTGGTCCATAAATTGAGACAATTGACTAGAACCAAAGAATTCTTTAATTGCAGCAGCCACAGGCTTAGCATTAATGATCTCTTGAGGCATTAACCCTTCTGAGTCAGCAATAGATAATCTTTCTTTTACCGCCCGTTCAACACGAACTAAGCCCACTCTAAATTGGTTTTCAACCATTTCACCAACAGAACGAATACGTCTATTACCTAAGTGATCGATATCATCAACCGTACCTAAACCGTTTCTAATATTAAGAAGCTCTTTTATAACATCAATTATATCGTCGTTGCTTAATACGCCTTCACCTTTGATTGCATCGCGACCAAGACGTAAATTAAATTTCATTCGACCAACAGCTGATAGGTCATACCGATCAAGTGAGAAAAATAGATTATTAAATAATTTTAACGCCGAATCTTTAGTTGGTGGCTCACCCGGACGCATCATGCGATAAATTTCAACTAACGCATCAAGTTGATCCAATGTCGAATCAACTTTCAGTGTATTGGAAATGTACGGACCTCTGTCCAGGTCATTGGTATAGAGCGTTTCGACCTTTTTAACACCACTTGCTAAAATCAAACTGATATTTTCTTCAGTAATATCAGCATTTAGATCAGCAATGATTTCACCCGTTTCTTCATCAATAATAGCTTTTGCTAAAACCTTACCAATGAGGTATTCATTAGGGACATCGAGTTTTTTAACATCACCTTTTTCAAGCAAACGGATATGTTTGGCAGTTATACGCCTTCCGTTTTCCACTATAACTTTACCCTTCACCTTAATGTCAAAAGTAATAGTTTCACCACGCATACGCTCTGCGACAAGATCCATCGTAATACCAGACTTGTTTAAGTTGAAAATATTCCTTTCAAAGAACATGTCAATAATTTGCTCATTAGTGTATTCAAGAGCTTTTAATAATATTGTCGCCGGTAATTTGCGACGACGATCAATACGAACATACGCGATGTCTTTATGATCAAATTCGAAATCCAACCAAGAACCACGGTAAGGAATAACACGCGCTGAAAATAACAATTTTCCAGATGAATGAGTTTTACCTTTATCGTGATCAAAAAACACGCCTGGGGAACGATGCAATTGAGAAACAATAACACGCTCAGTACCATTAATAACGAACGTACCATTATTAGTCATGAGTGGTAATTCACCCATATAGACTTCTTGCTCACGTATGTCTTTTACGCGTTTAGAACCAGCTGGAGAATCTTTGTCATAAATAACCAAACGAACCTGAACCCTTAGTGGTGACGCATACGTTGCTCCACGAGATTGACATTCTTTAACGTCAAATTTTGGTTTCCCAAGACGATAACTAACATACTCAAGAACAGCATATCCTGTATGACTTGTTATCGGAAACACACTGCCTAATGCCGCATGCAATCCCATGGCATCAAGGTCCTCAACATTAGTAACATCAGATTGAAGAAAACGTTTGTATGAACTGATTTGAGTCTCAAGCAAGTACGGCGTTTCAGTAACACCTTCTTGCTGCCCAAATGTTTTTCTTATACGTTTTTTCTCAGTGAAAGAGTACGTCATTATCGATCCCTATATGTTCAGTTAAAACAAACTAAATCATCTAAATGAAATAGCTTTTAAAAAAATTCTTTGTAACGCACAATAGGTCGGTCGTTAAATAACGACCGACCTAATTTTGCATCAAAGCCAAAGAGGCTTTAGAAAATAGTAAGAACTACTTAACTTCAACAGAAGCGCCAGCTTCCTCAAGTTGTTTCTTAGTCTCTTCTGCTTCGTCTTTACTTACACCTTCTTTAACTGCTGCAGGCGCACTTTCTACCAGTGTCTTTGCTTCTTTTAAGCCAAGACCAGTAATCGCACGAACCGCTTTAATTGCTGACACTTTGTTATCGCCAAAGCTAGTCATTACAACATCAAATTCAGTTTTCTCTTCTGCTGCAGCGGCTTCACCACCAGCAGCTGGAGCTGCTGCTACAGCCGCAGCTGCAGAAACACCAAATTTTTCTTCCATCGCTTCTACAAGATCCACGACATCCATAACACTCATGTTAGCAATTGCTTCCAATATATCTTCTTTAGAAATAGCCATTGTTTTAGTTCCTATTGTTAATTATTTAAATTTAATACTGCTATGCCGCTTGCTTTTGAATGCGAACGGCATCAACAGCACGTACTAATTGGGCGTGTGGCTCTGCAAGTGTTCTGACGAATTTCTCGACAGGTGCTTTCATAACCGACATCAGCATGCTGATCGCCTGATCCTTAGTAGGTAGTTTAGACAGTCTTTCGAGCTCTGAAGCTTCTAACAGTTGACCACTCACAGAAACAAATTTAGTTTCTAATTTTTTATGATCTTTGCTAAAAGTCTTAACTAGACGAGCCGCTGCGCCTGGGTCTTCCATAGAAAACGCCATCACTAACGGTCCAACTAGTGCGTCTTGAATACATGCAAACTCAGTATTCTCAACCGCTTTACGTACTAGCGTGTTTTTAACAACACGTAAATACACTCCAGATTCACGAGCTTTTTGACGAAGCTCAGTCATCTCTCCAACAGTCAAACCACGGTATTCGGCTGCTACAGCTGAAAAAGCATTAGCTGCAACCTCCGCCACTTCAGCAACTACTGCTTGTTTTTGCTCATGATTTAGTGGCATATGCACCTCCTGACTACTGTTATGTAATAACTTTCATTATTACGTTAATCCCCAATGGGGCACCCTTTCAACGGGGCCATCCTAAAATATAAGGACTTACCGTCTGCGTAGGAAAATTAAACACTATAACTAGCGCACCTACGGTCTTTGACGACTGCTAAAATTCAGCAATCCAAAGTCTTGGCTCTTTTATAAAGAGCCGTCCGATTAATATTTTAAACCGGATTGATCAATAATCAGGCCTGGGCCCATTGTTGATGAAACACTGACTTTCTTTAAGTAAACACCCTTAGACGCAGAAGGCTTTGCTTTCACCAAATCTGCTAAAAGCGCCTGCATGTTCTCAAGTAATGCAGATTCTTCAAAAGAGGTCTTACCAATACTGCAATGAATAATGCCTGCTTTATCTGTTCTATATATTGCTTGACCTGATTTTGCATTTTTAACGGCTGTTGCGACATCTGGCGTCACAGTACCCACTTTAGGGTTAGGCATTAATCCTCTAGGCCCCAAAACCTGACCTAATGTACCAACAACTCTCATTGCATCAGGTGACGCTATAACGACATCAAAGTTTAAATCGCCACCTTTAATTTGTGCAGCCAAATCATCCATACCAACAATGTCAGCACCTGCAGCTTCAGCAGCAGCAGCATTATCGCCCTGCGCGAACACAGCAACACGTACAGTTTTTCCTGTACCGTTTGGTAACAACGTTGAACCACGAACATTTTGATCCGATTTACGAGCATCAATACCTAAATTCACACTAACATCGACAGACTCATCAAATTTCACAATGGATAATTCTTTCAATAGAGAAAAAGCACTTGAGACTTCATAAGCTTTACCTGGCTCAACTTTTTCTTTTATCAACTTTGCTTTTTTAGTTAGCTTAGCCATTTACACGCCCTCCACATCAATGCCCATACTACGAGCACTACCAGCAATTGTTCTAACTGCTGCATCCATATCGGTTGCCGTAAGGTCTGGATCTTTCATTGTTGCAATCTCTTCAAGTTGAGCACGGTTAACCGTTGCCACTTTTTTTGTATTTGGCTCTCCACTACCCTTTGCAATACCCACCGCTTTTTTCAACAAAATTGATGCTGGCGGCGTTTTAGTAACAAACGTGAAACTTTTATCACTGTATACCGTGATAACCACTGGAATAGGCAACCCTTTTTCCAATCCTTGAGTTTTTGCATTAAATGCTTTACAAAACTCCATTATGTTCACACCGTGCTGTCCAAGCGCAGGCCCTACCGGAGGACTCGGATTAGCTTCACTAGCTTTTACTTGTAACTTAATATAGGCATCTATTTTCTTAGCCATTTTATCTCCTTAGTGGGTCAAACGTCTTTCGACTCCCCTGTTAAAAAATCAGATTTTTTCGACCTGACCAAATTCTAAATCTACTGGTGTTGAGCGTCCAAAAATTAATACGGAAGCACGAATACTGCTCTTCTCATAATTGACTTCTTCAACAGTACCATTGAAATCTTTGAATGGTCCTTCATTTATTCTTAGAACCTCTCCTACTTCAAACAGAACCTTAGGCCTTGGCTTCTCAATACCTTCTTGGATTCTATTTAAAATTCTATCTGCTTCTTTATCTGTTATTGGCGCTGGCTTATCTTTTTTACCACCGATGAACCCCAACACCTTAGGCACATCCTTCACCAAATGCCATGACGCATCATTTAAATCCATCTGCACCAGCACATAACCAGGAAAAAACTTTCTTTCGCTCTTTTTTTGCTGACCCGAACGCATTTCCACAACTTCTTCAGTAGGAACTAAAATGTCACCAAACTGGTCTTCCATTCCTTCTCGTTCGATTGCTTCTTCCAAAGAGCTCTTAACACGGTGCTCAAAGTTCGAGTACGCATGCACTACATACCATCGTAACGCCATCTTATCCACCCTGCCCTGTAACCATTCCGATACCCCATAGCAGCAGACCATCAAACATCCACAACAATATTCCTACAAATAAAACCATCACCATGACGATGAGAGTTGTTTGGATCGTTTCTTTCTTAGTTGGCCAAATAATCTTTCTTAGCTCAACTTGAGACCCCTGAACAAATCCCCAGAAATCTTGCCCCATAGTGGTCATCATAACCAATACAACAGCAACACCCATGGCAACCAACAAACTTACAACTCGCAGCAACAATGATTCATTACCAAAGTAATAGAACCCAGCTATACCAGCAATAGTAATTAATACTGCTAATACAAGCTTAATGGAGTCCATAACCCCTGATGTTTGTTCTGTTTCTACACTCATAAGTACGATGCTACTCTTTTATATATTAAATAAATCTTCTACCTACCAATGGCAGGCCAGGAGGGAATCGAACCCCCAACCTGCGGTTTTGGAGACCGCTGC
>CAJXSK010000019.1 GCA_913061075.1 uncultured Piscirickettsiaceae bacterium | reverse complement strand
TCTGGTTCTGGTTCTGGTTCTGGTTCTGGTTCTGGTTCTGGTTCTGGTTCTGGTTCTGCTACGCTTTCTTCTTCATCCATATCTAAAGAAACCTCAATATCATCATCGTCAACTCCATCCAACGCTTCTTCTGCTGGAGGTTCTGGCACAGCTTCAACGTCGGTTATTGACTCATCATTTATAACTTGGAACGTCTCTTGACTTAAATAGATATCCGATAACTCACCCACTGACTCGTGGAAAAATGAAATGTCGTCTAAATCATTTCCTAGCTGCGTCTTAACGAAATTTTTAACGCAGGCTTTTTCACCATCGAGAATTTGCGCCACATATTCACTCGCTTTATCTTCAGATACGCCGATGGCAATTACCTTCTGATACAACGCTTTTTTTCTATCGTCTTGCCCTTCTTCCATTTTATGAAGTAACGAAGATAGCGCCTCTCGACGTACCTTCTTTTTCTTTTGAGCCATAAAAAAAACGAACCCTATTCCAACTAGCAACACCAACAACACTTCACTTAATATAATCAATACGCTTGTATTCATCTAAATTTGCTCCATATTTTCGTACGCTACGGGAATATCATCGCTCTTATCCGTTGCCTTGTTATTTAGAGCATGCCCATACAACTCAAGCATAATCTCTTTACTTTCCATTAAGTCATCTACATCTCTTGAGCTTGAAAACATCCGCGTATATTCCGTAGACACATCATCAAGTGTTTCTAATGCCGATGATAACTGCTCAGACAATCTTTCTTTTTCAGCAACAGCAATGTTAAGCGCTGCTTGAAGCTTAGCTGAGGATTCCCCATCTTTCTCAATAGCACCGACTTCATTTGTAGCTAAGTTTTTAATAGCGTCCCAATAAGGTTCTGATAACGAATTTACATGCTTATCCAAAGACTTAAGGTGTGCAGCCTCTTTTAGCAAAAATATTTTCACCACATGCTGATAAAGATTCGTTTCTTTTTTATGTATCTCATCTAACAACAGCTCCAAAGACTCTTCATCAAACGCTTGAAGCTCTGCTATTTCAATATTGTCATCTTTTCGGTTGTTTTTTTTCTTTTTTAATTTTTTAAGTAAAACCGACACAGCCTCCCGTTCCTTTGTTTTACCTTTTCCACTCATAAAATAGAAAAAACCAACAAATACCAACGCAAGTATTATAATTTCGGCAGCGAGCAGCCATGTCAACATATCTGAATTCATGTCGATAGTTTATTAATTAGCGCTTCGTCAGCTTTTGCAGCTCTTCCTTTAAAGAACCTAAATCCAAAGAAACCAGCTGCTCCTAGCAAGAGGTTAACCAATAAGATAATGCCCGCTGTTACCATCCAATTACCTTCTTCAGCCTCTTCAACTTCCGCCACTTCTTCTCCAGTAGCTTCATCTTTTCCTTTGTCCTCACCAACCGCCTCAGGGCAGCTTAAATCAGTCTGTTCGGTGTCGGTCACCTCTTCTGGCACTTCTATTCCAGCATCTGTTAGTACTTTCCGAAATTCTGGCTTAATTTCAACTGTTTTTTCTTTTGGCTTTGGCCCCACATGAATTGTCATTGTTTCAACACGTTCAAATGTATTGCCTTTTGCCCGTACAACCATTTCATAAGCGCCTTCTTTTAAGTCCTTTCCTATATCTGCAAAAAAGTAGCCACCCGCAATCATGTCTTGCTCCATATCAATAACCGTCTTCTTGCCACGCTTATTTTTTAATTCAATGGTCGCTTTTACAACATCTAAAAAATTGCTATTGGTTACCAACTTACCTTTCTCAGCTAATAGCATTTTTATTCGTGAATCCTCACCCGATATAATTACTTTTGGTAGCCGATCAACTGCCATTTGTAATTTTGTTGTAATGAAAATTTCATTGTCCGGGCTTGCTGGGGCAATTAGTCTCCAATCACCTTCTATAGGGTTTGTAACGGTAACAATGTCATAACGCTTTTCGCGGTGCCAATCCACGCCATTTGGTTTGTTATCTCGTCCAAAATCCATGCCTTCTGGGTCATCCAGCTGTGTAGCACCAAACCCTTTTTTCCTAAATACGACTGCTGTAAATTGCCTAACTGCATCGTCAATTACAAATTTATTGGCCACTATTGGAATACTGTTTTTCTGGACCAATCGCTTATTGACTCGTAGAAGCGCGCGCTCTAGCTGTGCCGGAGTTTTTACCCAGTCATACCAACCGTTTGTATCCATCGCTAATTTTTCAAGCAGTTCTTTATCTGCATCGTCAGAAAATGCGATGACATGCACATAAACGCCCAATTTTTTCAACCGTTCTAGTTGAATAGTTTGAATTCTATCCTTAGATGCAAGGTTGTTTTTTTTGTTGCTACCAACTGATACCTGTCCGTCCGTCAACACGACAACATGCCTTTTCGCGGTATTGTCTGGAACCACCCAATCCAGGGTTGAAACAGCTAGTGCTTTTTCTAAATGGCTCACTTCGCCTTTGGCGTATATTTTTTTAACTGACAGCAGTGCCTTTGCTCTCCATCCATCACTCACTTTAGAAAGAGGCATTATTTCTGTTACCCGATCATCAAACATCCAAATGCCCGTTCGAGCACCGTTTGGTAGCAATTTGGCAAATAGCACTATGGAGGATTGCCTAAACCCTTCAATATCCGATGTCGCCATATTTTTAGAAACATCCACTAAAATACGAACATCTAATGTTTTATTTGCTTCTTTACCAAACGTTGCAGCCAAAGACTGGGGGCACACAAAAATCAGTGCTAACACGCACAATGATATTAAATTAAAATATTTTTGCATTTACCCGCCTTAAATTCGTAACCAAATAGAATACTGTTAGTAAACCTAATGGCAAATTTTGTGCCAAACAAAATTTGTTTGTTTATTGACCTTTACATCGGCCAAAAGGGGTAAAACTTAAGAAGCTTTGGGCTATGAGCGCTCTAGTACGGCAACAGCCGGCAATTGTTTGCCTTCTAAAAACTCAAGGAACGCACCGCCTCCAGTGGAAATATACGACACTTTTTCGGCTATATTATATTTATCGACAGCCGCCAGCGTGTCGCCGCCCCCGGCTATTGAGAAACCATCGCTAGCCGCAATAGCTTCTGAAAGCGTTTTTGTACCACCTGCAAATTGATCAAACTCAAAAACACCTAATGGACCATTCCAAACGATTGTGCCCGATGTTTTTACAATATCCGCGTATTGCTTTGCAGTTTGAGGACCTACATCTAAAATCAAGTCATCTTCTTCAAGGTCTTGTACTAATTTAACTGTCGCCTCTGCTGATTCTGAAAACGCTTTGCCACACACCACGTCAATTGGTACTGGAATACTTGCGCCGTTTTTTTCAGCTTTCAGCATCAACGCCTTAGCTTGCTCAATTAAATCTGGCTCGTATAGCGATTTCCCAACGGGATGGCCTTGTGCAGCAATAAACGTATTGGCAATGCCACCGCCAACAATTAGCTGATCTACCTTGTCGAGCATTGAATCCAAGACAGTTAACTTTGTTGATACTTTTGCACCACCCACAATGGCTAACATTGGTTTTGCAGGTTCAAACAATGCCTTACCCAGCGCATCCAACTCTGCCGCTAACAAGGGCCCAGCACAAGCAATAGGTGCGAACTTGGCAACCCCGTGCGTAGATGCTTGCGCTCTGTGCGCTGTGCCGAACGCATCCATTACAAAAACATCGCATAATGCAGCCATTTTTTTTGATAGTGCTTCGTCGTCTTTTTTCTCACCCACGTTAAAGCGTACGTTCTCACACAAAA
The DNA here is from genome assembly GCA_913061075.1 of uncultured Piscirickettsiaceae bacterium. Classification (GTDB taxonomy): domain Bacteria; phylum Pseudomonadota; class Gammaproteobacteria; order Methylococcales; family Cycloclasticaceae; genus Cycloclasticus. The sequence goes on along the minus strand of CAJXSK010000019.1, from coordinate 12,768 downwards.
CAATATCGCCAGCTATACCATCAACACCGTTCAGCCAATCTTTTTCTAAACGTACTGTTTTACCTAACAATGTAGACAAATGCTCAGCCACTGGCTTCAAGCTGAATGCCTCATCATATTCGCCTTCCGTTGGGCGGCCTACGTGCGACATTAACATCACCATGGCGCCAGCATCATGCGCTTGTTGAATCGTTGGCAAACTGGCCCGAATTCTCGCATCGCTCATCACTTTTCCATCTTTTATTGGCACATTCAAATCCTGACGAATAAGCACACGCTTTCCAGATAAGTCTAATTCTTGCATCGATAAAACGGTCATAACGAACTCTTAATGATTTTTAAATAAGGCCTTTAGCAGCAGCGACTAACTTAGCGGACGTAATACCAAAGTATTCAAACAACTCTTTAGCCGGCGCAGACTCGCCAAAACAGTCCATACCAATGACAGCGCCATTGAGGCCTACATATTTATACCAAAGCCCTGTTGTTCCCGCTTCAATCGCTGCTCTTGCCGTGACAGATGAAGGCAATACAGATTCTTTATATGCACTATCTTGTTTATCAAAAATATCCGTACACGGCATAGAAACCACACGAACTTTAATGCCGTCTGCTGTCAGTGTTTCAGCCGCCGCTGTCGCCAGCTCAACTTCTGAACCGGTGCCCATTAATATTACCTGTGGCTCACCATCACAATCTCGCAAGATATAACCACCTTTTGAAATCATCGCCACTTGTTCTGCAGAACGATCTTGGTGCTGTACATTTTGGCGTGTAAACACAAGCGCAGATGGTGTGTTTTCGCTTTCTACCGCACACTTCCAGGCCACCGCAGATTCCACCGCATCACAGGGGCGCCAAACATCTAAGTTTGGAATTAAACGTAAACTAGAAACATGCTCAACTGATTGATGCGTTGGGCCATCTTCACCCAAACCAATCGAATCATGCGTATAAACAAAAATATTTCGCAGCTTCATTAACGCCGCCATACGTACCGCATTACGCGCATAATCAGAGAACGTTAAGAACGTTGCACCGTAAGGAATAAACCCACCATGCAGCGCCATACCGTTTTGAATCGCACTCATGCCAAATTCACGTACGCCGTAATGTAGGTAATTACCATTAGCATTGCTGCCGTCCACATCAGTACAACCTGCCCATTCTGTTAAGTTTGAACCAGTTAAGTCCGCAGAACCACCTAGAAACTCTGGCAATAATGGGCCAAAACCATTCAGTGTATTCAGTGATGCTTTTCGAGAGGCAATTGTTTCACCTGCTTGCTGCGTTGCCTGGATAAATGCTGACGATTTCTCAGCCCAATCATCTGACAATTCACCTGATAAACGACGCAGTAACTCATCTGCCAATTCTGGGTATTCACCCACATACGCTTCTAGTAGCTCATCCCATTTTGCTTCGGCTTGCTCACCTTTATTACTGCCATCCCAAGCAATTTTTATGTCGTTAGGAATTTCGAACGCAGGCGCTGACCAACCTAATGCTTTTCTTGTGGCTGCAATCTCTTCCGCACCTAATGGCGCACCATGCACGTGATGCGTTCCTTCTTTATTTGGCGCACCAGAACCAATTACTGTTTTACAACAAATCAGTGTTGGCTTATTCGTTTCTTTTTGGGCTTGTTGAATGGCTTGCTTAATGTCATCAGCATCGTGTCCATCAACACCGCGAACCACATGCCAACCATACGATTCAAAACGCGCAGGCGTATCATCGGTAAACCAACCTTCCACATTACCATCAATCGAAATGCCGTTATCGTCCCAAAACGCAATCAGCTTGCCTAAGCCCAGTGTGCCCGCATAAGAACATGCCTCGTGAGAGATACCTTCCATCAAACAGCCGTCACCCATAAAGGTATAGGTGTAATGATCAATAACAGAATGCGCTGGTTTATTAAATTGTGCAGCCAACACCTTTTCGGCAATCGCCATACCAACAGCATTGGTGATGCCTTGGCCTAATGGCCCAGTCGTTGTTTCTACGCCCGGCGCATAACCGTATTCAGGATGGCCCGGTGTTTTTGAATGTAATTGGCGGAAATTACGAATTTCTTCAATGTCTAAATCGTAACCCGACAAATGCAATAAAGAATAAAGCAGCATCGAACCATGGCCGTTTGAAAGAACAAAACGATCACGATTCACCCAATGTGGGTTAGCCGGGTTATGCGACAAAAAGTCATTCCACAATACCTCAGCGATATCCGCCATACCCATCGGCGCACCCGGGTGACCTGAGTTAGCTTGTTGAACAGCATCCATACTAAGGACACGAATGGCGTTAGCCAGCATTTGGCGTGAGGGTGATTGGCTCATTGTCTTTGCTTATTAAAGTAAGTGTAATAACCAGCGCCTAGCGCACAGGTTTTGAAACGGTGAATTTTACACTGAACAGCAAAGAAGATATAGCGCTAGTCAGCTTCTTCCTTATCTGTAGAACAGCCTTTTTTATCCGCTAACGTTTTTTGCTTCGCCTCTTGTTCTTCCCACAAATCAAGTGCGTTGAAATACGTATCCCAAACACAGGGGCAACACCCACCACCGCCACAACAATCGTCGTTTTCGGGACGTTCTGGTTTGAGTATCTCTTTTTGTAGCGTCTTCATTGCTGTTAATTATAACAAGCTTAGGGTTTTTGGCCTGAAGACCGAGTCAGTTTTTTGCCGACATCAACAATATAGTCAAACCGAACGCATTATCCCTTCATAGTGACTTACGCCCTTGTGGTAAAGAGCAACCAGAGAAATACCGCTCACTTCTCGTTTTTGATCTAATTCCCCTTTTAACCTCACCGAATGTTGGTTGTTTTTATAGAGCTTTCTGTTGTGGTTGTTTGAGCCTGCTTTTTGGTGAGTTCCACAACAGCTATAAAATCAACGAACTTGAGGGAACTGTAGGTGAGGTTTTAGGGTTGCCTTTTTTGGTTCGTTTTTTGGCAACGCAAAAAATGAACATCGCCTGCGGCAGCAAAAAACCAATAATAAACTATGTTATCTTAACCTCATGGAACCCAAACTTAATTCCCAGTTTGCTCTTTAATATGTTATTAACAGGAATTTCATTCCTGCTATATAAGGAAATTAAGGGGAATTACAATTCCTGTTAATAACGAGTTAAACCCCCAACCCCCTAGCTCTCATATAAGCATAATCAGAAACACTAGACCATTTCATAGCCTGTTCCTGAAACTCACTATACGACGCATAAACCTTTTGCGAGAACGGATCCCTGTCCACCACCTCTTGCACAACTTCATTTGATAACGTATGAAGCTTTTTCAACACATCATCGGGCAACGGTTTTAAATTAACTTGATGCTTATTAACCAAGGTATCTAAGGCCGTATTATTTTTAGCAGTAAACTCAGATAGCATATCCATATTGGCATCTTTACAGGCGTGTTTCACGATCGCTTGTAAATCTTTTGGCAGCGAAGCAAACGCTTCTTTATTAATAAACGTTTCCAGCGTGGAGCCAGGTTCGTGCCACCCCGGGTAATAGTAATTTTTTGCTGCTTTATACAAACCAAAAGCCAAGTCATTATATGGGCCAATCCATTCCGTTGCATCAATAGCGCCTGACTGTAAGGAGGTGAATATTTCACCGCCTGGCATATTCACAGGTGTTCCGCCTGCGCGTTTTAGCACTTCGCCCCCTAAACCGGGGATGCGCATTTTTAAACCTTTTAAATCATCCACTGAGTTGATTTCTTTACGGAACCAGCCGGCCATTTGAACACCTGTATTGCCTGTTGCCATCGGCACCAAGTTGAACTGGTCATATAACTCCTCCCATAGCTCCAAACCACCGCCGTAATAAAGCCATCCATTGACTTCTTGTGCCGTCATTCCGAAGGGAATAGCCGAGAAAAACTGTGTCGCTTCGTTTTTACCTTTCCAATAATAAGCCGCGCCATGGCCCATTTGTGCGGTACCTCTTGAAACCGCATCAAACGCTTCAAATGCTGGCACTAGCTCATTCGAACCATACACTTTTACGCGAATTCGACCACCAGTCATTTCTTCTATGGTTTTGGCTAAATAGTTTGCATTCGTGCCCAATACAGGGAAATTTTTTGGCCACGTCGTCACCATTTTCCATTTGAATTCTGGCTTTGCTGCGTATGCTTGCGAACCCATTACCATCGCCCCGGTTGCCAGTGCGCCTGCACCCGCTGATTTAATAAAGTCACGACGTTTCATAATCCACTCCAATTTAAAATAATTTCATGATAGGCTAATCGAAATTGAACCTAACGTCACCTTAACTTACCGGTATTTAAATTAAATGAATGTAATTGAAGCAAAACTAGAAAAAGCACTGTATGCATCACGTTGGCTCTTAGCACCTTTATATATAGGGCTTAGTCTTGCGCTAATTTTATTGTCTATAAAGTTTTTTCAAGAAGTTTTTCATTTTTTCCCTCTTATTCTTGCGTCTAATGAATCACAACTGGTTCTTGTTATCCTTTCCATGGTTGATATGGCATTGGTCGGCGGCTTAATCGTAATGGTTATGCTCAGTGGTTATGAGAACTTTGTTTCACGTATTGATATTGAAGAGGGTGAAGAAAAACTATCTTGGCTTGGCAAGCTTGATTCGGGGTCCCTAAAACAAAAAGTGGCCGCTTCTATTGTGGCTATTTCATCCATTCATTTATTACAAAAATTTATGGATGCAGAACAAATCGACAACGAAAAACTCATGTGGTTTGTAATCATTCATATGACGTTTGTACTATCAGCCATTGGTATGGCATGGGTCGATAAAATGAACCAACGTTAACAAAATAATAATATTATGAAATATAAAAAACTCGGCAGAACTGATTTAGATGTTAGCTTAATTGGCCTTGGCACCATGACGTGGGGGCGACAAAACACTCAAGACGAAGGCTTCGAACAAATGGATTATGCGCTTGATAAGGGCGTTAATTTTTTTGATACGGCTGAAATGTACGCCGTTCCCCCCACGCCAGATACGTACGGAAAAACTGAAGCTATTATTGGTAATTGGTTTGCATCACGTAACAATCGCGAAAAAGTAATTCTTGCTTCTAAAATTGCTGGGCCTGGCCTTAAATGGATTCGGGGTGGCGATTACACCATTGATAGAAAAAACATCTTGGCCGCGCTTGAAGACAGCTTGACTCGCCTTAAAACTGATTACATTGATTTATATCAACTGCATTGGCCAAACCGTGGCTCTTACCACTTTGGGCAAGTTTGGGGCTATGCGCCAGATTTCGACAAACAAGCCGTTGAAGACAATTTCATTGAAGTGCTTGAAACACTACAAGGACTGATTAAAGAAGGGAAAATTCGCCATGTCGGCTTGTCTAACGAGACGGCCTGGGGCACATCTAAATGGTTAGAGTTAGCTGAAAAACATAACCTTCCTCGCATGGCCTCTATTCAAAATGAATATTCATTAATGGCGCGCCACTTTGAGCCGGATTTAAGCGAAATTGCGATTCATGAAGATTGCGGCCTTCTAGCTTGGTCGCCGTTAACGCGCGGCATGATCAGCGGAAAATATTTGAATGGGGCAATGCCAGAAGGTACTCGGCTGTCTCTTGAAACAAGGGGCGAGCACCGCGCATGCCCACAGACTGACGCTACCATTGAAGCCTACATAGCGTTAGCAAAAGAACATAACTTGGACGTTTGCCAAATGGCCCTAGCCTTTGTTAATCAGCAACCTTTTATGACGTCTAATCTAATAGGCGCAACCACAATGGAACAGTTAAAAAGCAATATTGCGTCCATTGATATTGGGCTATCTAAAGACGTTATGGACGGCATCAAAGCCATAAGAAAGCAATACCCCATGCCATTTTAACTTCAGCAGCTGGCATACCGTCGCGGTACAATAAGCGACTTTCCCAATTCAGGATAATTTTGTGACCAATAACGATGTTTTACGCCGTATTCGCTATACCTTCGATTATAGCGACCCAAAAGTAATTGAAATATTCGGCCATGCCGGTTTAGACATTACCCGTGAAGAATTAAAAGGCTGGTTAAAGAAGGATGATGAAGAAGGTTATGTGGGTTGTGGCGACAAACAACTGGCTACTTTCTTAAACGGCTTAATTATTACCAATAGAGGCAAACAAGACGGCGCTGTACCAGAGCCCGAAAAAAAGTTGAACAACAATATTATTTTTCGTAAATTAAAAATTGCCTTAGACCTTAAAAATGAGGATGTTTTAGAGCGTTTATCCCTAGCCTCTATCACTATCAGTAAACACGAGCTGAGCGCTTTTTTCCGTAGGCCTGGCCATAAACACTTCCGCGCATGTAAGGATCAAATATTAAGGAACTTTCTTCAAGGTATGCAAATAAAAATTCGCCCAACGACAGATTAATATTCAGCATCGCCTTGTTTAAAGGCAACAATACTGTAAATAGTTTTTATCTATTAAGTTTATAAAAATTATCGATTATACTTATATCAATACCTTCCTTATCATGTACTTACGTTATGAGAATACGTCATAACTAAATTAATTTTAATTGAAGAGGACGTTGATATGAAAAAGAAACTAACAACAAATGCGGGCTGCCCTGTTGCAGACAACCAAAACGTTATGACTGCTGGGCCTAATGGGCCTCAATTACTACAAGACGTATGGTTTTTAGAAAAAATGGCACACTTTGATCGTGAAGTGATTCCTGAACGCCGAATGCATGCGAAAGGCTCCGGCGCTTACGGAAAGTTCACTGTCACTCATGACATCACTCAATACACGAAAGCCAAAATATTCTCGGACATAGGCAAGGAAACAGAATTATTTACCCGCTTTACGACAGTCGCCGGTGAACGAGGTGCCGCCGATGCTGAACGTGATATTCGTGGATTCGCTATCAAATTTTATACCGAAGAAGGCAATTGGGATTTAGTGGGCAATAACACCCCTGTTTTCTTTTTGCGAGACCCGCTAAAGTTTCCCGATTTAAACCACGCAGTTAAACGTGACCCACGCACCAACATGCGTAGCGCACAAAACAATTGGGATTTTTGGACATCATTACCTGAAGCGCTACACCAAATTACTATCGTAATGAGCGACCGAGGCATCCCTGCAACCTATAGACACATGCACGGGTTTGGTAGCCATACCTTCAGTATGATTAATGTCGATAATGAACGCGTTTGGGTTAAGTTTCACCTTAAATCTAACCAAGGCATTGAAAATTTAACTGACCAAGAAGCTGAAATTATTATTGGTAAAGATAGGGAAAGCCATCACGCTGATTTATATAATGCCATTGAGAATGAAGAGCACCCTTCTTGGAATGTACAAATTCAAGTAATGACAGAAGAACAAGCCGAAAACTCACCCTATAACCCTTTCGATTTAACTAAAATATGGCCACACGGCGATTACCCTCTAATAGATGTTGGCGTAATGGAACTAAACAGAAACCCAGAAAATTTCTTTGCTGAAGTTGAGCAATCGGCATTTAACCCTGCCAGTGTTGTCCCAGGCATTAGCTTTTCGCCAGATAAAATGCTTCAAGGGCGGTTATTTGCATACGGTGATGCGCAACGTTACCGCTTAGGTGTTAACCACCAACACATTCCTGTTAACGCACCTCGTTGCCCCGTTCACAGTTACCACCGAGACGGCGCCATGCGTGTTGACGGCAACTTTGGTAGCACCATTGGTTACGAGCCAAACAGTAAAGGAGAATGGCAAGAACAACCGGAGCATAAAGAACCTAATTTAAACTTAACGGGATCTGCTGGCCAATGGGACCACCGAGTTGATGAGGATTACTTCTCACAACCCGGTAACTTATTTAGATTAATGAGTGCCGAACAACAACAGGCTTTATTTGCCAATACGGCTGCATCCGTGGGCGGCGCTTCTGTCGATATACAAAGGAAGCATATCAAACATTGCATAAAAGCTGACGCATCGTATGGAGCAGGTGTAGCAAAGGCTCTTGGCCTTGCAATAGAAGACATGTAGTTATGAAGCCCTGTATACCTAGAATATTATCAATTAAGGTATATAGGGTTTTTTAATATAGGTTTTTAACGCTCCATGGATGATTTATTACAACAAATTAAAGCTTGTACTTTGTGTGAAAAACAGCTGCCTCACGGTGTTCGACCCGTCCTTCAAGTACATCCTAATGCCCGCATTTTAGTTGCAGGGCAAGCGCCCGGTAGAAAAGTGCATGAGTCTGGCATACCATTCGATGATGCCAGTGGAGAACGATTACGAGACTGGATGGGTATATCCAAAGAAATATTTTACGACCCTAGAAAAATAGCCATTTTGCCAATGGGTTTTTGTTTCCCAGGAACCGGTAAAAGCGGCGATTTACCCCCTCGCCCAGAATGCGAACCCGCTTGGCGCCAACAAGTGCTGGCATTAATGCCCAATATTGAATTAACGTTGGTGATTGGAAAATATGCACAAGTCTCTCACTTTAAAATAAAGAACCCTAACGTTACAACGCTCGTATCTGATTGGGAAAAATATTGGCCAAGCCACATTCCATTACCCCACCCCAGCCCTCGGAATAACATTTGGTTACATAAAAATGACTGGTTTGAATCCGCTTTATTACCGCCTCTGAAAAAACGCATTGCAGAATTACTCGCCAAATGAAAACAGCCTGACGCAACGCACTTATGGATAGCTACTCTGTATTTATATTGGCCTCACTGTTATTGGCTATAACACCCGGCCCTGATAATCTGTTTGTGCTCACTCAATCAGCATTGTATGGAAAAAAAGCAGGGCTGCTAATAACCTTGGGCTTATGTACAGGGTTAATTTTTCATACCAGCTTAGTTGCTTTTGGGTTTGCGATTATTTTCCAGTCGTCATGGGCATTAGTCGCATTAAAATCGTTTGGTGCTTGTTACTTGTTCTATCTTGCCTTCAAATCACTCACCGCAACAATCGCTACATTTAAAGCCCCAGTACCATTATCGAATATTGCCTTATATCGACGCGGCATCATAATGAACAGCACCAATCCCAAGGTCTCACTATTTTTCTTGGCTTTTTTACCGCAATTTATTTTTATAGAGTCAGGCTCGTATATTATTCAGGTGTTTATATTGGGCGGCCTGTTTGCTGTAACAGGGTTTTGTGTATTTACTTGTATTGCCTATGCAGGCGATTCATTACAACAACGTTTAAACAAGACACCTAATGTTCAGATATCACTCAATCGTATAGCTGGCATAGTGTATATCGCCCTAGCTATTAACTTGATAATATAAAGAAGCCTTTATTCAAACTCCATCTGCCGAAACATGGTGCTGGCATTTCTTAATCCTAATTCATCAAACACATCTAAATGTTCATAGGCGCTTTGATCAATTTTAGTGGCATCGTGCAAGGTGCCATCGTTATCCAAAAGCAACGTGATTTGTTCACGCATATACACCAAATAATCAAGCGTATATTTCGTCACTTCTTGCATATTGGTAGGGCCGCCGTGGCCGGGGATAACGATGTTAGCGTCTAGCGCTGCAAATTTTTCCCATGTTTCAACCCAGGCACCCGTATCCGTGTGCTCAATAACCGGCAACATGCGTTTATGGAACGCCATATCACCCGCAATGACTAACGATTGTTGAGGCAACCAGACCACCACATCACCTGGACTATGGGATGGGCCTAGATGCAATATTTCTATTCGTTCTCCACCCAGTTCAAGTACTTTTTTTTCTTCAAACGTAATATCTGGCAGGACCAATTCTGTGCCAATAGATTTATCTTTTCGGCCTCTTTTCATTCTATCCAAACTATCATGGCCATGGGCTTCAAGTTCTTGCTTGGTTTCTATGTGGGCAATAACTGGTACGCCTTGTTCCTTCCAATAATTCGAGCCTAAGGCTGCATGGCCTTGGCCATTTTCTAGCACCACGTATTTAACCGGTTGATCTGTCATTGCTTTGATTTTTTGGTGTAACGATTTAGCTAACAGATAATTATCGCCCGCGTTAATCACTACTACCCCTTCGCTGGTAATAATGAATGTTAAATTATTGTTGTGACCAGAATTTTCATACGTTGGCGGCGCTGTTGCACCAATAGCGGACCAAACGTTTTCTGTTACTTGTTGAGGCTGGTTGAACAAGATGTTTTTCGATGGGCTATCTGCTATTAACGCACTCGAATAGCATAGGCATAAAAACACTGCAACAACAAGACACCACTGAGCCTTGATATTTAGTTTTTGTTTTTTAGCATTCATAAACAGGTCCTAAAATATTATTCAATTCCATTGTCAATATGGCAAGAATCACTATTTCCTAATAAAGCTATTCAAACACCTAAAAATTAGTATAACATTAGTTATTCAAATCAAAAAAATAAGCGATTAAGACGCCATGAAAACACAACTTATTATTAATAATGAAAACATTGATGCATCAACGGGCGCAACCTTCCAGCGCATCAATCCATTAACTGGTAACGTGATTACTGAAGGCGCTGCTGCCAGTGTCGATGATGCAAATAAAGCAGCCGATGCAGCTGCAGAAGCCTTCAAAACATGGTCTGAAACTGGGCCAACTGAACGACGCATGCTGTTATTAAAAGCGGCCGACATTTTAGAAAGCAAAACACCTGAATTCATTGACGTAATGGCGGGTGAAATTGGTGCCTCTGCATTGTGGTCTGGGTTTAACGTGATGATGGCGGCTGGCCTTTTCCGCGAAGCTGCCAGTTTAACATCGCAAATTCAAGGTGAAACTATCCCTACCGATAAGCCTGATACCTTATCGATGACATTCCGCCAACCGGTGGGCGTTATCTTTAGCATGGCACCTTGGAACGGCCCTGTAGTTTTAGCAGCACGTTGTATTGCTTACCCAATTGCTTGTGGTAATACGGTTGTATTTCGCGCATCAGAAGTCAGCCATTAACTGTGCTCTAGCTTGTGTAGACGCTAGCATATACTCATCGTAGTTACCTGGGAATACACGTAACTCACCGTAATCTAAATCAGCCATATGTGTACAAACACTGTTTAAGAAATGACGGTCATGCGAGATGATGATCATGGTTGAGTCACGCTCGTTCAAGGTTTCTTCTAACCATTGAATAGTATGAATATCCAAGTTGTTGGTTGGCTCATCAAGTAATAAAATATCAGGGTTTGCAAACAAAGCTTGTGCTAGTAACACACGTAGTTTCCAACCTGGCGCAACTTGCTGCATAGAGCCATAGTGAAAAGACTCTTCAATACCGGCATCAAGTAATATTTCACCCGCGCGACTTTCTGCGGTGTAACCGTCCATTTCGGCAAATTGGCTTTCTAAGTCACCAACGCGCATGCCGTCGGCTTCACTCATTTCAGCCTGTGCGTAAATAGCATCTCGCTCTTGTTTAACTTTCCACAGCGGCATATCACCCATGATCACAGTATCAATAACATTGTGTTCTTCAAAAGCGAATTGATCTTGCCCTAAGGTACTCACCTTGTTACCTGTGCTAACCGACACATTACCTGAGCTTGGCACTAAATCGCCGCTCAATATTTTCATAAATGTAGATTTGCCACAGCCATTTGCGCCGATTAAGCCGTAACGATTTCCGTTACCAAATTTAACTGATACATTTTCAAATAATGGCTTTTCGCCAAATTGCATAGTGATGTTTGCGGTAGTTAACAATGTGTTCTTCCGATATTTGAGGTGAAAAGTGTTATTCCTCGGCGCTATTCATTGTGCTAGCGATAAGCGCTAAAGCTGAAAGTCATAAAGTGGATATCAAGTTATGCATTCATTAGCGCGACGGTTTGAGGAAAATGCGGCGCATATTATGCCACAAGCGCCCATGGCTCGGCTAATATTAGCGGGAATTACCGTCAGTTTTATGACAAATATACCTGCTCTCGTTGAGATTAGCGGATTTGCCGGCAAATCAAATAGTGCTAAATAAGCTTATAAAGCATGAAAGCGGATAGAAGGGGAGGGCTCAAAAAGATTACAAGGCCCAAAAATAGGGTGACTATTGGTAAGTGAACTGAAGGTCGATTAATTTATTCTGCATGCAAATGACAAGGAATAAATTAACCGACATTCGTTACTTCTTAAGGTGGGGCTTACTCATCTAACGGAGTATAGAAGTCTTCAGAGAGCTCAAAGTCTCCAGAAACCTCGCTAACACGATTATCTACAAAGCTAAGAGTCAGTTCCTTACGAAAGTCTTTACCGCGTTTAGCCATGCCGCGCTTCATCTGATACAAGTAATACCAAGTGTCGTGATCAAAAGAGTCTTCAACAACGGGCTTTCCTAATACGTACACTACTTGCTCTTTTGTCATGTTAATACGCAATTTACTTACGTCACGCTCATCCAAAAAGTTACCTTGGGGAACGTCAATTCGATAAATCCAATCAGCACATGCAGATAACATCAACGAGGCAGCAATCACCACCAATATATTTCTAAACTTCATTCTTATTTAAATTCTCAGCTAATAGGTAAATAATGACCCTACACATACTTCGCTAAAGGTCCTTAGGCGAAGCATCCTAACTCAGCCAAGATAGCCTAATCAATGCATAATTGTTATGAATTACTGATTTGTAGTAACTCTTTGGCGTTGGCGAGCGCAGAATCTGTTAACTTGTCTCCAGCTAGTAGACGTGCCAACTCTTCAATTCGTTCACTTTCTTGTAAAGAAATCATGTGGGTTTCAGTCGTTTTCTTGTCACTGAACTTCTGTCTCTTATACACATCTCCGAGCCCACGAGA
>CAJXSK010000018.1 GCA_913061075.1 uncultured Piscirickettsiaceae bacterium | reverse complement strand
TATCCTCTTCGTCGGCAGCGTCAGATGTGTATAAGAGACAGTGGTAATACGGTTGTATTTCGCGCATCAGAAGTCAGCCCTAAAACACATATGTTATTAGTAAGTGCTTTATTAGAAGCGGGTTTACCTGCTGGTGTATTGAATGTTGTCACTCATGCATCAGAAGATGCCGGGGAAATCACCTCCGCACTGATTGCTCACCCAGCCGTACGCCGTATTAATTTTACCGGCTCTACTCGCGTTGGGCGAATTATTGCCGAACAAGCTGCTACGCACCTTAAACCTTGCTTGCTTGAATTAGGCGGTAAATCACCCTTAGTAATTCTTGATGATGCCAATATTGAAGAGGCTGTTAAAGCCGCTATCTTTGGTTGTTTCTTGTATCAAGGGCAAATCTGCATGACCACTGGCCGTATTATTGTTGATGACAAAGTAGCCGATGAGTTTATTGAAAAGTTTAACGCTGCCGCCCAACAATTAAGTGCTGGCAACCCTGCCATTCAAGGTCACGAACAATGTATTATTGGCCCGTTGGTTGAAAACACATCTGGCGACAGGCTTAACACCATTGTTGATGATGCCGTCAGCAAAGGCGCAACACTTGTTACTGGCGGCGGCGCAGATGGCGCAACAATGCCCGCGACGATTCTTGATAATGTGACATCCGATATGCGTGCTTACCACGAAGAATCATTCGGCCCTGTTATTGCAGTTATTCGTGTAAGTGGTGACGAACAGGCGCTAAATACCGCTAACGACACCGAGTATGGTCTATCGGCCGCTGTATTTAGCCGCGACATTCCAAGAGCCATGAAAATTGCGAAGAAAATTGAATCCGGTATTTGCCATATTAACGGTGCAACCGTACAAAACGAATCACAAGCACCTTACGGCGGATCAAAAGCCTCTGGCTACGGACGCTTTGACGGACGTGCCGTAATTAATGAATTCACCGAATTACGCTGGATTACAATTGGTGCTAACGAACAGCACTACCCGTTCTAATAAAATCACAATATAAATAAACTCGCCGGCTAAAATAATTTAGCCGGCTTTTTAATTTTATAACGTCTCTAATTTTGCATAAGCTAGCATTAGCCATTTGCTGCCGGTGGAGGCAAAATTAACCTGCACACGCGCTTGTGCGCCACTGCCCTCATAATTTAACACCACACCTTCACCAAACTTTGCGTGCGCCACTCGTTGGCCCATTTTAAATCCACTGCCTGGCGTTTCTTTAATCGATGATTGATAGCCCGACGATACCGGCCTCGAAACACGCGTCCCTAAACGCACCTCTTGCATTAGCTCCGCTGGCACTTCTTTTATAAAACGTGATGGCATTGGATAAATTTCTTGCCCATGTAAGCGACGAGATTCGGCATACGTTAAATATAACTGCTGCATGGCGCGTGTAATACCCACGTAAGCCAAACGACGCTCTTCTTCAAGCTTACTAATATCATCTATAGTACGTTGGCTTGGAAACAACCCTTCTTCCATCCCCGTTAAAAAAACCAACGGAAATTCCAAGCCTTTTGCTGAATGTAAGGTCATTAACTGCACGCAGTCTTCAAACTTATCGCCTTGTGCATCACCTGCTTCTAATGCAGCATGTGCCAAAAATGAATCTAACTCACTTAAATTTTCCTCAGCATCGGCTTCGTATGAAAACTGACGAGCAGCATTCACTAATTCTTCCAAGTTTTCTACTCGCGCTTCGCCTTTTTCACCTTTTTCTTTTTTATGGTGTTCAATCAAGCCCGAACGGCTAATCACTTGTTCTACTTGCTCAAACAATGCCATCGACGACAAATCGCTTTTAATTTGTCGAATAAGCGCCAAGAAACCAGTCAATGCATTTAAGGCGCGGCCACTAAGCTCCAGCCCTTCACACAGCTTATTCGCTGCTTGCCATAAGGGAACATCTTGCGCCCGTGCTTGCTCGCGAATAATGTCCAAGGTGCGTGTACCTAAGCCACGCGTAGGCGTATTAACGATGCGTTCAAACGCCGCATCATTTTCAAAATGTGTTGCTAACTGCATATAGGCCAAGGCATTTTTAATCTCCATACGTTCGAAGAATCGATGACCGCCATACACACGGTACGGCACACCGGCTGACATTAAGTATTCTTCAAATAAACGTGATTGCGCGTTGGACCGATAAAGAATCGCCGCTTCCGCGCGCGCATTGCCGTTACTCGCCCAGTCTTTAATTCTATCCACCACAAAGCGCGCTTCGTCTTGGTCGTTATAACCGGCATAGAGGGAAATCAACTCGCCATCTTCACCATCAGTCCAAAGCTCTTTACCCATGCGCCCGTCATTTTTTTCAATCAGCGCATTCGCGGCTTTAAGAATAGTACTCGTAGACCGGTAATTTTGTTCTAAACGAACGATTTTATGGCTGGCATAATCTTTTTGAAAACGGTGTATGTTTTCAATTTTAGCCCCACGCCAACCATAAATTGACTGGTCATCGTCACCCACCACATAGAGATTTTCATTTTCTTGCGTTAACAAACGTAACCACGCGTATTGAATGGTGTTGGTATCTTGAAACTCATCCACCAATACGTGCTTAAAACGTTCTTGGTAGTGTTTTCTTACCTCATCATTTTCACGTATTAATTCATGAGCACGTAATAATAATTCAGCAAAATCAACCAAGCCTGAACGCTGACAAGCGCGTTCATATTCAGCATAAATCTCTAACATTTTCTGTTCGAAATGATCGCTTGATGGCGCTATATGCCCCGCTCTTTTACCTTCATCTTTTTGTGCATTAATAAACCATTGAACCTGTCGTGGTGGCCAGCGCGAATCATCCACATCCATGGCTTTTAATAAGCGCTTAATCATCCGAAATTGGTCATCTGAATCCAGCACTTGAAAGGCGTCCGGCAAACCCAGTTCTTGGGAGTGCATCCGCAATAAGCGATGCGCAATACCGTGAAACGTGCCAATCCACATGCCGCCCACAGGCATTTTTAGCATCGATTGAACTCGTTCACGCATTTCACCCGCTGCTTTATTCGTAAACGTAACGGCTAAAATACCAAACGGCGAAACGCCTTCTACTTGCATTAACCAAGCAACCCTATGAACCAGCACCCGTGTTTTACCACTGCCAGCCCCTGCTAAAATAAGTGCTGATTTTTCAGGCGTGCTGACTGCGTCTCGTTGGGCATCATTTAACCCATCTAAAATGTGTGTAATATCCATGTAATTATTCTAACGCGTCTGTACTGCTTTCGTTTAACGGATTGACTTTTAGTCGCATAAATATATGCTATTTAAATGGAAGACATTGTTAAAAAAGAAACCTTAACCATTGAACATTATGACAATAATGCTGATGCGTTTTGGCAGGGCACTAAAGACCATGATGTCACTCAAAATATCGACGCTTTTTTAGACGCGCTCCCCAAAGGAAGGGCTCTAAACATTCTAGATTTTGGCTGCGGGCCAGGGCGTGATTTACAATACTTCAAGTCGCTGGGGCATAACCCCGTTGGGCTAGATGGATCAAAACAATTTTGTGACATGGCTCAGCAATACTCCAGCTGTCCAACGCTCCATCAGAATTTCAGCGACTTAGACTTATCAACTTATCAATTCGATGGCGTATTTGCTAATGCCTCTCTATTCCATGTGCCTAAAATTAAACTGCCCAACGTACTTAAAACAATTCACAGCAGCTTGCCCCATAACGGCGTTTTATTTATGTCGAATCCAAGAGGAACCGGGGAGCAATGGCAAGGGCAACGCTATGGCCATTATATGGAGATAGAAGCCTGTCAGACTTTTTTAGAACAAGCAGGGTTTAACGTATTACACCATTATTACCGCCCAGAGGGGCAGCCCAGAAACAAACAGCCTTGGTTAGCTATCGTCTGCCAGCGGGGTTAAGTTTTTTTATACAAGCCTTTAACAAAAGGTTGCCCAAGCATTCCAATTAGCCTATCCCACGTTAATTGATCAAACTTATCGCCTAAACCAAAGCGAATTTTTTGTGGGTCATCGCGCAAACGAAAACTACCAAATAATCGATCCCAAACCGATAACAAGCTAGCATAGTTAGAATCTGTTTCTTCTTGAATATGCGAATGATGCACCCAATGGATACGCGGTGTCACAATAAACACCCGAAGCGCTTTATCTAAAACTGCTGGCACAGCAACATTGCTATGATGAAACAAAATAATCGGTAATAAGATTAATTCATATATTAATAAGTGCTCAATAGACAAGCCAATTAACGGTAAAACAAGCAATCTGATTAGGCTGGAATAAATAATTTCTACCGTATGAAAACGCACGGCAGAACTCGCGTCCATCGCCGCATCTGAATGATGAACGGCATGAAAACGCCAGAAAAATGGTATCAAGTGATTAATCCTATGCCACCAATATTGCCAACAATCAAACAATAACAAACCAATCAATAACTCTACGTATGGGTTTAAATCCAGCCAATTCAACACACCAAATTGATGATCATTTGCCCACGTAGTTACAAACAACACCAGGCTCACAAATAAAAACCCTACCACGACAGCATTGAACACACCCAACATAATATTGGATGCATCATGCAACAAACGCTGTTTCAACGTGTCATAAGAACGGAACATAGGCGCGACCATCTCTAAGGCCATAAGGCCAACTAAAACAGTGCCAACTATTATTGGCTTGAGATTTGGGTCAATATCAAACATACATTATGATAACGTGAATATGAGGAATACATAAATGAAGTTTCTAAAACGCTTACAACAACTTTTAACGGGCATCATGCTCTTAATTATCACCTTATCTATACTAACGTGGCTAGGTGTTATTAACCCATTTGCTTCGTTTGAAAAAAGCCAGGCTGGGGCCATTAAAACTAAACTAAGCAGCAAAGCTACCGAAGGTGATGCTGATGCTCAAAACAAGTTAGGCACACTGCTTTATACGGCAGCTAAAAGAGAAAATGGCGACTTCGCCCAAGCCACTCAGTGGTTTAAATTAGCCGCTGAACAAAAACACCCTATCGCCACCATGAACCTTGGGTTTGCCTATAAGGCCGGTAACGGTGTGGAGAAAAATAAAGAAAAGGCCATTCAGCAATTTTATAAAGCCGGTTTATTGTTTTTAGATATCGACTTCCCAATGGACGCTAAAGACAGCGTTCACGATATATCAACCATCGACGCGCAACACCCCCGTAAAGCTGATTTAATAAAAGCTATTAAACTATACGAAACGAGTCCTAAAAAATGAGCCTATACAACAGTACAAAAACAGTCGTTATTACCATCGCCATTATGGTTGTGGCTATGAATATTCTACTTTGGCTCGGCGTGTTTGATTCCACCAAAAACTATAATTCTGCAGAGGTTGAAAACCAATTAAGGGTTGAAGCTGATGCCGGCAATAGCGAGTCGCAAAACAAGCTCGGCACGTTGCTTTTTAAACGCGCTAAAAAAGATAATGGCGATTACAGCGATGCGATTTATTGGTTTAATCAAGCCAATAAACAAGAACACCCGTTTGCACAAATGAATCTTGCCTTAGCTTACCGAAAGGGCCAAGGTGTTGCCATTGATAAAGAAAAAGCTATTGAGCTTTTTTATGCTTCTGGCATCAATTTTTTACGCACGAACGTGCCTGATAGCGCAAAAGACAGTGTTTACAATATCAATCGTATCAACAGCATTCACCCGCTTAAGCGTAAATTAATTAACGCCATCAAACAGTACGAATCAACGCAATAATTCTATTTGTTCACTCGCTCTTACTACTTAGCTTTCGCATTATTTTTTTATTTCTGCAAGATTTTTCTTAGGCCCTAGGTCTAAAGATACAAGAAGGTCAAAACTTTCTTACTAGGGAATTTATCAAATTTAATGGAGAGTAATATGAATGTTATTAAGAAAACATCTGGGCTTGCGTTAGCTATTGCTGCTGCCGCCCTTGTTGGTTGCGCAGGAATGAAGGACACAAAACCAGCAACGTCTGCAGAATTAGTGCACTGTCATGGTGTTAATAAATGCGGTGGACACAACGATTGCAAATCAGCGAACAATGCATGTGCAGGTAAAGCATCATGTAAAGGCACTGGTTATGTGAAAATCACAGCGAAAGCCTGTGATGATGTAGGTGGTACAGTTAAGTAAAGTATTTAAATCGTTACAACTATTTCAATTATATTAGGAGTTCTACAATGAATTTACCAAAAAAAACAGGTATTGCTTTAGCGCTTGCAGCAGCAGGCATGATGGGCGCATCAACAATGTTAGTTTCTACCAGTGCAGTAGCCGCAGGATCGGACGTACATTGTTACGGTGTTAACAAATGTAAAGGTCATAATGACTGTAAAGTAGCCGCTAACAAATGCAAAGGCCACAATGATTGCAAAACAGCTAAAAACTCATGTAAAGGTAAGGCTAGCTGCGCATCTGCAGGTAACTCATGTGCTGGCAAAGCATCTTGCAAAGGCACGGGCTATGTTTCAATGTCTGCAAAGGCATGTGCTGATATTGGTGGTACAGCAGGAAAATAAATACTCGCTAATTTAGCGTATTTAAATATTTGCTGTGCCTTAATATAAGGCACAGCAAATTCTTTTAAGTTGTTATGGATGCTAAACAAGATATGAAAAATGACGATACACGCCCCTTCTTAGGATTCGGTTTAGGATTACGCACAGAACACTATCAACATGTTATTGAACATAAACCTCAAGTTGATTGGTTCGAAATTATCTCTGAAAATTACATGGTGCCCGGTGGAAAACCGCTCGCCAATTTAGATAAAATTCGCGCTGACTACCCAATGGTCATGCACGGTGTATCCATGTCTATTGGCAGCACCGATCCACTTAATACAAACTACCTTAAAGATTTAAAAACATTGATTAACCGTGTTGAACCGTATTGGTATTCCGACCATTTATGTTGGACGCACGCACACAATACCAACAGTCATGACTTGTTACCGTTGCCCTATAACGAAGCCACTATCAATCACCTAGCCAGTAGAATCAGCCAAGTACAAGATTTTATTGGCCGACCCATGTTAGTTGAGAACTTATCCAGCTACGTGACCTACAACGAATCAGTTATGAGCGAGTGGGAATTTCTAAACGAAATTGCCAAACGATCCGGCTGTTACATATTACTCGACATCAATAACATTTTTGTCAGCGCACATAATCACCAATTCAAACCTAAAGATTATATCAACGGCATTGATAACGAACGGGTTATGCAATTTCACCTGGCAGGCCACAGCTACCAAGGCGACATGATTATAGACACACACGATCACGACGTATGCGACCCTGTATGGGACTTGTACAAATACGCGCTACAACGCTTTGGTGCAGTTAGCACTATGATAGAACGCGATGACAATATTCCAGAGTTCGCCGAACTAAGGCAAGAGCTTGCCATTGCAGAAGATATCGCTACAAAAGCCTTGAGCGCTGAACAACTACACATTGCTGGCCAACCCGTATTAAAAGGAGTCGCTTAGTGTCAGCATTACAAGAATTACAACACAACTTTATAGACTATTTATTAGGCCAGCCGTCAAACATTGCTCAGCACATTCAATCCACCCCCGGCCTGTCTGCTGAAAAACGCCTTAACATTTACGCCTATGCCTACAAAGCCCGCTTAAAAGAAGCCATTGGCACAGATTACGAACAGTTACACGGCTACCTAGGCGACGAACAATTTGATCAACTACTAGAACGATTTATAGAGAAATATCCCTCTGAAGAAACGAATTTACGCTATTACAGCATCAATATTCCAACGCTGTTACGCAGTGAAGAACCGTTTAACAGCCTACCGATATTAGCGGAAATTGCCGAGATTGAAGCCGCGTTTGCTGATAGTTTTGATGCCGCAGACAGCACTATATTAACGTTAAATGATTTAGCACCATTACCAGAATCCGCTTGGGAGACACTAAGCTTTGAACTTCACCCATCTCTACAATTACTCTCGTACAACTATAATAGCTTTGCTGTATGGAAAGCGCTATCTGATGAAGAAGCACCACCAGAAACCGTTCAGTACGATTCGCCTGAAACATGGCTAATGTGGCGTGATAGCCAACTCATAACACGATACCGCCCCCTATTAAATGAAGAAGCAACGGCCTTGGCTTTTGCTCGCCAAGGACAGTCATTTCCCGCTATTTGTGAAGCACTGTTGGATTACTTTTGCGAAGACGAAGTGCCTGTTAAAGCCATTACTTTTTTACAAACTTGGATTCAAGAAGGGCTAGTTTCAAAACTAAATTACTAAACTAGTAACAACACATCTAAAACTTTAATAAGTTAAATTGTTTGTTAGCCAATTTAATCAATTCATCATCATTTAAATCAGAACTTTCCCAAGCTGCTCGGCCATCTCCAGCGTCTGACTTATGGAAAAGTAGTAACGAATTCCCAAACACTTTAAAGTTCATTGGGTCTAATGGTAATACCTTACCTAACGTTAAGCTGTATGGGCACACATCAAACTTAGGCGAATACTTATCGGGAGTTTTATTAAACAGCTCTACTTGTTTTGCTGATGTTAGGTAATAGACCCTTCCTTTATGAGAAACCGGAAATTCTTCAGAACCCTTTTCTGCCATATTGACCGTAAAGTAAGACACCGGGCTATAACCGTCAAGGAAAGGAGCGGAGCCATCTGCTTGTGCAACATGAGCAACCGGTAGCAATATCAACACACCCACTAATAATTTCTTTAAACGACTCACAAACATCTCTAACCCCTAATTGTTATACGAAAATAACTCTACAAACCCATATTTCACACTCACCGGTTTGATTGTTTAACCTGCTTTAAATGACCCTCATTAGATGCACTTTCTTACAAAAGAAATTCAACTAGTCAGGCTTAAACACATCGCGACTAAAAAATAACAACGTTATTATTCAGCCACCCACCCGTTGCCTGTATCGGCGTCTGATTATTAACGCCACTTACCCAACCGACTAACGCGTACCGGCCTGCTTTATGTGAAACAGAAGGCAGGCCTAATTGCCATTTACCATTAATTGACGTCGCTTGATGGTGGCCCAACACAACGAATTCTTGAGGCAAATCTTCACCGCTATTTTCACCTGCTTTGATGGGCGTTTTAATGTCAAAACCCAATACAGCAACATTCAATACTATGTTCCGATTAAGCCCTTTATCGAACGTAGCACTTACTTCTTTCCCCTTAACCCCTAATGTAAGCACACCCACACCTTCACCTGATTCAGGCATCGTCGTTTCAAACCAATTGCTCCAGTCTCGCCACTCTTGCCCATTAGCGAAAAACCCTGGAGTATAAACAACACGAACATTGCCATCCTTTTGATACCGGTATTGCCTGCGGGTATGCTCGGGTTTGGCATAAACATCTTTCCAGCCTAACCGGTCCCAATAATCAACATGGAAGGCTAGCGGAATGAAGTCTTCCCAAAGCCCAGGATGTTCAACAAGCTTGTTTAACCAACGTTCAGCCGGCGGGCAACTACTACAACCTTGTGATGTGAATAGCTCTATGACTGTCGTCTGTTTTTCATCACTAGAAAAAATGCTGGGAGCTGCCTGTGCACCCACAAAAGAGAACACACCCAAACAACCAAGAATAAAACGTTTCATACACAATAGCTTCAAATTAATAAGGCATTGAATATGCCTTTCTACATGAGAAACTACTGCAAAACAATTAACGTACGATTAAGCTTTTTCAACACGTCTGTAGCGATAGCGTCCTAATTAATAAGACCTTACTCAGCCGAATAATCTCGCACGCCTTGGTTAATTTAAAGGCCAAATACTAAAGACAAGTTGTATTTAAAATCGTTTTTACGTGAATCGCCGGAGGCATTTGAATCAAACTCATTCAGCAAGCCCAACTTAAGGTCTATACCCTTAAGTTCGTCTAAACCAATCACCCAACTTAATTCAGATATATTGCGGAACTCACCAAGCTCTCTAAAGCTAGGGTAAAGCGTATTCTTAAACACTAATGACTGCCTATCAGCAATTTTCCAATCACTCTCAACACCTATCAAACCCTCTGGCACCCACTCTGCATCTTCGCCGCCAAATTCTTTGCTAAAGCCTAAGCCTAAACGCCCTAAAACACTCCAGTCATCTTCTTTAATGAGTTGCTCACCCACACCACCGCCAAAACTTATACGATAGTCCCAATCTTTAAATTCATCCCAATCATAACGGCCTTGGCTAAAGTAAAAACGTGAATCGCCTGGTGTTAAAAAATCTCTTGTGACCTGAGCAAAAAAATCACTTCTAGAGGTTTCTCCAGAATCATCTGTGCTGTTATATGCGGCCTCTACATTCCAACGCTTAGTGTCATTTTCGTAGCTTAATTGTGTGCCTGCATGAATATGCATATTTCGGGTATTCCCCTCGCTACCATTCACCCCAACTTCAACCGACCTTTTCCAGCCTTGGAGAAAACCCGTGTTCAATACACCGGCATCCACAGGCTTCGGCTCTTCAACCTTAATAGGTTTTATAACTGCATTTGCCAATACAACAGTACCCAATGCAGGGTGCTTTAACGTAATTTCTCCACTGTCATTTTTAATGACTTCTCCATTAAGAATATCGCCATTACTTAAAATCACCTCTGTGGCATGGGTAATTGATGCATTCAATATTAATAAAAAGGCACAACAGCTAATAATTTTTTTCATCTTTATTTCTTCACGTTTTAATCGTTCATTTTATCTTTTATATAGTGGCAATACTCACCAATATCATCACAATATTCTGCAGACATTTCACTGGCAACTTCTTTAGATGCATCAGTCATTTCATTTGTATATTGCTCAAGCGTTCCATCTGGGTTGTCTTCTTTCCATTCGTCGTATTCTTCTTTTTCAAACCACCCAATAGCTAATAAACCTACCACGGGGATAGCCGCTAACAGCCTCTTCCCTCGCTCTTTGACTTTCGTTTTAACTATTTGTTTTTTATGTTTAATAGTAAGAGCTACTATCGTCCCTTTTAATTTATCGATTACGTCGAATGAAAAATAAGCACCGCCAGAAAGGCTAAGCAGTAGTGTGAGTATTATTAAGTTTTTTGCCATAGCAAATAGCTTATATCAAAAAGTATCATCAAACAGAGGGAGACACCACACCTTTTAGTGTTCTTACCTCCTAACCTTACTGGATTGTACTCATCGTATCGAATATCATGAATGAACCTTCACTATTTACATGTTTAAACCCGATATTGATTATGACAAAACAACTGTTTGTAAAATTATTCACCATCATCACCCTGTTACATTTTTCATCTGCTGCGTTCTCCCATGCCAAATCTGTTAGCGCCAACCCTGCGCCAAGGTCAGTTGTTGCTCGTTCACCCGAGCGCATTACCGTACTATTCAACCAGCAACTAGAACCCGCTTATTCAACGATTATCGTTACGAATAGCAATGGCAAGTCAGTCACTGAAAAATCCGCCATTGTTGACCGAAGCAACAACAAGCGACTTACACTGACCTTGCCGCCATTATCATCGGGCAAATATACCGTCGCGTATAAAGTATTGTCATTAGACGGCCACGTGGTCAAGTCCACCTATACGTTCCGTATTAAACAGGGCGCTCCATTAGCTAACTGATGGAATACGTTGGTTTTGCAATAGACTGGTTGTACTCCACAACCAGTCTTCTTATTCTCGGTACATTAGTCATAAGCCTTCTGTCTGCCGACAAATCACCCGCGCCCTTTCAACATAAATTGTTAAACGCCACGTTCATCATGGTAGTTATATTACTGATTTCCGGGCTATTTTTACCTTCCTTAATCGCTATTTCACTAGCAGGTGATGCTGCCGCTTTTGACCTTACGGCACTCAAGCTGGTTCTGTTCTCTACGCGCTTTGGAACTGTTTGGGCCGCCCAAATGGGCATAGCCCTTCTGTTACTCTTAAGCTTGTATAGCAGGGGAAATCTAATTGAAAAAGTTGGTAGCCGACCTTTCCTAATTTGCACTATTACCCTTAGTTCTATTTTATTATTCACTGGCGTATTCAAAGGGCATGCGGCCGGCCTAGAACCTGCGTGGCCAGGTCTACTAGGGCACGGCATACATATACTGGCCGCTGGCAGTTGGTTAGGCGCGTTACCCGCTTTACTGTTTTTATTACACACCTCAAACAAGCAGCACGCCAACGCCCCTTCGCCTCAACAAACTGTTCATCTATTAACGCGTTTTTCCGTGCTTGCCAGTACGATGGTCGGTTTTATTTTGCTGAGTGGCATTTTAATTGGCTATCTACAAATCAACCGCTGGGGCGAGTTGTTCGCAACAACCTACGGCCAGTATTTACTGATTAAAGTCGTTCTATTCATCGTCATGTTGTTGATAGCTTTCGTTATCCGCCAACATTATTTACCCCTACTTAAAACAAATAAGCCTTCACCACTTATTAGCCAATCCATTTCAAAATGGCTACTTTTTGAAACCTTTGTTGGCTTAGTTTTATTAGGTTTCGCCAATGCCATAAAAAACACCACACCAGCTGCGCATGATGACATTATTACGTGGCCATTTAACTTTCGTTTTTCCTTAGATGCCACGTGGGCATCGTCATCACCGGTGCAAACACAAGTGGCTCTCGGCTTGTTTCTCGTTGCGTTAGCCATTGGGTTAAGCATCTATTTTGTGTATTTCAAACGAAACAAAAAAACAGCGCTTATTAGCGGTATTTGCTTATCACTAACCGGCGTTTTCGTTGCCCTACAGCCACTGGCGATTACTGCCTACCCAGACACGTACCGCAATTCAACCGTGCCTTACGATGCACTATCCATAGGTAACGGGGGCGACACTTTTAACAATCGTTGCGCTAGTTGCCACGGTGTTGAAGGCAAAGGTGATGGCATTCTGGCTGATACGCTAGATGTGATGCTAATGGACCTAAATCACATGCATTCAGCCGGCGACACCGCAGGCGATATGTATTGGTCATTGACCCAAGAGCGCTTTAAAGATGCTTTCCATTCAGCCATTACCCCCTTAGATGAAGATGAAACATGGGAGCTTATCAATTACCTAAACGCACATACGGCAAGCTACACCGGCCTGTCTTTATACACGTACATAGAACCCTATAAACCTTTTCTAGGTGCGCCCGATTTTTATTTCGCCACCAACACAACAAGCGGCAACCTTAAAGACTTTAGAGAAAATAAAGCTATTTTGCTGGTGCTCTTCTCATGGCCAGAAGATAAAAAGCGCTTAGATGAACTTAAGAATAACTATAAAGACATTACCGCCGCCAATGCAGATGTTATTGCTGTTGAAATAACAAAGCCCAATAACACTGTAAAAGACAACAAACCCAACTATCCCTTTACTGTCGTCACCGAACAAACTGAATCGATTATTGATACCTATTCACTGTTTCGACGCAGCAAAATGAGTAACCGTAATTTCAGCATCACCAGCCCTTTAAAGCACATTGAATTTATCATTGACCGCTTTGGTTACCTGCGTGCACGTTGGATACCTGAAGCCAAAACCCGTCACTGGACTGATTTTCCATTGCTCATCAATGAGCTTGAAAAGTTAGCGGCAGAACCAGAAATATTACCGCCACCCGATGAACATGTTCATTAAAATGAGAGAGGTGGTAAATCGAAATTGCCCGCTTTTGATTTGCCACCCCCCTTTATCGCGTTAGTAATTGATTCTTTTTCGGATAAGAGGGCGCTTTGTTTGAGCATAGCGAGTTTAGCGCAATCCCGAAAAACAATTAATTACTGCGATTTGGGCGACCTTTTCTTTGGTTCGTTTCTTTTTGTCGTAAAAAGAAATGAACGCCCTTGTGGCAGCAAAAAATTAGAGCACTGTAAATTACAGTCGAGTCTGACCCTAATTAATTTATTTCCGCATGCTACTTTTTGGTTTCACTTCTTCTGGCACGTTAACTCCGTTCTATTTTTTTGCCTAACGTTTGAGTTAACCGGCCTTTTTATGTGACGTGTAGCGAAGCGAAACGGCATATAAAAAGGTCGGGTTGAATGACTTGTTAGAACGTTTTATTTTGGGGTGTAATTTGCTTCTGGCCATAGCTCATTAATTTCGTCTGCTTGTTGTTGTGCACTGAAACTTTCCCAAGTTATACCATTTACATCTTTTTCATTGCTAAAACTTGATGCTTCGTTATCTTCCCAGCCTAAGTGCCTCAGCTCACCTGACGGACATGACAGATCTTGCCGTATTGATACATTTAATGTATCAGTTCTCCACAACGCATACTCCCCTTTTACAAATGAACACGGTTCCACTCCAAGGCGCACACTATAGTCTTGAATTGTCTCATCTATTTTATTTGTAGAAATGGCGATATGTAATTTTTTCAATATTTTTCCTTAATGAGTTCTAACGACAAGGGTAACTTGACGACAAAAAGCAGAGTGTAGCGTAGCGGAACGCCGCTTTTGGCGGTCAAGTTGACCCGCTTGTTAGGTTTTTTCATTATCTTTACCTGTATCTATTGCAGCTAGGTTTTTTGCTTCTTTTAAGATTGGTTCTAGTTCTTCTTTTGTTAAACCTTCCGCATGAATTACTTTGTTGTCTTTGGTAGTAATTACAACCTTGCGACCATGTTTTGCTTTTATAAACATTACAACGATAGTGGCGAGTGAACCCCACATTGCTGGGGACAAAATTATTTCAAGAATTTCAGATGAGGCCATGACCTCACCAGACCGAATTTGACGCATTTGATATTTTATATTGTGCGTGTTTAGTAATTCGAGCACAGGGCCAAAACTATCTTTAAATACGTGTATTGGTAATTTATCCATACTTCTTTTATAAACCTAACGCCGCAATTTGCTGAAGGCAAATGATGGGCGGGTTTTGGCCCAGCATTTGACTTTCAGTAACATTGCTTTGTTAGGCTTTTTGCCATTCAGAACGCATTTCTTCTCTATATTGCCGTGCAGCTTCTTTACCACCTTGAGAGTAGGCTGTTTTTTCTTCTGAATTACATTTTTGGCAGTAGGATCGATCTTCCCGATTACCATACGCAAACTCTGAATGTTGGAACCACTTGCCACAAATCGAACAGTTTTTCCCTGGAGCACTTGAATTGTGATTGTTTTCAGTCACACGGTATTCCTCTTTAGTTGATTTGTATTCTTGTTTTCCTTTTTCATTATGCGATAGATCATCCTCAATTTCAGGAACGAATTGAGCACCACATTTTCCGCATAGCCATTCTTTGTGGTAGCTGAAAAAATCAAAGAAGGCCACCAAGAACAAAAGACCTGAAAGAGCAATCCAAAACCAAGCCCATCCACTATAAGTTTCGGATTCAGCATTAGAAAGATAAACAAGCCCCGTAATAACAATTGAAGGCCAAAATGGAAAACGTTCAGCTTCTTGAGCTTTTATGCTTTGTCGCTTGCCTGAACTAGATCCGCCACCTAGCCAAGCTCTAGGTCTTAATTTTCCAGATAAACCAAAACTGATACCACGGGTTGAGCTTCTTCCTGAGTAATGAGATGTGCCCGATTTATACACAACATCACGCTTTCTGACTGAGGTAGAACCACATTCCGGGCATCTAATTGGAGTTTTAAATTTAGTGGGCATTTATTAAGAGCCTAACGTTTAATTTAAAAGGCGCGCGTCTTTTTGCGCGTCCGTTTTGAAATGTTTGTTAGGAGCCACCAAGCCTTCGTTCAAGTCTAAATGGCTCCTCGCACCTGTTTCCCATGCAAGCCATTTACCGTTAATACTTTCCCAAATACTACTTTCTTCAAATTCTGTAGTAATTTGAGAGGTGTTGATTTTTAATGTTCCTGAAACTTCATTTGGTAAATAACTTATTGGCGCTAGTTCGGTAAACTTCATGTGCAATTTGACTCTATTTTGTTCTGATACTGCAGAAACAACCTTATAACTTAATAATTTCCAGCCTTTTGAATCGCTCTCCATTGTGGATATGTAAAAACCAAGGGAGACTGATTTCTGGTATGCGGGTACTCTCATGGAATACGTTTTACCCCAGTCTTTATTTTGTTCGTAATGATAGTAGGTATTAACACTTTCATATAGGCCAGGGAATCTGTCTATCCTGCTTGCCCACCAAAAATATCCTACGGTCACTAAGCCTGCCATGACTAGAAATACTATTGAATAGGTAATGTGTTGTTTTTGTGCTGCCAAGTCCTGTGGCTCCTAACGCCTAGTTAAGGGGCAGCTAGTATGGAGCGGCGTTTGCGTAATAATGGCGAAGCCATACGCAAAAAGCCGCGGAGTACTAGCTGTCCTAGTGAGCGAAGCGAACGCCTTGAACTGTTTGTTATGTTTATTCTCATTTTGATTCAATTATTGAGCAGCCAATATTGCAGTAATAACTACCATGATTAATATAACCAATATAACGTAAGCCGCTAAGTTGCCTAATTCATTTACAAAAATAGAGTTTTGTTCTTTTTTGTTTGGCTGGTTATTGTAAAAATCCTCAATACTTATGCCCGTTGTAACTACGTGCTCATTATCAATAATTAATCTGGAAGCATCTTCAAACTGCTCATCAAAATACACCCATAATGTTGGTTCTAATAAGAATGTAGGAATAATCATTCTTGCAGTTTCAGTTCCTTGTATAACTGAGGGTATGCCATTTTCCTCAAGAAGATTCTTAAGTGACACTAAATAATCGTGATTTCCATCTCGCGTTAGCATTTTCATAGCTTATTAAACATAACGTTCCGTGTTGTCGGGAAAGCTTCCCGTGTAATTGGTGAGTCCGAAGGCT
>CAJXSK010000017.1 GCA_913061075.1 uncultured Piscirickettsiaceae bacterium | reverse complement strand
TTTCATTATAAGAATTTTCTACTTAAAACGTCGATTAATTATCGGGGGGATTACATAACGAGCTCCACACAATACCTTAGGTATTTGTTCAAACATCGCATTGACCGTTGAGCCTTTACCAAACAACCCTTCTACGCCTGTTTCAACAATACTAGCTAGTATTCCTGCACCCGTAATACCAGTAAAGACAACGATTTTAGTGTTAGGACTCCAACGCCTTACATCATGAATAATATCTGCCCCAGTTACTAATGGCATCGTAATATCTAAGAAAATCAAATCCGGTTTACACGACTTTACAGATGCCAATGCTTCTAGGCCATTTTCAGCGACATCCAGTAATTTCATTACGGAGCCATCATTTAAAACAGTATTTTCAATATAATCCCGAATGACTCCACGAATAATTTCGTGATCATCAGCAATGACTATCGAATGATATTTTTTAGATTTTGACATCGCTAATATTTATTAATACATCGTAACTTGTACACTCTCAACTTACTTTTTTAAATAAATGTAGAAATGAATATTTCTCCAGAATTCCTTTATGTAAGAACCAAGCCAATTAATCAAAACTGTATGAAAACACCAACGCATCTTCCCTTCCACCTTCCACAGGGTAATAATTTTTACGTTGGCCAATTTGTGTGAAACCCAACTTTTTATACAGCACAATAGCGCCTTTATTTGTTGGCCTCACTTCTAAAAAAATGCTTTCAGCCCCCTTTTCTTTGGCTACTTTAAACAACTCTTGCAAAAACATTCGCCCAAACCCTTGCCCTTGTTTATCAGGGTCTATACAAATATTTAGAACATGCGCCTCACCTACTGCAATGGATAAAATAGCATAGGCGATTAATTGACCTTCACTGTGTAACCCCCAGTTTGAATAACCCATTGCAAGACAATCTTTAAATATTTGTTCGCTCCATGGATAGTCATATACGCTGTCTTCAATTCGCAATATATCCGGTAAATCTTTGTTTTTTAATGGTCGCAGGTGTAACGAATCATCTTCAACGCCAAACGCCATTTTTACTTTGTCAATAAGTCTCAATTAAGCACCTGAGTCTTAGCTAATTGAATATCCTGCCATACCTCACGCTTTAAAGATGGCATATTTAAAAGCTGATCTGGGTGGTGCGTTACCACAACAGGTACTTTGGACATGTTTGTTGTATGCGTTTCCCCACGAAGTTGTTCGATAGATAGGTTTTGAGCCAATACCTGTTGCGCCGCCGTTTCTCCAAGGATAACAATGACACTCGGTTGAACCAGTGCTATTTGACGAGCTAAATACGGGTTACAACAAGCAACTTCATCTTGGGTAGGGGGACGTTCATTTTGTGAACATTTTATTGCTGTCGTGGTGTAAACGGTTTGTGATTTTTCATTTACTGACAATAAAATACCTTCTAGTAATTGGTTCGCCTCAGCAGAGAGAAAACCCGTACTATTTTTGGCGGGTTTATCGCTGACAAAAAACCAGTTGGCCGACGTATTTCCTGATCCAGAAATTTTTTGACTTGCAAGGTGGGTTAATTCGCATTGCACACATGCTTCCACCGCTTTAGACAATGCTTGCATATCCATTGTTTCCAACGGCGCCTCAACTAGTGCTTCACGTTGAGGTTCAATCGCTTCCTTTCCTCTATATATTTGAATACCCATCGCGTCCAAATATTGATCGTTAATATCCCTATTAATTGCCATTATCTTGAGATTTTTTCTCCCGACGCGATCGGCGCAACAGGCTAGTCGTTAACGCTAAACCAGATAACGTATAAATTAAAAAGCCAATGAAAATAACAAGCGGCGGTGCAACATACACCAACGCCAACACCAACATAACAATAACGGCCACGACAAAAGGCACCTTGCCTGTAAAGTTAAGTTCTTTAAAACTATGGTAGCGAATATTACTAACCATCAACAAGCCTGAAAATGTTGTAACAGCCATTAGGCCATATACAGCGGCTGGGCCAGTTATTTCATTATCAACTAGCACCCAAATGAACCCCGCAACGAGTGCTGCAGCAGCTGGGCTTGCTAACCCTTGAAAGTAGCGTTTATCTGCGGTGTTATGCTGAACATTGAACCTTGCCAACCTAAGTGCACCGCATGTCGCGTAAACAAATGCGACCATCCAGCCCAGCTTACCTAACGAGGACAAACCCCAAGCATAAGCAATTGCCGCTGGTGCAACGCCGAATGAAACCAAGTCCGCTAAACTATCATATTGTGCGCCAAACTCACTTTGTGTATTCGTCATACGCGCAACACGGCCGTCTAATCCATCAAGAATCATTGCAACAAAAACAGCAATAACAGCTACTTCAAAGTGCCCGTTTATTGCCCCTGTTATGGCATAAAACCCAGCAAAAAGAGCACTGGTGGTAAACAGGTTAGGCAGTAAGTAAATACCTTTAGAGCGTGGTTTGTTTGGTTGCTTCATGTGTACCCAACGGCCTTTTAAAAATTTAAGTATAACTCAGCATATCTTTTTTATGACAAAAAAAACGGCCGTTAAACGGCCGTTTTTTTAAAAGAACAAATGTCTTTTAATTCTTTTCTTTGTCAACCAATGCATTAGCTGTAATCCAAGGCATCATTTCACGTAATTTACCGCCTACTTGTTCAATCTGGTGTGCCGCATTGTTTCTACGGTTTGCCGTCATTGATGGGTAGTTTGTTGCACCCTCAATAATAAACTGCTTAGCATATTCACCATTTTGGATATTACGTAATGTTTCACGCATTGCTTCACGAGATTCATCATTAATTACTTTCTTACCTGTAACATATTCGCCGTATTCTGCATTGTTTGAAATTGAATAGTTCATGTTGGCAATACCACCTTCATACATCAAATCAACAATCAATTTTAATTCGTGCAAACATTCGAAATAAGCCATTTCTGGTGCGTAGCCGCCTTCAACCAATGTTTCGAAACCCATTTTAACCAACTCAACTGTGCCGCCACATAAAACAGCTTGCTCGCCGAATAAATCCGTTTCAGTTTCGTCTTTAAATGTTGTTTCAATAATACCTGTGCGACCACCACCAATAGCAGACGCATAGGACAGGGCAACATTTTTTGCTTTACCTGATGCATCTTGGTAGATAGCGATTAAATCTGGAATGCCGCCGCCATTTTTAAATTCATTACGAACTGTGTGGCCCGGTGCTTTTGGTGCAATCATCACAACATCTAAATCAGCACGTGGCACGACTTGGTTGTAGTGAATTGAGAAACCATGAGCAAATGCAAGCGTCGCACCTTTTTTCAAACTAGGTTCAACTTCTTCTTTATATAGCTGAGATTGGAATTCGTCTGGTGTCAAAATCATCACCATGTCAGCGCTTGCTACTGCTTCTGGCACTTCTTTAACTGTTAAGCCAGCTGCTTCAGCTTTTGCTACGGATGATGAGCTAGCTCTTAAACCAACGACAACATTGACGCCTGATTCTTTTAAGTTATTTGCATGCGCATGGCCTTGCGAGCCATAACCGATAACAGCAACTGTCATGCCTTTAATGATTGAAAGATCCGCGTCTTTATCGTAGTAAATATTCATTTTTTTTCCTAATATTAATAAAATTTAATGGCCTTGCTTTCGCAAAGCCCACAAGTATATTACAAGCTTAGCGCTCTTTCACCCCGTGAAAGACCTATAACACCTGAACGTACAATTTCCAAAATGTCATCCGTTAAAGACAACAAAAGATCATCTAGCCATGGCTTTTCACCTGCCAGCTCGATAATCAAATACCCATCTGTTTCATCGGTAATATGTGCAGAAGAGTCTTTACTCAGCGCTTCTACTTTATTCACAATAGCATCTGTTTTTTTAACCTTAATTAAGGCCAGCTCCCTTTCAAGCGAAAACGACTCCGACAAATCAATGAGTTTTACAACATCAACCAACTTATTAAGTTGTTTTTTAATTTGCTCTATCGTTTCTTCACTGCCTACGGTAACCAAGGTTAAACGGGATAATGAAGGATCTTGAGTCGGCGCTACAGTGAGCGATTCAATATTATATGCGCGAGCAGAAAACAATCCTGACACCCGGGACAAAGCACCCGCCTCATTTTCCAATAATAAAGAAATTATGTGTTGGCGACTCATGACGAACCCTTCTTATATTTTGAACTAGGCGCCATCACCATATCGTTATGAGCTTTGCCAGATTCAATCATCGGGTACACGTTTTCTTCCGTGTCAGTTAAGAAATCAAGAAAAACCGTACGGTCTTTCATAGCAAATGCTTCTCTTAATGCTGGCTCAACATCTTCTTTTTTGGTGATTTGCATACCCACGTGCCCATACGCTTCTGCCAATTTTTTAAAATCTGGCAACGCTTCAAGGTAAGAATGCGAATAACGTCTTTTATACGTAAATTCTTGCCACTGGCGCACCATACCTAAAAAACCATTATTTAAGTTAATGACCTTCACTGGTGTGTCGTATTGCAGCATGGTGGACAGCTCTTGCAAGCACATTTGAATGCTACCTTCACCTGTCACACAAGCGACATTCGCCTCAGGGTGAGCGAACTTGACGCCCATCGCCGCTGGCAAACCAAAGCCCATCGTTCCCAAGCCGCCTGAATTAATCCAGCGGCGTGGTTTATCAAACGGGTAAAACTGTGCTGCGAACATTTGGTGCTGGCCCACATCCGATGTTACAAACGCTTCACCTTTTGTTACTTTATATAACTGCTCAATCACATACTGGGGCTTAATTGTGCCACTATTCATGTCGTAAGCCATGCAATCAACGGCGCGCCATTCTTCAATTTTATTCCACCAATCGGCAATTCGAGCTCGATCAAATGTTTCGCCTAAGCCTTCTATTTGAGCCAACATGTCCAATAAAATAGGTTTTACTTGGCCAACAATGGGCACATCAACCGTAATTGTTTTTGAGATAGAGGCCGGGTCTACGTCAATATGAATAATTTTCGCATGTGGACAAAATTCAGCAATTTTTCCAGTCACACGGTCATCAAAACGCGCGCCAATAGCAATAATTAAATCACTATCATGCATCGCCATGTTTGCTTCATACGTGCCATGCATACCCAGCATACCCATAGACTGAGGGTCTGTTCCTGGAAAAGCCCCTAAGCCCATTAACGTCTGGGTCACTGGAAATTGTAACGTATGACAAAGCGTCCTTAATTCTTCGCTCGCCTCACCTAATATAACGCCACCACCACTATATATAACAGGGCGCTTAGCTTCTTGTATCAGCTTAACAGCTTTTCTTGTTTGGCCTATATCTCCACTTACTGTTGGTTGATATGAGCGCATACTCACGTCTTCCGGGTAAGAATACGGCACCTTAATATTGGGATCTGTAATATCTTTAGGAATATCAACAACAACAGGGCCAGGTCGGCCAGACGTTGCTATAAAGAATGCCTTTTTCATTGTTTCAGCAATGTCAGATACATTCTTCACAAGAAAGTTATGCTTCACACAAGGGCGAGTAATACCCACCGTATCAACTTCTTGAAACGCGTCGGTACCAATAACAGGGCGAGGCACTTGACCCGTAATAATCACCATTGGAATTGAATCCA
Organism: uncultured Piscirickettsiaceae bacterium; assembly: GCA_913061075.1. Lineage (GTDB taxonomy): Bacteria > Pseudomonadota > Gammaproteobacteria > Methylococcales > Cycloclasticaceae > Cycloclasticus. Next base: position 24,506 of record CAJXSK010000017.1, on the reverse strand, counting down.
TAAACGCAGTAGCGATACCTGTCACCGCATTGGTTGCTCCAGGGCCGGACGTAACAAGCACAACACCAGGCTTGCCTGATGAACGTGCGTAACCATCCGCAGCGTGAGTAGCCCCTTGTTCATGCCGTACAAGCACGTGCTGAACTGCATCTTGTTTAAAAATAGCATCATAAATGTGTAATACACACCCGCCTGGGTAACCAAACACATACTCCACGCCCTCGTCTTTCAAGGACTGGATGACGATTTCACCGCCACTTAACTCCACAATAACTCCCCAATAAATTACAAATTTAGCCGATTACCCGCCGGGCTCCGATGATATCGCGCAAATGAACTCGACAAAATACTAATTTTATCATAATTGGTCAAGGGGTTCCTAAAATCTAATTCTCTACTATACTGAAGCTTAGTGTATTATTTTTTACTCAATCCAAGGACAAGGGGTCTAACAATGCGTCTACTATTTTTAACAGTTGTCTTACTCGCAACATACAGCGCCATGAGCTATTCAGCCATATACGAATGGACTAATAAGCAAGGCAACAAAGCCTATACTCAAACCCCTCCAAGTGATAAATCAATTTCAAGAAAAAAACTTGAAGTAAAATCTCAAAAAACAAATGACGCCATCACTTACTCTGATAAAAGTGAAGAAGCTGCAACGTCTGATTCAACTGAAGAAGCGCCTGACGTTTCTCCTGAAGAGCAGGCTAAAAAAATCGCTGAAGGTAAACAGTTAATAAAAGAACAATGTACTAATGCGAAATCTGGCTTGGCTGGGCTAGATGGCGGCAACAGACTTTACAAAGATAGCAAAGGTAATTATTTAAGGATGACGGAAGAAGAAAAAGATAAGCGCCGTAAAAACATAAACAGCTTCATAACAGAACATTGTAAATAAGTTTCTGCATAGGGCCTGTTAACTGGCCTTTTTTGCCTTTATAAAACAAGCCATCCATTATTTTATTGGCACAGCTTCTATAAATTCATTATAGGCGCGTTTATAATGCGCGTTTAGCAAACGTAGCAATCACACATCTATGACACAACGAAATGCTTTTTATGCACAATCCGGTGGCGTAACCGCTGTTATTAATGCAAGCGCATGCGGCCTTATTGAAACTGCTCGCCAACACGCCGATAAAATTGGCAAGGTTTACGCAGGCCGTAATGGCATTATTGGTGCCTTAACGGAAGACCTGATTGATACCAGCCTTGAGTCAACTGAAGACATTGCGGCTTTACGCTACACGCCTTCTGGCGCATTCGGTTCATGCCGTTATAAATTAAAAAGCTTTGAAGAAAACCGCGCTGAGTACGAACGCTTGATTGCAGTCTTCAAAGCGCATGACATCGGCTACTTTTTTTACAACGGCGGTGGTGACTCGCAAGATACCACCAATAAGCTATCTCAATTAAGTGAGTCATTAGGGCACAAACTGCAGTGCATCGGCATTCCTAAAACCGTTGATAACGATTTGCCCTTAACAGACAACTGCCCAGGCTTTGGGTCGGTTGCTAAATATGTAGCCGTATCTATTCGTGAAGCTGGTTTTGATGTTGCCTCTATGGCACGTACATCTACCAAAGTGTTCGTTCTTGAAGTAATGGGCCGTCACGCTGGTTGGATTGCAGCAGCAGGTGGTTTAGCTGCTGAAAATGAAGGCGAATCACCGCATATCATTTTGTTTCCTGAAATTGTATTCGACCAAGAAAAGTTTCTTGCTAAAGTGAATGAAACCGTTGAGAAATATGGCTTTTGCTGCATTGTTGTTTCTGAAGGGGTTCAAAATCCAGATGGACAATTTCTAGCCGAAGCCGGCACACGTGATGCATTCGGTCACGCCCAACTAGGTGGCGTTGCTCCTGTCGTCGCAGAAATGATTAAATCTGAATTTGGTTATAAATATCATTGGGCTGTGGCAGATTATTTACAACGCGCGGCGCGTCATATCGCCTCTAAAACTGACGTTGATCAAGCGTACGCCATGGGCAAAGCTGCTATCGAGCTTGCACTTGAAGGGAAAACAGCCGTTATGCCGACCATTGTTCGCACCAGTAATAACCCTTATCAATGGGAAATTGGCTTTGGCGAATTAGACAAAGTGGCCAATGTGGAACAAATGTTGCCCCCCCATTATATTACTGAAGATGGCTTTGGCATTACAGCAGAATGTGAAGAATACTTACGGCCTTTAATTATGGGCGAAGACTACCCGCCTTATGTTAACGGCCTACCGCAATACGTGCGCTTGAAAAATCTGCCTGTAGATAAAATTCTTAACGAGCCGTTTGTCGTATAGCTGAATGATTACTCAACTCACCATTGGGCAATTAGCTAAAGCAGCTAATATCAATATTGAGACGGTTCGCTATTACCAACGCATTAATTTAATTGAACAACCTGACAAGCCAGCACTCGGCTATAGGGTTTACCCCGACGAAACACTTAATCGAATTCGCTTTATAAAACGCGCACAGCTACTTGGGTTTTCACTTGAAGAGATTAGCCAGCTACTTGAAATAAGCGATGCACAATGCGAGACCGCAGCGCAAATGGGGCATGACAAGCTGCAGCTCATTCAACAAAAAATCTCTGACTTATCAAAAATGGCTTCTGTGTTAGATGAATACACACAACAATGCGCCATTAATGCTGACCATTCTCATTGCCCAATCATTGACACCCTTATCGACGAAAATCATTAATTTTTAAAAAGCCCCTTGACTACGTACCTAAGTACGGTGCTTATACTGTGCCTAACTTAATTAACAAAGGGTGTTTTATCATGAAATCTTTATCTTTTTTAACCGACAAAGCTGGCGTTATAGGCACATTCATCGCCGCTGCCGGTTGCGCATCATGCTTTCCCGCCTTAGGTGCATTAGCTGCAAGCCTAGGGCTAGGGTTTTTCGCTCAATTTGAGGGCATCTTAATCAACACATTACTGCCTGTCTTTGCTGCTATCGTCCTGATCACTAACTTATACGCTTGGTATAAACACCGTATTTGGTACCGTGGCTTATTAAGCATCATCGGCCCAAGTTACGTGCTCATTGTCCTAAATTATCTTTGGTACCCCAACGAGTGGCAGGTCATGTTATTTTACGGTTCTATCGCTTTAATGATACTCGTTTCAATCTGGGATGTTTTTAGCCCTGCAGGTAAACTATGCGAGGTTATAAATGAGTAAAAACACCACCTTAGAATCCACTATCACGTGCCCTGAATGCAAGCATTCAGAAACCGAAACCATGCCGACAGATGCATGCCAATGGTTCTACGAATGTAAAAGTTGCGGAACTCTCCTCAAACCAACAGGTTCTGATTGTTGTGTGTTTTGCTCGTTCGGTACTATTCCTTGTCCGCCTATTCAGGAAAACAGTAGTTGCTGCAAATAATGTTATGGGTTTTTTGTATTTATTTGGTGTTTTTTTAAGGTAATCGTTTTATGCTTTAACGCATGAAATCACTCCTACAACTTGTTTCACGCGGCATGGCGCCACTAACGCTATTTTGTGCTTTGGTGGCTTTTTATCAACCCGATATTTTTCTTGTTTTTAAGCCGTACTTTTTGTGGCTTTTTGCCGCGTCTATGTTTGCCTTAGGTATCGTGCTAGAGCCCGTAGAACTTAAAACCACCTTACAAAGACCTAAGCCTATTTTTGTTGGTGTACTTAGCCAATACAGCATTATGCCGCTACTTGGCGCAACTGCGGCGTGGTTGGCAGGGCTACCACCTGAATTGGCGCTAGGCGTTATTATTGTTGGTTGCGCTCCGGGTGCTATGGCCAGTAACGTGATTGTTTTTTTGGCGGGTGGTGCCATCGCTTTTTCTGTCACCCTTACCACCGTTGCTACTTTTTTATCTCCCGCGCTGACGCCTTTACTGGTGGAGTGGCTAGGTGGCGCGTACTTGCCCATTCCTTTTTGGCCAATGATGCAGACCATTTTACTAACTGTTTTATCGCCACTAATTCTGGGTATGCTTACCCGCAAAGTGCTGGGAAGTAACGCAAAGCCGTTAATTGAATTTGCGCCGACGATGGCATCATTCGCGATTATCATTATTTGTGCTTATGCGGTTGCGGCTAACCACGATCGGCTAAACAGCATTACGCCGTCACTATTTATCGTTATTATTTCTGTTAATGCACTGGGTTATTTATTCGGCTGGGGCGTGGCTAAGTTCGCCAATTTTAATGCGTCTTACCGTTTAACATTAGCGATTGAGATTGGCATGCAAAACGCGGGGCTAGGCGTCGCTCTAGCCCTTAAACACTTCTCACCTGAAACAGCCTTGCCCGGTGCTTTATTTGCCGTGTGGTGCATATTAACCGGGGCTGGCGCTAGCTCATGGCTTAGGCGTAAGCATGCTAATGATAATAATTTGGATAGTATCGAAAGAACTTAGTAAACCAACAGGTCTATTTGCGTAACTAACATTATTGAGGAAGCACCATGATTAAATGTATCAACAAATTTCAATCCATGCTGGATTGCACACGCTCCATTGATTTTTTAGCACCCTTAGCGCTTAGGCTTTATTTGGTGCCTATTTTTTGGATGGCCGGCACAAAAAAATTAAGTGCTTTTGATAGCACTGTGGATTGGTTTGGTAATACAGATTATGGGCTTGGCCTACCTTTTCCATACCTTATGGCAGGCGCAGCAACTTGGGTTGAAATTATCGGCGCTGTTTGTTTGCTACTAGGCCTAGCTATACGGTGGATATCAATCCCCTTAATGGCAACAATGGCTGTAGCAGCAGTAACCGTTCATTTAAAAAATGGCTGGCTTGCCATTGCAGAAGGCAGTGGCTTTTTTGCCAGTGAACGCACAGGTGAAGCCATTGAACGGCTCAATGTTGCTAAAGATATCCTTCGTGAACACGGTAATTACAGCTGGTTAACTGAGCACGGTAATTTTGTTGTTCTTAATAATGGAATCGAATTTGCCTCCACCTACTTCATCATGCTCTTAGCACTTTTCTTCATTGGCGCTGGCAAATACTTTAGTGCCGACTTTTGGATTGCGAAAAAATTTAGAGGCTAGGCTGAACTATGGATAGCCTATTCTCTATGGATGTTGCGCTTTTCTTTTCAAGGTCAATCGAACTGTTAAGCGCACTATTTATTTTTGCTGTTGGCATCTTCATTCTAGTTGCTATTGTTCTATATGTTAAAGACAGCTTTCAAAAAGAATCTACTATTCTTAGAAACTACCCGCTAATCGGGCGCTTTAGATTTTTGTTTGAAAAAATGGGCGAGTTTTTTCGCCAGTATTTTTTCGCCATGGACCGTGAAGAACTTCCGTTTAACCGCGCTCAACGAAGCTGGGTGTACCGAGCCGCCAAAAATGAAGACTCCACCGTTGCGTTTGGCTCAACCAAAGACTTACGGCAACCTGGTGCCATTATTTTTGCGAACTGCCCGTTCCCAAAACTAGAAAGCGAAAATGTCGCCCTTGGACCGGTAATGATTGGCCCTTATTGTGATAAACCGTATTCAACGTCATCCGTATTCAATATTTCCGGTATGAGTTTTGGTGCCATCTCAAAACCCGCCGTATTGGCTCTTTCGCATGGCGCTAAAAAAGCAGGCTGCTGGTATAACACGGGCGAAGGCGGGCTATCGCCTTATCATTTAGAAGGCGGTTGTGATCTTGTTTTTCAAGTTGGCACGGCCAAATATGGTGTGCGCGACAATGGCGGTAATTTAAGTGATGAGAAATTACAAGAAGTTGCCAAGCACGCGCAAGTGAAGATGTTCGAAATAAAACTTAGCCAAGGTGCAAAACCAGGCAAAGGCGGCATCTTACCTGCCATTAAAGTTAATAAAACAATTTCTACTATTCGAGGCATCCCAGAAGGTGAGGATTCGATTAGCCCTAACCGTCACCCTGATATCAATTCACCCGCTGAATTATTGGATATGATTGAGCGTATCCGTACCGTATCTGGAAAACCTGTTGGATTTAAAACTGTTGTCAGCTCTACACAATGGTTAGATGAACTATGTGTATTGATTAATGAACGTGGTGAAGAATCTGCGCCTGATTTTATTACTGTAGATGGTGGCGATGGTGGAACCGGCGCCGCCCCTATGTCACTTATCGATAATGTTGGTTTAACGTTAAATGAGGCATTGCCTGCTGTTGATAATGTTCTTATAAAACATGGGCTTCGCTCTCGTACTCGTATTGTCGCATCGGGCAAACGCATCAACCCAACTGAAGTTGCTTGGGCGCTTTGTGCGGGCGCTGATTTTGTAACATCAGCCCGTGGCTTCATGTTTGCATTAGGTTGCATACAAGCCCTTCAATGCAATAAAAACACTTGCCCAACTGGCATTACAACGCATAACAAGGAGCTTCAGCGCGGGCTTGACCCAACTAATAAAGCTAACAGAGTGGCAAATTACCAGAAGAACTTAGTCAAGGAAATTTCAATCATTGCGCATTCATGCGGCGTTGTTGGCCCAAGAAGGCTAACTCGCAAACATGCGCGCATTGTGATGGAGAATGGGCTATCCATTCCATTAGATGAGTTACACCCTTATCCAGAAATCAAACCCTCTAAATAACGATCAACAACCTCCGTTGCTTTACCGTACACCGTCTCTTTAAACGCAGACTGCACGAGTGATGGCTCTAAGTTTAATTCAACCGTGTGTGAGCCAGCTTGGTTTGCCGCCTCTACAAACCCTGCGGCTGGGTACACATTGCCCGATGTTCCAATTGATAAGAACAGGTCACTTTGGCTAATGGCTTGATAAATATCATCCATTTGATATGGCATCTCACCAAACCAAACAATATCAGGTCGTAATGTATTTTTTTGCTGACAGCACTCACACACCGATTGCGGTGTCACATCAAACTCTGTCCAAAACCGCTTTCCAGTACGCGTACAAAAACTTTTTAATAACTCACCATGCATATGGATAATATTTTTCGTTCCACCACGCTCATGTAAATTGTCTATATTTTGCGTGACGACTAGTACATTGAAATTTTTATCTTCCTCAAGTTTAGCCAATGCAATATGTGCCGCGTTAGGCTTAATATCATCGCTTAACAACTGCTGACGGCGCATGTTGTAAAACCGATGCACTAACTCTTGATCTTGCTCATACCCTTCGGGCGTAGCTACATCTTCTATTCGATGCTCTTCCCACAAGCCGTCGCTGGCCCTAAACGTTTTAATGCCTGATTCTGCAGATATACCAGCACCCGTTAATATCACTATGGATTTATTCGCCCTCATTAATCACCTATTAGTAGCCTTGTTTATAATTTTTATATTTAAACTGATACCCTGCTGCCTTTAGGCGATCGTTTGTTAAACGCTTATTACAGTCTGCCTCTTTATTCAACATTAATGCAGCTGGTTGCTCTATGGAATAAACATCTGCAAGGTAACATGCAACATCCCATTTTGGTGCTGGGTCGTCATCTGTCGCAAGATAGACACCATTCATTGCACTACTGTCACTTTTTTTATTGGCAATAAATGACAGCACGCCAATACAATCAGCTCGATGGATTCTATTGGTGTAATACGCGGGTTCTTTTTGTATCTCAGCGCCTTTTTTTAGCTGATTTATAAAATAATTTGAACGCCCATAGATACCCGAAAATCTAACAATTGTTGTTTGGTTGTTAAAACCCAGAAACTTGTTTTCAGCCTCTAATAAAATTTTTCCTCTTTCATCAGTCGGCTCGGTTGTCGATGATTCATTCAACCGCTCGCCTTTGTTTTGGCCATACACCCTTGATGATGATACAAACGTAAACGCAACGTTTTCTTTTTGGCCTTTAAACCAATTCAGCACATTATCTACACCTAATTTAAACACAGCTTCATAACCGGATATGCCTCTATCACTTGGCGATAAGATGTAAACCACTTGATCGAAATCAAATGGTAAATTTGAAAGCTCTTCTGGCTTTGTTATATCCGCCTGTATAAACGACACACCTGATAAATCATCCTGAATAGAGCGTTTTAGCCCTGTCACCTGATGTCCTTCATCAAGTAACTGACTGGCGACAGCGCCACCAATATCTCCACAACCAATAATTAAAATCTTAGCCATTATGTTTCAACTCCTTTGTTTTTTGCTTCTATCCACAACGACATGAATTTTGTGCTTCTCATTGAATGGTGTTTTAACAACTGTCCTTGAAAGTTCTTTTGACGATGATTTATTAATGTCCCTTTAATCTCCATTATTTTTTCGATTAATGGTTGCTCAAACTCCACTGGGGAATAACAAGTTTTCAGTATATTAATACCATTTTGTTGTTTGCCCTGCCACGCCTTTTCATCTTCATGCAAGGCAACTGCTGCGTTAGCAAAAGCTTCTGGCTCATTAACGATTTCACCGTTCCAAGGCAATGCGTCGTGCATTGCTTCTGCGCCAATTGTAGTGGTGATACTCGGCGTGCCACATTCTATCGCTTCTAATAACTTACCTTTCAAACCTGCGCCAAACCGCAACGGTGCCAAACAAATTCTAGCTTGTTGCATTACTTCTTTCGCATCGTTAGCCCTACCTTTTATATAAAAACCCTCTGAAGGCTTATTTAATTGCATCGCTTTTTGTGGCGGATAGGCGCCGTAAATGGAAAGTTCTGCCTTCGGCAACTTTTGCCTAATCAACGGCCATATTTGTTGTTTCAAGTATTGCACCGAATCCCAGTTTGGCGGGTGTTTGAAATTACCAATGCACATGAACCCCTTCCGTTCATTGAAACTTGGCCAAGCCTTTGTATTTTTACTTTGCTCTTCAGCATCCACAATAAACGGGAAGTAATGGATTAGTTGCTCATCGATATTGAAGACTGTCTTTAGCAATTCCATCTCATAACTAGAAATCATTAGTGTTAAATCTGTCCGCTGAATACTCGCTATTTCTCGATACGCGACCTCATTCATTAATTCAACCGTCTCAAATTCACGATTATTTTTTAGTGCCTCTTGTCTCGCTTGGCGTAAACAATGAAGGTCACTGGTTTCTAATAAGGTTAGCGCTTGTGGGCAGTGTATATCTACTCGCCATGAGAACTGCTCTTCAACCATAAAGCGGTCATATAGAACAATGTCTGGGCTTACCTGGGTGATGAACGTATCGAAAGCGCTGTCATTAACCTTTACGTGCTGTCGCTCAATACTCAATGATTCTAATGGGTAACTATGTTCCGACATTGATGCGGTACACGCATAGGTTAATGCCCAACCTTGCGCGCAAAACAGCTCCAACAACCCGACCATTCGTCTACCTGCTGCAGATGATGTGGGTTCTGGCCACAGGGCAGCGATAATTAAAATATTCAATATTGAGACCTTTTCACAAAAGTTCTTTTGCTCCCATACTGCGTTAAAAAAGTGCTCAATCGGTCATTTACTTCAGTAAACTCCCTCTTTCCGCGCATTTTTGCCTCGCCTAAAAGCGCCTACTGTTGGCGCCTGGAAGCAAAATATTCTTCCGTGAAAAGCTCTCATATTGTATCTAAACTTTCTCTTCACGCATTAAAAAGGGCCGGTAAAACCAGCCCTTTTGCCTAACTAACGCTTAAACAATTACTTGTTTGCTTCGCGTTCCTTTGCTTCTTTAATAACTTCTTCAGAAATATTTCTAGGACAAGGCATGTAGTGTACAAATTCCATAGAGAACTGGCCACGGCCTGATGTCATGGTGCGCAAGTCACCAATGTAACCAAACATTTCGCTTAGTGGCACTTCAGCTTTAATTCGTACGCCTGTTGCGCCTGCATCTTGTGATTTAATCATGCCACGTCGACGGTTAAGGTCACCAATCACATCACCCACGTGATCGTCTGGCGTAAACACGTCAACTTTCATGATAGGTTCCATAATTTGTGCGCCCGCTTTAGGCATTGATTGGCGGTACGCGCCATTCGCCGCTAATTCAAACGCGACGGCTGATGAATCCACCGCGTGGAAACCACCGTCTAACAAAGTTACTTTAACGTCTACACAAGGATAACCAGCAAGAACACCTTTTGCCATTTGATTTTTGAAACCTTTTTCAACAGCAGGCCAGTATTCACGAGGCACGTTACCGCCCGTTACTTTTGATTCAAAGCTATAACCTTCACCTGTTTCAGCAGGTTCAATGATGTAATCAATTTTACCAAATTGACCAGAACCACCTGATTGCTTTTTATGTGTGTAGCTATCTTCTAGCACTTTAGTAATTGTTTCACGATACGCCACTTGTGGTTTGCCAACGCTAACGTCAACACCGTGTGTACGCTTAAGAATATCGATTTTAATATCTAAATGAAGTTCGCCCATTCCTTTCAGAATAGTTTCGCCACTGTCGTCGTCTGTTTCAACGCGGAACGATGGGTCTTCTTTAATCATTTTACCGATAGCGATACCCATTTTCTCTGAACCACCTTTATCTTTCGGCGATACAGCAATTGAAATAACTGGATCTGGGAACACCATTGGTTCTAGTGTTGCTGGATTTTTAGGATCACATAGTGTGTGGCCTGTTTGAACATCTTTCATGCCCACAACAGCAACAATATCACCAGCTTGTGAACCCGTTAGCTCAATACGATCGTCCGCTTGCATTTCAACCAAGCGGCCAATACGTTCTGTTTTACCTGTAAACGCATTAAGAACGGTATCGCCTTTATTCATTTGGCCAGAGTAAACACGAATAAATGTTAATGCACCAAAACGGTCATCCATAATTTTAAATGCTAATGCACGTAGAGGCCCGTTCGGATCAACGATAGCAAAGTTTCCTGTTTCATTACCTTCATCATCTGTTTCAGGTTGAGGTTTCACTTCTGTTGGGTTTGGCAAGTAATCAACAACCGCGTCCAGTACCAATTGAATACCTTTGTTTTTAAAGGCTGAACCACAATATGTTGGAAAGAAATCAAGGGCGATAGTCCCTTTACGGATACAGCGCTTAATGTCTTCCATTGAAGGCTCTTCACCTTCAAGGTACGCTTCCATTAAGTCATCGTCTTGTTCAACAGCCATCTCGATGAGCTTTTCGCGGTATTCTTCAACCTTGTCCGCCATATCTGCTGGTGGCTCTTCAACTGTGTAGTTTTCTGGCAAGCCTGAATCATCCCATACGTATGCTTTACGGCTTAACAAATCCACCACGCCGGAGAAATCTTCTTCAACACCAATCGGCAGCACCATTATTAATGGGTTCGCATCTAATACTGTTTCAACTTGGTCGGCAACGCGATAAAAATCCGCCCCCATACGATCGAGTTTATTAACAAAAATAACACGCGCTACCCCTGATTCGTTCGCATAACGCCAGTTTGTTTCTGACTGAGGCTCAACACCACCAGAACCACAGAAAACACCAACACCACCATCGAGAACTTTTAATGAACGATATACTTCAATCGTGAAGTCAACGTGTCCCGGTGTGTCAATAATGTTCATGCGGTGACCATTCCATTCACATGTTACAGCGGCAGACTGAATGGTTATCCCACGCTCTGCTTCCTGATCCATAAAGTCGGTTGTTGCTTCACCATCGTGAACCTCACCTGTTTTATGAATTTTGCCAGTCAATTTCAGGATACGTTCTGTTGTTGTGGTTTTACCCGCATCAACGTGGGCGAAAATACCGATATTTCTATATTTGGATAAGTCAGTCATATGTCTTCAGTTGTTAAGTTAATAAAAGTGTTGGCCAAACATAAAAATACGCAAGTGCTTGACAATTAAAAAATTGCTTAATGAACTCACTATTATATCATTGATAACAGCTCAGTGAATAGCCTGTAATTAACGTAATTAACCGACCAGTACTTCTCTTGCGACTACTTTTTCAAAAGACGCTCTGGCACATATTCTATCGCGATAACTATCTAGCACCTCAGAGCCTGTCGGCACACCAAACGCATCTGCCCAACGAAAGGTATGTGCCAGCAGAATATCAACAGCGGAAAATTCCTCACCCATAGCAAATTCTTTACCCGACAGGTTTTTTTCAAGCGCCTTACATGCTTTTTTGAATTCCCAGTATGCTATGTCTAAAATTTCAGGAACACGTTTATCCTCCGGAAAAACAAACGTGTGCTTGCCCACTGTCCAAAGGGGTTGCTCTAACTCGGTTAGTATAAAAAAACACCACTCATCATACATCGCACGGTCTTTAGTTTGAGGCTTAGGCACCAGGTTTGCCTCCGGATACTTATCGCCCAAATACGTCACAATCGCGGCTGATTCGGTTAGCACAAATCCATCGTCATCAATAGCAGGCACTTTTCCGTCGGCGTGTATTTTTAAATACGCTTCCGTCTGCCCAGCACCTTGCATTAGTTCAATTTTTTCAAATTCATAATCTACACCTAGCTCTTCTAACATCCACACAACGCGTGTGCTTCTTGATCGTGGAAATCCGTATAACTTAATCATTGTTATCTCCTTACTTATTTGAACCTTCTTTTTATCACAATTATGGGCGGGCTCGAAAAGTGTTTAGCAAAAAAAAACTCGGCAAGCCGAGGTTTTTTTATATCCAAGATAAGTACTGTTACAAGTTATACCCAGTCTCTTCGTGTGAGGTGACGTCCAAACCTTGGACTTCATCTTCACTGTCTACACGTAAACCGCCTGTTAATGCGCTAACAAGTTTCAAAATAACGTACGTTGCAATGGCTGTAAACACTATTATCGATACAACACCAATCGCTTGAATAGAGAACTGTCCCGCAATGGATGAAATACCGTCAGCAAAGCCATAACCACTAAACACACCTAATTCTGTTGACGCAAATACTGCGACTATTAACGAACCCAAAATGCCGCCCACACCGTGTACTGGAAAAACATCTAACGAATCATCAATTTTAAGCACTCGCTTAATATATTGAGTTGCACTAAAGCACACTATGCCGGCCAACAATCCAATAATTAAAGCACCTCCAGGACCAACGAAACCTGACGCCGGCGTTATAGTGCCCAACCCAGCCACCATGCCTGTTACCGCGCCTAATGCACTCGGTTTACCAAATTTTTTCCATTCGATGACCATCCACGTAAACGCCCCCATAGAGGCAGAAATATGCGTAACCACTATCGCCATTGCTGCGTCACCATTAGCTGCCAACGCGCTACCGCCATTAAAGCCAAACCAACCCACCCACAACATGCCAGCACCGACAATAGTCATCGTTAAGTTATGAGGTGGCATTGCCGTACTTGGGAAACCTTTCCTAGGGCCTAACACTACCGCGGCAACCAGAGCTGCCACACCTGCTGTAATGTGCACGACTAAACCGCCAGCAAAGTCATAAATCCCCATCTCAGCTAGCCAACCCCCACCCCAAATCCAATGTGTCACGGGGACATAAACCACTAACAACCAAATACCACTAAACAGTAACATCGCCGAAAATTTCATTCGCTCTGCGAAAGCACCAACAATCAAAGCCGGCGTAATAATCGCAAATGTCATTTGGAACATCGCAAATAACGCCTCAGGAATATCACCCGATAACGTTTCTCTATCAATACCCGAAAACATCACTCTAGAGAAATCACCAATCCAAGCATTGCCCTCACCAAAGGCCAAGCTGTAACCAACTACAAGCCATAAGATAGACGCGACGCAGGTAATCGCAAAACATTGCATAAATACCGATAGCACATTCTTGCTTCTTACCAAGCCCGCATAAAACATGGCTAGACCAGGGATAGTCATAAACAAGACTAACGCCGTGGATGTTAAAATCCATGCGGTGTTTGCACCATTCAACTCATCTGCAACGGCCAAGCTAGGCAAAATGAACAAAGTCAAAAATAAGCTTATTTTTGTTATTTTTATTGTTTTTATGAAATGCATTTACAAAGCCTCGTTACCCGTTTCACCCGTACGAATACGAATAACTTTTTCTAAGTTAGTAACAAAAATTTTGCCATCACCGATTTTATTGGTGTTTGCCGAATCCACAATTGCATCTATCGCTGAATCTAACTGTTCTTCAGAAACGGCTATTTCTAATTTTACTTTCGGAAGAAAGTCCACCACGTATTCTGCGCCTCGATACAGCTCTGTATGTCCACGTTGGCGGCCGAAGCCTTTAACTTCTGTTACCGTTACACCGGCAATACCAATATCATTGAGCGCTTCACGAACGTCATCTAACTTAAAGGGTTTAACAATCGCTGTTATTAATTTCATACCAAGCCTTTTTATTTTCTTTTTCGAGCCGTGAATTTTGCCTGAAATAAGCATGCATAGCAAATAATTGGCTAGCTGCATCCATATTTTGGCGCTTAAACAGCGGGGCTTTTAGAAGTGACGTGCCAACTCTAACTGAATAACATCGTCCTTGCGAATTGAACTGAACGGGCCACCCATCGAACCGGCTGAGATAAACCGCCCTTCCAGACTTAATACCCACGAATCACCAAAACGGCGACTGGCCTCTATATTATAGAAACGCGTGCGGTTATTCACATCGCTGATAATGCCAAACAGCAATTCGCTCGATGCTGCATCATTCATTGCCAACCGCCCACCGACAAAAATATCATTATCGAATGCAACAGCTGGATCCGACCCACGATCATCATACAAATACTCTGCAATAACACCAAAGTCTGCGGCAGTATCCATCACCCCAACAAAGGTATATTCGAATCCGCCGGTAAACGCATTAAACGTTTCGCCCTGACCGCTACGGTGAATAACCTCAACCTTCCATAGCCATTCATCAAATGTTGCTTGAACATCTAAACCTGTTTGATTAATGATGTCGTAATACGGCACTAAACGTAATCCCGCAGGCGTTACAGTTGGAATAATCCGCGGCTCGCGACTGGTGCCGTAAAAATGCGATATACCCACATCCCAATCATCAAACGTTTGACCCCAACGTAAGGCATAATCCATATGCTTATCTTTTGCACCTGACTCATAGACAGTATGATCATCAACCTCAGGAATTGACCTAAATCGTCCATCTTTACCTGGAAGTGTACGCTCCCGGAATCCAGGTAGTACATACAAATCCAACACACCCCAATCTTTAATAAGTGAAAGGCTCAGCATAGCTTGACCCAGCTTTTGCTCGCCATCTAAGTTTTCGACCAAATCAGTTTGATTAATAATATCAACTAAATGTTGCGACTCGGTTACACCCCAAAACACCTTATCGATACCAACACGTAACTCCCAATCTTGAGCCACATGCAACCAAACAAGTTCGCGGATATCAACGTGCGAACGTTGTGGATCATGTTCATCCCAGCGAGCAAATGGTACAAAGGTAAAGCTATCATCACCGCCATTCCAGCTATGATAAAACTCCGGCTCGAACGATAGAGACAAACTGCTTTTATCAAACTGCTCTGCATCCAATTTGGATTGCGTAAAACCACGGTATTCTGCCGCCACATAACCTGACCATTCACCGGCTTTTACTTGGCTAAACCCAAACAATAAAGCACAAGAAACCGCCGTTTTAATCATTTTTGAAATCATACGAATTTTTACTTAACGTGCTCTTTTTAGGCTACTTTTATTGAAATCACGTTCGCTTAAACCCATTTTAAATTTATAGTCAGCAAAGTCCAAACGTGTTTCTTTTTTAGTTTGATGGTTAGCCATCACCATCACATCAGGGCGCCAATATTGCCCAAGGTACTGTTGATAGCCCGACACCGTCATCGTTTTAAGTAAACTCTTCTTTCGATCGTAATAATCAATTTTTAACGGCTGGTATTTTTCCTTACTGATCCAAACAACGGAGCGCGTATAACCTGAATATTTATAGTTAGGGCGCACTTCTATAACAAATGCATCTTCACCATCTACAGCTTCATCTTTTAAATACAAGTATGAGAATTTTTCTACTTCACGCGAAGATAAATCTTCGAACGCAAATTCACTACCCATAAACGGACCTGATTTGTTTTTTGATGATATTCTCTTTACTCGCTTTAGCGCTGGCAAATACAGCCATTGATCGTCTGCATCAAGTACATGTGTGAATGATAAAAACGCAGTCCCTTTAACATCCGCAGGCTGATCAAAAATTGTTAAACCTTTGTCACCATCGCCTTGCACTTCCAACGTTTTAGAACGCATTTTCCTAATGCTCTCATCACCGTTTGCATTCTTCAATGTCATGGTCATTTTCGAACTTGAATCGGCAAAGCCTTGATCTCTTTTATCTGCCTCAATTGCAATTTCAAGACCTTTCTCTTCAGGCGTTTGCGCATACGCAAAGGCGCTGCTTAATATTAATATCAATATACTTAACTTTTTCATTTTTCATCCTTATCAAATTTCAATAACAATACCGGCAACAGTAGGAAATCCACAAACAGCGCTATGGAAATAATCCAAGTAGTCAACGTTGCCATATCTGAATTAAGCGCAAACGGCGACATCATTAGCACCACAAAACCAACCGTTAATACAATAGAGCTAACGACTAATGCTTTACCCACATGCGTATACGCATAGGTGATTGCCCTTTCCGTGCTGTAACCTTTTTCACGTTTAGCACGCAAATATTTACTTAAGAAATGTACAGTATCATCCACTACGATCCCCAGCGTCATACTCACCACAATAGCTAATGCCATATTAACTTCCGTATAAATTAACCCCCACAAACCAAAGCCAATAACAACGGGTATTAGGTTTGGCGCTAAGCTGATAATGCCTACTTTCAGCGAACGAAGCGCAAAAATTAAAATAATGGAAATAAGGAACAATGCCAATATAGATCCCTTCAACATGCCGTTAATATTTTTCTCGGCAATGTGTGCAAACATCATCAACGGCCCCGTGCCAGGTGTTTGCATTGACGCTGGTACATTAGTTTTCAACCACGATTGAATACGCGCCTCATATTCCAACAACGTTACATTACTCACTTCTTTCATAGTGACGAAAACGCGTGTAGCAGACTTATCCACGTTTACTTGGTTATTCAAGTCTAAGCCATAAGGTAAAGACATCTCGTAAAGCAACAAGTACTGCGCTGCCATTTCTCGGCTCTCTGGCAGCGTATAAAACGCAGGGTCATCGCCATGCATGTTTTTATTCAACCGTCGCATGGTATCGGTTAATACATACACATTAATAGTTTCTGGCAGTTGTTTAAGCCACTGCGCGAATTTATCTAGATTTTTAAGGTATTCTGGCTCACTGATGCCACCTTTACCTTCTGCAGGAACTGAATAAATAAGCTGGTATAAACCACCCAGTGTACTGGTTGCGACATCCGAATCTGTTCTAAACTTAACCGTTTCGTCGAAGTACTTTACAAACTGCTCCTCTGCTCTATTCAACGTTGTTAAGTAGCCAGATACCACGACAATACCCACCATAATCACCAAAATCACATTTTGGTTTTTAATCACAAAACCAGATAATTTTGCCAACTTTGCAACGTCAACATCTTCTTGGTACTTCACTTTTACTGGCAAATAGCTCATCAACGCAGGCAAAAAAGTTAATGAAAAACACAACGATGCAAAAACGCCAATCGCAACGATGTTTCCCAAATCATTAAACGGTGGAACTTCACTAAAGTTCATTCCTAAGAAACCAATCATCGTCGTCACGCTGGTTAAGAATATCGGCTGCAGGTTAAGACGAATACTTTCTGACAATGCCTGCCTTTGCGGCACCTTATGTTCCATACTAAAAATAAACGACACCAAAATATGAATACTGTTTGCCACCGCCAATACCATAATCATCTGGGTAGACGACACCGATGCAGGTGACAACTGAATACCAATATGACCTGCCATACCAAGCGCTACCAAGTCAGAAAAGATAATCACCATCATTACGCCAAACACAGCACTTGGGCTTTTGAGTAGAAAATACATAAACACTAGCATCAATACAAAACTGATTGGCACCAGCGTCATCACGTCACTTTCACCGGCTTCTACAAACGATGTATTTAGGAACGATACACCCGTTACATAAAAACCAACCTCAGGGTACTTCGCCTCATAATCTTTAATAAGTTGGCGCGTCGTTGCAACCACTTCTTTAAGCTCTTTACCGGCATCAAGCTTGGGGTATTCCAGGACGATATTAATCGCCGTAACACGACCATCTTCAGCCACCATTCGTTTAAATAACAACGGATCCGTTAATGCCACTTCTTGAATTCGCTTTATATCTTCTGCACTTAAATCATTCGCTTCTTCGTATAAATCTTCAACGATTAAGTCATCCTCTTCAGCATACGTATTTTGAAAGTTTTGTAATGAATCCACCCGACGCGAATAAGGCATTTGCCAAGCATCTTGCGTCATTTCTTCTATTAACCCTAATATCTTGGGTGCAAACACATCGCCCGTTTTTGGCGCAATAACAAGGAAGACGTTATCTGATTTTGTATAGGTATTTTCAATTTCATTAAAGGCGATAAGCTCTGGGTTATGCTCATTAAAGAAAGCGCGGTAATCGTTATTAAACCCTAAGTGACGCAAGCCGCTCCCAGCAGCAGCCACAATAATTATACTGAGCAAAATAACGATGACGCGATGCTTTATCACCCATTGACTAAAAAAACCTTCTAATCGATTCATGTTTAATTCCTTTCCTTCAAACCATTTAAAAGCAGGTCAATCACGTTAGCAAGTAACCCTTCTAATTCTATTTCATCAAACGTTTGCATAAATGTGGGCGTACTAAATAATACCCATGTCGCCAAGATTGTTTTACTTGCTTGCTCTATATCAGCACACTGCCAACTTGCCTGATTAACACCATCTCGTAAAATATCTGCCAATAAAGCCGCTTCGCCGTCACGCTTTCGTTGCACAAGCGCTAATTTTTTAGCGCAAAGTGTTGCGATAATGTCGTTAATGGTCGGGTATTTTTGCAATTGTTGATAGTTATAGTGAAGCAATTCAAACGCGAAGCCCTGTAGCTTTTCTTCGGGCGACGCATCTAATTTATTAACAATGAGCGCTAACGCTTTCTCTTTTTCTTCAAAGCATCGTAGCGCAAACGATTCCGCTATATCGATTTTAGAGGGAAAGTAGCGATACAAATTAGCAGTCGACATACCGACATCTTCAGCTATTTCAGCCATCGCTGTTTTTTTAAACCCATATAAACGAAAGCGGGCATCAGCAGCATCAAGAATCAGCTCCATTAATGCACTCTTATCTAATTTTTTATCAAATCTTTCCATATGATCAGTTTAACCGAAAAGCCATGAATTATGAATATTTAATTAAGTATTCATAATTCATGGCTTTTCGATTAATGACAAAAATCATTTAGCACAATAAAAAACTCTGATACATTAGTTAAAAATAATATTTATAATTCTTTGGGAAAAAACAATAACGTGTCTAATCCTAATCTAATACCACCTATCGCTGAAGCCATAAATAAAGGCCAGTTACCTTTAGGCGTATTCAACAGTCCTGAACTATTCGAGCTAGAAAAAGAACTTTTATTCGCAAAATCTTGGAATTTTCTTGCCCACGAAAGCGAAATTCCAAATGCTGGTGATTACGTACAACGCTATATTGCTGATGATTCGTTTATCGTCAGTCGCGATAAAGAAAACACTGTCCATGTCGTTTTAAATGCCTGTCGCCACCGTGGCCGCAAGGTATGCAGCGTAGAGAAAGGCAACGCACGCAATTTCTCATGCCCCTACCATGGTTGGGTGTATGACTTAGATGGTAAATTGATAGACGTTCCTTATGAAGAAGAGGGCTATGGCAAAAACGCTTTAAACCATGATGAACTAGGGTTAATGCCTGCACCAAAGATGGGCATCTGGCGCGGCATGATTTTCGCCAACTTAGACGCCAATGCAGAGTCACTGGACGATTACCTTGGCGATGCTAAATGGTATATGGATTTTTATACCAATAAATCCGAAGCCGGGCTCGAAGTATACGGCGTGCCGCAACGTTGGGTCGTAGATGCCGACTGGAAGCTCGCCGCAGATAACTTTGTTGGTGATGGATACCACACCTTTATTACCCATGCCAGCACCATACAAGCCGGCATGCTACCCGCTCAATCCGGTGATTTTCTATTAGATGGCGTACAAGTAGCACTCGAACATTTCGGCATTGGTTTTGCCAGACAAGACCCACTATTTAATTCCTTAGCCTATCCGCCACCGATGATGGCAGCCATGCGCCAGCGGTTTAACCCCGAACAAGTATCGCTGATGGATAATGGGGTCTCGTTACCGACTCATGCGAATTTATTTCCTAACTTAAGCTTCTTAAATGCCCCCGGCACGTACACCTCCATGGCTCCTCCAGCACCGTATATGACGTTTAGAATATGGCGCCCATTGGCCGCAGGTAAAACAGAAATATGGTCATGGTGCATGGTTGAAAAAGACGCACCCGAAGAATTCAAACAAGCCAGTTATAAAGCTTACCTAATAAGCTTTGGTACATCTGGCACATTAGAACAAGACGATGCCGAAAATTGGAGCCAAATCACCTTACCTGCAAAAGGCACCATGGCATCAAAACTGTCACTCAATTACTCGATGGGCGATGGGCTTCTCGAACCCATGGACGATTGGCCAGGCCCGGGCAATGCTTACCCTCTCGACTTTACCGAGTTCGCTCAACGCGCCTTCTGGAAAAAGTGGATCTCCACACTGGAGGGCAAATAATGTCTGTTACTGATTCCCTATTTAGAGAAATTGAAGCGTTTATTTACCATGAAGCAGAGCTACTGGACAACCATCAACATAATGAATGGCTAGACCTATGGGACGAACAAGCCAGCTATCGCATGCCCGTTCGTGTCACCCACACCAAACGCCAAAAAGACCAAGAATTTCAAGAAAAATTCGGCCATTTTGACGAAACCAAAGAAATGCTCGGTATGCGGGTTAAACGTTTATGTACATCCACCGCGTGGGCAGAAGAGCCACAATCCAGAACGAGGCATTTTGTTAGCAACCTGCGCATTAACGCCGTGGACAATGGCCAATACGAGCTAAAAACCAATTTGATGCTATACCGTAATCGTTTAGATGATGCTGGGCACGATTTACTCTCGGCTGAACGCCATGATGTCATTCACCAAGTGGGTGGTGAATGGCGACTTCTAAAACGAACTATATATATGGACCAAGCAACGCTTGGCACACTAAACCTTTCAATCTTTTTATAAAAAATAAGGAAACTACTATGTCATTATGGCTTGATTTTATGAGCGCGGAAATTCAATACGTCGAGACCCCATCGTACGGAAAAACTCGTATTGCTGAAGCTGGCAAAGGCAACAAAGAAACGATTATCTTTTTACACGGCGTCGGTGGGCATTTAGAAGCATACGCCAAAAACATCGTTGCGCTGTCTGATGAGTTTCACGTTATTGCTTACGATTATGTTGGTCAAGGCATGTCTGACAAACCCTTACTCGACTACACACCGTTAACATTGGTGGACCATTTGCGTGAACTAATGGACACGCTAGGTATTGATAAAGCTCATTTATCAGGCGAATCTATGGGTGGCTGGGTAACGGGCCTATTTACCGTTGAATATCCAGAGCGTGTTTTAAAAATAAATTTCAATACGGCAGCTGGGCTACCTATTATTACCGACAAAGGCCGCGAAGAACTGCAAGGGCTTATAGACCTGACATCAAAAGCTACTACCATGGGACCACCAACATTCGACAGCGTCAGTAACCGAATGAAATGGTTATTCCACCCAAACAATCACGACAGCATGATCACACCGGAATTAGTGGAAACACGATTGGTTTGCTATCGCCGACCAGGGTCTAAAGAAGTCGCGCCGAAAGTATTAGGCATGATTGGTATGCACGATGACTACCTTATTCCGATGGAGAAAATAAAAAAAGAAACGCTATTCCTTTGGACAGAAGACAACCCATGCCACGACGTACCGTGTGCAAAAGACAGTGCGGCAAAAATACCCGGTTCATTGCTTTATGTCATGAAAAAAGACACTGCCCACTGGCCACAATACGAATCACCAGAAGAGTTTAATACGGTATTACGTAGCTTCCTAAACACTGGGAAAATAGCATGAACAATAACCAACTAACGCCATCAAACCTAGGTTACTTTGTTTTTAACGCCACGGATTTAACCGCTTGGCAAACATTCTTACAAGACATCATCGGCTTGCAAGTGGGCAGCAAATCAAATGACCAAGCATTAGTGCTAAGAATTGATAGCCAAGAACAACGTATTATTATTCAACAAAGTGACAATGATGACCTCGCGGCTATTGGTTGGGAATTAGACTGTGAAGAATCGCTCGACGCATTGGCTACACACATCAAGTCACAAGGCGTTGAAACTGAAGCTGCTGACAGCGATTTTTGCAGCACACGTTCCGTTGAAAAAGCCTACATTTGCACAGACCCAAATGGTGTTAAGCACGAACTCTATTTTGGCGCCGCGGTTGCGCCCATGAGTGAATCATTTAAATCATCGGTTATGAAAGACGGCTTTCTTGCTGAAGAGTTTGGTGCAGGACATTACGTTGCTATTGCCGAAGACAAAGGTGAAACGAACCGTTTCTATCGAGAGGTATTGTGTCTGCGATTAAGCGATTACATTCGTGGAGAAATTGCACCTGGCGGCCCCGTGTTAGACGCGACATTTATGCATACAAAAACAGGCCGCCATCATTCTGCTGCGTTTGCCGCCTTACCTTTTCCAAAAAAACTACATCACTTTATGCTTCAAGTGGAAGACATGAATGACGTAGGGCTAGCCTGCCAACGTTGTAAAGATGCCGGCATTCCTTTCTTTATGGAACTAGGCCATCACCCGAACGACCAAATGTTTTCCTTCTACGTTGCCACACCCGGCGGTTTTGGTTTAGAAATTGGTTGGGGCGGATTGATTATTGAAGAAGGTAACTGGGAAGTTAAAACCTATTCACAACCCAGCGATTGGGGGCATCAGCAAGGCGCCCACTAAATTCAGGCAACCCTTTAAACAGGTTTAGAGAGTAATACTATTTATGAGTATTGCTCTCTAAACCCAACCCGCAGTTTTATTGGCCTCTGTAGCCAACATCTTCTCTCCGTCGCTGGCGTAATTTTTATCCCAATTTTCTAATCTTGGCCGTGCAAAATACCGCTCCCATATTGGCGGAATAAAGGCTGCAATAAAACATAAAGCGATACTGGGCATCTGGGGCGCATCGGGGTAAGGCTTAAGATCGGTATAAAATCGCGTGGGAACTAAATGATGCTCTGAGTGATTAGATATTTCGAACGATAATCCTCTACTTAAAGGCTTCAGTTGATTCCATGAATGACGTGGTTCAATCGGCTCACCCACCACTCTGATAAGGCCATAATGTTGCGTGTAGTTAAAACCGCCTAACACCAAGAAAAAAACGACAATGGTCAGCAAAAATATGGGCGCTGAATGAATACCTGCAATATAAAACCACAGCAGCAACCAAACCATGACCGTTATAACAGACTGAAAGAACCGGCCCGATGTCGTCCACAAGGGTCTTTTTTGTCGGCGCAAACGATCACGTTCCATTTCAACAGAATCTTTAAACTGTCCCCATAAAGAGCGGAAGGCAAATGTATAAACAAGCTCACCTCTACGCGGCGTATCACTATCTTCAGACGTTGCCACTTTAAGATGATGCCCTCGCACATGGCCCAAGTCATTCATTGGTAGCATGAAAATGGTTAGGTATAAGGAACTGTAAAATCGTTCAAACTTACCACGCCGATGCATCAGCTCATGCGAAGGCGGTAAGCCCCCTAATGCACTTAAGAAAGAGATAGAGAATATTGCACCTGCAATTTCAACACCGCTACTCAGCCCTGCATTTAACATTTGAGCAAACATAAGCCAGAGCGCTGCAATAAAAGGTAATTGCAAATAAAGCACAAGGCTTTGCAAGCCATTTGACTCTAGGTTGCGCGGTTTATCATCTTGGGGCAGGGCTACATCGAGTAATACAACAAATACAAAGGCAACTGTGCCCAACCAATTCCACAAACCACCAAAATAAAATCCTAAAACACCTATAGAAAGCATTAAAGAACCAAATAAATAACGTGGGTCGACCACTTTTTTATCTAAAACTGCCATCCACAAACAAGCTTTAATTAAGAAATATTATAATAATCTAATATTAATCTTCAAACAATTTATTTTTTGGGTGTGTCTGTTTCTGTTTTCTCTACGGCCGCCTCAATCAAGCCGTCATTATCTGTTCCGGAGCTTGTTTCAATTGATTCGTTCTCAAGCTCTGCAAAGGCAGAATCAACAATATCATCCAAATCCAGCTCTACACCATTTGCTTTTTCAGCTGTTCCTGTCTCCTCTAACAACTGATCTATCTCATCCATATCAAGAGACACTTCAATCTCGTCATCTCCATGCTCCGGCGTTGGTTCTGGCTCTGGTTCTGGCTCTGGTTCTGGCTCTGGTTCTGGTTCTGGTTCTGGTTCTGGTTCTGGTTCTGGTTCTGGTTCTGGTTCTGGTT
>CAJXSK010000016.1 GCA_913061075.1 uncultured Piscirickettsiaceae bacterium | reverse complement strand
CTATCCTCTTCGTCGGCAGCGTCAGATGTGTATAAGAGACAGCACCATGGCATCAGCCATTGAAGCGATGGGCATGAGCCTACCAAACAGTTCCGCACAAGCGGCTATTTCTACTGATAAGAAAAAAGACTGTGAAGATGCGGGTAGAGCCGTACTTAACCTATTAGCTAACGACATAAAGCCACGCGACATCATGACGCGCGAAGCATTTGAAAATGCTATTACTGTTGTAATTGCGCTAGGTGGGTCAACCAATGCTGTGCTTCATTTGTTGGCAATGGCGCACAGTGCGGATGTTGATTTAACCTTGAACGATTTCACAAGCATAGGCAAACGCGTACCCATGGTCGCTGACCTAAAGCCCAGTGGCAAATATTCAATGGCCGAATTAATTGACATTGGCGGTATCCAGCCATTAATGAAAATATTGCTAGAAGCTGGGTTATTACACGGTGATTGCTTAACGGTTACAGGAAAAACAATGGCGGAGAACTTAGCCGATGTTAAGCCATACCCTGTTGAGCAAGACATTATTCGCTCATTAGATAATGCAATTAAAGAGGATAGCCACCTGGTTGTGTTACATGGCAACCTAGCATCTGAAGGTGCTGTTGCAAAAATAACCGGTAAAGAAGGCCTAGGGTTTACTGGAACCGCGCGTGTTTTCGATTCTGAAGAAGAATCGATGGCGAGCATTATTGATGGCTCAATTAAAGAAGGCGATGTATTGGTCATTCGTTATGAAGGGCCAAAAGGTGGCCCCGGCATGCGTGAAATGTTAGCCCCTACTTCTGCCATTATGGGCCGTGGACTCGGCGACAAAGTTGCCTTTATTACAGACGGCCGGTTCTCAGGCGGTACTCACGGCTTCGTTGTTGGGCACATTACGCCTGAAGCTTACCAAGGCGGTGCCATTGCTGTTGTTGAAGATGGCGACACCATTACCATCGATAGCGTTAAAAATGAGCTTCGTTTGCACTTAGATGATGATGTTATTCAGCAACGTCTATCTCTTTGGAAAAAACCTGAACCGCGTTACAAACGGGGCGTTTTAGCCAAGTATGCACAATTAGTTAGCTCTGCTTCTGAAGGCGCCGTTACTGATAAACATCTTTCTTAACGGCAACTTGCACATTAGCCATTGGCAAGCCCCCTTAACATAACCGATATGATGCGTGCCCTTATTGGCACGCCATCTGTTAGCAGCACCAACATTGCTCACGATCAAAGCAACCTGCCGCTCATCAACTTACTAGCGGATTGGCTTGAAAATATTGGCTTTGATGTCGATATTCAGCACTTAGTAGACCAACCCAATAAAGCCAATTTAATTGCCACCATTGGCCCAAAATCACCAACATCCCAAGGCCTAATTTTATCTGGCCACGCGGATACCGTGCCTTACGACGACACACAATGGCTTCAAGACCCCTTTAAATTAACAGAAAAAGACAACAAGTTTTATGGGCTTGGCAGTACAGACATGAAATCCTTTTTTGCGTTGGCCATCGATACAGCCAGCAAATTTAAAAACGCCAAGTTAAAACAGCCTTTAACCATTTTGGCCACGGCAGATGAAGAAAGCGCGATGAGTGGCGCGCAAGCACTGACCAGCGCACAATTAGGGCACGCAAAATATGCCATTATTGGCGAACCCACCAGCTTAATACCTGTTCGAATGCACAAAGGCGTCATGATGGAATCCATCGTCGTGACAGGACATGCCGGGCACTCAAGCAACCCCGCGCTAGGCGCAAGTGCAACAGAAGGCATGAACCAAGTCGTCAACGCTTTATTAAAATGGCGTGAAGCATTACAACGTAAGCATCAAAACCCTGTTTTCGACGTATCGGTTCCTACGATGAATATTGGTTCTATCCACGGCGGCGACAATCCCAATAGAATCTGCTCACATTGTGAAACACAAATTGATATACGCCCATTACCCGGCATGAAAATAGATGATTTAAGAGAAGATCTTAACCGTGTGCTGGGCAAACTACTGCCTGAATCCAGCGGGCTATCTTTAACATATAAACCTATTTTTTGCGGCGTTCCCCCTTTTGAAACACCCGCCGATGCGGTATTTACAAAAACAGTAGAAGCATTAAGCGCGGCTCAATCCAAAGCTGTTGCCTTTGGCACCGAGGCACCTTACTTAACGCAACTGGGAATAGACACGCTTGTTTTAGGTCCGGGCAATATCAACCAAGCCCATTAACCAAACGAATACATCCCCAGTGAGCAGATAACGCCTTATTGCAATTTTTTACAAAGTTTAATTAAAGAAATTTGCGTAAAATAACTATTTATTTGTATTTTTAATTCTATTTTATTTATTTATTTGCAAATAACGCAAAAACTGCTTAAAATTGACTTATGCAATGGGATGCGAAAAATATTATTGAAAAATTTGGCGGCATCAAAGCGTTGGCTGAAGCTATTGGCAAAGACCCTGCAACCATTTATCGCTGGACGTACTCGAAGGAAAAAGGTGGCACTGGAGGAATAGTCCCCTCCTCTGCAGCGCATTTGATCCGGCAAGCAGCCAATCGGCAAAACATCTCCTTAATAGAACACGCACCGTTAGCCGACAGCACCCACCCACATCAATTCATAAGCTGGTTTCGGCGTACCGTGCCGTACATTCAAGCACACCGTGGGAAAACGTTTGTCATTAGCTTTAATGGTGAAGCCATAGAAGACACGTTATTTTCTGAGCTAATGCAAGATTTCGCATTATTAAACTCCCTAGGCATTCAGCTGATATTAGTCCACGGCATCCGCCCACAGCTCGAAGAGAAGATCGCTCAAGCTAACATTCAAAGCACGGTTGTTGGACATTTGCGAATCACCACAAAAGGCATTCTAAACCTTGCTAAAGAGGCGGCTGGTACCACACGCGTCAGTATAGAAGCTGAGCTAACCCGCTGTTTGGCCAATTCATTCATCTCAAACGCTGATGTTAAAATCACCTCCGGCAATTTCATTACAGCAAAACCTTTAGGGATATTGGAAGGAATTGATTATCAACATACAGGAGAAGTCAGAAAAGTTGATACGAACAGTTTAAAAATAAATTTACACGCGGGGCAAATCATACTCGTCTCTCCGTTAGCTTACTCACCCACGGGCGACATATTCAACCTTCGTGGCGAAGAAGTAGCAACGGCCATCGCGACCAGCATACAAGCCGATAAGTTAATTTTATTAACAGAACAAACAGAGCTTTTAAATGACAATAAAGATGTTGTTAAACAAATTACAACCAAGCAAGCAGAAGCATTATTAAATACGTTAGACGATGAAAATTCTGACTTGTATTTACACCTTCGTGAAGCAATCGCCGCAAGTCAACGCGGCGTCAAGCGCATTCACCTTGTAAACCGTAAACTGAATGGCGCTCTACAGTTGGAATTATTTACTCGACAAGGTTCTGGCACACTCATTAGCACCCACCCTTTCGAAGATGCAAGGCAAGCAAATATCGAAGATACCCAAGGCATCATGGCGCTTATTAAACCATTAGAGCTGAGAGGACTGCTAAGCCAGCGTAGCGCCGAAAACATTGAACAAGACATAAACAGCTTCCACGTTATTGAACAAGACGGCCTTATAACCACCTGCGCTGCCTTGCACGAATACCCAGAAGAAGGAATGGGAGAACTGGCTTGTGTTGCCGTCCACCCTGGTTACCGGTCTGGCGAACGAGGTGAATATTTACTGTCAATGATTGAAAACAAAGCCTTAGCTAAAGGGCTTTCGAGAATATTTGTCCTCACCACTCAAACCAGCCACTGGTTTTTAGAAAGGGGCTTTATCGCAGCCAGTTTATTAGATTTACCCAAAAGCAAACAACAGAACTACAATCAGACTCGCCGCTCGCACGTGTTAATAAAACAATTAAGCACCTAAATGGTAACCACTAAAGTTTGGTACGAGCGTAATTTTGTGAACTTGTTAGAGGAAAAATACCTTTAAACGTCTATACTTATGAAAATTAACGACATTATAATGGCAATGGAATGAATGCCTTCTCAAAAATAAAGGGCTCAACGTCAGACATTCGGATCTTACAAATATCCGACATGCACCTTTTTGCCTCTAAAAATGAGCAATTAGTCGGCATCAATACACAGGACAGTTTTTCCGCTACGCTAGAGCTCGCCAAACAACATAGTTGGCCTCCTGATTTTATTTTTTTAACCGGCGACCTGAGTCAAGATGCGAGCAAAGCCGCTTACCAACGGCTTGCAGATCAACTACAGCCATTAAATATCCCATGCTATGTACTGCCTGGAAATCATGACAAGCCTGACCTTTTACGCGAATGTTTCACACAAGATTCTTCCAGCTATCAACCTTTTTTACACACAAAAGACTGGCTATTTGCGTTTTTAAATACAGCCACACCGAATGAAGAAGGCGGCACGCTTGATAACAACGAACTTATTGCGCTAGAACAACAATTAGAGCAACACCCCGAAAAAAACACGCTAATATGCCTCCATCACCAGCTTATCCCCGTTAACAGCACATGGTTAGACACCATGGCCATTTGTAACGCTGATTTACTGCTAAACCTAGTCGCAAAATACAACAATATTAAAGGCCTTATACACGGGCACGTGCATCAAGAATTTAATGGCGATATTAATGGCACCCCAATTTACAGCACACCGTCAACGTGCTTCCAATTTAAACCAAACAGCGTTGAATTTGCGATTGATAAAAGCGCCCCTGGGTATCGTTGGCTTGAACTCAGTCATAACGGCAATATAAAGACCTCAATCGTTAGACTAGAAAACATCCCTAGCAGCTTAGACAGCTCTTCAATCGGTTACTAACCATGCCTCTTGGGGCAACCTTTTGATTATTTTTTAGGTAGGCTTGGTGTAATTCCTGGGAAAAGTAGTGCCCACATTTCTGTTAAAGCACTTAAGTATACATTTCTTTTAAAATGAACAACATCGAACGCCGGCTCCCAATAATCAACCCACCGCCAGTTATCAAATTCTGGCGTACTCGTGCTATCGAAATGAATATCATCCTCTTCACCCAGCAAACGCAACATGTACCAAATTTGTTTTTGCCCCTTGCAGATAGGAAAACTATTACGACGAACAAATCGCTCAGGCAAGTCATAATACGCCCACTCACCCGTCTTCCCCATAACCTTAACTTGCTCAGGCTTTAAACCAATTTCTTCGTAGAGCTCTCGGTACATCGCCTCATCAGGGGTTTCATTATCATCAATTCCACCTTGAGGGAATTGCCAACCATCTTGATTCGCTCTACGCGCCCAAAATAGCTTATTGTTTCCATTGCATAATATAATGCCAACATTACAACGGTATCCATTATCATCAATCATGCTAAATTAACTCTAAATATTTATTGCCCCCATTATAGACACGTTAATTTTATGCCACAACTTCACCACTTATGTCAGACTAGTTCTTTTTTAAAAAGATAGCATTATGAGCCTAACTATTTTCGATTTAGACAACACACTAATCGGCGACGACAGTGATCATTTATGGGGCCAATTCCTTGTTGAGCAAAAACTTGTAGACTCAGCAGAATACGGCGCCATGAACACCAAATTTTACGAAGATTATTGTCAGGGACAACTTGATATTGATGAATACCTGCAGTTTGCCTTAACGTTTTTAGCCGACCATTCTCTAGAGCAATTAACCACATGGCGCAGCCAATTTGTACAGCAAAAAATTCAGCCCATCGTATTGCCGGCTGCCATTGAACTTGTTGAATCGCACCGAAGTAAGAATGACACGCTTATTGTCATTACAGCAACCAATCGATTTGTAACGGAGCCTATTGTTTCATTATTTGATATTCCTCATATGCTAGCAACTGACCCCGAACTCATCGACGGCAAATACACCGGCGCATATGTTGGCGACCCATGTTACCAAGAAGGAAAAGTAAGCCGTCTCCATGCATGGCTTAAAGAAAATAACGAAAGCCTAGAAGATAGCAGCTTTTACAGCGATTCGCACAACGATATTCCTTTATTAGAACGCGTCACGTATCCGTACGCCGTTGATCCCGATGAAAAGCTGAGGAAGCATGCTTTATTAAATAACTGGCCAATTTTAAGCCTACGATAATCAGAGGCCAATATGCAAAGATGCTCTTGGGCTAAAAAGCCTCTAGATATTAAATACCACGATGAAGAATGGGGCGTTCCTTTACGAGACGAGAACAAGCTGTTTGAATTTCTAATTTTAGAAGGCGTGCAAGCTGGTTTGAGTTGGTCCACCGTATTGCAACGGCGAGAAAACTATCGCCTACTCTACGACAACTTCATACCTGACATTGTAGCCAAGTACGATAACGCTAAAATTAACGCCTTACTAAATGACCCTCGCATTATTAGGAACAAGTTGAAAGTGAATGCCAGCATAAAAAATGCAAACGCTTTTCTTCAAGTACAGCAACAGTTTGGGTCCTTTTCAGCCTATCTTTGGGGGTTTATAAATAACACGCCAATTATCAATCACTGGCAAACACCCGAACAAGTCCCCAATGAAACTGAGCTATCAAAGCAACTAAGTAAAGACCTCAAAAAAAGAGGGTTTAGCTTCGTCGGTCCAACAATTTGTTATGCATTGATGCAAGCAACGGGCATGATCAATGATCATTTAACCAGTTGTTTTAGACATCAGGAACTTTTATAAGATGGATTACCTACCCCTTTTTCACCAGTTAACCCGTAAAAAATGCTTAGTCGTTGGCGGAGGCTCTGTTGCGACACGAAAAATAAGGCTGCTAATAGACGCTAAGGCCGATGTTACCGTCATTGCGCCCACGCTCAGCAAAGAGCTTATAGAACTCGCCAATGCACACACCATCACTCATATCAGCAGACGCTTCAATGCTGGTGATACCCACCATTTTGTTTTAATTGTTTCAGCGTGTAATGACAAAAATGTTAACGCTGCCGTCTCTAATGAAGCCCAACAACAAAACATTCCTGTCAATGTTGTAGATGAGCCATCACTATGTACCGTAATTTTTCCTGCAATTGTTGACCGTTCACCGATCACCATTGCCATATCCAGCGGCGGCATCGCCCCCGTATTATCCCGGCTTACTCGTGGAAAGCTTGAAACATTGCTGCCGCAAAACCTTGGTAATATAGCCAAGCTTGGCAAAAAGTTTAGAGAGGCTGTAAAAGAAAAGTTTTCAAATACCGAACAACGCAGACTCTTTTGGGAAAGCGTGTTTAATGGCCCTATTGCGGATATGAGTTATCAAGGCAAAGACAATTTAGCTGAAGCAACTCTTCAAAACCAACTAGACAAGGCCGCTGACACCACTGCCATTGGTAAAGTGTATCTTGTAGGCGCTGGCCCAGGCGACCCAGAACTATTAACGCTGAAAGCATTGCGCATTCTGCAACAAGCAGATTTGATTATTTACGACCGGTTAGTATCGGACAGCGTGCTAAACCTTGCTCGTCGTGATGCAGAACGAATTTATGTTGGCAAAAAACGCAGCGACCATAGCGTTCCCCAAGAAGGCATTAATGCACTACTCATCAAGTTTGCCAAACAAGGCAAAAGAGTTGTTAGACTAAAAGGGGGCGACCCTTTCATGTTCGGCCGTGGTGGGGAAGAAATTGAAACATTGGTAGACCATTCCATTTTATTCGAAGTCATACCGGGCATTACTGCTGCATCTGGTTGCTCCAGCTATTCAGGCATACCACTCACACATCGAGACCATGCACAGTCTTGTTTATTTGTAACTGGGCATTTAAAAGACAACACCGTTAATCTTGACTGGGAACAACTCGCCAAACCGAACCAAACCATCGTCATTTATATGGGATTAATAGGGCTACCACAAATTAGTGAACAACTAATTCAACGTGGGCTTAGCAAAAATACGCCCGTTGCTCTCATTCAAAAAGGCACAACACCTGAGCATAAGGTTATCATTTCCGACCTGTCGGGTATCGTAAAAAAAGTTGAAGAATTAAAACCTAAACCACCCACACTAATAATTATCGGCACCGTCGTCACACTTCACAACAAACTTAACTGGGGTCATTAAACACATGCCACATGCACAACTTACTACTGACATGAACATCCACTACCAACAACAAGGCAGCGGCTCTGTTCCTATCATTTTCATCCACGGTAACTTTGGAAGTTGGCGGCATTGGCTACCTTGCTTAGATAACCTGCCAAGCCAATATACGGCTTATGCACCTGAACTTCGTGGCTGTGGGGACAGCAAGGTCACAGAAAACGGTTATGACATTGAAACACTCAGCCAAGACATCCTACAGTTAGCAGACAACTTACATTTAGACACATTTCATCTAGTGGGCCACTCTCTTGGTGGGGCCGTGGCCCAAGAACTTGCCGGTAATCACCCTGAACGAATTCTAACCCTGACGTTAGTCGCCCCCGCACCAGCTGAAGGAATGACTTCCTTAGAAATGTTATCCACAAAAGACTCCATGTTCTCAGCCAAAAATATTTGGAACTTTTTCGACAACATTGGCCTAAGAAAAAAGCTGCATACCCTATCATTTAAAAAAACCATGCCTGGTTTACGTAACAACCAGCCTTTCTTAAATATGATTGTTGAAGATGCCCTTAAAATGGATATCAAAGCGTTTGATGGATTCTTAAAAACCCTAAAGTCTTGGCGTGGTACAAAGCACCTCAAAAATTTTAATTTCCCTGTTTTAATCATGCACGGTGAACTTGATAGCGTCATTCCATTGCAGCCGTTAAAAAACATGCAGCAAACTGTAGATAACAGTCAATTTTATACGTTTAGAAACATTGGCCACTCCCCGCAACTTGAAAAACCAAAGACCTTTAATAAAGTGCTATTTAGCTTTTTAAGTGAGAATCATTCCTTACCTACAATAGATAAAGAGCCACTTCCTAAGCAAAAAAGCCTCATAGAAAAATTAAAGTTGAAACTGAAAAACATTTTTTGAATTTCAACTAAAATTTTAAGATGATTAGCTTCATCAAACCCATACTGACCGTTATTGTATTGCTCGCGATTAGCGCCTGCCAATACGAAAGCGTTTCCTATAAGACATGGACGCATGATGAAGCTGGCCTGCTTACCGCTAGCATCTCAAAAGATGGTAACTTCGCGCTTGTTTCAGCAACAGGCGGCACTGCTCGTCTAATAGAAATAGAAAGTAATAAAACATTACATCATTGGCAACATACTGACCAGAACGACGGCATCATCAAAACATCGCTGTCTTCAAATAACAAATATGCAATAACTGCTGAACGTAACTCATTGGCTCTTTGGGAGACTGCCTCTGGAAAGATTATTGGTTATTGGGATTTCCCATCTATTACGAGCATCGCATTATCATCAGATGGAAGACGTGCAGTTATTGGGATGGAGTCGAACAAAGCGTATTACTTTGACTTGTACTACGGAAAAATTATCCACACATTTGAGCATGATGGCTTTGTTAATACTGTCGCTCTATCCGACAACGGACAATACGCATTAACAGGCGGCAATGACCAATACGCAAAATTATGGGATTTACGTACTGGAGCTATAACCCATCAATGGCGCCAAAACTTCAAAATATTTAACGTTGCACTGTCTGATGATGGTCAGTACGCAATGAGCAACGCCTCTTTAGGAAAAACCAAATTATGGGATACTCAAACAGGCCAAATCCTCAGCCAACTGCCCATGAGGTACATGACCGTATCTGCCAGTGTATTCTCGCCTAATTCAAACACGTTGCTTACGGGGCGGGCGAATCAACGTATCGACTTATGGGACGTTAAATCTGGAACGCTATTAAAGACATGGATGCCGCCAAAAAGCTTTTTACTAAGCCGGGATACGTTTGCCATCATCGCACTTGCCTTTTCCGCAGACGGCAATTTTTTCTTTAGTGAAACATCTAGCGGTATCGCTAAGAAGTGGGCCCTACCTAAAAAATAAATATTTCTTGTCAACCATCTTGGTTTTGCTTCGTTGTTAAAGATGCATAACGCAAAAACAAAAAGGAAAAAACATGAAAAAAAGTATTTTACTACCTACATTACTTGCATCAGCTTTTATTTCACCTGCATGGGCAGACTTTGGCGACAAGGTTGAAAGCCGTTTAGATAACAAAGGTGACCGTATCGAAAATCGGTTAGATAAGCGTGGTGACAGAATTGATGAGCGATTAGATAATAAGGGTGACCGAATTGAACAACGCTATGATGCTAGAGCCGATAAAGCACGTGAGGCAGGGCATGACAAAGCTGCCAATAGACTAGAACGAAAAGGTGACCGCATTGATCGGAAGTTAGATAAAAAAGGCGACCGAATTAACCGCAAGCTAGATAGAAAAGGTAAACGAGCTGATAGAAAACTTGACCGTAAAGGCCGTAAATTCGACCGTAAGTGGGATAAAAAACACGCTAGCTAACTCACACCCCTCCGAGGCATCACAGATTAAAGCCTCATTTAGCCCGTCTTGTATTCCAAGGCCGGTTTTTTATAACAAAAAAAACGGGGCAAATGCCCCGTTTTTAATAACCACTTTTCTTTATTACTTAACGCTTAGTTCAACACGTCGGTTTTCAGCACGTCCTGCTTTAGTTCCGTTATCAGCAACAGGGTTTTCTTCACCATAACCCACTGCTGTTAGCTTATCAGCTGCGCAACCTTGGCTAATCATATAAGCACGTACTGATTCTGCACGGCTTTGTGAAAGCTGTTTGTTATAAGCAGCTGCGCCAGTTGAGTCCGTGTGTCCGCTAATCACTAAATCAACATCACCATGATGGGTGTGATGTGCAATAGCGATCGGTTGTAAAATTGCTTTTGCTTCGTCAGTTAAGTCTGCAGAATTAGTGTGGAAGTTAACACCGTGTAAAACAAACGCCACGGCACAACCTAATTCGTTAACTTTTGCACCTGGTGCAGAGTTAGGGCATTGGTCTTTATAGTCAGCAATACCGTCACCATCTGAATCTAATGCACAACCATTGCTATCTACAGCAACACCTGCTGGTGTATTAGGACACTGGTCAAGGCTATCAATAACGCCATCGCCATCTGAATCTAGTGCAGGCTCTTCTACAACTGGCGTAGGAGCAGACTCATCATCAGCCATCAACGCACAAATTGTTCCGCCAATGACAGCACCACCTATTGCGCTTAGAACTGCATCTTCGCTATCGTGATCATCGCCAAAGCCGCCCGCTGCGCCACCTAGTGCTGCACCCGCTAAGGCACAATTTTGCCATTTGTCTGTTGAAACAGACGCACAGCCTGTTGCAAATATTGCAACAAAACCAATCGCTGCTAATGTTTTAAATAATTTCATTCTAATCTCCGTTTATTAAATATTCGTAAAAAATCTTTTTCAATCGATGTACTCTAACCCAAAGCTGTCAAACATCAAACAAGTATGCCTGTCTTAGCTGAGGGTATTTTTGATGGCTGCACACCTTTTACAGATATAGATAGTCACCAAACGCCCACTCTTAACGTCAAATTGACCTTCTTTATCTATTTTCCACGCATGATGCCCTTCACGGCACAAGGTGTTTCCTTTATGCTTTTCGGCATGCGTTTTTTTCTTAAAAGGTACTACATCACCCATAATGAGTTTCCACCCCTAATTGCCGTGCACAATAAATGAATAAACCTGAACCTATGCTGAACTTATTTGACTTTGAAAAATCCATGACATCTTCTCTTGAAGCATCAGCGATTGATTACTATCAAAGCGGTGCCTTAGACGAACACACATTAAAGGATAATATTTCGGCTTTCCAGCGCATCCAGTTTTTACCACGTGTCTTAAAAGATGTAAGCCATGTTAATACGAACACGAGCTTTGCTGGTCAACAGTTAAGTACGCCTATCCTATTTTCTCCTACGGCTTTTTTAGGCATGGCTCACGAAGATGGCGAACTTGCGGTAGCGCGTGCTGCGCAAAATGCCAAAACAATTATGATCTGCAGTACTCTATCGAATTACCCTATTGAAGAGATAACGGCGTCTACACAAGCATCTGTTTGGTTTCAACTTTATGCCTATAAAGATAGGCAAGCCACTCTCAACCTCATTCAACGTGCTAAACACGCAGGCTGTAAAGCGCTTGTGATAACCGTTGATGCACCTTTTCTTGGACGAAGAGAGCAAGATGTTAAAAACCAGTTCCAGCTACCTTCTCATTTAAATATTGCCAACCTTTTTAGCAAAGATCACATCTCGCTTCCAAACAAAGGTGGTCATTCTGGGCTTGCGCATTACTTCGAAAATCTTATCGACAAAAGCTTAACATGGCGAGATATAGATTGGCTAAAACGAGAAGCTGACATGCCTGTTTACTTAAAAGGTATTTTGCACCCTAAAGATGCGCAGCTTGCTGTGGAGCACGGTGTTGATGGCATTATTGTTTCCAACCATGGCGGTCGCCAACTAGACGGAAGCATTTCCAGTATTGACGCTTTGCCTGCCATTAGCCGAGCTGTTAATAAACAAATCCCCATTATGCTAGACGGCGGCATCCGAAGAGGCAGCGATATACTTAAAGCATTAGCACTAGGTGCTGAAACCGTCGGTATTGGTCGGCCGGTTATTTGGGGATTAAATCACTCGGGGCAACAAGGTGTAGAGACCATCGTCAACATTTTAACGGCTGAACTTAGCTTAGCGATGGCACTTGCTGGCTGCCAAGATATTCAAAGCATATCCGACGATATTCTTGTTTGACTATATTTCGTTGGCTTGGTCTCTAAGTCTGAACTTTTGTATTTTTCCAGTTGATGTTTTTGGCAGCCCACCAAATACAACAAATTTCGGCGCTTTATAATGCGCCAAATTATCACGACAATATGAAATAATGTCTTTTTCCGTTGCCGCCTCGCCTTCTTTTAACGTGACGAATGCACAAGGCTTTTCACCCCACGTCTCATCATTTTTTGCTACCACTGCCGCTTCTAGCACGGCTGGGTGGCGATACAACACCGACTCAACTTCCAGCGTTGAGATATTTTCACCACCTGAAATAATAATATCTTTGGACCTGTCCTTAATGTCGATATAACCATCTTCGTGCCACACCGCTAAATCGCCCGAATGGAACCAGCCGCCTTTAAAAGCTTCATCAGACGCTGTTGGGTTTTTCAGATACCCTTTCATAACGTTATTACCCCGCATAAATACTTCACCCATGCTGACACCATCTTTTGGCATCGGTTCTAATGTTTCCGGATCTGCCACCATCAAATCTTCCAACATCGCACTACGTACACCTTGTCTAGCTCTCAATGTTGCTCTTTCATCGGCCGGCAGCGCGTCCCATTCCTCATGCCAAGCACATACTGTACAAGGGCCGTAGGTTTCGGTTAGTCCATACACATGCGTCACATCAAAACCCATACCTTCCATGTTTTGAATCACAGCGGCTGGTGGCGCGGCGCCTGCCGTCATCACTTTCACCTGATGCTCGATACCCGCTTTGTACTTATCGGGCGTATTAATTAACATCGTTAACACGGTTGGCGCACCGCAAAAGTGATCCACTTTCTCGGACTTAATCAATTTATAAATAGTTTTCGGCAAAACACTTCTTAAACACACATTGGTGCCTACAGATGCCGCCAAGCTCCATGGGAAACACCAGCCATTGCAATGAAACATGGGCAACGTCCATAAATAGACAGGGTGATTTCCCATATCCCAAGTTATCACATTGCTAATCGCATTTAAGTACGCACCACGGTGGTGATACACGACCCCTTTCGGGTTGCCTGTTGTACCAGACGTGTAATTTAATGTAATTGAATGCCATTCATCCTCTGGCAAACTCCACTCAAAAGCATCATCGCCAGATGCCACTAGTGATTCATAGGCAGCACTACCAATAGGCCTATCCTCACTGTACGTACCATCTTCCACATCTATCACAAAGGGTGAAACCTGAGCCTCATGCAAAGCCGCCTCCATGGTTTCGGCAAACTCACTATCAATAAAAACCACCTTACTTTCAGCATGATCCAATTGAAATGCTACTGAAGCGACATCTAATCGAGTATTGATAGCGTGTAAAACGGCACCCAACATTGGTACAGCGAAATGCAACTCAAACATTGCCGGAATATTAGGCAACATTGCCGACACCGTGTCGCCCTTTCCAATACCCTGTTTGGATAATTCAGACGCCAATTTGACACAACGTTGATATGTTTCAGCCCATGTGATTTTTTGCTCGCCATGGATACAAGCAATCTTATTTGGGTACACATCCGCCGCCCTTTTGAGGAAAGTAAGTGGAGATAAAGACACGTAGTTTGCAGGGTTCTTATCCAAAGACATATCGAAAAGATTCATACACACCAACCATATAGTTAAATAATTTTCGCTAATCCTAACACGACTCATAATCCGATTAGCATAAAAAAACCCGCATAAATGCGGGTTTTTTAGTATCTAATTAAAGCTACACAATTAAATCCTCTTCAGGATCCATTACGCAATCACTACCCGCCATAATAACTGGTGCAATGCCATAAACACGCGGCAATAACTTAGTTGCAAAGAATTTTGCCGTCGCCATTTTTCCTTGATAAAAGCGCCCTTCGTTAGCTACAGCAACCTTGGATGCACGTAGCCAGTAATAGCCGACGGTTACCAGCCCAAACATTTGCAAATAATCCACCGCAACCGCCGCCGCATCATTAAGGTTGTTTTGTTTTGACTCAATGACCCAATCTGTCACCTTGCTTAATTCTGACAACGCTGATTTCAATGGCCCGGCAATAAAGTCCAACTCACTAGCCGTTGACTCTATTTCTTCTAGAACATCAGCAAAAAAATCTTTGGGTAACTGACCACCATTCATAGATAGCTTCCGACCTACTAAATCCAGCGATTGAATACCGTTTGTGCCTTCGTAAATACAAAAAATCTTACTATCGCGCAAATTTTGTTCCATACCGTTTTCTTTAATATAACCATGGCCACCGTAAACTAATACACCCAAGCCTGTCACCTCAGTACCCACATCGGTAATATACGCCTTACAGACGGGCGTCATTAAGTCCACGCGCGCTTTTGATGCGGCACGGACATCCGCATCCACATGACTCTCCGACAAGTCAACATGCTTGGCTGTGTCATATGCCATCATTCGGCAACCTTCAGTCAATGCCTTCATGGTCAACAACATTCTACGCACATCAGGGTGAACAATGATGGTATCGCTGTCAAATGATGATTCTGCCTTACGTGTTAATGGGCGACCTTGCTTACGCTCTTTAGCATAGGTAATCGCATTTTGTGTCGCACGCTCCGCTACGCCAAGACCTTGCAAACCAACCATTAATCGAGCAGCATTCATCATCACAAACATATTTTGAATACCTTTATTTAGCTCGCCAACAAGGTAACCTTTTGCGTTATTGAAATTGAGCACACAAGTACAAGAACCGTGTATACCCATTTTTTCTTCAATGCTTGGACATACAATAGAGTTTCTTTCACCTAGTGAGCCATCATCATTTACCATGAATTTCGGCGCAATAAACATACTAATGCCTCGAATTCCTTCTGGCGCACCCGGTGTTCTCGCTAAAACCAAATGAAGAATATTGTCTGTTAAGTCATGTTCACCAGCAGTAATAAATATTTTACTACCTTCAATTAAATAACTACCGTCATCTTGTGGCGCAGCTTTTGTACGAACTTGGCCCAGGTCACTACCCGCACCTGGCTCGGTCAAACACATCGTGCCACTCCAATCGCCTAGACTGAGGTGGCTCATATACATATCTTTTTGTTCTTGCGTACCATGTGCTTTTAACGCCTCGTATGCACCGTTACTTAAACCCGGGTACAAAGAAAAAGCAGCATTAGCGCCAGACAACATATCAGTAACTGCTGTTGCAAGCGCATAAGGCAAGCCTTGACCATCAAACTCTATGTCTTTATCCAGCCCAATCCAGCCACTTTCAGCATATGCCGCATAAGCTTCTTTGAAACCTGTTGGTGTTGTGACCTCACCATCATTCAACCGAGCACCTTCATCATCACCTGATTCATTCAACACACCAATCGTGCCGTCTATTTGCTTCGCCGCTTCTTCTAGAACACCTGACACAATGTCTGATGTAGCATCTTCAAATTTTTCGATTTTCGTTAATGAATCAACGTTAATAACTTCATTCAATACAAACTCCATATCACGAACCGGGGCTTTATATGTGGCCATGGTGAATCCTTCTCTTAGTTGTAAATCAATTAAAAACTATATCAGATTATTTTCTAATTGTCGTTAGAAAATAATTTTCAGGTGAAAAAAAACCGGCTTAAAAAGCCGGTTTTTTCATTAATACTTAGGTTAGCTCTTATGCAATTTAAATACCCATAATGAACCACCTTGGTTAAGTGTTTTAATACGTTTCGCAACGTCGCCACCCCATAATGGAACAGCACCACCCCAACCAGAAGCAACAGCAATATATTGCTCGCCATCCACTTGCCAAGTCACAGGAATACCAATAACACCTGAACCTGTTTGGAATTTCCAAACCTCTTCACCTGTTTTAGCATCTAAGGCTTTCAAGTAACCTTCAGGTGTTCCGAAGAAAACCAAGTTGCCACCTGTTGCTAACACACCGCCCCATAAAGGCGCATTATTTTTGTGTTCCCAAATTTGTTTACCTGTTTTGGGGTCCATCGCACGCAATGCGCCAATGTAATCTTCATATAACGGTTTGATAGTGAAACCAGCACCTAAATAAGCAGCACCTTTTTTATATGTAATCGCTTCATTCCAAAGGTCCATTCCCCATTCGTTTGCAGGAACATAAAACAAGTCTGTTTTAGGACTATAAGCCATCGGCATCCAGTTTTTACCACCTAAGAATGAAGGAACAGCAAATGTAGATGTACCTTTCTTTCCGTCAGCAGAATCAGCTGGGTCACCTGGGCGAGCCGTTGCTGTTTCAATTGGACGGCCTGTCTTCATATCAACACCGGTAGTCCAAGCTTGCTTAGTAACAAATGGATTAGCCGAAATCAATTGACCGTTAGTACGATTAATCACGTAGAAGAAACCGTTTCTATCCGCTTTTGCACCGGCTTTAATGATTTTGCCGTCTTTTTTAAGATCAAAAGAAACAAATTCATTCACGCCATCAAAATCCCAACCTTCGTTAGGTGTTGATTGGTAGTGCCATACAATTTTTCCTGTATCAGGATTAATCGCAACGGTAGACGCAGCGAAAAGGTTATCACCAGGACGTAAATGAGAGTTCCAAGGTGCAGGATTACCTGTACCGAAGAATAACAAGTCAACTTCAGCATCGTATGTACCACCTAACCACGTCGCTGCACCACCTGTTTTCCACATATCACCCGGCCATGTAGCACCACGTGTGCCACTAATACCGTTTTCAATTTTTTCGCCGTCTTTAAACTTACCGTTCTTTTTCTCAACAGCTGGGCCATACTTATAACCCATGTGACCTTCAACAACAGGACGAATCCATTTAAGAGCACCTGTCATCGCATCACGTGATTCAACACGACCTACAACACCAAACTCGCCACCAGATACACCCGTGATGACATTACCTTTAACAACAATTGGCGCCGCTGTTAATGAGTAACCTGCTTTATAATCGTCTACTTTCGCTTTCCAAACAACTTTGCCTGTTTTTTGATGTAAAGCAACAATTTTTGCATCTAGTGTACTGAATATAACCAAGTCACCATATAAAGCGGCACCACGGTTAATCACATCACAACAAGGAAGAATACCATCTGGAAGACGGTGGTCGTATTGCCATAACTCTTGACCTGTTTTTACATCGATAGCGAATAAACGTGAATACGACGCTGTTACAAAAATCACACCATCATATATAACCGGCTGAGCTTCTTGCCCTCTTTGTTTTTCACCACCAAAAGAAAATGACCACGCTGGCACCAAATCTTTCACGGTATCAACATTAACGGTTTCTAGTGGGCTATAACGTTGCGCTTGGTTACCGATACCGTACGATACAACATTCTCTGTGTTCTTAGCGTCGTTTAGAATGTCATCATCCGTCACGCCCGCGTTTGCAACGCCTGCTGTTAAAACAGCGCTGGCAAGACAGACTTGAATGACTGACTTTAATCTGCGTAGTTCCATTTAAAACTCCTCGTTTATTCTTTAAAATTATTTAATTCAGTTATTCTTCAACATATTCAGTTGAAAACCTTACGTTTGAGTTTACCATAATGCTTCCTTTTCTCAACACTAAAAATCATGGCTCAACTTATATTCGAAGACATTGGTCACGGCGTCAGCTGTATCGATTCACAATACATACGTTCCGGGCTGGCTAGCTGTTACTTAATCGAACAAAACGACCATGCGGCGTTTATCGATGTGGGTACAAACTACACCGTTCCGTTACTGCTTGAATTGTTAGAAGAAAAAAACATCT
Source organism: uncultured Piscirickettsiaceae bacterium (assembly GCA_913061075.1). Lineage (GTDB taxonomy): Bacteria > Pseudomonadota > Gammaproteobacteria > Methylococcales > Cycloclasticaceae > Cycloclasticus. The sequence continues at coordinate 13,408 of CAJXSK010000016.1, read as the reverse complement.
CTATAGAAAACGTTGACTACGTCATCCCTACTCACGTTCATTTAGATCATGCTGGTGGCGCCGGCAGCATGATGCAGCATGCGCCCAATGCGCAGCTCATCATCCACCCACGTGGCGCACGCCATATGATTAATCCAAGCCGCTTGCAAGCGGGTGCTTCTGCCGTTTATGGCGAAGATGAGTTTAAAAAGCACTATGGCGACCTGATAGCTATTGACGAACAACGTGTCACCCAAGCCGACGATGGCTTTAGCATTAACTTCCAAGGTAGGGAGCTCAAATTTATTGATACGCCGGGTCATGCGAAGCATCACTTTTGCATCATTGATGAAGACAGCAATGGCATCTTCACTGGCGACACCTTTGGCGTCGCATACCCAGAACTAACCGTTAACGAACAACCGTTTATATTCCCGCCATCTTCACCGGTCGACTTCAACCCACAGGATTGGTTGAACTCCATTGATAAAATAATGGCGGCGGGCTGCAATCGAGCCTACCTTACCCATTTTAATAAAGTCGACAACCTTCAGCCACTAGCAAAAACGTTGCGAGAAAGAGTCATTTTATTTGCAAAATTTGCCGTGCAATCGCCTAACGCCCAAGAACTGAAATCTCAAATACAACGCTACTTTATCGAAGAGGTTCTAAAAACCGGTTGCCAATTAAGCGCTGAAGAAATTACTGACGTTCTATCCTTAGACATCGATTTGATAACCCAAGGCCTGATGGTCTGGGTTGAAAAAACCGCTTAAAAAACATATAATCGTCGGTCATTTCGTATAAAAAAAGCAAAAAAAAAAACGATTTTAATCATATTAAATTTAGGGGTAGGCAATGGGGAAGTATCTAGACAGTTACGAGCAATCACTTAATAATCCTGACGAGTTTTGGGGAAATGCAGCTACCGCAATAGACTGGGATCTACCCGCCACGAAAGTTCTGGATGACTCAAACGCACCCATCTACCGTTGGTTTTCTGGTGCTAAATTAAACACTTGCTACAACGCACTGGACCGTCACGTTAAAAACGGCCGCGCTGACCAAGCTGCTCTTATCTATGACAGCCCTGTTACTGATACAAAAAGAACCTACTCCTACCAAGAACTGTTAGATGAAGTAGCAAAACTTGCTGGCGTATTAACCGGCTTAGGCGTTACCAAGGGCGACCGCGTACTTATATATATGCCTATGATTCCACAAGGCGTTATGGCGATGTTAGCTTGCGCAAGAATCGGCGCAGTTCACTCGGTTGTTTTCGGTGGCTTTGCTGCTGCCGAATTAGCTGTTCGTATTGATGACGCCAAACCAAAAGTAGTGCTTTCCACCTCTTGCGGCATTGAAGGCTCTCGTATTATTAAGTACAAACCTTTGTTAGATGGCGCGATTGACCTAGCTGAACACAAGCCAACCAACACCGTTATTTTCCAACGCCCTCAAGAAGTAGCTGAAATGCAAGAAGGCCGCGACGTTGATTGGGCAAACGCAGTTGCAAATGCAACACCCGCTGCTTGCGTATCTGTAGAAGCGACCGACCCGCTTTACATTCTTTATACTTCAGGCACAACCGGTCAACCTAAAGGCGTAGTTCGTGACAACGGTGGCCACGCTGTTGCTCTTATGTGGACGATGAAAAACCTTTACAACATTAAACCTGGCGAAGTGTTTTGGGCAGCGTCCGATATTGGCTGGGTGGTTGGTCATTCATATATTTGTTACGGCCCGTTATTAAACGGCTCAACAACACTTATTTTTGAAGGCAAACCGATTGGCACACCGGACCCTGGTGCGTTTTGGCGTATTATTTCAGAGCACAAAGTGGCTTCATTATTTACAGCACCAACCGCGCTTCGCGCGATAAGAAAAGAAGACCCTGATTGCGAGTACATCAAGAAATACGACATGTCTTGCATGCGTGCTTTATTCTTAGCCGGTGAACGTTGCGACCCAGACACATTGCATTGGGCACAAGATAAAATTCAAGTCCCTGTTGTTGACCACTGGTGGCAAACAGAAACTGGTTGGGCGATTGCAGCTAATTGCTTAGGGCTTGAAGAATTTCCTGTTAAATCAGGCTCGCCTACTAAAGCTGTACCAGGTTACGACATACAGTTTTTAGATGAAGGCGGCCAACCTGTCGCTGTTGGTGAAATGGGTGCCATTGCCATCAAATTACCGCTACCTCCAGGCACCTTCCCTACCCTTTGGCAAAACGAAGAACGTTTCTTTAGCTCTTACTTGGAAACGTTTGAAGGCTTTTATGAAACAGGTGATGCCGGTTACCAAGATGAGGACGGTTACGTTTACATTATGGGCCGTACCGATGACGTGATTAACGTTGCTGGCCATAGGCTTTCAACCGGCGCGATGGAAGAAGTGATTGCAGAACACCCGGACGTTGCTGAATGCGCAGTTATTGGTGTTGCCGATAAACTTAAAGGTCAATCTGCGATGGGCTTTGCTGTTTTACAGTCAGGCGCAAACCGTGATGATGCAGACGTCGTTAAAGAACTTGTCGCGTTAATACGTGAAAAAATCGGCCCTGTGGCTGCCTTTAAAATGGCAACCGTCGTAAAACGTTTACCAAAAACACGTTCTGGCAAAATTTTACGCGGCACAATGCGTAGCATGGCTGACGGTGTTGAACATAAAGTTCCAGCAACCATCGACGACCCAGAAACCTTAGGCGAAATCGCCGAAAACCTTAAAGCGCTTGGTTATCCAAAAAGCACTTAATTTTAGAAAATTTAAGGAGCACATTTCTAAATGAGCAATATTAAATCAGCAGGCCTACGTTTCCGTGAAGCGATGGCTGAAGAAAAACCACTTCAAATCATGGGCACCATTAATGCCTATGCCGCTTTACTGGCTGAAAAAACAGGCTATAAAGCGATTTACCTATCTGGCGGCGGTGTTGCCAATACATCGTTCGGCCTTCCTGACTTAGGCGTAACAACACTAAACGACGTGCTCACAGATGCTAGCCGCATTACAGCAGCAACAGACGTACCATTACTTGTGGACATTGATACGGGCTGGGGCAGCGCTTTTAGCATTGCTCGTACGATTAAAGAGTTTGAACGCGCTGGCGTTGCTGCGGTTCATATTGAAGACCAAGTGGCTGCAAAACGCTGTGGTCACCGTCCAAATAAAGAACTGGTCACGAAAGAAGAAATGGTAGACCGCGTTAAAGCGGCGGCCGATGCAAAAACAGATTCTGACTTCGTATTAATGGCGCGCACCGATGCCTATAACAGCGAAGGCCAACAGGCTGCCATCGACCGTGCCTATGCTTATGTTGAGGCTGGTGCGGATATGATTTTTGCTGAAGCCGTTTATGAGCTTGACGATTACCGTGCATTTACGGCTGCGGTTGACGTGCCTGTTTTAGCGAACATCACTGAGTTTGGTCAAACCCCATATTTTACTACTACTGAACTGGGTGAAGCTGGCGCAAGCATGGTTTTATATCCTTTATCAGCTTTCCGTGCAATGAGTAACGCTGCGTTAAACGTATACGAAACAATCCGTAAAGAAGGCACTCAAGTTAATGTAGTCGATACCATGCAAACACGTATGGAGCTTTACGACGTTTTGGGTTATCACGAATATGAGCAAAAATTAGACGCACTATTTTCGAAGGAGAAATAAAGAATGGCTGAGAAAAAAGCTGGCGGAGCGGGGCTCCGCGGACAATCAGCAGGTGAAACTGCTTTATGTACTGTGGGTAAATCTGGCACAGGCTTGACTTATCGTGGTTACGATATGACAGACCTTGCTGAGAATTCTTCTTTTGAAGAAGTCGCTTACCTATTGTCATACGACAAACTTCCAAATCAAACTGAATTAGATGGCTACGTTGCTAAATTAAAAACATTACGCGGCTTACCGGCTGCACTAAAAACAGTATTAGAAAACATACCTAAAGATGCACACCCAATGGATGTAATTCGCACAGGTTGTTCTATGCTGGGCAACTTAGAAGAAGAAAATGACTTCTCTGAACAAACAGACAAAATCGACCGTATGATTGCTGTTTTCCCTTCAATTATTTGTTACTGGTACAAATTCACACACGAAGGCGTACGCATTGAAACTGAAACAGATGATGATTCCGTCGGCGGACATTTCTTGCATATGTTACGTGGTGAAAAACCAAACGAACTCCATAAGGAAGTAATGAGTGCTTCGTTGATCTTATACGCAGAACATGAATTCAACGCGTCAACCTTTACAGCTCGCGTTTGCGCCTCTACGTTGTCTGACATTCACTCGTGCGTAACAGCGGCTATTGGCACCTTACGTGGCCCACTACACGGTGGCGCTAACGAGGCTGCAATGGACATGATTCAAGATTGGAAATCTGCTGAAGAAGCTGAAGAAAAAATGATGGGCATGCTTGAACGCAAAGAGAAAATCATGGGGTTCGGCCACGCCGTTTATACCGTGAGTGATCCGCGTAATGCTGTCATTAAAAAATGGTCTGAAAAACTAGCGAAAGATGTTGGTGATACAACACTTTACCCTGTGTCCGTTCGCTGCGAAGAAATCATGTGGCGTGAAAAGAAATTATTCTGTAACGCTGATTTCTTCCACGCATCGGCTTACCATTTTATGGGGATTCCAACGAAATTATTCACACCTATCTTCGTGATGTCTCGCGTAACAGGCTGGACAGCGCACGTTATGGAGCAACGCGCTAACAACCGTATTATTAGACCAAATGCTGACTACACGGGTCCAGATCCACGCCCAGTTACAGCAATTGCTGACCGGGACTAAACCCACACGAAGCAATGCCGAAATACAGCCAGTCTTGATTGCTAAGACTGGCTTTTTTAACTTTACTATTGAGTGACTTATGAATACTGATTACCGCAAAAAACTTCCAGGTACCGACTTAGACTTCTTCGATACAAGAGCTGCTATCGAAGCCATTCAACCCGGCGCTTATGCAAAACTACCGTACACATCACGCGTGTACGCAGAAAACCTAGTCCGTCGCTGTGATCCTGCTTCATTAACTGACTCACTTAAACAAATCATTGAACGCAAACAAGATCTTGATTTCCCTTGGTATCCTGCCCGTGTTGTTTGTCATGACATTCTTGGTCAAACAGCCTTAGTTGATTTAGCTGGCCTACGTGATGCAATTGCTGAAAAAGGCGGTGACCCCGCTGAAGTTAACCCGGTTGTTCCTACTCAGCTTATTGTTGATCACTCCTTGGCTGTAGAACACGCTGGCTTTGAAAAAGATGCGTTTGAAAAAAACCGTGCCATTGAAGATCGACGTAACGATGACCGCTTCCATTTCATCAACTGGTGTAAAACTGCCTTTAAAAATGTCGACGTGATTCAGCCCGGCAACGGCATCATGCATCAAATCAATTTAGAAAAAATGTCACCGGTTGTACACGCACGTGATGGCGTTGCATTCCCTGACACGCTAGTTGGCACAGACAGCCACACGCCTCACGTTGATGCATTAGGTGTTATCGCCCTTGGTGTTGGTGGTTTAGAAGCTGAAACAGTGATGCTAGGTCGCCCTTCATACATGCGTTTACCTAACATTATCGGTGTAAATTTAACCGGAAAAGCTCAACCTGGTATCACTGCAACAGATATCGTTTTAGCGATTACCGAGTTTTTACGCAACGCGAAAGTGGTTTCATCTTATTTAGAATTTTTTGGTGAAGGCGCACGCAGTTTAACCATCGGTGACCGTGCAACCATATCAAACATGACGCCTGAATTTGGTGCATCAGCCGGTATGTTCTTCATTGATGAGCAAACCATTGATTACCTGACATTGACTGGTCGTGATGCTGAACAAGTAAAATTAGTTGAGACGTATGCCAAAGAAACAGGCTTATGGGCAGATGATCTTGAAACAGCAGAATACGAACGCGTACTGACCTTTGATTTATCATCTGTCGTGCGTAACATTGCTGGCCCATCAAACCCTCACCGACGTGTACCGACATCTGAACTAGCTGAACGCGGCATTTCTGGCGTGGTAGAAAACGAAGAAGGCTTAATGCCAGACGGCGCTGTCATTATCGCTGCAATTACCAGTTGCACCAACACGAGTAACCCACGCAACGTTATTGCTGCAGGCCTTATTGCACGTAACGCCAACAAACTTGGGCTTACTCGTAAACCATGGGTTAAAACATCGTTCGCACCGGGTTCTAAAGTTGCACAACTGTATCTTGAAGATTCAAAGTTACTACCTGAGCTTGAAGAAATGGGCTTTGGCATCGTTGGTTTTGCTTGTACAACTTGTAACGGCATGAGCGGCGCATTAGATCCCGTCATTCAAAAAGAAGTTATTGATCGTGATTTATATTCAACCGCTGTTTTATCTGGTAACCGCAACTTTGATGGCCGCATTCACCCCTATGCTAAACAAGCTTTCTTGGCATCACCTCCATTAGTCGTTGCCTACGCAATTGCTGGCACCATTCGTTTCGATATTGAAAAAGACGTCTTAGGTAATGACCAAGATGGCAACCCAATTACATTGAAAGACATTTGGCCAAGCGATGAGGAAATTGATGCTATCGTGAAGGAAAGCGTTAAACCTGAACAATTCCGTGAAATCTACATTCCTATGTTCCCAGAAAATGTTGCCCAGACTGAACAAGTGCACCCGCTCTACGATTGGCGCCCACAAACAACCTATATCCGACGGCCACCCTACTGGGAAGGTGCATTAGCCGGTGAACGTACATTGAAAAACATGCGTCCATTAGCTGTATTAGGCGACAACATCACCACCGACCACTTATCGCCATCCAACGCAATTATGCTTAACAGTGCTGCTGGTGCTTACTTGGATAAAATGGGCCTGCCTGAAGTGGACTTTAACTCGTACGCAACTCACCGTGGTGATCATTTAACCGCTCAACGTGCGACCTTTGCTAACCCAAAATTATTGAACGAAATGGTTCAAGAAAATGGCGAAGTAAAGCAAGGCTCATTAGCACGTATTGAACCAGAGGGCGAAGTATCACGCATGTGGGAAGCCATTGAAATTTATATGGAACGTAAGCAACCACTGATCATTATTGCTGGTGCAGATTACGGACAAGGTTCATCACGCGACTGGGCTGCAAAAGGTGTTCGTCTAGCGGGCGTTGAAACCATTGCTGCTGAAGGCTTTGAACGTATTCACCGTACCAACTTGGTTGGCATGGGCGTACTACCATTAGAATTTAAGGCCGGCGACAACCGTAACACGTTTGCTATAGATGGCACTGAAACCTACAGCGTAAGCGGCGATATAGCCCCTCTCGCCACATTAACATTAACCATTACCCGTAAAAATGGCGAAACAGTTGACGTACCAGTCACCTGCCGCCTTGATACCGCGGATGAAGTATTGGTTTATCAAGCTGGCGGCGTATTACAACGCTTTGCTCAAGACTTTTTAGAATCATCTACAGCAGCTTAAGCGGATAACGTTATATGTCACACGTACCTCAAATTAAAATCCCTGCCACGTACATGCGTGGTGGCACCAGCAAAGGTGTTTTCTTCAACTTAACCGACTTACCCCAAGCAGCCCAAGTGGCCGGCGAAGCGCGCGATAACATTTTATTGCGCGTCATTGGTAGCCCAGACCCGTATGGCAAACAAACGGATGGCATGGGTGGTGCCACATCAAGCACCAGTAAAACCGTTATATTGTCTAAAAGCAACGAACCTGAACACGACGTTGATTATTTGTTTGGGCAAGTTGCTATTGATAAAGCGTTTGTCGATTGGAGCGGCAACTGTGGCAACTTAACCGCGGCTGTTGGCTCGTTTGCAATCAGTAACGGCCTTGTTGACCCAAGTCGCGTACCAGAAAATGGCATTGCCACGATTCGTATCTGGCAAGCTAATATAAAGAAAACCATCATTGCTCAAGTACCAATGACTGATGGCGAGGTACAAGAAACAGGCGATTTCGAATTAGACGGTGTTACCTTCCCGGCCGCGGAAGTTCAAGTTGAGTTTATGAGCCCTGTTGACGCCTCTGAAGCTATGTTTCCAACTGGAAACCTTATAGATGAACTCGACGTACCTGGTGTCGGTACCTTTAAAGCCACGATGATTAATGCAGGCATACCAACGGTGTTTTTAAATGCAAAAGACATTGGCTACGAAGGAACCGAACTACAAGACGCGATTAATGGCAGTCCGGAAGCGTTGGAACGTTTTGAAACCATTCGAGCCTACGGTGCAATTCGCATGGGCCTTATTAAAGATGTTTCTGAAGCGACTGGGCGCCAACATACACCCAAAGTTGCATTCGTTTCACCGGCTGCAGCTTATGTGTCTTCAAGTGGGAAACAAATCACACCAGACGACATTGACTTAAATGTACGTGCTTTATCTATGGGTAAGCTACACCACGCCATGATGGGCACCGCCGCTGTTGCAATAGGTACAGCTTCAGCGATACCAGGTACACTCGTTAATTTAGCCGCTGGCGGTGGTGAAAGAGAAAACGTTACCTTTGGACACCCGTCTGGCACACTTAAAGTCGGCGCTGAAGCGCTTGTTGAAAATGACGAGTGGCGTGTTAACAAAGTGATTATGAGCCGAAGTGCTCGCGTTCTAATGGAAGGCAACGTAAGAATACCCGGTGACTCATTCTAGTTGTCAGTTATTTATCTAAAAAGGCAGCGATTCAGCTGCCTTTTTTATGTTCGCTTACCTAGGTATCACTCATTTACAGGCAAGTTAACCGGGTCACTATCTTCCAAAGGACCATTAATGTCTTTCCATCCGTCAACCCCTTCACGGAACCACAAGACGTTTGTATAGCCCCATTCATGGGCACGTTTTGCTGCATTCCATGCCATCCAACAGTCTTCTATGCAGTAAAAAACTAATTTTTTATGTTTATCATTATTAGTTAGCTCTTTAAGGTTATTAGCGAAATACATCTTGATTATAGGTTTTAATGTTTCTTTACCAACATTCGGCAACCAAACACTACCTGTGATGTTTTTACGCGGCGTACTAACTAACCATGCGCCGTCAAAATCAAGCGACTCCTCTCTAAAAATTGCCCCGTAAACGTCAATTAACAGTAGCTTATTATCATGAGAGAGTAATTCTTTGAGCTTGGAGGCCGACACCTTTGTAACACCCGTAGGAGGTGCTTTTGTTGTTGGTGCGTGATATGGAAGCCCACGGTAGCTTTCTTCTACAATATTATGTTGTTGAAACGCACATGCTGCTGAAACTAATGAAAGTAGCAAAATGGATAAACTTTTACATAATCGCATCAGAAAAAGCTAGTTTACACGCTCAAAAACTTTGTTTTCGTAGTTAGAAAATAAGTGGGTCACTGACCTTGAGAACTCGCTTTTTAATAACGCGTTTGATTGAAAGCGGCTTGGCAACTTAATCCCCATAGCATCAGTCATTGTAAAACCATCTCTAGCCGCCTTTGTAAATGTTGCATCTAGCCAAGTTAAATAGTCCACCATGTCTGTTATTGGTGCTTTGTCGCTTGTAACAGGGCCGTGCCCTGGCACAAGAACGTTTAACGATAACCTGTCTAACGACGCATTAAGTGCCTTAAGCCACTGGTTAATTTTGGCGTGCGGCGTAGTTAATGTACGTTTATGAAATATTAGATCTCCAGAAAACAAAACACCCGTTGAATGGTCAAATAACGCCATGTCTCCACTGGTATGGCCTGATAATGCTAATAGTTCAAGTTGATGTCCGCCAATACTTACTTTGCTCGCCTTAGTTTTTTTATTTGGTGCTAATACATCGGTTCCGCGCATCCAATCACCAACCATTAAGTAAAGATTATCAGCAAACCCAGCACCTTCATTGTTAATATTTTGTATGGTTTCTTCTAGCGCATAGACTGGAACATCCTTAAACGCTAGGTTTCCTAAAAAATGGTCTGGGTGATGATGTGTAATATAGACGCGGTTAATAGTTTTATTCGTCACAGTAGCTATAGCAGCACGCATTTGTTGCCCATACCTTAGCGAGGGCCCCGTATCAATAACAATAACCCCATCAGAAGTAACTATAAAACCTGTGTTAACTATATTTCCACCATTCTTAAAAGAAAAATCTTCTGACTTGCCTACAAACACATAGGTATTTTCAGCAATTAATTTTGGTGTTAATTTGTAGTCAAATGATGTAGCTGTAAGAACACCGGAACAAGCAATTAATACTGTAAAAATAAGCCCAATTTTAAGCTTCATTATTTAAACTCCGCTTCAAATTCATTACCATTATTATCAGACCCAGTCATATATATTAGGCTTGATGGCTTTTTATTCTTAAAGTTAAACGTTAAAACTGGGTTTTCGTTAATGGGTTCGAAAAGTTCTATATGTGCCAACACATCACCTACTTCATTTCTAAAATTAAGGTGTTCAATAAAAAAAGCGGGGATACCGGGGACGAGGCCTGTGTCCATCGGGTGATTAATCCGTAACCTTACACGGCTAGAATTATCATTTTTCCAACGTTTACCGTATACATTTCCTAAAGAATCCATCCAATCATTAGCTAATCTACCTGTACTAGCGACAGTGCAACCACCACCGGCCGAATTGACCCATACACCACCAACGTGCCATACATTATCGTCTGTTAGAACTGCAGCTCTAACGGGTGATGCTTGTTGAATTTTAAAACGAAAAGAAAGTATTGCATCAGCGCTAGTAGGATAGTAACGGGCTATCAATGGGATTGGATTGAAATCTGCAAATATAACAATTTTTTTTATTCCAGTCAGTTCACTTGCATCAACGGTAACAGGGACATTCATTGGGTCTTCTGCATATGATGGAGCTATTACTTTAACTTTGTCATCAAAAACGGCCGGATGCCCTTTAAGAAAAGCCCCGTACATATCATCCCATTGCACAGAACCTAGCGGATCTTTAACAAGGTTGTCCGCACTGCATATAAACGGTACAAAAAACAAAATTAAAAGTAATATTTTTTTCATTATTTGATTAGAATCCGTGGATATACATAATTATCTAAATCAGCTTCAAATACCAAATCTTCAGTAAACGGTAGGCCTTCGGTTTCTGGAGGTGATGCAATTGTGTTCATATCAACCTCATATAGAGTTCCTTCAATCGACGCTTCTTTTAATTCTAATTTATAGAATATTCCATTCCATAAATTAATACCATATTCGGCTGGATTTTTATGTAGAAACAAGATGTCATAAGACAGTCCAGCAATGTCAGATCTGGTAATGAATCCACTTTTTTCATACGGATAAGGAACATGGCACATCACTTGCTTTTTTCCCATCATGCATTGAAAGGGTCGCATTGAAAGAAACTGGTTTTCAAAAGGTTTGTCGATTATAGAGACTGTGTAAGCTACTTTTTCATTATCTTCTATGTCTGTAAACGTCACATTAGCAAAGTGCGTCAACTCATTTCCAGAACTTACTAAATAAACCTTTTTAGTACCCTCAAGTACATCAGCAAATAAAGGTAATGAAATAGTAAAAATAATGATTGTTAATAAAAACCTAATCATAGATATTCTCCAAATTTAGCGAACTCTAAGGATGTTGTAGCCTAGGGGGAAATATAACTTGTGTTATATTTCTTAAACAGTTCACTCAGTTCACCCGATTTTTTTAACTCTTTGATAGCAACAGTTAATTTATCAACTAAAGGCTGCCTACCTTGTTTAACTGCCATACCAACGTTCCATGTAGATTGGTATGAGAGCGGCATAGAAACAGGCGTGAATACATATTCATCAGCATTAACCCCTAAAGCAAATTCAATTTGACTACGTGGTGCAACAACACTTCTAACTTCACCCTCTTTTAAAGCCTGAACAGCTTCTTCTACTGTTCTGTAATGTGCAACATTAGACCTAAAACGCCCACCCATAGTTCCCACTAGATAAAAATCAGGAAGCGTATCTAATTCAACGCCAATTTTATGATCAGCAAAGGCCTTCATTAAAGGTGTTGAGGAATGAGCATTATGTCTAACGGCAATAGTTTCTTCTTTAAAATACGCATTACTAAAGATAACTTTGTCATTTGCTTTAGAAAAAACTTTATTTATAGGTGCATGAAGCATGACGTCGGCAGTACCCCCGCCAAGATAATGACCTTTCCAAATTGTGTTTCGCAAATCGTCTTCCATATTTTCGTCAGCACCAATCGCCCAAATAATGGGGTCAACACCAAGTTTTTTTGCAAGCAATTTACCCAACTCTACTTCAATACCTTTTAACTGGCCATTTTCACGAAAAGAAAAAGGGGCATAGTTTTTATAAACGGCAACGCGTAAATAGCCCTTTTCTTGAACATCAGAAAACGAAAAAACCTGTTGGGAGAATACTCCCAACAGTATAAGCGCAATAAACAGCTTCATATTAATCGGCCGGAACAGTTTCTACCCAAGCTCTGATAGCCCACATAGCTTCTTGACTGAAGATACCTTCAAAAGCCGGCATGTAAGTAATACCATTTCGAGTTGCGCCAGTTCTTACGCGATAAATGAACCATTCATCACCTTCTTCACCTTCTTCTAACTCACGTAAATCAGGTGAGATACCACCAGAAACAGCACCTAAACCATGGCATCTAGCACAATTTGATGTATATGCCGCTTTACCAACTTTAATAGCTTCTTCATTACCACTGTATGGGTTAGCTTCTAACCATTCTTCACCTAAAGGCGGGAGTGTTGATGAATCAACTGGTTGTGGAGCCGCATCACCGTGAGCAAAAGCTTTACCACCTATAATTAATAAAGTGAATATTAAAGCTACTGACAATTTTTTCATTTGATGTACCTTTTTATTTATATTTACTACAATTTAATTATATTAAAAGTGAATGAACGCTATATGAATATTATTCTGTTATTCCTTTATTGAATTCTATCATATTTAGCAAAATCAACAGAGCAAAAAAAACCCGCCATAAGGCGGGTTTTTGTGTAAAAGCCTGGTAGTTCCCTACTTTCACATGGCTACTGCCACACTATCATCGGCGCTAAACGGTTTCACTTCCGAGGTCGGAATGGGATCGGGTGGTACACGCTCGCTATTGCCACCAGGCAAATCGGCATCAGAGAATATCTCTGCAATAATTTAGAAAGTTGTACATGGAATTCATAAGTTTGTTATTTACTATAACAACCCTTTTGGGTGTTATATGGTCAAGCCTCACGGGCAATTAGTACACGTTAGCTTCACACATTACTGCGCTTCCACACCGTGCCTATCAACCTTGTAGTCTTCAAGGGCCCTTCAGGATTCTTAAAGAATCAGTGAGAATTAATCTTGGAAGAGGCTTCGCGCTTAGATGCTTTCAGCGCTTATCCTGTCCGAACGTAGCTACCCGGCAATGCCACTGGCGTGACAACCGGAACACCAGAGG
>CAJXSK010000015.1 GCA_913061075.1 uncultured Piscirickettsiaceae bacterium | reverse complement strand
CTCTTACAACAAACCTTAAAAATCGGACAATAACGGAGACTAACGATGCCAGAAGTCGACTTCAATACCTTACAAAGCCTTGGCTTAACCACACCTACTCAAGATAAGAAACCTGAGAGTGATCTTGGGCAAGGTGATTTCTTAAAGTTGATGGTGACTCAACTTAATAACCAAGACCCATTAGACCCACAAGACAGTGGTGCTTTCTTGGGGCAAATTGCCCAATTTAGTACAGTGACGGGGATTCAAGATTTGCAATCATCGTTTACGGACTTTGCTTCCTCTATTGCTAATGATCAGGCATTACAAGCCGCTAATTTAGTGGGGCGAAAAGTCATTGTTCCTTTGGAATCTGGCATCTTAAGTGACGGTGGAACTATCCAAGGTGAGTTAAGTTTACCGGCTAGTTCACCGGATGTTTCAATCAAAATTACAGATCAATCTGGCCAGGTTGTTCAGAGTATTAACTTAGGTTCTCAAGTGGCCGGCCCAGTGCCTTTTGTATGGAATGGTTTAAAAGCTGATGGAACTTCTGCACCAGCTGGCCAATATTCAGTGGATGCACAAGCACGAATTGACGGGCAAAATTTTGATTTGGATACGCAAATTGTTGCCGACGTAGAAAGTGTCACCTTAGGTGGCGTTGGACGTGGTTTGCAGCTGAACTTGGCGAATCAAGGTAGCGTTGATTTCAGTAACGTAACAAGAATATTTTAATAGGAGAAGGTTATGACATTTCGTACTTCATTAAGTGGTTTAGACGCAGCATCAACAGATCTGTCTGTCGTCGGTAATAATATAGCGAATGCCTCAACAAATGGCTTTAAACAATCACGTGCTGAGTTTGTTGACGTGTTCGCAACGACATTTACGGGTGTATCGGGTAACACGCCTGGCAGTGGTGTCCGTGTGGCTACTGTTGCACAGCAGTTTGGCCAAGGTAATATAGAATTCACGTCCAGCAATCTTGATTTAGCAATTAGTGGGGAAGGGTTCTTTATTGTTGATGACAGTGGAGCACAGGCATACACACGCGCTGGCGCATTTACGACAGATAGAGATGGGTTTGTTGTGGATAGCTCTGGTCGTCAATTGCAGGCCTTTCCACCCAACAATAATGGCACGTTTAATACGGGGTCATTATCATCTGTTCAATTAAGCACCAGTGATTCAGCACCTAACCCAACGTCAACTGTAACGCCTACGCTTAATCTAGACGCTAGACAAGCTGTGCCGATAAATCCTGCATTTGATCCGTTAGACGCTAATTCATACAATCATTCAACGTCTACGACTATTTATGATTCCTTAGGGAACGGCTTTCCGGCCACAATGTACTTTCAATCTTCAAATCCAGTTTTGAACACGTGGAATGTATTTACGGAAGTTAACAATTCCCCTGTAACCATTGGTGGTGCGGCGTCTTTTCCATTGGCATTTAATACGGATGGTACTTTTCTATCCGCAAATGGCGCGGTAACAGGGCAGGTGACGTTAGATAATACAAGTATTGGTAATGGTTCTGCTCCCATTGGGTTGACCTATGATTATTCGCAAATGACCCAGTTTGGCGGTGACTTTGCAGTCAACGGTTTAAGCCAAAATGGATTTGCATCGGGCCGACTAAACGGAATTGATATTGACCCAACGGGCGTTATTTTTGCTCAGTTTACAAATGGCCAAACCAGCTCTTTAGGCCAAATTGCCATGGCAACGTTTCCAAACGCTCAAGGGTTGCGTCAATTAGGCGATTCATCATGGGCGGAAACATTTTCTTCTGGTAATAGGACTGTTGGGTCTGGTGGTACGGCGGGATTTGGTCTTTTGCAATCGGGTGCTCTTGAATCGTCAAATGTTGATATTGCAACCCAACTGGTTAACTTAATTACTTCGCAACGTAATTTCCAGGCCAATGCGCAGGCTATTTCAACGCAAGATACGATTCAGCAAGCCATCATTAATATTCGTTAGATTATTAGGAAAAAGAGGGTATCTAAATGGACAGTAGCTTATATGTAGCGATGAGTGGAGCGAAACAAGTGTTGCTTTCGCAAGCCGTTAATTCGCATAACTTAGCCAACGCTAATACAACGGGTTTTAAAGCGGACTTGTCTCAGTTTAGAAGTATGCCCGTGTATGGCCCTGGTTTGCCATCACATGTTTATGCGATGACAGAACGCCCGGGCATTGATTTTGATGCCGGCGCTTTTCAGCAAACGGGTCGTGAACTAGATGTATCTATAAATGGCGATGGTTGGATTGCAGTGCAGGCAAATGATGGGTCAGAAGCCTATACGCGAGCCGGTGATTTACGGTTAACAGCGGATGGCTTGCTGACAACGGGAACCGGCCTGCCAGTATTGGGCGGCGGTGGGCCCGTTACGGTGCCAGTATCGGCAAAAATGGAAATTGGTGTGGATGGCACGGTTAGCGTCATTCCTTTAGGTGATTCCGCGGAAACGCTCACAGCAATCGACAGGATAAAGCTGGTTAACCCCGATTTGTCAGAAGTAGAGAAGGGCCATGATGGTTTATTTAGACTAAAGCAGGGCCAGCAAGCTGAAGTGAGTGCGGATGTGAGGTTGGTGTCAGGTTCTATAGAAGGCAGTAATGTGAGTGTCGTGTCTGCGATGGTTAGTATGATTGAATTAGCCAAAAATTTCGAGTTACAAGTAAAAATGATGAAAACAATTGACGATAACGAAGCAGCTAGTGCGCAGTTAATGCGTGTAGGTTAAGTAGGAGAATAAGATGGCAACAGAAGCATTATGGATCAGTAAAACAGGGCTAGAAGCTCAACAAACTCGTATGGCCGTTATTTCGAATAACTTGGCTAACGTAAACACAACGGGTTTCAAAAAGTCTCGCGCCATTTTTGAAGATTTACTTTACCAAAATATCAGGCAAGTAGGTGCGCAATCTTCACAAGACACAACCCTGCCAACAGGCTTGCAAATTGGCACAGGTGTTAGAACGGTTGCGACTGAAAAAACGCATACGCAAGGCAGTATTTTACAAACAGGCAATTCTTTGGATATGGCTGTTAGCGGCCGCGGTTTTTTCCAAGTATTGCGGCCTGATGGAAGCATTACCTATACACGAGATGGAAGCTTCAAACTAGATTCAACGGGTCAATTAGTAACATCAGGTGGCTACCCGCTAGAGCCGTCCATCTCAATTCCAGAAGATGCATTGAGCGTTACCGTAGGCATTGATGGCACGGTATCGGTTCTTCAACCGGGTAATGCCACACCATCACAAGTTGGCAATGTTACGTTAGCAGATTTCATCAACCCGGTTGGCTTAGATCCGATTGGTGAGAATCAATTTAGAGAATCGCTTTCCAGTGGCAGCCCAATTGTTGGAACACCGGGCACATCGGGCGTTGGTATTTTAAGTGAAGGCTCATTGGAAACATCCAATGTAAATGTTGTAGAAGAATTAGTAGGAATGATTGAAACACAACGTGCTTACGAAATGAATTCAAAAGCAATATCAACAACCGATCAGATGTTGCAACGTTTAATGCAGGACCTGTAAGTTAGGGAATATTAAGATGAAGCTATTAAACTTTTTAATATTATTCACCGTGTTGCCGGGTTGCGCAATGATGGATGAAATGGCTAAGCCACGACATGATGCAGAATACAAACCTGCAGCACCATCGGCTTATCAAATGCCTCAGCACCGTAATGGTTCAATATATCAAGCTGGGTACGATGTGCGGTTTTTTGAAGACATTAGGGCTCGACGAATTGGTGATATTTTAACCATTAACTTGGTAGAAAAAACCGATGCTAAAAAAGAGTCTGATACGGACATTAAAAAAGGTAATACCACGTCAATTTCTACCCCAACATTCTTAGGCATTGCTGACCCGTCAAAGTTTGGGCTAAACCTAAATAGTAGCTTAACCTCAGCCAATGACTTTGCAGGTGAAACTGAAAGTACGCAAAAGAACAGTTTGAGTGGCAGTATCACAGTGAGTGTTATGGACGTATTGCCAAATGGTTACTTGAAAATACGTGGTGAAAAGCGCGTACGTTTAAACCAAGGAAATGAATATATTAGGGTGGCAGGGATTATTCGCCCTACCGATATCAATCCAGACAATAGCGTTGAATCTACCAAAATAGCTGATGCCACCATTATGTACACAGGCGAAGGTGCTCTAGCTGATGCAAACAGGATTGGCTGGTTAGCAAGGTTCTTTATTAGTGCCGTGTTCCCGTTTTAAGGAGTGAATGATGAATATTAAACAACTATTTATAGCATTACTGTTGGCACTAAGTGTTACGGCGGCTCATGCTGAACGTATAAAAGACTTAGCATCAATATCAGGTGTTCGTTCAAACCAATTGATAGGGTATGGCGTTGTAGTTGGCTTAAATGGTACGGGCGATAAAGTAAAATCGGGTGATTTTACCTCACAAAGTGTTCGGAGCATGTTGGCTCAAGTGGGTGTAAAAATCCCATCCAGCATCCAAATAAAATCTAAAAACGTTGCAGCCGTGGTTATTCATGCCAGCTTGCCAGCGTTTGCGGTTCCTGGTCAAAATATTGATGTCACCGTTAACTCAATTGGTGAGGCCAGTAGTTTGCGGGGCGGTACCTTATTAATATCACCACTAAAAGGTGTTGATGGCAATGTCTACGGCATTGCCCAAGGTAATTTAGTAGTTGGTGGCCTAAGCGCAGCAGGAAGTGATGGTTCAAAAGTGAGTGTCAATATACCCACTGTAGGTAATATACCTAATGGGGCCACGGTAGAGCGTTCAGTTCGCAGTTCATTTGGGGATGGTAAATCTTTAACACTAAATTTGCATACATTTGATTTTACAACGGCAAATCGTTTAGCAGGTTCTATTAATAATGCAGTGGGCCCGAATACATCACGTGCCATTAATGGTGGCAGCATTAAAGTGAACATGCCTAGAGATTCTGCGCAGCGAGTGGCCTTCCTTTCATTGTTAGAGAATCTGGAAGTACAACCGGCTCAAACGGCTGCCAGAGTGATCATTAATTCTAGAACAGGCACGGTGGTTATTAATAGCCAAGTTAAAGTGCGACCAGCGGCGGTGTCTCACGGTAATTTGGTAGTAACAATTAATGAAAGCGCAAATGTCAGCCAGCCAGGCGCATTTTCAGATGGTGAAACAGTTGTGACGCCGGAATCTGATGTGTCTATCAGTGAAGAAAATAGTCGTATGTTTGTGTTTAACCCGGGTGTTTCATTGGATGAAATTGTTAGGGCAGTTAATCAAGTGGGTGCAGGCCCCAGTGATCTAGTGGCTATTTTAGAAGCCTTAAAAGGTGCGGGCGCACTGAGTGCCGAGCTAATAGTTATTTAAACGAATATGAGCCTAGCAAACGTACAAGTTGATACCTACGCCGATTTCCATGGCTTGGCTGAGCTACGCGCTAAAGCAGGTGGTAACAAGGCCAGCGAGCAAAAAGCGCTGAGTGAAGCGGCTAGGCAGTTTGAAAGTATCTTTATGAAAATGATGCTGAAAAGCATGCGTGATACGGTGCCAGAATCTGATTTGATTAACAATGATAAAACACGCTTCTATCAATCAATGTACGACGATCAAATTTCTCTTGATTTGACAAAACGTGGCAACGTTGGGCTTGCAAATATGATTGTCCAGCAGTTGGGTGGCGTGAATTCATCTGATGCTAATGCAAAAAACAACATTAAAACAATAGATGATTATCGAGCTGTTTCTGCTTTTCATACCCAAAAACTGCGTATTAATGGTTTGGTAAGTAAACCAACGTCGGATATAAAATCGCCTGAACAGTTTATAGACAAGTTATGGTCACATGCCAAAACAGCGGCTGAAGAATTAGGTGTTAACCCAAAAGTTTTACTAGCACAGTCTGCATTAGAAACGGGTTGGGGTAAGCACGTTATGTCAGATAGAAACGGCCAAAGCAGTCATAATTTATTCGGCATTAAAGCATCACGTGGATGGCAAGGTAAAACGGTATCTGTACAAACCGTCGAATATGAAAATGGTGTAGCTGTAAAAAAACAGGCGTCTTTTCGGGCATATGATAACTATCAAGAAAGTTTTAATGATTATGTTCAGTTCTTAAAACAAAATCCGCTTTATCAGCAAGCGTTATCAAATGTTGACTCTAATGAACGGTTTGTAAAAGGGCTTCAAAAAGCCGGTTATGCGACTGACCCAGCTTACGCCAAAAAAATTATCTCAATATTAAACAATGAACATTTGTCTTCGTTAAACAGTGGCACATTAGCTACAGGTTCAGAAAAAGCGGCTTAGGCCGATAAACAGATAAAGGTAAATCATGAAACTAACGAACGAAATAAATTATTATGGCCGGTGATCTTTTATTAACAGGCTTGTCCGGTTTAACAGCATTTAGAAACGTGCTGAATACAACGGGTCATAATATAGCCAATGTTAATACAGATGGTTACAGTCGCCAACGTGTTGAACTTGATGCGCGCGATCCGCAGCTACTGGGGTCATCTTATGTAGGCACTGGTGTTAATAGTGGCGCAGTTACACGATTGTACGATCAATTTTTAAGCGTCCAGTTTCGCAACAGCAGTGCTGCGAGTTCAGAGTTAGATGCGTTCGCAAATTTATCGTCTCAAGTTGATAGCGTTTTGGCTAATCAAAACGTTGGTTTAAGCACGGCGATGCAAGATTTTTTTAATGCGGTGCAAGCTGTTGCCGACGACCCAACGTCAATTCCCGCTAGGCAAGTTCTGTTATCTGAAGGCGAGGTGCTAGAAAATAGATTTAATACGCTTGATAATTATTTAAGTGACCTTACATCCCAGGTCAATAGTGGCCTGCAAGGTAACTTGCAAAATATCAATAATATTGCCAGTGGTATTGCTGCGCTTAATCAGCAAATTGTAACTACTACAAGTTTTGGTAATGGCTCGTTGCCAAATGATTTGCTCGATGAGCGGGATACGTTAATTGACGACTTATCAAAACTCGTTAATGTAAGTACTACAACACAGGAGAACGGCGCGGTAAATGTCTTCATTGGCAGTGGTCAATCGTTGGTTTTGGATACAACGTTTTATACGTTAGGTACGCAACAGACAGGGTTTGATGCGGGAGCTGTGGACATTGTCATCCAACAACCTGCGGGTAATTTAGTCGTCACCAAGTTTATGACGGGTGGGGAACTTGGAGGCACGATTCGTTTTAGAAATGAGGTGTTGGACCCATCTATTAATACATTGGGTCAAGTGGCTACATCATTGGCTCTTGCTGTTAATGAGCAACATACTAATGGTATTGATTTAAATGGAAATCAAGGTTTGGACTTTTTTTCCAGCCCTCAAGCCGATGTTATTAGTTTGGCGGGTGCAGGGTCACTAAATGTGGCATTTGCGAATATAGCAGACTTAACTACAAGCGATTATTCTGTCACTACCGATGCAACCAACACCAATTACACTATTACGCGGTTGTCTGACAATGCTCAATTCTCAGGTTTAGTGGCTGCAGGATCAGTTACGCAAGATGGTTTAACCTTTAACCTTGCTAGTGTGGCGGCCAATGATAGTTACCGAGTTCGGCCAACTCGCAGTGCGGCAGGGACTTTTTCTGTGGCCATCACAAACCCCGAATCAATTGCCATGGGGTTGCCGGTTAGTAGCAATGTTCCTGCCATCAATTCTGGATCCGGCCAACTGAATAATATCAGTATCAGTAATTTATCAGCGTCCACATTACCCGCGAATGTGACACTAACGTACGATTCTGTATTACAGCAATATACGGTTGCTGGCGCGACAGGTGGCCCACTTGCCTACGACCCAACCGTTAATAATGGAGCTAGCTATACCTTAAATGTTGCAGGTTTCGGCGATATTAATTTCAACCTAACGGGGCAACCTGCGAATACCGACACAATCGACTTAACCGCTAATGTGGGTGGCGTTGGGGATAATAGAAATGCCAACTTATTATCTGGTTTACAAACGGCATTAACAATGTCTGGTGGTAGCTCATCGTTTCAAGATGTATATGGCCAGATTGTCGCAGATGTGGGTCGAAAAACACAATCTGCTGAAGCTAACCTTACCGCACAGGAAGGATTGCTCAACCAAACCATAGCGGCTAAAGATTCAGTCAGTGGTGTGAACTTGGATGAAGAAGCGGCCGATTTGGTTCGTTTTCAACAAGCATATCAAGCGGCTAGTCAGGTGGTATTAACGTCACGTACCATTTTTGATACATTAATAGGGGCATTCAGATAATGGTCGATAGAATTTCAACAAACTTATCTCAACAGCTAGGGATAAACGCTATAACGCTTCAACAAGCGCGCCTAAATGAGTTGCAGCAGCAAATATCATTGGGTAAAAAGATTTTAAAACCTTCAGATGACCCGGCAGGTGCAGTACGGGTTTTAGATTTAAATCAATCCCTTAGCAGATTAGAACAATATCAAACAAACCTTGATTATGCAGAAAATCGGTTGGCTTTGTCGGATGGTACCTTGCAAAGTGTTACCAATAGCATTCAGCGCGTAAGAGAATTAGCAGTACAAGGGTTTAATGCGACCAATACAGCATCAGATAGGGCGTCAATAGCCGAAGAAATGTTCGAGCGTTTAGACGAAGTGTTGGCGTTGGCCAATATAAAAGATGCCAGTGGCGACTACTTATATGCAGGTTTCAAAGGCCAAACACAACCGTTTACGGGAAATTCTGATTCGGGTAGTTTTAGTTATCAAGGTGATCAAGGCCAGCGGCTGATTCAAGTCGGCGAGGGTAGAACCGTTGCCGATGGCAATTCTGGTGCTGAAATTTTTTACGACATTACGGATAAAGACGGCAACCAAGAAGATATTTTTACCACGCTGTATAGCTTGGCAACAGACTTGTCGACTAACAAGCCAGCACAAGAAGAAGCGGTCATTTCCACTGCTCTTCAACCAGCAGATGGAGAAACCGTCACAATAAATGGTATTACCTATGAATTTGAAAGTGCCGGTGGAGTTACGTTGGGCAATACTGCTGTACCTATTGGTGGCACAACAGACATTACGACGGCTAATTTAGGCAATGCAATCAATACTGAACAAGGCTTGGGTAATACAGATGTAACGGCCACAGTAGTGGGTAGTAACCTAACGTTGCTAGCAGATGCCGAAGGGCCAGGCACGCTGAATTTTACTGATGCAACAGGTGGTGACTTCTCTATAACTAGCGGCCCTTCAGTGCCTCTTTATGATCATTTAGATCAAATAGATACAGCGTTAGGGCGTATTTTAGATGTTCGTTCACAAATTGGTGCTCGCTTAAATGTTGTTGATAGCCAAGATGAAATAAACCAAGATTTCACCTTAGCAATTCAAGAAACAAAATCTCAAGTGGAAGATTTGGATTTGGCGGCAGCGATCAGTGAATTTAATCTTCAAATTGTTGCACTCCAAGCTGCACAACAAGCATTTGTGCGAGTTCAAGGGCTCTCCTTGTTTAATGAACTTTAAGAATCAAATAGAAAGTTTGCTCTATGTCACAGTTTCTAGCAATTCCATAAATACTTAATAAACGCACTAAAGATTTCAAGCTCCTTGCCGATAACTTACTCGGAGGCGGTGAATATCTAGATTTATTAAAAGATATATCCGTCATGTATAAAAATTAAGTAAACCGAAAGGTTTACAAAGGAGCAATTTAAATGCCACAAATTATTAACACAAATATTGCGTCTTTAACGGCTCAAAGAAATCTGAATACATCTCAGAATGATTTGAACACGTCGTTACAAAGACTTTCATCTGGTTTACGTATCAACAGCGCGAAAGACGATGCGGCCGGCCTTGCTATTTCAGAGCGTTTTACCACACAAATTCGTGGTTTAAACCAAGCAGCACGAAATGCCAACGACGGTATCTCTTTAGCACAAACTGCTGAGGGTGATTTAGCACAAATCACTAATAACTTACAACGTGTTCGTGAGCTAGCCGTTCAATCAGTTAATGCGACCAACTCAGCATCTGATAGAGCAGCGCTTCAAAACGAAGTATCTGAACTAATTTCAGAGATTGATCGTGTTGCAACATCAAGTTCGTTCAACGGCGTTAACTTGTTAGATGGTAGTTTTGCTAGCCAACAATTCTAAGTAGGTGCTAATGCCGGTGAAGTAGTCGGTATTAACTCTATCGCCAGTGCGCGTACATTCTCGCTAGGTCAATCAAATGGCGTGTCATTAGCCAACGCAACAGCGGTAGTAGGTGATGTAGCAGCGGGAACATTAACGATTAATGGTAATACTTTAGGTGCTGTTGATGGCGATGCGGCTGCTCTTGCTGCTGCCATTTCAGCGTCTGATGGTAACTTAACTGCTACTGCCGCAGCGAATGTGCAAACAGGCATTGCGTTTGTTGATGTTGTGGGTACGGCTGCTGTAACAGGCGTGGCAACAGAAAATACATTAACTGCTATTGCTGGTACAGCAGGTGCAGGCGCTGGTGAACAATTCATATTAACAATTGACGGTGCGGAAGCTGCAAATGTAACATTTGGTGCAGCTGAAACTGTAGCTACAGTAGCTATTGCTGCTGAACTAGATGCTGATTTGACTGCGTTTGTTGCTGCTAGTGGCGGTGCTTATACTGTTACGGCTGGTTCCCTTTCAGGCGGCGATTTGGTCCTTGAAAAAGCGGATGGTACTGCAATAACGTTTGCAACAGGAACAAGTACACTAACAGGCGTTGCAGGAAGCATTACTGAAAGTGAAACACAAGCGGGTACAGTTGCTGTTACAGCTGCGGCTCCTGATTACACACTAACCCTTGCAGGTTCTACGTTAGATTTAACAGCAGCGGGTGCTGATGGCACAATTACTGCGGCAGAAGTAGCAGGTGTTATTAATAACGTGGCTGGTTTTACTGCATCAGCAGCTGGTGCGACACTAGATATTACAGCGGCTGACGGTAGAAATATTGCTTTAGTTGAAAGTGGAACTGATTCGGCTGCAGAGGGTTTAACAGCATTATCAACAACCTTCCGTAGTGTTATTGATACTATTACATCTGCAAATTCTGACCTTGTTATTGCAGGTGCAGGTGCTGCACAAGCTGGTTTAACAGCAGGTACAACAGCCGCATCAGCAGCATTAATTGGTACAACGATTGCTGATACGACTGTTGCAACTGTAGACGGTGCTAACGCGGCGATTCTATCTGTTGATAGTGCGTTAACAGCAATTAACGGATCTCGTGCGTCTTTAGGTGCTATTCAGAACCGTTTTGATTCTGTTGTAGCCAGTATTCAAACAACATCAGAAAACTTAAGTGCTTCACGTAGCCGTATCCGTGACGCTGACTTTGCTGAAGAAACTGCTGCTTTAACAAGAGCGCAAATTCTACAACAAGCTGGTGTGTCAATTTTGTCGCAAGCTAACTCTTTGCCGCAAAACGTATTGGCTTTATTACAGTAAACCGGTAGGTAACGCTGGCTCTAGTGTTAAAGCTAGAGCCAGCAATCCTTAACGGAGAAGATTATGGAAATAACAAACATAGTGAATGAGGTAAGCAAATCAGTTGCCCCGAAACTAGCGTCTGTTCCCGTAGTAAATAATGCTCAATCAGTTGAAACGGAAGTCGGCAAGGGTTTGCCACAAGAACCTAAAAAACCGGAAGTATCACCGTCACAACAAATTGAAGAAACCGTGAGTGATTTAAATAAATTTGTTCAAAGTATTCAGCGCGGCATTCAGTTCAGTGTTCATGAGGAAACAGGGCGAAGCATCATTACCGTAACAGACAGAGAGACAGGGGAAGAGATACGTAAATTCCCATCCGAAGAGGCCTTGGCCATTGCCGACTATATTGCTGAAACGAGAGCACAAGTAAGCGATGTTTCAAAGGGTATAGTTTTTAATCAAAGTGCATAAGGAGGCTTGAATATTGCATATTATCTTATAGATAAATGTAAATAGGATTCATTATGTCAATTTCATCACCAGGTATAGGTTCAGGCTTAGATATAGGCAACCTTATTACGCAATTGGTTACTGCTGAAGGTTCAGCAAAATCTAATCGATTGAATTTACGAGAAGCAGAATATCAAGGCGATATTTCTGCGTATGGGTCACTTAAAAGTGCCTTGTCAATTTTTCAAACGGCCGTAAAAGACTTGCAAACAGCGAGCGATTTCCAATTACGGTCTGCAGCTAGTAGTAACGAAGAAGTCTTTCTAGTAACAGCAGATGAGTCAGCCGATGTGTCGCAATATGGCATAGAGGTTGTTCAATTAGCACAAGCAAACAAACTGATTACAAATGATGGTTTCGCATCAACAGATGTTATTGGCAGTGGAACCTTAACACTAACGCAAGGAACGGGTTCTTTTTCAATTTCTGTTAGTGGAACAGATAAGTTAACGGATATCCGTGATGCAATTAATGCAGCAGCGGATAACACCGGCGTATCAGCAGCTATCATCAATGTTGACGATGGAAGTGGGGGGACTGAAAGCAAATTAGTTTTCACAGCCAATGAATCAGGCTTAGACAATGCCATCACGATTACAGCAATTGATAGTGATTCAAACAATACAGATGCTTTAGGATTATCAAGACTGGTTAGTGGGAATTTAACAGAACCAGCGGCTGCATTAGATGGCCAAATTAAAGTGGATGGGCAATTGGTCAGTAGTTCGAATAATGACTTTGGAGAGGTTATAGAGGGCGTCACCATTAGTTCAGTTGCAATTGGAGCAGGGGAAACCCTAACAGTAACGACTGATAAAGAAGCAGTAACAGAAAAAATAAACACATTTATTGCTAATTATAACGGACTGATAGATACGTTCTCTGCGTTAGGTTCTTTTAATGGGAGCACCGATGCAGCAGGTATTTTAATAGGTGATGCTACCTTGCGGGGTGTACAAAACCTAATAAGGCGAGAGATGTCTTCATCAGTCTCGGGTTTAACAGGCAGTTTTAGTACATTAGCTGAAATAGGGCTTACAACGGGTGATGACGGAAAACTTTCGTTAGATAGTGCAAAACTCAGCACCGTTTTGGATGAAGACTTTGATCAAATTGGAGAATTGTTTTCAGCATCAAACGGTATCGCTAATACCCTGGACAATGCAATAGAACAATACGTTAGTTCAGCAGGCATATTAGATACCCGTACAGATGGACTTCAATCACGTGTTGATGACATAACAGAACAGCGAGAAGCGTTGGATAGACGTTTAATCAGTTTAGAAAGCAGGTTGTTAGCGCAATTTACAGCGTTAGACACATTGGTTAGTTCATTAACCAATCAGAGCAATTTTTTAACACAACAATTGGCCAATTTACCTGGTTCAATTGACCCAAATAAATCAAATTAAATATAAGTAGGGAGAACAATATGAATGGTGCGACAGCGTTAAAACAGTATCAGCAAGTGGGTGTTCACGGGGCAATAATGGATGCAACTCCGCATCGGTTAATTCAAATGTTATTAGACGGTGCGTTAACAAGAATATTGTCTGCAAAAGGGCATATGAAGCAAAACAATATAGCTAAAAAAGGTGAACAAATTGGTAATGCGATATCAATTATTGAAAGCCTCAAAGCAAGCTTGGATTTTAAACATGGTGGTGAGATTTCTAAAAACCTAGATGCTTTATATGAGTATATTGGACATATTTTATTAAAAGCAAATACAGAAAATAATCCTGAGTTATTAGACGAGGCAGGCAAGTTGTTAAGCCAAGTTAAAATGGGTTGGGATGCGATTGAACCACAATCATAATTAAAGGCTCCACTAAGGAACATTTATGAATGCTGAAATAAAATTTGACGAAATTTTAAAAGATACGAGTAAACTAATTAAACTGGCTGAATTAGGTGAATGGGATAAGCTAATTAGTTTAGAAAAAAAGAGAGAGTTAGCGATAAAAAGTTTATTTTCCAACCAACCTGATATAGATGAATCTGTTCTACACGATGGTTTGCAATACATTTTGCAAAAAAACAAAATTCTTATGCAGTACTCACATAGTCAGCGTGATAGTTTACATCTTGAAATGTCTAAAGCAGGGCATGCTCATAAAGCGATTAACCAATATTTAGCGACGTAAGATTAAAGAACAATCCCCGGGTTGTTGGCTACATTGATAAGCTTAGGTGAATTGATCTTAGATATATTAATACTTTTTTGGCCACGTAAATAATTAGCAACAACATCCCAAATAGGAATCCCCGGAGCTTTTGAGCCAACAATGGCCCAGCCGGCAACTTTATAATGTTTATTAGGCTCCACGGCTTTACCGTTATCAAGTGTCATATTCGAAATACGCTGCCCTGAAGGTGCCGTAGGGTCGCAGAAGTAATTCATACCACCAACACGCACCATATCGCCACCTTGTTGATAGAACGGGTCTGGATGAAACAAGTTATCTGCCACATCTTCTAAAATAGACTTTATTTCTTTTCCAAACATATTTCGAGCATATGTTTCTGGGTATGTTATACAGGTTTGATCCATTACATTTTCAAAGGTAATAGGTTCACCAGCTAAGACAGTAGTTCCCCATCTGAAGCCTGGCGATAGTGAGATCTCAGCATCGAGTTCGTGCCTTAGGGCATCACATATTAACTGGTCAAATGTGCCGTTAAAGTTTCCACGGCGGTAAAGTAACGATTCAGTTACAGTCAGTTCTTCATTAAGAGTCTCTAGGTGAGGTTTGCGAATTTTTTCAATTAATGCTGACATTTCAGGGTCAGGTTTAATGAAGTTAGAAAACACAGGTAACAGCTTATAGTCGTAACTTTTAACATTACCTTTCTCTAAATTCAGATCAAGTACACCTACAAATTTGCCATTAGATCCTGCATTTGTAACAACAGTTTGGCCGCCACTGTTCTTAACAGTAACAGGGATGGGGACACCATCATGTGTGTGGCCGCCTAAAATAAAATCAATGCCTGTTACAACAGATGCAAGTTTTAAATCCACATCCATACCGTTGTGTGACAAGACTATAATGGCATCAGGGCTTTCATCTGCTTTGATGGTATCAACGAGTTCTTGAAGATCTTCATTTTGTATCCCAAAGCTCCAATCCGGTATGAAGCGTTTTGGGTTAGCGACAGGTGTGTAGGGGAATGCTTGCCCAATAATAGCCACTCTATGACCATTCATTTCTTTTATGCTATAAGGCTTAAAGACATGCCCAGTATCTTCATTATGAGCACGTTTACCTTCAAATAATGCATCTTCAGTCAGTTTAATATTTTGTGCTAAAAACTCACCCTTAAAGTTATCGACATTGGTGAAAACTTCTTCATCTTGATAGGTGAATTCCCAATGGCCTGTCATTACATCTACACCGAGTAAGTTGGCTGCTTGGACCATATCATCACCGCGGGTCCAATAAGCTGTTGCAGAGCCTTGCCAAGTATCACCGCCATCAAGTAGCAGGCTGTTTGATTTATCACCAGCTGCTGATCTTAGGGACTTGATTAGGGTGCTTAAGTGCGCGAATCCACCAACTTTTCCATAATCTTTAGCTTCACTGTCAAAGTTTAAATACGTGAAGGCATGAGATTCAAGAGAGTTTTCTAAAATATTATTTTTTTTTAAGAATGCTTTACCAACAATATGTGGTATACGGCCAATAGCATCGTGAATGCCCATGTTTACATTAGGTTCTCTAAAATAAATTGGATTCAATTGAGCGTGACAATCGGTAATGTGTAGTAATCGAGCATTCCCTTTGTTTGGAACGGTATAGTCAACCGGTTTAGATGATAACGCTAGGCTTGTTTTTGGAAAAATGCCCGCAACTGTTCCTGCTGCTAATAGCTTATTAAATTCACGACGATTCATTATAGAGCCCTAAAACGGTGTTATTTGGGTAAATTATTCAACCAGTTAGTCTTCTCATGCTCAGCTTGTATTAATGCTAGCTCAGCTTGTTGAGAGGCTTTGTTAGATAATTCAATTGCAGTTGCAAAGTCTTTGCTTTCAAGTGCTTGTTTGGCCTGGGCAACAAGAGGTTTAATTGTGTTCCATTCGTGTCCAGCTGATTTTGTTTTATCCCATAAATCTTCAGCTAGTTGAATGCTTTTTGCAGCGTCAGTAGCAGTCGTTGCGTTTGCTAATGTGCAGAAAAATCCAAAAATAATTATTAACGATAATGCTTTGAGTTTCATATATTGCCTGTGTTTACTTTCTAGAGGCTGGGCCATTTACGGGTAAGCCATTACTCATATAGGTCATAAAGTATTCTAAGTTACGGTAAGCTTCACTTTGCCCAGGTAGCGGTTCTGCACGCACCTGTTTGTTACACGAATCAAACCTTCTTTGTAAGGTGCCAAAGGATTCCCATTTCATTCTATAAACTGGAAAATGCGTAGGATGGCCTAGTGCAGGGCTTAGCGTTTCTGAACGTGCTTTTCTTCCAACATTTTGTATATGACAATTAGCACAAGAAAAGTTTAATTGACCACGTTTGGAGTAAAAGTACTGTTTTCCTGCTTCATAAGCTGCTAACTCACCTTTACTTGTTGGTGTAGCAATATTAATTTCAGACCCTTCGGATGTTGAGGCCATGTAGGCTGATATTTTAGCAATATCACCTTTTTTATATGGCAGGGGTTCTTCATCGTTATTTGTTCTACATTCATTGATGGCCAATTCTAGGGTAACCACCATGTTACGTTTAGAATCGAACTTTGGGTAATGTTGACGAATGTTTTCACCGTCATTTTCAAAACAACTGGCGTAACTTTTACCATTAGTAAACGGCGTATTAAATAGTGTTTCACCTTCTTCTAGATCATCTTCGTAAGGAGGGAAGTCGTTCATAGCCTCCCATTGATCTCGTGCATCTTGATCTAATGCATAAACACCATCACCAAACTCTGCTTTGCTGATATCTGGAAACCTTTCAGTGTAAAAAGACTGAAAGGTTTCCTTATCTTGCTCAGGTGTGGCATAGCTTACACTTGTTAGTGAAATTAATAATAATGTAATCAGTGCTTTAGATAGAAGATTCATAGGTGATTTTATTTAATTTTTGCTTCAACTTTTGCTACATCACCGGTATTGTCATTCCAACGTATCTGTAATGCATCACCTTTTTTACCGCCTTCAAATGAAAACGCTAAGTATGGGTTTTTAGAAACCGATGTGCCAAATTGTGCAACAAATACAACGTTACCATCGTGTTCACACGTTAGTTCTTGAATGTACTTAGCCGGAATTTTTTCACCCGATTCTTTATTGATACGACGCCCTGTTTCCATTGGGTGTTTTGCTAACACACGAACAGACGTGATGTTGTTTTTTGATTTTGCTTTAACTTTCATGTTTGTCTCCGATTATGGGTTAGCCGCCGCAGCCGCCGATTGTTACTTTAACTTCTTGGCTCTTGCTATATAGCTTTCCGCCAGCTTTTATTACGGCAGTAACAGTACTTGTTTGAGCTAAACGAATACGTGTTGAGATGTCAGGTATTGTTTTTGCAGAGATTTGAAAAGTTGCTGTTAGAGGCTGAGGGTTATCTTTTACAAAGATAGTAATAGACTCTACATCTTTAAGATCCGTTTTAACTGATACAGGTACAGCACCACCATTTTCTGCAATTTTAGGCACTTTTAGTTTAACTTCATCACTATCTACTGTATCTGTTGAGCCAAACAAGTTTTTGTAGGCATCGTCTGGGCTTGTTGCATTAAATGCATCGCTTGCCCATGCCGCCCATGATGTTATTGGTGATAATAATGCCAAGCAGGCAGTCGAGCCTATGGTTAGCATGTTTAAGAATTTTCTTCGTGAAATAGCCATGTTTTCTCCAGTTGCTATAGGTTTAAAGTGTGTATAAGTAATCAAGTAGTTTTTCAATTTCTGCATCGCTTAATATTTGATGCTTTCCAAAGGGAGGCATAATTGAAATTGAATTTTTCGTTGTTGCATCCCATATTTGGGCTTTCAACGCCTCGCGGTCAGGGAACCGTGCTTTCATTACAATGAGCGGTGGCCCAATGTTACCTGCCATATCACCATCATCCATCACGTGGCAGGCTAGGCAATTACCTTTTTTACGATCGAATGCTATTTTTTTGCCATCCATGTCATTTGCAAATAGTAAATTAGACATTAATGTTAATAATGTAATGGAGATTATTATTAGCAGTTTTTTATGCATGTTATTCAGCCTCTACCATGTACTGTACGGCATTTTTAACTTGTTCGTCCGTCAATGTTAGGTTGCCGCCTTTAGGTGGCATCATGCCATTTTCGCCCATATAACCATCTATAGCGTGCTTAACAACAGTATCCATTCCTTGTTCCAAGCGCTTTGCCCATGATTCTTTATCGTCAAGTTTAGGTGCGCCAGCGACACCGCTGCCATGGCAAACCACACAACTTGATGTGTACGTCGCCTTACCTTCAATAGCAGCGGCACTTAATTTAGGTTTACTTGCTGCTGTACTAGATTCTGAGGCTTCTTGTTCTGGTGTTATGCCACGAAGCGATTCTACAACGATTATCTTTTTAGGGTCTTTGCAGTTTTTCATGCAACGCGTATTGCTTGTATCAGGTCTATCGTCCATATAAAAGTTTGCTTCATTAGGCATTTTTATGGACGCTAAATTATCTTGTGTCAATACAAAATCATCTTCTACAAGGTCGTTTAGATAAAGTACATAGGCTGATATGGCATACACTTCTTCTACAGATAATGTTTGAGGTGCAGGGAAGGGCATGGCTCTGTTGATATAGTCCCATAACGTTGAAGCATATGGCCAGTAGCTTCCTACTGTTTTATGAGGACGGTCTTCAGTTAATGAATCTTCGCCACCCGCTAAAGGAGGCCAACGACCTTCACCTTCACCAAACATACCATGGCAGGACGCACATTTTGCTTCATACATACCCTCACCTTGAGACACGCTACCTTGTCCTTTGGGCAAGCCTTGGCCATCAGGACGAACATCGATGTCCCAACCGGCGATTTCTGCTTTAGTAGCCTTTGTACCTAGTCCAAAATGTCCTGTTTCTGCAGCAACTGTATTACCAGAGACAAATGTGGCTAGAATAATTGATAAAACAATAATTACTTTATTTAAGCTGAACATTTTTGATCTTCCCGTTGCTTTGTAATTTCCATGTATGGATTGAGTTTTTGTGATAAATAGAGTTCGTACCGCGTGCATCACGTAATTGTGAGATGGTTGGTTGCACATAACCCGTTTCATCAATAGCACGACTTTGAAGTAAGCCGGGTGCTCCATCCCATTTAAATGGTAGTGAAAAACGAGTTAATGCTTTTGGCAGGACAAGTCCCTTAAGTCTAGCTGGTCGCCAAGTAACACCACCATCAATTGAAACATCTACTTGTTTGATTTTTCCACGGCCACTCCATGCCAACCCTTCGATTTCGTATGAGCCTTTTTGGCCCCATGGATTTTCAGGGCAGGGTGAGGTAATAACAGAATTGGCTTCTTGTTCATATGAGAAGCGCCTAGAACGACCATCTGGCATTAAATCGGTGTATTTCGACGTTTCTTCACGGTGATGCCAAGGTTTGTCTCCAATTTCTAAACGGCGGAGCCATTTAACGGATGTATTTCCTTCCCAACCCGGGTTGAACAAGCGTACTGGATATCCTTGTTCAGGGCGAAGCATTTCGCCGTTTTGTGCATAAACAATTAATGCATCATCTAACGCTTTATCCATTGGAATACTACGGCTCATGCCGGCACCATCAGCGCCTTCAGCCAATATCCATTTACCTTTTGTTTGTACGCCAACTTCAGCAAGTAAAGTAGATAATTTTACACCGGTCCATTCGCAACAACTGATCATGCCGTGTGTAAATTGTAGCGCTTCCATTTGAGGGCCACGCCATTCCATACCACCATTAGCAGGACATTCAAGGAAATTGATTGCTGATTCAGAAGGGAATTGCATTAAGTCATCCATCGTGAATATCAATGGGTTATCTACTAAGCCATGAATCATCAACCTATGTTCTTCAGGATTAACAGTCGGCGCACCAGCATGGTAACGCTCAAATACTAGGCCATTGGGTGTGATGATGCCCTTCAACTCTTGAATAGGCGACATACTGATAGAAGAAATTTTATCAGCAGTTAACCATGGTACGGTTCGCCTGATGACGTTTGTTTCAAATTTTGATGGGATGCCATACGGTGTTGAAACAACACCAGTGCCTAATGATTTGCTCCAACTTGGAACATTAGGAGGTAAGTTGTTGTTAGCTATTAGGCTTCCAGACGCAACAGTTGCCGCTAGTCCTGAACTAAACTTAACCCCTTGTTTTAGAAAATCTCTACGAGAGTTTTCTGGTACTTGGTTGGCTAATTTACCTAAATAATCTTTAGTGCTTTCTTTCTTATTATTATCCATTTGGCCACTGTCACACTGTTTAGAATTGTGTTCATTATTCTATATGTTTCTGTTGCCATATGCATATACTTTATTAGCATATTTATTGGCATTTTGACCTATAATTTATCTAACAATGATTTTGCTTTTTCGATTTGTTCTGCACTGCCGGTTTCTATGACTTCATCTAATGCTTCTTTAGCTGATTCCATATCAAGCATGTCAATGTAAGCTTCTGCAAGTGAAAGTTTAGTATCAGCATTTGAATCCACAGAACCGCTTGAATCTTCGTCTGGTTTTATCAGATCAAAGTCAAAATCAAATTCGTTATTATCTTCATCTGAAGGAGTTTCTTCATTAATTGGTTCATCAGTAGAATCAAGTGATATTTCTTCACTTATATCTGATATTTCCGTTGTTGCTTCTGGCATTTCAAAATCGAGAGAACCCAATTCTTCAGTAGTTTCATCTTCAATGTTAAGCATTGTTTCATTGGTTTCTTCAACGGCTTCAGAAAGGTCTGTATCAGACAGGTCATCAGACTGGTTGTCATCACTCATTGGTGAAACGAATAAAATAGATTCGGGGCAAATATCTGCGCCCATGTTTGAAATATTGGCCCACATTTCTGGGTCAGATGTTTTTAGATGATCTAAATCTTTAGCAAGGTCTTCAAAAGCAGAAGGGTTTTCTGAT
Organism: uncultured Piscirickettsiaceae bacterium; assembly: GCA_913061075.1. Classification (GTDB taxonomy): domain Bacteria; phylum Pseudomonadota; class Gammaproteobacteria; order Methylococcales; family Cycloclasticaceae; genus Cycloclasticus. The sequence goes on along the minus strand of CAJXSK010000015.1, from coordinate 14,536 downwards.
GAATAATACACATCGAGTAGTTTCAGTTTATATGCTTCATTTGTAGGGTCTTCTTCAATGGATTTTTGAATAAGATCTTCAGCTTGCTGATAGCGTCCATAGGCTATGTAAACATCACATTCTGTTAATGGGTCTGCTTCTAAAGATTCATCAAGGTTTTCAAATTCACTGGGCGTAAATTCACTGAGAAGTGATTCTGACTCAAGATGAGTGTCGTTTTCCGCTGTTGGAAGTTCTTCTACTACTTCTATTTCACTCATTGTTTCTTCAAATAAGTCACGCTTTTCGTTTGCGGGCTCATCAGACATTGGGAATGGTTGGTCGTCACTTTTTTTGCGTCGAGCTAAAAATAGGCCAAGTAACGCAATGAGTAGACCACCGCCTGCATATAAAGGCAGCATGCTTTCCTCAGTTTCTTCTGGTTCTACAGGAGCAACAGCAACGGGTGCTTGTTTTTTTGCTGGGATGGTTTTTGTTGTTTCTACAGGTTTAGTTTGAAGCTGAGCCAATTGGTCATCTTTTAATGCGATGAGGCGTTGCAGTTTTTCAACTTGGGATTCAAGCTCACTTAGCCTGCTTTTTAATTCTTTGTTTTCCTGCTCATTGGTCGTTGCCATTTCAAGAGCAATATTTGCTTGATTGGCAGCATTTGATGAGCCTGATGTAGCGGCAGGAGATGTTACGTTGCTAGTGTCTGTATTTGCTACTTGGTTGTCAGCAGGTTCCTCAGGCGTTAATAAAGTTAACGTAGCCTCGGTAAACGTGTTGCTTGAACTGCCATTGTTCGTGTTGTTTGAGCTTTGTGCTTGTTTAGCCCTAGCAGAAGCAGACCATTGAATGTTTTGTTCATTAAATGCTGACTGGGCTTGTTGAGCAGATAGTTGATTAACAGCATCATTATCAGGCACTTGTAATACTTGGCCTTTCATTAAAGCATTGATATTGTTTTTGTAAAATGCCTTGGGATTGTTCTCAAATAAAGCCATCATCATTTGTTCATGACTGATGCCGTTGTTGTTAGAGAGCAGTTTTTTTGCTATTCCCCATACGGTATCGTTACTTCTTGTTGGTCCATAGTTTGATGCTAGTTGCCTAGATTTAGAGGGCAGGGTGCTACGAACCGCTGTTGTAGCTTTTGTTGTTGCTGGAAGAGCCGTCATAGATGAGCTTTTAGCAAGTTCTACTGGTGCTGTCGTAACATCGGCCATTGTGATAGGCGGGTCGAGCAAAATAGTAAACTCTTTTAATGTTCTTCCTTGAGGCCATTCTACTTCTAGAATGAAATTGACAAAGGGCTCCTTAATGCTTGAGCTTGATGTAACTGTAATGGTTACATCGCCATTTGCATTCACAATCGGCGTGAATTTTAAATCAGACAAATATTGCGGACGATCGATTCCGGCTTGTTTAAATGTTTCTCTCGAAGCAAGATCAACACTGATGTTTGTCGGGTCCTCATTTTTTGAACTAACCAAGGGTATTTTTGCGTTCAGTACCTGATTAAGTGCAGAGTGAGTTGTAATGTCGCCAATGCCTAATGCGAATGCGCTTGAACTATTAATTAAACATAGAGCAGCGATGGCTTGTTTTGTATTTCTCACGAGAATCTCCTGATTGTGTGGACAACTTTTCTGTAATAGTGAAGTGTCTATAGTTTGTATATGTACTTAATATAGACTATAGATAATTTTTTACCAGTACCTCTGCAATTTGTACACTATTCAGTGCTGCGCCTTTTCTTACATTATCGGCAACAACCCACATATTTAAACCATTTGGATGCGAGATGTCTTTTCTTACTCGGCTTACGTATACGTCGTCTTGTCCGGCTGATTCAGTAACGGCAGTGGCGTATCCTCCATCTTCCCGTTCATCAAGCAGGGTGATTCCATCAAAGTTTGAAAGTAATTCACTGGCTTTTTCGAGACTAATATTTTCTTTTGTTTCAATATGTATAGCTTCTGAATGCCCATAAAAAACAGGGACTCGGACGGCAGTTGGATTAACTTTTATGGTTTGGTCATTAAAAATCTTATTAGTTTCCCAAACCATTTTCATTTCTTCTTTTGTGTAGCCATTTTCGAGAAAAACGTCTATTTGAGGTAAAACATTGAAAGCAATTTGTTTGGGGTAGACGCTAGCTTCTGCTTTTTTGCCATTGAGTAACTTTGCAGTTTGGCCAGCGAGTTCTTCAATAGCGCTTTTACCTGTACCAGACACTGCTTGATAGGTGCACACGTTGATGCGTTCAATACCCACAGCATCATAAATTGGCTTTAGGGCCACTAACATTTGAATGGTTGAACAGTTTGGGTTCGCAATGATGCCTTTATTGGTATGTTGGGCAATGGCTTCTGGGTTGACTTCAGGGATAACAAGAGGGATGTCATCGTCATATCTAAAATGAGATGTATTGTCGATAACGACACATCCTGCAGCTGCAGCTTTTGGTGCATATTCCGCGGAGACAGAGCCACCGGCAGAAAACAAACCTATTTGGACTTGTGCAAAATCAAAGTCAGCTAAATTCGTAATTTTAATATTCTTGCCTTTGAACTGAATCGTTCCACCAGCAGAACGACTACTTGCCAAAGGGTATAAATTTCTTATGGGAAAATTTCTTTCTTCCAAAATGGATAACATTGTTTCACCAACAGCGCCTGTGGCACCAACAACAGCAACGTCATAAGTTTTCATTTTTTAATTCCTTGATAATTTGGATTTTTAAAAGTAAATAGCCAACTAAGAAAAACTAGGTTGGCTATTTATTGATTTTTACATTCAACCTAGTAGGGTTGAATGTTGACTATTTAGAAGGCTCTATCAGTCTAGAGACGCTAGTATTTTGTCTTTAATTTCATCAACTGAACCAACGCCTGCAATTGAGTGATAGTTAAGCTTCGTCGTATTAGCTAGCTCAGAATAATATGTAATAAGTGGAGCTGTTTGGCTATGGTATGTTTTTAACCGATCACGTACTACACTTTCATTATCGTCAGCACGTTGAATTAATGGCTCGCCAGTAATGTCGTCAATACCGTCTTGTTTAGGCGGGTTGTAAATTAAATGATAAGTTCTGCCAGAATCTAAATGCACACGTCGACCGGCCATACGCTTAACAATTTCTTCATCATCGACAGCGATTTCTACAACATGATCCACTTCTACACCCATGCCAGCTAAGCCATTGGCTTGTGGTTGGGTTCTAGGGAAGCCATCTAATAAAAAGCCGTTTGCACAATCATGGAGCATGAGTCGCTCTTTAATTAAACCTAAAATGATGTCGTCGGAGACGAGTCCGCCAGCATCCATCACTTTTTTAGCTTTTAAACCCAAAGGTGTGCCGGCTTTAACTGCTGCGCGTAGCATATCGCCAGTAGAAATTTGTGGGATATTGTATTTAGCAGTGATAAATTGAGATTGTGTTCCTTTACCAGAACCTGGCCCACCTAAAAGAATGATTCGCATGTAAAGCCTAATATAATTATTTTTTGGACAGGGGAAAATATCATACCCAGGTTATTTTATCCACTGACCCTTATATAAATTGCTTAAAATTATTAAGGTTTATGCTGCAAACTGTTTGGCAATTGATTCAATTTGTTCGTGTTCGCTTATGATTTTTTCTAATTCTTCTAAGACAACATCAGGTGATATTTTAAGCGCCTTACAGAATTTTGTATTCAAGTATTCATTACGGTTGTCGCCAATGCCGTGGATACCAAGCGCACTATCTACTAGAGCAATTAAAGAGGCATAGTTTGCATGCTCTCCAGAATAACTGTGATTGTGGTGTTCCTTCGTTGCGACTATAACTTCTTTGGGTATTTGCCAATTATCTAATAGCCATGACCCTAATTCAGCATGGCCCATGTTGATGGCATTTTGCCCTGCGCCCATACCAAGCGCATGCTTTTCAATGGCGACTATGGAACATTTTAAATTAGCGGCATATAGTTTATTTAAGAGAAAAAACTCTGGTTGAAACAAGTGTCCCAGCAATAAAAAACCAAAATTATGGAGTAATCCAGAAAGGTAGGCTAAATTTGAATTAGGTCGAATATCTTGAGGTATTTTTTGAGACAACCGTTGAGCTAACGTTGCGCTATAAACGGCGTGTTTCCAGAATTCATTTAGACCCAAAGGGCCGTCAGGTGGGTTTGTTAATGCTTTACCAGCCGATAAGCCTAGGGCCATATTCATGACGAGGTCAAAACCTAAAACGCGTGATATTGCTTCTTGAACGGACGTTATTTCACCTTGATAGTTAAAAAAGGCTGATTTTGAATAACGAATGACCTGTGCAGTCAGGCTAGGATCCTTTTCTATAAGGCTGGCTAAAGCCTTCGCATCAGCACTAGGGTTGTTTTTTAATTGAATAACTTTAGTAGTAATATCTGGTAACGGTGGCAGCTTATATAAACGTTGTAAATTGTTTTTTTTATCGTTATCAGGTGTGAATTTTTGTTTTAATTTTTTACTCTCAGTTTCATTAATTTCATTAAACACCAAGTCTTTTGCAGGTGTTGTTATATCAACTGTCAGTGCATTTTTATGGAGTTTATAAAAGTCAGATGTTGATAAAGAGACAAGGTCATTGGCCTTTCCTGTTTCAAAAACAACAGTACTGAAGTTGTTTATTGAATTGGCAATGTGTGTACGCGCCACTTCTTTAGAGCTTATCGGCGGAACGATGCCTACATCGCAGCTTGGGTAAAAATTTGCACATTCTGCTAAGGGGATAATATCTAGGATGTTCTCTTTAATCCCTTCAAGCGCACTGAAATCGATTAATTCGTTTACGGGAACAATAATCAGTTCAATTTGGTTATTACAGCGTATTAATACGGTACGTAGGAGTACTTGCTGGTTGTTGCTGAATTTCTTATCGAGCTCTTCTAAAGAAAGAGTTTTATCGTCAACGGGTATTGCTTCATAATCAATATGATGAAATAGAAATTGCTTTTCTACTTGATTGGCTACTTTCATGACGTTCCCTTATTTATCTGTACGTATAAATATAGAGCAATTCTAAAAAAGTTATGCGAATGAGGTCACATTCTATCTGTGATTGTGGCGTACAAAGTACGTATTGAAGATTCTTATGGTCGGAGTAGGCATAAAAAAGGCCTTTAACACTGAGTTAAAGGCCTTTTTGTGTAGGTCGTAATATGTGGATTAATTATTGCTTAGTAATGCTTATCTTTGCAGATTTACGAAGTTCATTAATGTGCTTTTGAATATGTTCTTGTTCAAGTGCCGCTGAAATGTTTGGCTTTACTTCTTCAAATGTTGGTGGTTTGCCATCACGTGCACCGGTACGTAAAATAACGTGGTAGCCAAACTGCGTTCTTATCGCTTGTTTCGTGTATTCGTTATCTTTCAGTTTTGCTACCGCTTGTGAAAACTCTGGCACCATACGTTGTGGGTTAAACCAACCTAAATCACCACCTTTTGATGCAGTAGGACCTGTAGAGTTTTCTTTTGCAAGATCAGCAAATTTTTTACCTTTTGCAAGCTTGGCAATAACTTCTTTAGCTTTACCTTCTTCTTTAAGCAAAATATGGCTGGCTTTAAACTCTTGAACTTTTATTTGACCAATTCTTGCATCGTATTCTTCTTTTAGACGCTTTTCAGGAATAGGGTTATTATCTAAAAAATCAATCATAGCAACTTGAGATAACATGCTTAGATTAATGAAATCCATACGTGCTTTAAAATCGTCGTTATTGTTTAGTTTTTTCTTAATAGCCTCATCCTTTAATAAAGCCATGTTAACAAGGTCAGTTGTTAGCTTGTCTATCGGCACAGTGCTTTTAGGATCAACTTGCCTTCTTTCTAATGCATAAAATTGCAACATTGATTTTTTTAAATTGGTGCCGTTAACTGTTGCTACAGTTGGGTCATCAGCTGCGATAGTAAGTTGTGAAGCAGTCACTAGTAAAAGTGACGCGATAATTGAAACAGTAACCTTCATGATATCTCCTGTTGTTGAGGTTTTTCTTCCGGGGTATACGCTTTAATGCTTAAAGCGTGAATGTCTTTTTTCATCATCTCACCGAGTGCTTTGTAAACAAGTTGATGACGTTGAATGCGTGATTTATTTTCAAATTGATCGGAGGTTACGGTTAAGTAAAAATGGCCGCCGCCCGATTTTGCACCTTCATGCCCCGCGTGTGCTTGGCTATCATCTAATACTTCGATGAACTCAGGCTGAAGAGCCTCAGTAATTTTTTCATTAATTAATTCAGTTATGTTCATTATTTAAGTTCTTGGTTGGTTTCTTGGTTGGTTTCTTGGGTGTCTGGATCTTCTTGAATGTGTTTCATTAAGTAAAAGCCCTGCAGTACAACAAATAAAAGGGTAAGCCCAAGCATGCCAAAGAGCTTAAAGTTTACCCAAGTGTCCGTGTCGAAATTGTACATAACGCATAGGTTGATGCCACCTAAAAATATAAAAAATGCGGCCCACATCGCATTAAGGTTTGTCCATACATTATCAGGTAATGAAATGTTGCCTTTCATCATTCGTTGAATAACAGGTTGCTTGCCAATAAACTGACTGCCAAGACAGACCAAGCCAAATAACCAATTAACGATGGTAGGTTTCCATTTAATGAAAGCTTCGTCTTGCAAATAGAGTGTTAGCCCACCAAATACGGTAATAATCAAAAAAGTGGCAACATGCGTTGTTTCAAACGATTTATTTTTCAGCCAGTAATAAGCGACTTGAACCGCTGAAGCTGCAATAGCAATGACGGTGGCTGCGTAGATGCCTTGCCATTTATAGGCAATAAAGAAAAGAATGATGGGGAAAAAATCAAATAAAAACTTCATGATGTGTGGTATTGGGTTTTAAACAAAAATATCAATGCCAAGTAACAGTTGCAATTCATCCCGTTGGGGCTGGCTAGCAAGATTCGCATTGTCTAAGTAGGTTTGAATAGATTGAGAAGGGGGCGTGTTTTCTTTAGAGACTCTGTCTAATTTGTTATGTTGGTCAATAGTGTTCAAGGCATCGAGAACGGCACGCTTCTCAGCCCCATTAACTGTGTTGGATGGGTTAGAGCTTTGCGAACGAGCAGTGTCTGGCTTAGCCGTTTCAACACTATTTAACGGCCTGCCACGGTTTGCACTATTCAGCGCAGCGGGTAGATTTACGTTAATGTTGCTAGATTGAATGTTCATTGATAAAAATTGTTACAATGTTGTCCGGTTGTTATCTAATAATTAAAGCCCGCATAATCTATCACAGTTACAGCTGTATATCACCATGAGTCCACTAGAACGTTATCAATCAGACCTCGCAAAGCATGGGTTTATTGCAGATGATGCCCAACGAATTGTCATTGAACGTTTGGAAGCCTTGTTTAATGAGCTGATAAACCCTGTTAAAACGACAGAAAAGGCTCCAAAGGGCTTTTTTTCATCATTTAGAAGTAAACCGTTAGTAAAGGCAACAGTGCCTAAAGGTCTATATTTATGGGGTGGTGTAGGACAGGGTAAAACCTATTTAATGGATATCTTCTACGATGCACTGCCGTTTGAACAAAAACAGCGTAAGCATTTCCATCGCTTCATGCAAACAGTGCATAAAAAACTAGGTGAGCTTAGTAATGTTAGTGACCCTTTACAAACCGTTGCTGAAGATATTGCGAAACACAATAGAGTCATTTGTTTTGATGAATTCTTCGTCTCGGATATTACAGATGCTATGTTACTGGGGCGGCTATTTGAAGCATTATTTGAAAAAGACGTGTGTTTGGTTGCCACGTCTAATATAGAACCTGATGGCCTTTATAAAGGCGGCTTACAACGCGCACGATTTTTGCCAGCGATTGAAGCCCTAAAAACACACTGCGATGTATTAAAGTTAGATAGCGGTACGGACTATCGATTACGTGAATTAGAACAGGCCGAAATATACCACTCACCGCTAGATGAAAAGGCAAATATTACGTTAACAGAATTGTTCGAACACATGACGGCGGCAGATGTTGAGCCAGAATCAGAACTTGAAATAGAAGGCCGTCTAGTCGACGTTAAACATTGTGCCGAAGGCGTTGTGTGGTTTGACTACAAAACCATTTGTGACATACCTCGTGGCGCAGCAGATTACATTGAGATTTCACGCTATTTCCACACAGTGCTCGTGTCAGATGTTACCGTTATGAATGACATGAGTAATGATTTGGCGAATCGTTTTGTTAATTTAGTTGATGAGCTATACGATCACAATGTTAAATTAATCATATCGGCAGAAGTGCCGTGTAATCAACTGTATCAAGGTAAAAAACTCGCGTTTCAGTTTGAACGAACCGTTAGCCGATTACTAGAAATGCAATCACAAGAATACTTAGAGCGCCCCCATTTACCGTAATAGGAGAACCCCATGGACAAACAAACACAATTAGAAATAGAAGCAGCGGCGTTTAGACGCATTATCAAACACTTCCAAGACCATACCGAAGTGCAAAATATAGACCTAATGAACTTAGCTGACTTTTGCCGCAACTGTTTTTCTAAATGGTACATGGCAGAATCTAAAGAAAAGGGCGTAGAGATAGATTACGACGCAGCGCGTGAAGTAGTCTATGGGATGCCATTTGCTGAATGGAAAGGCAAATATCAACAGCCGGCTACACCCGAACAATTGGCAGCATTTGAAGTAGGCGAAAAAAGACGCAAAGGCTAAACGAGTACCAATTAACGAAAGATTGAAAAAGTAATGGAGATAAATTAGATGGGAAGAGCATACCAAAACCGTAAAGAGTCGATGGCTAAAACATCGGACATGAAAGCCAAGGTTTACAGCCGTTATGGCCGTGAAATTTATGTTGTTGCAAAAACAGGCGGGTTTGACCCAGAAGGCAATTTGGCACTACGCAGTCTTATAGACCGTGCTAAAAAAGACCAAGTGCCAGCGCATGTTATAGACAAAGCCATAGATAAGGCCAAAGGCGGCGGTGGCGAAGATTACTCTCCAGCGCGTTACGAAGGCTATGGCCCAGGCGGTTGTATGGCCATTATTGATTGTTTAACGGATAACCCAAACCGCACCTTTGGTGATGTTCGCCAAGCGTTCACAAAAACAAAATGTAAAATTGGCACACAAGGCAGTGTTAGCCATATGTTTGATCACTCAGTTATTCTAGTGTTCAAGCATGATAATGAAGAAGCTGTGTTAGACGCACTTATGGATGCCGATGTTGACGTAACAGATATCGAAAACGAAGACGGCGTATTATCTATTTTTGCACCACATACAGACTACTATAAAGCCCGCCAAACAGTGTTAGATGCATTTCCAGAAGTAAACTTTGATGTAGATGAGATTCAGTTTATTCCGCACGCATTCACATCAATTGGTGGAGATGATGTGGAAATGTTTGAGAAGTTTTTAGATATGCTGAACGATTTAGATGATGTTCAGCACGTCTATCATAATGTTGAAAATGCTTAACTAATATTATCAGAGAAAACTCAAATGAATGACATGCAAAACCTAGGGTTAAGTAGCAGCAGAGGAAATGCAAAAATCGTTTACTTTTTATTTTTAGCGAGCTTAGTATTTGGCATTACCGCAATAATAGGCATCGTTATGGCCTATATGAATCAACAAGACGTCGAATCTTGGCTCAAAACACACTACCAATATCAAATAAGAACGTTTTGGATAGGTATTTTATTTGCATTTATAGCGAGTATTTTGATGTTTGTAGGTATTGGCTACATCATGTATTTGGTGCTGGTCATTTGGATGATAGTACGATGCGTGAAAGGCTTAAAAGCAATAGATGCTAAACAACCAGTGGTGGACCTTAAGAGGTGGGGATTTTAGAAAGACTAAGGGCAGATAGCCCTCGATTATCAGCTACTTGAGAGTAGATAGTATGAGTTTTTATGTGTCATCGGTTGTCGTAGCAGTATCATCTGATGGCTGATTTTCGGCTGCCGCAGCTTTTTGCAAACGCTTCTCTTCTTTCTTTTTCTTTTTTGCGATTTCTTTCTGACGCTTTTCAAACGCGTAATTGGTTTTAGCCATTGGTTTTTCCTCTACATAACTCTAAAATTAGAGTCATTATAATACGGCACTTTGCTGCCGAATTTTCTTTTTATAACATCAAATCAATATTAATTAACTGATGGTTTGCGTTTTTTCTTACCAGTACCTTGTGGTTTTGCCATCGGCCTCTTGGCTGCTAATAAATCATCACTACTCATTTCATCAGCTTCAAAGCCAACCACTTGCTCGCGTTTAAGCCAAATGTTGTTCTTCTTTTCGATGATTGTAAAATGGTGATAATCTTCATGATCAATAAGGGATATGGCCAAGCCCACTTCACCGGCGCGGCCACTTCTGCCAATACGATGTATGTAGTCCAGCGGACTTCTTGGTAAATCAAAGTTGATGACCACGGGCAGTCTTTCTATGTCTAAGCCACGGGCAGCAATATCCGTTGCAATTAACACATTCGTTTTGCCTGCTTTAAATGCATCAAGCGTACGGTGACGAGCCTCTTGAGTTTTATCACCATGGAACACCTCTGCGGTAATGCCACGTGTAGCCAGTTTTTTAGCTAAGTGATTACAGTGGTTTTTGGCATTAACGAAAACAAGTATTTGCCGCCATTCTTGTTGCTTAATTAAATGCGCCAAAAGGGCTGTTTTATTGCCCTTATTCACGGTAAAAACGCGCTGTACTAAGGTGCTGGCATCTTTATTTTGCAATTGAATTTCAACAGGGTTGTTTAACAGCTCTTTGGTTAACGTTTGTACTTTTTCAGGAAAAGTCGCGGAAAATAATACAACCTGTCTTTTCTTAGGCATCAATTCTAATAAAGCGGATAACTCATCATTGAAACCAAGGCTTAACATCCTATCAGCTTCATCAAGCACTAAGGTTTTAAGCTTGTCGAGTTTAACCGCATTACTTGAAATCAAATCAAGCAACCGGCCTGGCGTTGCCACCAACATGTCGGTACCACCGCGTAATGCTAGCATTTGAGTATTCGCGGATACACCACCATAAACAGCTATTGTTTTAATCGCACCATTCAAATGCAGTGCATAAGAATTAATGCTGTCCGCAATTTGCTTGGCCAGTTCACGCGTCGGAACTAAAATTAACCCAGAAACAAAGTTACCTTTCGTGCCTTTACAACCCATTGGTTTTTCAGCCAATAAGGTTTGCAACATAGGTAACGCAAAGGCGGCCGTTTTTCCCGAGCCGGTATTTGCCCCTGCAATTAAGTCTCTCCCCGCTAATACAATAGGAGTTGCTTGTGCTTGAATAGGGGTAGGTTGCTTATAATCCAACTCAGTTAATCGGGCTAACAAGGGTGGAATTAAGGCAAGTTCTGTAAAGCAGGTTGGTGTTTTGATATGGGTTCTATTTGCGTTTATTGAAACCCTTAAATTATAAGGCTTAATTCTGAAAAACGATAACGTTAGATTTAAATGGGCAACTCCCCATTAATCTAGTACGACGTTTTTAACCTTTGCTAAGCATGAGCAGTATGAATATATGATGGGCGATGATTGATTATTTCAGATTTGCGATTAAGTCGAGTCTGACCCTAATTACTCTAATTACTCTAATTACTAATTATCGCTTTATGTTCAGCTTATTCATAGTGTGACCAAAGCCTGATAACTTTTATAGTTTTTTCTTTTTCGTATATTTGATACACCAGCCTATGCTGTATATTGATACGGCGTGAATAAGCACCAGATAAATCACCTACCAGCTTTTCATATGGAGGTGGGTTTTGGTAAGGGTCTTTTTGAATTACATCTAAAAGAGTTTTAGCTTTGTTCTTTAGCCCAGAAGAAGCAAGTTTTCTGGCATCCTTTTGAGCTTGTTTTGTATACACTATCTCCCAAGTCACCAATCAAGCTCCTTGGAGCTTTCAGATAGGTCTTGTTTTAATCCCTCTTGGATAGACTCTCTCATTCCTGGTACTGACAGTAAATGGAGTGTTTCAGAAATAGCATTCCAGTCTTCTTCTGAAACTAATACTGCATTACCTCTTTTTCCTGTAATTACAACAGGTTGATGAGTGTCAGTAGCCTCGTCAATAAGACTGTATAACCTAGTTCTTGCCTCAGTTGCATTTATAATGGTCATGATTATTTACCTCTGAATAGAGCGTACGCTAAAACGTACGGATAATCAAGTTTTTAGAACATAACGTTCCGTTGACGCTGGCAGATATACGATGAACTCTAACAACGCACAGAACGTTGATAAAAATAACCTTAGAAACGAACTGCGCTGCCAGCGGTTAACTGGAACTTTTTGTTAGCTGTTTTTTTTTGCATTAAGCAGATATTTTCGCAATGTTCTTTCATTTCGCATAACGTAAAGTATGTATACTTTATCACCTTCTATGCGATAAAAAATACGACATGGATTGACAATAATTTCTAAATATCTTGATTTTTTAAATTCTGGGGGTTTACGGCCTAACTCTGGAAACTCCTCAAGTTGGTCTGTACTAGAAAAAATTTTTTGCACTAGATTAATAGCAGCACTTGGTTTATCAAGAGCTATATACTCAGCTATTGCATTAAGGTCAGATAGAGCTGGTTCGGTCCATATTACCTGAGCCATTTACTCATTTTATCTTTTGCTTCTGCTTGAGTATAAATACGATTTTCTAAAATAGCCGTTTCACCCTTAGCTAATCCATCTAGGATTTCCATTCGATTTTGCATCATTTCATAATCTTGAACATCAACAAGATATGCAGATGGTTTACCATGTTCGGTGATAAGTACAGGCTCTTTTGAATCATGTAATTCAGCCAATATTTTGGTGGCCTGACGCTTTAAAGTAGTAACTAATTCAATTTTCATAAAGTGATACTATACTATCACTTGTGAATTTTCAAGAATTTCTTTTACAGCTAACGGGCGAGCGAAGCGTTAGCGTAGCTCGTCCAGTTGAGTGATTTGTTAGGGCTTTTCATTGCTAGCATTTTTTGCACTTATGATTTTCATAAGCGCGTCTATTTTTTGATGTAAGCGTGTGATTTCTAAATCTGTTTTCAAACTTACTTTATAGTTTTCAGTAATGTCTAATCTGTCCTTAGCTGTATTTCGATTTTGAGACATCATTATGATTGGTGCTTGAAGAGCTGCTATAGACGACAGCATTAGGTTCAGAAGAATATATGGGTATGGATCAAAGGGTTCTTTTGGACTTACTAAAAAAAATGAGTTTATCGCCATCCATGATACTAGAACGGTTAAAAATATTATTATGAATGTCCATGAGCCACCGAAAGATGAAATCTTATCAGCGAGTCGCTGACCAAAAGACAACTGCTCATGAAATATCTCATTAACGTTTTCTACGATAGGTTCGGCTTCTACAATACTGTCAATTACCTTTTGCTCTGACGCTTCAAGGTCTTTGTATGCGGAACCCAAATGTTCCTTAGCTAGATCATTAATATCTTCTTTCATAATTTATCTCTGTATTTATGAGCCCTAACGTTCCGTGTTGTCGGGAAAGCTTCCCGTGTAATTGGTGAGTCCGAAGGCTTATCATATTATACGGGAAGCTTTCCTGACGAACCGTCTTGTTAGTAGGACGCGTAGCGGATTACTAACACGATGGTTTGGCAGGGCATCCGACAACACGGAACGTTAAAAGGGCACTGAGCCAGAGCGAAGTGTCCTTTTAACGCTTCACATCAGCGGCGTAGCGTAGCGGAGTCCGCTGGATGTGATTGTTATACCTGATTAGCAATTTAAATACTTTATAGGGTTTGCAGCACCTTTGCTGAAAAATGAAGCAATAGACTTATATCTAATACTTTCACGAATATCCTTTTCGGCAATGCAGCCATTAAAGCCGTAGCGAGTTTTCCCATTTACTTCAACAGGGAACCAACTTTCAATTTTATATATTTCACGCGTTAATCCACGATATGTGGCTATGGCATATTGTGCTTTTTCTTTCCTATTACCGAGAACCCAAGATTTTCTCGTAGCATCGTAAAGTTCTTCTTCTGTCATTTCTCGGCGATACAGCTTGTTGATGTTAATAAGCAATGAGGGCATGTCGGTTGATAGTTCCTCGGCTTCATAAATTGCCGATATCTCTTCTGATGTTTTAATTCCAAAATCACTTGAATAGTGGCCGCCTTGTAGATTGGATAAGTTTTTCATTCCTATAAAGTCAATTAAGGCCGCTTCAATTTCAAATGCTGTCTGCTCACTAAGGCCATGCCTTAAAATGTAGTGCCTTGGCTTAAGCCCAGAATTTATAATTGCTCGAATAGTGTCTAGCTTTTCAGTTACGCCATCGGTCTCTATCGCACAGGCCATATGATTAAATACTCGATTACCATTTCCTTTTCCGACATAAAAAACTTCGTCTGTACTTGGGTCTTGAAGGAAATAAACGTAGTAATCGAGTTTTTCAATGACAGCTTGGCTAAACATATTTATCCTTGAGGGTATAACAGTATGTTTTATGGGATTGTATCCCACAAAACAGTATTATCGGGAATCCCGATAGTTTT
>CAJXSK010000014.1 GCA_913061075.1 uncultured Piscirickettsiaceae bacterium | reverse complement strand
GCGTGGACTACCAGGGTATCTAATCCTGTTTGCTCCCCACGCTTTCGCACCTCAGCGTCAATGTCAGTCCAGGAGGCCGCCTTCGCCACTGGTGTTCCTTCCGATCTCTACGCATTTCACCGCTACACCGGAAATTCCACCTCCCTCTACTGCATTCTAGCCTGCCAGTTTCAAATGCAGTTCCCAGGTTGAGCCCGGGGCTTTCACATCTGACTTAGCAAACCGCCTACGCGCGCTTTACGCCCAGTAATTCCGATTAACGCTTGCACCCTCCGTATTACCGCGGCTGCTGGCACGGAGTTAGCCGGTGCTTCTTCTGTAGGTAACGTCAGGGTAAGCAGTTATTAACTACTTACTTTTCCTCCCTACTGAAAGTGCTTTACAACCCGAAGGCCTTCTTCACACACGCGGCATGGCTGGATCAGGGTTGCCCCCATTGTCCAATATTCCCCACTGCTGCCTCCCGTAGGAGTCTGGGCCGTGTCTCAGTCCCAGTGTGGCTGATCATTCTCTCAAACCAGCTACGGATCGTCGCCTTGGTGAGCCATTACCTCACCAACTAGCTAATCCGACATAGGCTCATCTATTAGCGCAAGGCCCGAAGGTCCCCTGCTTTGCCCCGTAGGGATTATGCGGTATTAGCCTGGTTTTCACCAGGTTGTCCCCCACTATTAGGTAGATTCCTATGCATTACTCACCCGTCCGCCACTCGACGCCTGCTAGCAAGCTAGCATCGTTTCCGTTCGACTTGCATGTGTTAGGCATGCCGCCAGCGTTCAATCTGAGCCATGATCAAACTCTTCAGTTTATATTTTTCGACCTCTTAAAAGGAGGTCTAGATCTTGCTCAATATAGAATTAAACGTATTACTTAAATTAAAACTTAAGTGTTTAACCTATATTGATTATTTTTAAATAACTAAACAATCAACACAAGTGTCCACACAAATTACTTGATAAATTTTTAAAGAGCTGGTTCAAATATTCTCCTGAACCGGGCCAGCTATTATATTCATTTGCTTTTCATTAGCAAGTTATTTTTTAATTAATTTCATTAAATAATAACGAATTTTTGAGCTGATTCTTCTTGGCTTTTTGTTGAACTTTTCAACTGCTTGCCTAGAAGAGATGCGTATTATAGGGACAATATTTAAGCGGTCAACTTTTATTTCACCTATTTATAACAATAATCTTTAAACCATTGTTATTTTTGATATTTTTCTTTTTCCTACCTGTATTAAGTACTCTCTATTCTTATCTAATGGGTGGTGCTTGTCTTGCACCTTCTCACCGTCCACCTTAACAGCAGACTGCTTTATCATTCTATATGATTCAGATGTACTACTTGTTAGCCCCGCCTCTTTCAAAATGTTAGCGATTGGTAGCGCTTCTTCACAGTTTATTTGTTGCTGGCTAATGTCTTCTGGTAGCTGCCCATGTTTGAATCGGGACTCAAACGCTTCGTATGCTTTTCTAGCCTTATCTTCATCATGAAACCTTTCTACTATTTCAAGTGCCAATTTGATTTTAATATTTTTCGGATTCTCTTCCCCATCCTCACACTGTGTTTTCCAATCTTTAATGTCTTCTATGACTCTAAAGCTGAGCAGCATGAAGTACTTCCACATCAAATCATCTGAAATTGACATCAACTTTCCGAACATCTCATCAGCTGGGTCGTTTATACCTATATAGTTATCCAACGACTTTGACATTTTCTGCACGCCGTCCAATCCCTCAAGGATTGGCATTGTTAATACTGACTGTGCCTTTTGCCCATAATGCTCTTGAAGTTGACGACCAACCAATAAGTTGAATTTTTGATCTGTACCCCCCAACTCTACATCTGCCTTTAGCGCTACTGAGTCATACCCTTGTATTAATGGGTATAAAAACTCATGTATCGCAATCGGCTTACCGCCGTGGTATCGCTTATTAAAATCATCCCTTTCCAACATTCTTGCTACAGTATGTTTAGCCGCCAACTGTATTAAGTCTGCCGCACTGAAATCTGACATCCAAGTTGAGTTAAATACGATTTCTGTTTTCTCAGGGTCTAGTATTTTAAAGATTTGCTCTTGGTAACTTTTTGCATTCTCTATGACATCTGCTTTAGTCAATGGAGGGCGGGTTGTTGATTTACCTGTAGGATCACCAATCATTCCAGTAAAGTCACCAATCAAGAACAAGACATGGTGACCCGCATCTTGAAATTGTTTAAGCTTATTAATTAATACGGTATGACCCAAATGTAAATCTGGCGCCGTTGGATCAAACCCCGCTTTAATTCTTAGCTTCTTTCCAGAGGCAATTCGTTTGTCGAATTCTTCTTCTACTAATACTTCATCTGAACCACGCTTCAACTGCTCTAGCTCATTTTTTAACGAGTCATTCACTGTTAGGTTTTCCTTATAAATTAGGCTATTTGGCTACGCAAGATACTGGATATGGGATTAAAATCAAGCCCATACTATCAATTGCCAGTCAAATACTTCTCGATTGAAGTTCTATCATTTTTAACTATACTTAATATACAATGCTAGCGATTCTGGCTATCTGTGTAAAAACAACCAACCAAAATACATCAATGATAAATAAAATCAGTCAAATAAATCGCGATTATAATTCAAGCTATTCAACCGCTCGTGCATCAAAACCTAAACTACCTATTGCTCTAGCAGCCAGTACATTATTTTTATTGGCTCTTGTCTTTGTATTTAAATTTTATTCCCCTAGCCAACTTGATTCACCCGCTAAACAACAAGTCGTTTCCATAAAATTACCGGCATTACCTGCTGGCACTGACGACATTATCGAGCCTTTGGATGTTATTAATCATTCGAAGCAATCTTCCGCTAATGCTCTTAAAACAACCAACGCGCTTAACAATAACGTTAGTAAACATACTGTCAAAGCTGGCGAAAGTCTTGCCAAGATTTTCCAAACCCAACATTTCTCACCTTCTACACTATATAAGATGATGAATTCAGGGAAGGCTGCCAAATCACTGAAGAGCATCAAACCCGGCCAACAACTCTCTTTTATTAAAAACAAATCGGGTGGCTTTTTATCACTTGAATACCAAATTGATAGAATACAAACATTAAAAGTTTCAAAAACAGACGCCGGGTTTAATACTGAACTGTTAAAAAAACCTGTGGAAATTGCAACTGATACGGCTTCAGTCAAAATAGAAAACTCTTTATATTATGATGGCAAACAGGCAGGCATCTCTGATAAAACCATCATGGAACTTGCCAACATATTTGGATGGGACATCGACTTTGCCCTCAACATTAGAAAAAATGACTCTTTCGCCTTGATTTATGAAACCAAGTTCATTGAAGGGGAAAGGATAGAGAATGGTCAAATTCTGGCTGCCGAGTTTATTAATCGTGGCGAAAAATATCAAGCCGTACGTTTCGTTGATAAAGACGGCCATGCTGAATACTTTTCTCCCGATGGAAAAAGTATGCGTAAAACATTTTTACGCAGCCCAGTAGACTTTGCCCGTGTTAGCTCTCGCTTTAACTTAAGAAGGAAGCACCCTGTGCTTAATCGTATTCGTGCTCATAAAGGCGTGGATTATGCCGCTGCTTCAGGCACACCAATTAAGGCCACCAGTGATGGTAAGGTTGTTTTTCGTGGACGAAAAGGCGGTTATGGTCGTGTCGTTATCTTAAAACATGGGCAAAAATACAGTACGTTATATGCGCATATGTCTAAGTACGGCCGCTATAAAAATGGCAGCCATGTTAAACAAGGGCAAGTCATTGGTTACATAGGCAAGTCTGGCTTAGCGACCGGCCCACACTTGCATTACGAGTTCCGTTTAAACGGTGTTCACCGCAATCCATTAACAGTGAAGTTCCCAGCTGCAAAACCTGTTGCCAAAAACCAGTTAGCTTCATTCAAGCAACAAACCAGCCCTTTAATAAGCCAGCTTGAGCTTGCTAAACAAACACAGCTCGCGCTTAACTAAGTCTTCTACTGGCACTGCTAAACTTGATAGCCCTTCATTGCCTTTGAAAACATGAGTCGACACCTATACATTGGACTAATGTCTGGCACCAGTCTTGATGGATTGGATATAGCACTCGTTAATTTTGAAACAAAACAACCAGTTTTATTAGCTCAAAAACTCGCACCTTACCAAAAAGCCTTACTCAAACAACTAAAAGATCTATGCCGACTCCAGACAACTAGCTTTAATAAACTAGGCTCATTAGACATTATATTGGGCGATTTTTATGCTGATGCCGTTTTAGGTTTTATGCGTGATAATGACATAAGGACTAGTGACGTTATTGCAATTGGTTCTCATGGTCAAACTATTCACCACGAGCCAAATGGCACCGCTCCTTTTACACTTCAAATTGGCGACGCTAATCGCATTGCCGAAAAAACCGGCATTACGGTCGTCGCAGATTTCAGGAAACGCGATATGGCGGCGGGCGGCCAAGGCGCGCCGTTGGTTCCTGCATTTCATGCAGCGTGTTTTCAAAACGCTGAGCAAAATAGAGCTATCGTTAATATCGGCGGCATTGCTAATATCACTTTTTTACCAAAAAACAATAGCCACGACATTATTGGTTTCGATAGTGGCCCCGGCAACACGTTAATGGATCAAATTTGCCAGCAGCATTTTAATCAACATTACGATGAAAATGCCGCATTAGCAAAAACTGGCACGGTGAATCAAGCCCTATTAGCGACTCTTCTCGACGATGAATATTTCAAACTTCCATACCCCAAAAGTACGGGGCCCGAATATTTCTCAACTGAGTGGTTAGCATCATATACATCAGCACACGCAACCAACCCACAAGATACCTTAGCTACTTTATGTACATTAAGCGCGTTAACTATTGCTCATGCGCTCAAGCAACTACCAAACTGCTCATCGGTATACATTTGCGGCGGCGGCGTGCACAACCCCGTACTAATGGATGCGCTAAAAAAGCATATAGAAGGCTCAGTTGAAACAACCGATATTATTGGCGTTGACCCTGACTGGGTCGAGGCGATGGCTTTTGCTTGGCTAGCAAAACAAACATTAGATGGAAAGCCCGGAAACATTCCTTCTGTTACCGGTGCAAATAAAGCCGTTATTTTAGGTGCCATTTACCCTGCATAAGGGCTAATAAATTAGAACCAACGCCTTCTAGGCTAAAGCTTACGCCGCAAATGAAGACCCACATCCGCACGTGGTTGTCGCATTAGGGTTTCTGATGACAAACTGCGAACCTTGCAAATCTTCTTTAAAGTCCACTTCGGCTTTTTCCAGGTATTGGTAGCTCATCGGATCAATAATAACGCTCACGCCAGCCTTTTCAATGCCAAAATCATCTTCAGCAACTGTTTCGTCAAACGTAAACCCGTATTGAAACCCTGAACAACCACCACCAGACACATACACACGTAGTTTCAGGTTCACATTCCCTTCTTCTTCAATAAGCGCTGCTACTTTTTTTGCGGCACTATCAGTAAAATTTATATCGGCTTCTGCAGCGAATTGTGTCATATCTATCTTCTCTCTTTATGTGGGTTTTAATACTTAGTCTGTACTTGCCGCAGTTAGTTCAGCTTGAGTAGCGTTTGTTTTACTCGCATTGCGGCTTTTTGCTGTTTCGCCAACGCTCTTCAATAACTGTCCATTTACTTCTGCACCAACTGACATTTCAATTAAATTATACGCTACATTGCCGGTAATTCTTGAATTCTCTAGTAACTGCACACGGTCTGACGCCGCAACATCGCCTTTGACTTCACCATCAATAACAACAATAGGCACATTAACATTACCATGGATTGCGCCCATTTTGCTTAATGTAAGTGTTGCCATTTCTTCTGATGTTGCACTGACGTTTCCTACGACTTTGCCATCAATATGCAAACCCCCAGCAAAAATTACATCGCCTTCTATGACAGTCCCATCACCAATGATTGTTGATACATTGGTGGTACTAATTTCTTTTAACTTTTTGTTATCTGATGCAAACATCACTCAAATCCTTTCCTTAATTAATCTTATACAACTAACGTTCTATAATGAATTGTAGCCCAAAAAAGAACTTATCTCGGCTTAAGCCGGTTCTTTTTTCATAACATCTTGCCAGAGCCATTTTGTTTCAGTATTTTTTGCTTTAGCTGAAGAAGGATCTAACGTAACAACTATCCGTTCAGGCGCAAACCCAACCGGCAATGCAATGTCAGCCGCAAGAACCTGAAAATAACGAAATGAAAACGCTAGTTTGGCACTGACTTGTTCTTGCACTAGTGCTTTAAACGGCAAACTAACTTCTTTCCCTTCTTGAAACCCAACGACCTGGACACTTAGCTTACCTTTAACAGCTCTTTTATTATTAGAACCTTGGGCAACAACTATCTGAAGATCTAAACGCCCATTATCTCCACTAGACACGTCAACACTATGCACATACGGTCCTTTAACTAGCGTTTCTGGTGAAACCACTCGTTGATAAAAGCCGATTTGTTCTTTGGCTTCACTCAGCTTGTCGTGTAATTCTGACAACGCATTTCTCGCATCGTTTCTCGCTTGTTGGTCAATCTTCTTGGCGCCTTCCAAGAAGTCTACCTGTTTTGTCAGTTTAGAATTTTGTGTTTTCAAATCTGCGCTTACTGTCTTTAACACATCTATTTCATCGACAAATTCAGCAACATCCCTAACTGACAAACGTCCTAAATAGAAAGTTAAAAGCAATCCAACAATAACAATAATTGGCACGGCTTTTTCAATAAAAGCACGTTGTTTCGACTTATGGTATGGGTGTGGGCAATCGTGTTTTAACATACCTGATAATTACGGATACAAGCCAACATGATGTAAGCCTGATGTTTCGTCTAAATCGAACATGATATTCATATTATGAATCGCTTGCCCAGACGCGCCTTTTACAAGGTTATCGATAACGGATAGAACAGTAACAATATTTCCACCTTGAGGCTGATGCACCGCTATTTGGCAACGGTTTGATCCGCGCACATCCCCTGTATCTGGATGCATACCAGCAGGCAGCACGTCAACAAAAGGCTCATCCTTATAAAAGTTTTCAAACAATGTTTGTAAATCGACATTTGAATCTTTCAACCGTGCATATAAAGTAGCATGAATACCACGAATCATTGGAACCAAATGCGGCGTGAACGTTAAAGACACCGGTGAGCTTGATTCGTTTTGTAGCTCTTGCGTGATTTCTGGCAAATGCCGATGACCTGGTACGCCGTATGCTTTAAAGCTTTCGCCACTCTCACTCATTAATCCAACGACACTTGCCGACCGCCCCGCCCCACTGACGCCCGATTTTGCATCCGAAATTAACATGGATGTATCGATACAGTTGCTTTTCAATAACGGCAAAAATCCCAACTGTGTTGCTGTTGGGTAACAACCTGGATTAGCGACAAGCATCGCACGTTTTATCGCTTGCCGATTTGTTTCGGGCAAACCATATACAGCGTCACTTAATAAGTCTGGGCAAACATGCTTTGCGCCATACCATTGCTCCCAAATAGCCACGTCTTTCAGCCTAAAGTCGGCTGACAAATCAATCACTTTGATTCCCGCATCCAGCAAATCTTTCGCCATGTGCATTGCCGTTGCATTTGGTGTGGCAAAGAAAACAACATTGCAGCTTGATAGACTTTCAACCGTAGGCTCTACAAAACACAAGTTATTAAAACCGCGTAAGTTTGGATAAACCGAATCAACTCTTAAGCCCTTTTCTGCGCGCGACGTAACCACGTCAACATCCACATCAGGATGCACCGCTAATAGCCGCAAAAGCTCAACGCCCGTATAACCCGTTCCCCCAACAATACCTACCTTAATCACCACACGTCCTCTATCTGTATTACCTAAATATAATGCCCATTTTACACTAGCGCTGTCTGATATACTTAAACGAATGCAAACACCCAAAAGAAGCTCACCCTTTTCAATACTTGCAGCTTGGAAAACCCACCTTGTTTTTTGGCTAGGTGCTATTTTTGTGGGCCTCTCATCTGTAGCGCTCACAGTAGGTAGCGAGTACATGAGCGATCTGTTTAGAGAATTATACAAACAATTCATCTACTACAGCTTTATCTTTACACCTGTTTGCTTAACCTTTTTGGCTTGGGTAACAATCAAGTTCTTTCCTGGTTCTGAGCGTAGCGGTGTCCCCCAAGTCAAAGCTGCGTTGCAACCTCTACAAAACCAAGGAAACATGCCTCTACTCAGCTTTCGCATTATTATTGGCAAATTATTGATTAGTATTGGCGGGATTTTCTCAGGGGCCTCTGTTGGTTTGGGTGGCCCAGCTATTCATATTGGTGCCGCGTTAATGACGTACTTTGGTCGTTTCGCCAACTTTGCCCCTCATTATCTAGAAAGAGGCCTTATTCTCGCCGGAAGCTCTGCTGGGTTTGCGGCCATTTTTAGCGCACCACTGGCTGGTATTGTTTTTGCGATTGAGGAAATGGGGCGGTCCTTGGAAGAAAAAACCAGCGGGCTCATCTTAACTGCTGTTATATTCGCCGGCGCAACCGCCCTAATAGTCTTAGGGCAATACGTATACTTTACCGATAGGTCCATTTCTTTCCCTTGGGGTAAAGCATGGCTCATTATTCCTATTTGCGGTATTGTCACCGGGTTTCTCGGCGGGGGCTTCAGCCTCATTTTATTAAAAGGGGGCAACGTTTTACGCTCCATTTCATTTTTAAGCCCACTTAGAATTGCCTTTTTATGTGGGCTTATAATAGCCACTCTTAACTTTTTTTCTGATGGCTTAACAGCAGGCACCGGCTATCAAGAAACCAAAACATACTTATTACATGCCGAGTATATGCCCGCAGAATATCCATTTATGCGAATGCTAGCTAACATGGCTACGTTTTTTGTTGGGATACCGGCAGGAATCTTTGTTCCTTCATTGTCAGTAGGCGCTGGAATTGGCGCTAACCTAGCCGAATGGATTCCTATCGCGCCGTTATCTGTTGTTATTTTATTGGGTATGACAGGCTATTTTGCCGGAATGTTACAATCACCATTAACCGCCTTTGTTATAATTATGGAAATGACCAACTCGCATGATCTTTTATTACCAATGATGGCAACAGCATTTATTGCCAACGGTACATCAAAGTTAATTTGCCCAATGTCGCTTTACGAAGGCTTAACTCAACACTATCTTAAAAAAGACAACGATGAACAAAAATAAAAAAACAGCCCTTTTTGTTTTAGTACTATTCATGGCCAGCGGTGCATGGGTTTTTTTTAGCGGCGATTTGGTTAAGAAAGCCCCCGACATAACGCTTAGCACTATTACTGGCGAAAAAATTTCTCTTAAGTCTCTGCAAGGAAAGCCAACATTGCTAACCTTTTGGGCAACTGACTGCCCTGGTTGTATAAAAGAAATTCCACATTTAAAGGCGTTACATCGTGATTATAAAGACAGTGGCGTTAAGATTATTGCCGTTGCCATGTATTACGACCGGCCAGACAATGTAATCGCCATGACCAAAGCCAAACAACTTCCTTACAACATTGCCCTTGACCCAATGGCAGAAGCCTCAAAGGCGTTTGGTAATGTTCGTTTGACCCCTACTAGTTTCTTAATCGCCCCAGATGGCAGCATCGCCATGCAGAAGTTAGGCGAGTTTGACGAATCCGACATGCGTCGCCGATTAGATAACTTCATTAAAAAGAGCTAATGTGGCTTAAAGCCCTACACCTGATTTTTATGGTGACATGGTTCGCTGGGCTCTTCTACCTCCCCCGTTTATTCGTTTATCACGCAATGAGTGAAGATGAAACAAGCAACCAGCGGTTTAAAATAATGGAACGTAAACTCTATTTCGGCATTATGACCCCTGGCTTAATTCTCACCCTAGGGTTTGGAATTTGGATGTTAACCGACTATGCATGGGTGGCTTTTGGGCAATCTGGCTGGCTCCATGCAAAGCTTTTCCTAATCGCCTTACTTTGCATTTACCATGTGTGGTGTGGAAAATGGCTAAACGACTTTAAGTACGATAAAAATACTCACTCCCACGTTTATTTCCGATGGATGAATGAAGTACCTGTTGCTTTCTTGGTCGCCATTATTATTTTGGCTACAGTTAAGCCTTTCTGAGTTGTACCTTGTATAATATTACTTTTATTTCCTATCAAAGAGATTGACCATGGCAAATACTGTTCAATGCGTAGTACTTAAAACTGAAGCTGAAGCATTAGAGAACGCACCTCATCCAGGAGAACTTGGCGAAAGAATCCTAACCAACGTTTCAAAAGAGGGTTGGAGCAAGTGGCTCGAGCGTTTAACAATGATTATCAACGAAAACGCGTTAAGCACAGCAGATGTTGAAAGCATTCAGTTAATTGAAGCGCACATGAAAGGCTTTTTCTTTGGTGAAGGCGAAATGGGGCAACTGCCAGAAGGTTTTCAATCTGGTTCAAAAAATGCTGCGCCTGCAAAAGGGAAGTAAAGAAACAACTTAACTACTAAGGATTTTAAAACTCGGCGTTATCCTTATATTGAGGCATTCAAACGCTTTTCTCAATGCCCCTTCTACTAACTCGGCTGTGGGTGCTTTTGCAAATATAAACCCTAAATAGCTCGACCCTTCTGGTAACGGAACCAGTTCGTATCCTTCACGCACACTAATACCAAGATCAGTAATATACGCCACTTTTTTTGCTTCGTGAATACCTTCAACTCGCCGTAATAACCCTTGTGCTGGAATAGGAATCATCAATACACCGACGCTGTTTTTTAGTGCAGGCACATCCACAGGCTTGCCCAGCGCTTGCAATAACACCAATTCTTCCAACCCCATGTTTAAGCCAAACTTCAACATGTCGGCGCAATCCCCGCCGATTGTGCGCGAAGCAATTTCTATAATGAATGCATTATCCCCTTGCACCCTTAGCTCTGCATGTATAGGCCCTTCTCGTAAGCCATAAGCTCCACATGCCTCAGCAACTCTATTTGCGATTAATAATTGCTCACTTTCTGATAAGCGCGTTGGCGTTATGTAATAACTTTCCTCAAAAAATGGCCCTTCCATGGGTTCTGGCTTATCAAAAATGGCCAGTTGTTTTAACTCCCCTTTGTGTAACAGGCCCTCAAATGCCACTTCTTTGCCATCAATATAAGACTCTATTAATGCATGGCTCTGTTCCATCTTATCGCTAACAACTGAAAGTATTTTCTCTAACCGTGCCAACGCTTCAGTACATTCTTGCTGGTTATCAGCTCTAATCACGCCCTTGCTTCCTGACATAGCTAAAGGCTTAACAACAACTGGGAAGTGTATATTTTGTAATTGTTTGGGAAGGTTTTCGAGGAGATTCACGACGCGAAAGGCTGGTATCGCAACATCACATGACTTAAGGCGGATTCTTGCCAAATCCTTACGACGAGTTAGTTCAGAAGATTCAGGGTCGTTTGCTGGCAAACCCAACACCTGAGCCATTTTTGCGGCCAAGCGTACACCGCCATCATCCGTTGTGATAACAGCATCAAATGGGCATGTTTTGTTTGCGTCAACAATGCGTTGCAAGCTAACAGCATCGTTATTAAAATCAATTTGAATACCACTGGAAACCGCACTGACTAGCGAATGTTCGCCTTGCGAAGCAACAACTAAATTAATATCCAGTCGCTCAGCTGCCTCTATATATGCATGAATTCTATAACTATTATGAGGTGCAACTAAAAGAACAGTAGCTGAGCTATGCGCCACAACCACCAGAAGCGCCACAAGCGCCACAAGTACCCGATCCACCTGTAGAAGAAAATACGTTGTTAAAGACAAAGCTCGCTTCGCCCATGCCTTTATCTACAAAGTCAATTTCAACGCCACGCATATAATTCAGCGCTACCGTGTCCACAAACACTTTATATTCGCCCGAGTCCAACACACTATCAAAAGGTGTTTTCTCATCAGAGAACGTCATCCCGTACGTCATGCCACCACAACCACCACCGGATACAAAAATACGGATTGCATCCATTTCATCACCCACATCGGCAAATAGCTCTTTAAGCTTTTCAGCCGCTGTGTCACTAATAACAATATCTGATGGTGTTAATGTTGAATTAAATGCTAATGCTGAGCCCATGGGTGTTCTCCAAAAATAGTAATAATATTCATTATACGAGGAAAAATTGTAAATATCTGTTAATTGGCGTTTTAAATAAACATTGTTGTTGCAAATGATAATGATTCGCATTAAGATACACAACATCATTAGACAATTGAAAGGATAGAACGTGAAACTCAACATATTAACTAACAAAACCGGCATAGCCGTATTGCTTAGCATGGCCATAGCACCTCAGGCATCTGCCTTAACACTAGAAGACTTAGCAAAGAGACTAGATGCTCTCGAGTCACAAAACCGGATGTTACTAAAAGAAAATGCTGACTTACGCGAGTCAGTCGCGACAACCAGTCAAAAAGCCGATGCTGCTGTTGCTGCATCGGAAGCTGTTGCGGAAAGCACCAGTGGTATTAAAAAACTAGCCAACTGGGCCGACAAAACGACAATTGGCGGTTATGGAGAACTGCATTACAACAACCTAACTGGGAAAGGCAGCGCTAGTGATAAAGACGAAATCGACTTGCATCGTTTCGTACTGTTTTTTGGTCACGAGTTTACCGATAACATTCGTTTCTTTTCTGAACTGGAAGTTGAGCACAGCATTGCTGGTGACGGGAAAAACGGCGAAGTTGAGCTGGAACAAGCCTATATCGACTTTGATTTAAACGACCAACACACCGCCCGCGCTGGTATGTTTTTATTACCCGTTGGCATTATCAATGAAACACACGAACCGCCTACGTTTTATGGCACAGAACGCAACCCTGTGGAAAAAAACATTATCCCTGCCACTTGGTGGGCAGCAGGCGCTGGTTTGCACGGCCAATTAGGTGGCGGCTTTAGTTACGATGCTTATGTGCATTCGGGCCTAGCCGTTCCAAACAGCTTTAAAATCCGTAGTGGTCGTCAAAAAGTCAGTCAAGCAGCCGCCAACGACCCTGCCATTACTGCCCGCCTGAAGTACACTGGTATTCCAGGTTTAGAAGTTGCTATTTCCGGCCAGCATCAACAAGATATAGGCCAAGGCTTAGTCGCTGGCTTAGACAGCGGAAACTTAATTGAAACGCATGCGATTTGGTCTACCGGCCCATTCACCCTAAAAGCACTATATGCGATGTGGGATATTGATGGCTCAGCAATTGAAGCCGCCGGCGCAGATAAGCAAGAGGGGTTTTACCTTGAGCCTTCATTTAAAGTCTCTGAAAAAATCGGTGTATTTGCACGGTTTAACCAATGGGATAATAAAGCCGGAAGCAATTCAGGTACTGCTGCTAACTCAGAAAAAGAACAATGGGATATCGGTGTTAACTACTGGCCACATGAAGATGTCGTTATAAAAGCCGATTACCAGTATCAAAACAACGATGACGGTGGTGACCAAAACGGCCTTAACGTAGGTATCGGTTATCAGTTCTAAACGTGCCTAATTCAACATGAAAAAAACATTACTAATTTGTGCATTACTTTTCATGCAACCTGCCATTGCCAAAGGGGTCTATCAAACCCCTTTGGCTTTTTTAGGGCAAACATTTAGCAATGACATTCCGAAACAATCGACGATTTGGGTTGATAAGGAACTCAAACACGTCATTAGCAATATTCTTCAACATAACCCGTCCTTTATTCGCGTTAAATATTGGCAGCGTGGCACAACTACCGCTTGGATTTTAGATGAAATTGGTAAAGAAAAACCTATTACTGTTGGGGTTGTTATTACCGGTAATAAAATTCAGCAATTAAAAGTACTCAGCTTTCGTGAGTCGCGTGGCTGGGAAGTTAAACATGACTTCTTTACTCGACAATTTAACAATGCTAGCCTAACGGACGATTTGAAATTAAGCGAAACTGTTGATGGTATCTCAGGGGCGACGTTATCTGTACGCGCATTAAAAAAGATAGCTAGAATCGCCCTTTATTTACACCAAAAAGCTAATAATGAGTCGACAACGAAGTAAACGAAACAAGTCCAAATCTATATATATATGGCATCGATACGCTGGTTTATTTGCTGCCTTATTTGTCATCTTTCTTAGCGTGACTGGTATTGCACTTAACCACACAGATACGTTAGAACTCAAAAAACAGCATATCAGCTCGTCTATCTTATTAAATAGGTACAACATACAAGCACCTTCAAGCATCACACACTTTGAAGACGGGCGACGCTCCGTCACCCAAGCAGGCGATTTTTTATTTATTAATAATCAGTACATTACCTCTTTGGATAGCTCAATCGTTGGCGTTGCCTTATTGGCTGACTTTTTAATAGTTGCAACGTCAAACAAACTGCTAGTCATTGACGCTAGCAACCAACTCGTTGAAACGTTACGTGAAATTGATCAAGTGCCCAATAGGCTAAGCCGTATCGGAAGCTATGACAAAAACGTTTATTTCCAAGCTAACAATCAGCTATTTAATATAGACGACGAATTTACAATCAAAAAAACCGACCTTATTCAACCTATTGACTGGTCAACGTCTTCGCCATTATCCAAGCAAGACGAAACAACCATCATTCAACGTTATAAATCTAATATTATTTCATTTGAAACTGTCATGTTGGATATTCATAGTGGTCGTTTTTTTGGGGCTTACGGCGCGTTATTTTTTGATTTCGTTGGTATTATTCTTCTGTTCTTAGCTACCACAGGCATCATTATTTGGTTAAAACAGCGTCCACAGAAAAATGAACGCTGAGCAAGAACTCGTTCACTATTACCAGTTACTCCGCCAACACGGCTTAAATGACTCCCATAGCGGCAATGGCTCTATTCGTTTACAGGATGATTTTTACATCACAAAAACCGGCGCTTGTGCAGATACAATTAAATCTAGCGAGCTCATTCAGTGTGCAATGAATAACGCACCAACTAAAGGCGCTTCTTTAGACGCGTTAATTCATCAATTAACTTACCAAACAGACAATAAATACAAGGCAATATTGCACGCGCATAATCCATACACTATTGCTTTGTCGTTAAGCTGTCGTGTCTTTCAGCCTGTGGATTTCGAAGGGAAGCTTTATTTTGGAGATTTATCAATCATCGAATGCGATGAAAAAAACTATCAAGAAGTTATGCCTAACACTATCAGCGAGTGTCTGCAGACCCAACCCGTGGCCATTGTTAAATCTCACGGTGTTTATGCTGCCGCAGAAAGTTTGGACTTGGCGTACAAATGGCTATGCTCTCTCGAACAATCTGCAAAAATAAAATGGTTATCCGAACGCCGCTAAATACGGTGATGCACTCGTAATTCGTATAAATGCTTTTCGGCATCTAATAGGTGTTTACCCCAGTGCATAAAAAATCCGTCTCTCCACATGCTTAAAGCAGCGGGCACATTGGTTGGGTCATCTTTTATCAAGTCTATGCCGCGTTTTAATTCAAAATACAAATCAGTTAAATCGTCGGATAAACTGCCATACAATTGATTCTCTGCTAATTCCTCACCGACCTCATAACCATCAACTTCGCCGATAATCTTTTTCAATCGACAAAATAAATCAAAACGTTCATCGAGATCAGATAGGGAAAACAAACATTCATTGCGACTACAGCCATCTAACATGCCAATAACGGCATGAATGCGAGGTAAAAGTTGACTAATTTCAGTAAGCCACGCCTGGTTATTATATTGTTGAATTTGTTCAACTAAATAACAGAATCGTCTTACATTACTTTGTAAATCTACAACCTGAGCTGAAATTATATTTTTATTTTCGTTAAGCACGAAGTAAGCTTAGCTATTCGAATGAAAAAAGTTTACTAATTGGGTCCAAAAATATTAATGATAACTAGAAATAAAATCTTAGTTTTAGTGATTTTTCTTTTAATAACAGGAAGTTCGGCCGGTTTCTCTAACTCCCCTGCTCCTATGGAAAACCATCCGAAACATGACTTTTTTCACACTTTTAATGGCGACTTGTCGGCAAGCCTTGCCGCTGCAAAAAAAGGCAATCAGTTTGGCTTGGTTCTTTTTTTCGGAACACAACATTGTCGATTTTGCCACCGGATGAAAACAACTGTGTTTACAGAACATTCAGTCCAACAATTTTATCGCCAACATTTCCAAATACTGGACATAGATATAGAGTCTGATCAGAAAATAACATTGTTAAACAAACAATTATCAACTTATCAACATCTAGCAAAAAATAGCCGCGTGAGGCTTACGCCAACTATTGTTTTTATAAACCTAGAAGGTGAACCCGTTTACAAGCATATTGGCATTATTGCAGACCCCCAAGAATTCATTTGGCTAGGGGAATACGTGCTAAGTGGCGAAACAGCAAAACAACGTTTCGCTTCTTTTAAAATGCATAAACGGCGAAACAGTACTTTATGATACGACTACTTTTATTACTTGCCGTACTATTTGGTGCGCTATATCTCATTCGATGGTTTTTAAAAACACCCGCAGAAAATGTTGCTGCAACCATTCGAAAGTCTCTATGGCTAATACTCGGGTTAGGCCTCATTTTTCTTGCCGTGACGGGTAAACTGAATATCATCTTTGCATTTATAGGATCAGCTATTCCTCTTATTGCTCGGCATGCACCCAATATTTTACGAATTCTTGGTTTGGTAAAAACGATACAATCTGCTCAAGCCAAATCACAAGACTCTTCAGCTCAGCCTCCAAGCACTCAGCAAATGAGCCCACAACAAGCTTTAGATATTTTAGGGCTAGAAGCAGGCCCATCAAAAAAACAAATTACTGATGCTCATAAACGCCTAATGCAAAAGCTGCACCCTGATAAAGGTGGCAACGAACATTTTGCCATGCAATTAAACCAAGCTAAAACGTTACTCATTAAACATTATGACTACTGACCAAATAACCATTTTTTCTATTTTATCCGTCGCACTCGTGCTATTTGCTTGGGGTAAATGGCGGTACGACTTAGTCGCCTTAATAGCGATGACCGCCGTTTTGTTGTTTGATTTAGTCACGCCTAACGAAGCCTTTGCAGGATTTGGGCACACAGCCGTCATAACCGTTGCGGCCGTGCTAATCATCAGCCAAGCCTTAAAAAATGCAGGCGTTGTCGATGTGGTTGCATCCTACTTGCTTCCACACACAGGCAATGCCATTGTCCATATTGCATTACTAACAACCTTAGTCACCTTCTTTTCAGCCTTTATGAATAATGTGGGCGCATTAGCATTACTTCTCCCTGTTGCTATCGCTACCGCGAAAGAACATGGCCGGTCACCCGCAATGGTATTAATGCCACTGGCTTTTGGTAGTATTCTTGGTGGTATGAGTACGATGATTGGAACGCCCCCCAACATCATCATTGCCAATTATCGCGCCGATGTGACTGGAACTGCATTTGGAATGTTTGATTTCTCGCCCATCGGTGCCATTGTCGCTGTTGTCGGTGTGCTTTTTATTACAACCATTGGCTGGAGACTCATCCCAAAACAACGTTTTGACGAAAACGCCCCTGAAGAGCTGTACGAAGTTAGCCACTATTTAACTGAAGTTCAAGTCATGCCAGACAGCACATTAATTGGTCTGCCTGTAAACGAAATTGAAGCCCTTCAAAGTGACGACATTGGTATCGTCGGCATCGCCAGAGGTAATCGCCACGCGCTAAACACAAATCCTAGCTATGTATTAAAAGAAAACGATATCTTAATTCTTCGTGGCGACCCCATTACTCTGCAAAAAAAGCTTGCCGATGCTAACGTTACCTTCCAAACCGCTTCCGGAAAAACGTTTGATGACTTAACCAGTGGTGACTTGACTCTCACTGAATGTGTTATCACCACTACATCGCCTATTGTTGGACGTGACGTTGCCTATTTACGCCGCAAAACAGCAAACTCTATTGCTGTTATTGGCCTAGCCCATGAAGGGCGCATGCTTAGAAAGCGGCTACGAAATCACACCTTTAAAGCCGGTGACGTTCTTCTCTTACAATGCGACAAGGCATTTGTGAGCGATATGTTAAACGAACTAAACTTATTGCCTTTAGCAGAAAGAGGCATACAGATAGGTCAGCAGCGCCGTGTACTGATCGCTTTAGCTATTTTTATAGGCGCCATTATATTAGGCGCCTTGCACGTTTTACCCATGGCAGGGGCCTTTATACTCGCTATTCTTGTATATGCTTACATGGGTTTTCTTCCCGGCAAAGAAGTCTACAATGACATTGATTGGCCTATCATCATATTACTCGGCGGAATGATACCCGTTGGGCGTGCGCTTGAGAGCACTGGTGCCACAGACCTTGTTGCCAACCAAATTGTAACCTTAACCGATGGGCTGCCCATTTACTTAGTTCTCGCGCTGATACTCGTCGTCACCATGTTTCTATCCGACATTATCAATAATGCCGCCACCGCACTCGTGATGGCACCCATTTCTGTCGGCATAGCCAACCAACTCGGTGTGAATATAGATCCTTTCTTAATGGCTGTAGCGATAGGTGCATCTTGTGCTTTTCTAACGCCTATTGGTCACCAATCTAATACGCTAGTGATGGGGCCAGGCGGTTATCAATTTGGTGACTATTGGCGAATGGGCTTACCGTTGGAAATTATTATTACCGTGATCTCAGTTCCACTGATCATGATTGTTTGGCCACTATAACCAATAAAAACTGGTTGTGATTTTATCTGATAGCCAATAATAATTGACTATCTGGTAATTCTGAATATCGTTGGCAGCCTTGGTCTGTATGAAGTAACGCATGCAACTTGCTTGATTTTTTTTCAAGCTCAATAAACGCTTCCTGTAAATTTACAACATAAGGATAACGAGTTCCTTTGTATTCATAGGACCTTCCAATTTTCTTCATATTCATCCCTTGCTTGCTTGCAATTTTGCTCAACGACTTTCTACACAAAAATACCCACGTATGTATCCCAAGCGATTCGCAATAATGTTTTGCTGCATTGACTAAACTAAACATCACGTCAGAAAAAACATGTTCATTAATCAAAGATGTTTCATGCCTGTGTTGACGAACAATCGATAATCTTGAAATTTCAGCCACATTGTTTAACGACATGCCTTTTCCACTTAATGACTTATCACCAATAACGTTCATCATTGGCAATCCATTCTTTTTAGGCAAAATAACTCTAAGGGTGCCAACCCATGCAGATTTCAATAAGTCCCTTACTATGAAATGCACAGCGTCTGCATCGAAAGAATCTTTTTCTTCTGCATTATGACTACTCTCTTCAAAGCCTTTTTCTAAGCAATACACTTGATGTCGCAAGGCATAATGAATTGATTTACTTTCCTCGGTATCAGCCAGCACTGCCATATATCTTTTTTCAAACATTGTTTAATCTCTACTAATTATAAAAAAAGCACGTCCCTGTGCAGAGTGAGCGTTCTTTAAATAAGTTAGCTTTTTGTTTCAGTAGCTATCACAGGTATTTCAAGGGATTTTGCTTTCTTTGGCAGCTCCTTAACTTCAACTTCTTGGTTGCTGCTTTTTTCAACATCCACAACTTCTTTTGCCGTTAGTACTTTCTCCTCGGCTGCGTTTACTTCTTGCTTGCTATCTGCTGATACATGTCCAGACATTAAGGCCAAAAACCCCATTATCATGATATTTTTCATTTCTATACTCCGTCAAAAAATAGATTAAGTGCGTTTATCACTTATTTATTTAAACCAAATGTCGGAGTCAAATTAACTGTTAGACGACCAAACATTTTACCAATCAAGCCAAAAAGCCGATTCGTCATTACTAGAGCAGAAAACATGCCAAAATATAAAACCTTAGTAATTTCAATCTGTTATGTAGATAAAAAGCAAACGCGTTAGCCACGTTTGTCGCTAAGTAGCGACACTGACAAGCAAGTTATTTGTAAACGTTTGTTTTTATTAATGTTTTATGTGTCATCGATTGGTGACACCTGTAGAGCTAATCCGTTTTATATAAACTCGGATGAATTTCATGCTTATTTAACAAACGATAAAATTCCGTTCGATTTCTTTTTGCATATTGCGCTGCCTTAGAGACATTCCCCGACGACATTTGTAACACGTTAATCAAATACTCACGTTCAAAACCATCCCGTGCGTCTTTGAGAGACAACAAAGATACGGCATCTTCCTTTAACGCCTTTTTTACAATAGACAAAGGAATCAACGGTGTCATTGAAAGCGCAACAGACTGCCCTACAACATTATGCAATTGCCTAACATTACCAGGCCAATCATTATTTAATAAGGCGTCTATCGCTTCTGGTGAAAAACCTTTGACGTGCGCCCCAAAATCTTCCGACAATTGTCTCAAAAAGTGATTTGCTAACAATGGAATATCTTCTCTCCGGTCTGCAAGGTCAGGCAAGACCAATGAAACGACGTTCATTCGGTAGAATAAGTCTTCTCTAAAATCACCACTCTTTATGGCTTTTTCAAGATCCACATGGGTTGCAGATATTATTCTCACATCAACTGAAATATCTTCTGTTGTTCCAACCGCGCGTATTTTTTTCTCTTGAAGCGCCCTCAATAAAGTCGCTTGAAAAGCTTTCGGCATATCACCGATTTCATCCAAGAACAACGTACCGCCATCTGCTGCTCTAAAAAGTCCTTTGTGGTCACTTGTTGCCCCAGTGAAAGCCCCTTTTTTGTGCCCAAACAATTCTGATTCTAGTAAGTTTTCTGGAATGGCGCTGCAGTTAACCGCAACAAACGGCTTGTTTTTTCGCTCACTGGCTTGATGTATCGCCTTTGCAAACAACTCCTTACCCGTCCCGCTTGCTCCTTGAATCAATATGCTCATATTAAGTTTCGAAACCCGCTTAGTCTGGCTTAAAAGCTCCTTCATTACGGGGCTACGGGTAACTATCTCTTTGCACCACTGCTCTGCTTGATGCTCGGCATCACCCATAAAGCCGATTGCATCATTAATTTTTTGCACCAACTCTTTACTATCAAACGGCTTAGTTAAAAAACCAAACACGCCAGCTTGCGTCGCTTTAACCGCGTCTTTAATCGTCCCATGCGCCGTTAAAATGATGACTGGAATACTAGGGTACTTTTGATGAACTTCATCAAATAACGCCAAACCATCCATACCGCCCATTTGCATATCTGTAACAACTAAATGCGGTGTTTTTACTGGCAATTCAGCGAGCGCTTGTTCAGCAGATAAAGCCGTTATCGTTTCAAACCCAGATGCACTCAACCTAATTGACAATAATTTTAGAAAACTCTCATCGTCATCAACCAATAGCACTCTAATTTGGCTCATTGTTTAGTTGCCCCTGCTATTCAGCGTTTTTTCGATGGATTTAATTTCATCAAGCTTATCTTGAGCTGCTTTCAATTGATTTTTATATTGCGCTGATATTTCCTTATCTTTTTTTATCCGTCGCATAACGGCTATTTGATACTCGAGAAAAAGTTCAAGCTCATGATCCAAGGTCTTTAGCTTTGCATCCTCTAAGTTTGAAATTGCCACGTCCAACCGACCACACGCAGGATAAACCGCGACCATATACGCTTGCTTTACTCTCAGTAGCGGATTATTTTTCAACGCCTTCTGCTGCGCAAACTGCCTACACATCCTCCGCTTTTTATCTGACGTTAATACGCTGAATTGTTGTGCGAAATTAATTAGTTTTTGCGTGTCTGACTCTTCCACTAATGCATAATTATCTGTTAAATGTACGCACCCTGCTAGAGCGCTTATTAAACAACAACTTAAAACCCTAAGTATTCCCATTAGCTTAATTCCATTGGTAAAGTAACGACAAACTTCGCCCCCCCTTTATAGTTGATGTCGGCAGAAATAGAACCACCATGCGCTTCGACTAAGTCTTTGGCAATAGCCAACCCTAGCCCATTACCTTGAATGTTATATTGTTTGGCGGCATGTCCTTGATAAAAAAGACCAAAAATTTTAAATTCTTCGCTTATGTCCAACCCATACCCTTGATCTGAAATCAACATTACAATTTTATTATCTAAAATAGATGCAGAAAGAACCACCTCTCCGCCTTGAGGGGAATATTTGATTGCATTAGACAGTAAATTATCCAGAACCATATCGATTTTTTGCTTGTCTAAGTTAATATGCGTTTTCGGCAAGTCTAGTTTTATATCGATATTTTTTGACTTTAACAATATGCGCTGGCGCGTTACCGCTTGATTGACTAACGGCTGTAGACCGTGCCGGCCAATATTCAAGCTGTTTTTTTGAGCATTTAAACGGTTAAATTCCAACAATGTGTTTATTTGCTCTTTCAGCTCCAGGCTACTGGCCTTCATAATGTGAACAATATCTGTTTGCTCCCCATTAAGCTTTCCCACCACCTCATCACTCAACAAGCCTGCCCCTTCGTTTATTGATGCCAATGGGGTTTTTAATTCATGGCTCACTTGCTGTAAAAATCTTTGCTGGTCTTCTTCTAGTTTTTTTAATTTTTGTCTCAAAAAATTCAACCGTTCACCTAATGATCGAATATCTGCGGGCCCCTCAATTATTATTGGTTTATTCAAGTCCCCGCCACTCATGTTGCCAATCGATCGTTCAAGTTGCCTGATTGGCCTTGCGATTAAATAGGTGAACAAAATGACGAGTATGATGAATGCAGGCAGTAAAAAGCTAGCCTTTTTCAAAATATCTTTTTGTACATCGGTTGCTGCTTCTTTAAGCTCTGCTGATTGCTCATCCACCCATTCAGCACTGAGCTTCCATAACACCTGAGTACTCTCATTAAGCTCACTGAAACCTTTAACGAGATTAAGCTCCTCTGTTTTATTTAACTTTTCCTGGCTAATGCTTTCAAATAATGTTTTCTCTCTGGCCACCAAACTATCTAACGCGATCTTCAGTTCCCCTTCTAGCTTAAGGTCATGTAACTGGTCGACCGTACTAACAAATAACTGACGGTCTTTCTGATATGCTGCAAACAACTCAATGTCATTTAACACAAAGTATTGGCGCAAACTACGTTCCATTGCCGTTAACGTTTCAGTCAATACCCTGCTATGTTGAGTTGCTTGTGAGGATCTAACAACTGCTTTCTGGCTAAGCCCGGCAAGTTCTCCAACCGACTGTATTGATGACCAAATAGTCCAAAGCAAAGGCAACCCTGCTAGCAAAAAACCCGCCAACACCAATGTCGACAACGAGTTTATACGGCGGGAGGTGAGAACGTTATGTTGAGTATTCATTGAACCAATCTAAACCCTCAAATATTAAAGGCTAACAGTCTTTTGACTTTATAGTATTGTAATAAAGCTTGATTAATCTACCGCCGTTATTTCTTTTATGTATTGAAATATTTTACGAGCAGCAGTTGGCGACTTCCCACTATCAAGTTCATGTTTCGCCTTTCTTTGTAATTGCCTGAGGTGCTGCCTGTCGGCTTGAGGAAAGCTTGATACAAATTCACCTAACGCAACATCACCTTCTTCAACCAACTTATCACGCCAAGTTTCATAAGCATGTAAGCGAGCAGTTGCTGAACGATCTTTTTCTAACTGTTTATCCAACGCTTCATGCAATAGCTCAACATCTTCGTCGTCCATGTCGCGTAATTGTTTACCAATATATTTAAATTGGCGCTTTATAGCACCGCCCTTAGACAGTTTTCTTGCTTCCGTTATCGACCGTCTCAGCACGTCAGTCAACGGTATTGCTTCAAATTGAGTTTTAGACAGCGCCGCTATTGCCTTTCCCAAGTTTAGCAAGGCATCCACTTCTTGTTTAACCTGGGTTTTATTGACCCGCTCAACCAGCTCTACTTTTTCATCCATACTTCATCAACCAACTGTTTGTTTATAACCGTATAATACGCGTCATCGGGGCATTAAATCCAATATTGCCGCTCTATCTTTTGACCTATCTAAATATTGTGCATAAAAAAACAAACATTTTACTTATTAGTCCTTACGATATTGGTCGCCAACCTTTTGCACTGGCACAAACAAGCACATGGCTTAAAGAGGCTGGTTTTACAGTTAATTGCTTAGACTTATCTATACAAAAACTTGAAAAAACCTTATTACAAGAAGCTGACATCATTGGCTTGTTTCTAGGCATGCATACAGCGACACGTATTGCTCTCCAAGCGTTACCTAAAATCAAGCAACAAACTAATGCCATTCTCTTTGCATTTGGCTTATATGCTCCTTTGAACCAAACGGTATTAAAAAGCAGCGGCGTTGATTACTTCTTTGCAGGGGAAAGCGAACCTGACATTTTGGCATTAGCGAAACAACTGTCTAACAACAACCCTCTGGTCGCTAAAGAAGCTATTATTTCTACGGATAAGATTAAATTTAAATTACCCGACCGAACAAGTTTGCCCGTTATTTCGCAGTACGCGCAATTAGTACAAGAAAATAACGAACAAAAAGTATTAGGTTTCATCGAAACGTCTCGCGGCTGCAAATACGTATGTAGACACTGCCCAGTTACCCCTATTTATGAAGGCAAGTTCCGCATTGTCCCCTTCGATATTGTGATGCAAGACATCGCCCAACAAGTCGATATGGGAGCCGAGCATATATCCTTTGGTGATCCCGACTTTTTTAACGGCCCAACACACGCCAAAAAAGTTATCTTAGCGATGCATAAACTCTACCCAG
Organism: uncultured Piscirickettsiaceae bacterium; assembly: GCA_913061075.1. GTDB lineage: Bacteria > Pseudomonadota > Gammaproteobacteria > Methylococcales > Cycloclasticaceae > Cycloclasticus. The sequence goes on along the minus strand of CAJXSK010000014.1, from coordinate 20,937 downwards.
CACTAAGCTTTGACGCCACAATAAAAATCGAACACATTTTGAACCACGCCGATTTGTTATCTGTTTTGAAGGATACGGGCTGTCTTTTTATTACCTGCGCCGTTGAATCATTTGATGATGATATCTTACTTAAATTAGATAAAGGGCACACTCGAGCCGATACATTTAAAGCAGTGAGCTTAATTAATCAGGCGGGGTTATCCATATCACCTACTTTTGTACCCTTTTCTCCTTGGACTACTTTAGAAGGCTACCGAGATTTATTACAGGATATTGTTAGCCTTAACCTTATTAACGAAGTAACACCTATACAATTAGGCATTCGCTTGCTTATACCCAACGGTTCATATTTGCTAAAACTGCCCAATTTTGACACCTTAATTGGCGAATTTGATACAGAAAAACTTGGATTCCCATGGCAAAACACTGATCCAAAGGTAGACCAACTTCAAACAACAATCATGGCTATTATTGAACGAGCCGACAGCCAGAATCAAACACGTCACAACACATTCTTAGACATATGGAACACGACACATCAAGCGCTGGGCATAAAAGCCCCTAGCTTGCCTGTATTTGAGGCTAAACAGGTTCCTCACTTAACTGAAACTTGGTACTGCTGTGCCGAGCCAACGAACGAGTTAATTAATAACTTTTAAATCGTCGCCACAAGGAAAGCAATAAACAAAATAACCGCAGCAATAGGCATCAATACTGCTGGCCAGTCCTTTTCTGCCTCTTCGCTTTTTTTTAACGCAGCTTTTATCCTCGGTTTAAACCAGAAAATCACGAGCAAAACGACTGCCCCCAATGCTATTTGTTCCCATAGTGCCATTTCCATTATTAATCCTCTAATTATCTACTGGTTTTTCTTTTTCACAATTCCAACAATGTGAGAATTGCCCTTCACTTTCTTCACCACAAAACAAGCACGCCCAAGTAGTTAAGCTCCTTTCCCCAAGAGGATTACTGGCCAGGTGCTTTTCAGCCAACAGCTTATCTCGTTCATCTTGCAGCCACAATTCAGGCCAACACTCAATTGGCGGCACTTCACCTGCAGCACTGCCTAAAAACTCATTCCTAATTTCACACGAAATACCGTGGTGCTCAAGGTAATTTCGCCAAAAAGCCACTTCAATAAAATTTTGCGCTGAAAAAACCTTAATCATCGTTTACACTGCCTCAACTTCACCACACTAATCCTTATGTCAGAACCCACTTATATAGACTCACAAGAACAGCTTATCCTTCTATGCGATAAGATTAAACACGCTCCTTGGCTAGCCATTGACACTGAATTTCAACGAGAAAAAACGTACCGTTCCATCCTCGCGTTAATTCAAATTGCTACGCCTGACTTGGTTGTCATCATCGACCCATTGGCTTGTGATATCAACCCGTTGTTAGACGTTTTGCACAATACTGATATTTTAAAAGTATTCCATGCCGCCCGCCAAGATCAAGAAATATTTTACGATTTGCGCGGCACTCCACTTTCACCCGTATTTGATACGCAAATCGCTGCCCCATTAGTAGGCCTACCAGAGCAAGCGGGGTATGGCCGTTTGGTTGAAGAGCTATTAGGTGTTCAATTAAGCAAAGCCCATTCCAGAACTGACTGGCTCAAACGCCCTCTCAGTAAAGACCAAATAACATACGCTGCAGATGATGTTATTTATCTGGCAAAACTATATCCTTTGCTGGAAAAATATTTAATAGAGAAAGACCGACTAAACTGGGTCAAGCCTGCCTTTGCTGACTTATGTAACACCAGCTTATATTCTAACCCACCAGAGCTGGCATGGAAGAGAATTAGAGCCGCCAAGCGACTCAAAGGCGCTTCCTTATCAACGCTCCAAGCTATCGCTGCTTGGCGCGAAAAATTAGCTCAAGACAAAAACATACCTCGAGGCTGGTTAGTTAAGGACGATATTCTTATTGAAATATCAAAGATGAAGCCGACGTCAACTACCGCAATGTCTAGTATTCGAGGCGTAACAGATAAATTCATAGATAAATTTGGTGATATTGTTATTCGCTTGATAACGGCCGCTATTGAAGAAAGCCCCACACCACTTGACCCGCACAAAAAGCCCAAAAAAGTTAGCGAAAAAACTGAAGCATTAGCTGACTTATTAATGGCACAGGTTCGTCTAAAAGCTGAATCAAATGGCGTTAACCCAACGTCCATCACTACTCGCAAAGATTTGATTCAACTTATCCATGGCGAACGCGACATTGCCCTCTTATCGGATTGGAGAAAAGACATGATTGGGAACGAGTTGTTAAAAACCTTGGCTGGCGATAATCGCTTTAACGTGACTGATGGGGAATTGGTTATTCATCCCGCAGAATGAAAGACGCCCAAAAAAGTCAACAAGTACATCAGCAACCTATTTGCTAGGTTTCTTAATCACGTTAGGGAAAACAATTATTTCCCCGCCGCGTACCTTACTAAAATTAACCGTGGGGTTATACTGCCTTAACAACCACATAGGCGCTTGATATCGCCCTTGTGCAACCATCCAAACAGACTCACCTTTTTTAAGTTTTCTTTTCTCTGTACCCGTCACTTGGTACCTACCGAAAAACGATTCTTGCAACCCCAAATGGTAACTTAAACGCCTCTTTTCAAACGCTTCTTTAGATACCTTTGAAAACCCAAGTGTTAAACGCTTCCCTACAACTAACGGTGCTTTTTTTACTCTATTATTCAAACGTCTTAATTCTTGAGTTGATAACTGTAACCAGTCAGCAAAATGACCCAACGTTTCATTGCTCTGAATTTCTACAGAGCTATCTTTGGACACTAGATAATTACTGGGGTCTGCCCTCAGTATGCTTTCATCATCAATAACGCTTTTTACAGAACCAATACTCGGCTTAGGCTTTTTCTCAGCGAACACATCCGCATTAGATGCGATAGACAACACGTCTGGGTCTTCTCTTAATCGTAATTTATAACCTACGTTTAAATGATTTTTGTTTTTTAGCTTATTTAACAGCAATAAATCAGACTCCAACACACCTGCCTTCTCAGCAATAACTGCTAATCGGTCGCCTGTTTTAACCACGTAAAAAACTGCGTCTTTAGTTATTTTACCTGCACCTGACTTTTTCGCTTTAACTGAGCTAGGTAACTTTAGAATTTGCCCTACCCTAATCCGATGTTTACTTCGCAACCCGTTAGTTGCAGCCAACTGACTCATGCTCACCTTAAAACGGCTAGCAATTTTTGATAGCGAATCACCCTTTTTAACGCGATACGAAACATCGGGCTTTTGTTTGTTGCTTTGCTCATCCTTAGCCACCATTGCAACTAATTTAGTCGCTTGGCTTTTTGTTAACGGCGAAGGAATTCGTACACGGTAACCTTTAGGAATGTACTTATGGTTTGCCCAAACCGTTGACAATAAAGCCGGGTTTAATGATTTAAACACGTTGTTTTTCACACCGAAGGCATTTAATAACCCTTGGGGTGTGTAATACGCTGGCAAATCAACTGCTCTTAAAACTCGCGGCTTATCGCGCTCGACTTTACCAAAATACTTTTCCGTATTCTGGTCAATATCTAACGCAGCAAGAAAAGCATTATAGAAATTTCGAGACGCAAAACCGAACGTTCGCCCCTTATATTCACGAACAATTTTTACAATATCCGTACCGCCCATTTGTTTACTGGCACGCCTCATACCCGCAGCGCCATGATTATAGGCTGTTAACGCTAATGGCCATGTGCCAGTAGTTTCGTGATTGTTTTTTAGCAAAAGTCCCGCGCTTCTGCTCGCAATAAAGGGGTCCAAACGTTCATCTAACACATGGTCTACTCTCATAAAACGACGGCCCGTCGAACGTGTGAACTGCCACATACCCGCCGCACCTACATGTGATTTAGCGTCCGTTCTAAATGATGACTCCACGTGCGGCAAAGCAGCCAGTTGAGAAGGAATATTTAACAACCTGAATTCAGTACGAATATAATCTTGCCAGCGACCTGAACGCACAATACCTTCTTTAAATCGATCAGCTTGTCCTAATTGAAAGCGTAACCGTTTAGTTGCCTCTTTATACGCCTTAGAACTGGTTCCTTTAGGCCATAACGCTTTTACTTTTTTATGCCTACTCGTGGCAAGCCCGCGCCTTGGATTAGATGCCAAGTCCAATAGAATTTTACTGTAATATTTTTTCCTTTTTTTAATCGTATTTTTTCGCGATTTCCGCGATGTTCCTGGCGGAAACGATAACCGTTCATAAACAATGTTCAAATGTTTATTGTCATGAATTAAACCTTGGCTGGTTGTTACTTCCGTGTAAATCCGCGTCCAAAAACGTACGTCTGGCTTCAAATCATCCGGTAAAGGGAACAGTACCGACTGATTAGCCGATGAAATAGAAATTAAAGCAAAGAATAAGGCAAACGCACATAAAAGGCGTTTAAATAAAATAGACGACATATCCAAGTATTCTAACGGTAAAAACGGTGACTTACACTGACTATCAAGCTAAAAAGGCCAAATAGACCAACCCGGTGCTAAGCTTGATTCACACGTTTTTAATTGTGCGCCGTAACGGCCGGCATTTTTAGCGACTTTCTTTGCTACTTTGCGCAGCCAAGGTTTAGCACGGAAACTGCCACGGCTATAACCACCATGCCCTTCGTGATATGCCAGGTACTGATTCTCTGCATCCCACTTCGAGATTTTTAACTTTCGTTGTGTAACGTTCGTATACCAGCCAATAAAATCTGTCACATCATCAAAATCATCTCGGTCAGCACCTGAATTACCTGTTGATTTTATATACCAGTCCCACGTTGAATCCTGTGCTTGGCCGTAACCATAAGCAGAAGATGATCTAGGCAACGGTATTAAGCCTAAAAACCAGTCCCTAGGTGGGCGAACATTAGATTGGTAAGCAGATTCTTGATAGATAATAGCCATTTGCACAGCAATGGGTGTCCCCCACTTTTTCTGGGATGCTAATGCATCTGCATACCAACTCTCTTTCTCATAAAAAATAGAACAAAGATTAGATTGATTCTTAGGTACCGTCGCGGCGCAGCTTGCCAACAAAAAAAAGCAAACGAAGCAACACACTGCTCTAACCATGTCGAGACCTTTCCCAACGTTCAACGGCACCAACGAATGTTTTTGCAGCTTGCTCCAACAAAGCAAAAAACTGTGCATGCTCATTCTCTTTCATTGATGCCCAAGCTCGCGCAACAAACTTATTAGCATCTTCTAAAATATCAGCTTCAACCACTTGTTGATAAGCTCGGCTTATAGAATCAACCATTAACGGAAGTTGCGCCTTCTCTACATTACCCTCCGTTAATACCATCATGCACGCTGCTTCTGGCGCCTGTTCTAAAGACGACTCACTCGACATGGCACTCATAACTGCCCATTCGTCAATATAGTAGTCTTTTAACTGGCTAACCAAATGTGTAAGGCACAGCATACTAGGCAGATCCTGAAACAGCGTAGGGTCACCTCTACTGGCGGCTAATTCAGCAGATACTTTTAATGAGGGCGCTACGATCATTTGATACTCTTCCGGGCTTAACCAATCTGGTTGGTTTTCGTTGCTATTATTCACCATAACTTTTTCCTCTAACTGACATATAACGGCGAATGCCGATTTCTTATTCAGCCTCTATTCACCTAAATGTTATATTATAGTGGATGATATGTTTAACAATTAAGTAAACCTCTATCACTAACCAAATTAAAATTAAGGGAAACAAATGAAATACTCAACGTTACTTATCGCTATTCTTGTATCAAGCTTTTTATTTTTAACAGGTTGTGAAGAAGCCAACAAAGCGGCCTCAAGTGCTAAAGATGCAGCTAGCAGTGCTGTTGAATCTGCTGGTGATATGGCTAAAGATGCTGCCGACGCAACATCAGATGCTGCTAGCTCAGCAGTTGATGCAACTAAAGACGCCACATCAAGTGTTGTTGAATCTGCTAGCGACATGGCTAAAGATGCTGCTGATGCGACATCAGACGCTGCTAACTCAGCAGTTGATGCAACTAAAGATGCAATAGATTCAGCCAAAGAAACTGGTTCAAGCATGATGGATTCTGTTAAAGAAACAGCGGACGATGCTGTTGATGCGACAACTGACTCAGCAAAAGATGCTGCTGCAAGTGCTATGGATAGTTTGACTAAATAAACTATTTTAAAGTTAGCTAAAAAAAGCCCCTATACGGGGCTTTTTTTATTGTGTTAATGCAATGACTAAAACGGTATATCGTCATCAAAATCATCCACCGCATTTGATGGCTGTGCGGGCGCAGAAGCAAAGTTACTTGGCTGAGATGACTGTGACGGAGAGAATTCAGCAGAACCACCACCACGGCTGTCTAACATTTGCATCGTGCTGGCTTTAATATCCGTTGTATAACGATCCTGGCCATTTTTATCTTGCCATTTACGTGTTTGTAACGAGCCTTCAATATACACCTTAGATCCTTTTTTAAGGTACTCACCCGCAATTTCAGCTAGGCGATTAAAGAACGATACGCGGTGCCATTCGGTTTGTTCTTTCTTCTCGCCTGTGTTTTTATCTTTCCACGTTTCTGAGGTTGCCACGGTAATATTTGTGACCGCTCCACCACTAGGCATGTAACGCGTTTCAGGATCTTTGCCTAAGTTACCCACCAAAATTACTTTATTTACACCTGCCATATCGAACTCCAATTAATAACATCCATATTAGAATGCTTTTATAGTTTAAGAAATAATAGCGTCTAACGCTGCTTCGTCTAATAATTCATTATCCACTTTTAAATACGCAGTTGAATCGTCGACTGAAATACCCACATCTAAAACACCTTTTACAGCTAATAGCTTATCAGTTATTGCTGTTGCTTGCGCACTAGATTGTATGTCCACATGTTTCAGCAAGCTGCTCATATGGCGGGGCGACTTCATGGTTAGCGCAATTAAGAACCAGACAAACAATACGCCTGAGCAAACCAAGAAAACAGAGGTTAAGCCGTAACTATCCCAAACCAAGCCGCCGATCAAACCACCACAAAAAGCGCCAAAAAATTGCGCACTTGAGTACACGCCCATAGCCGTGCCTTTACCACCAGCAAAAGCAATTTTTGAAATTAAAGAAGGTAGCGTCGCCTCCAGTAAGTTAAATGCCATGAAAAACACAAACAATGACCCAATCATGCCCCATAAAGAACCACTAAATAAATACAAGCCCAAACTCGCAAGTGAGAGCACGCCAACAGCACCCACAAACACCAGTTTCATTTTGCGCTTTTTTTCAGCAATAATAACGAACGGAACCATCGCTATTACTGATAAGCCTAATACCGGCAAATACACCATCCAATGATCTTCTGCTGCTATGCCTAATTTGCCTTGCATTAATAAAGGCAAAACTACAAACATCGCTGTCATCACTAAATGCAAACAAAAAATGCCAATATCAAGGCGTAGTAATTGGCCATCTTTCAACACTTTCCCCATCAGCGCGGGAATCGGTTCAGCGTCTTTATGTACTGATATATTTTTTGGTTGCGGCACTATTTTATGCAAAATAACGATGCCAACTGTTGCCAACACCGCCGTAAACCAGAAAATGCCTGACAGGCCATAAAACGAAGCCATAACGGGCCCTAACACCATCGCTATTCCAAAAGAAACACCAATACTAATACCGATGGTTGCCATGATTTTAGTACGGTTTTGTTCAGTGGTTAGGTCCGCAGCTAACGCCATAACCGCTGCTGCAACAGCACCACTGCCTTGCAGGGCTCGGCCTATAATAATGCCGTAAATAGTGGTCGACATTCCCGCCACAATACTACCCCCTATAAATAGCAGCAAACCGATCGTGATGATTCTTTTACGCCCAAAACGGTCCGACATTAAGCCGAAAGGGATTTGCAATAGCGCCTGCGTTAAACCATAAACACTAATCGCCAAGCCAAGCAATAAAGGTGTCATGTCGTCTAAGTTTTCGGTATATAACGACATCACCGGCAAAATCATAAACAAACCGAGCATGCGCATAGAAAAAATACCGGCCAAACCAATGCTAGCCTTTTTCTCTTCTTTACTCATTGTTGATTGGCTTGAGGAATCAGCCATAATTACTTTGCCTAGCGCTTAAAAAGGGGGGTATATTAACAGGTTTCGCGTAGTAATTAGATTCACATATGGATACCATTCAAATTCGTGGCGCTAGAACCCACAACTTAAAAGCAATTGACCTCGATTTACCGCGAGACAAACTCATCGTCATTACTGGCTTGTCAGGATCCGGCAAGTCATCCCTCGCTTTCGACACCATTTACGCAGAAGGCCAACGCCGCTACGTAGAGTCATTATCTGCATACGCTAGGCAGTTTTTGTCTGTTATGGAGAAGCCCGATGTAGACCACATTGAAGGCCTGTCCCCAGCCATTTCTATCGAACAAAAATCCACCTCGCATAACCCGAGATCAACGGTCGGCACTATTACCGAAATTTATGATTATTTACGGTTATTATTTGCACGAACAGGTATTCCACAATGCCCGGACCATGGCATATCGTTGGAAGCGCAAACCATTACGCAAATGGTTGATTCAGTATTAACACTGGACCCAGAAAAACGCTGGATGTTATTAGCGCCTGTAGTCCAAGAACGCAAAGGTGAGCATTTTAATGTGCTTAGCGATTTACGAAACCAAGGGTATATTCGCGCACGGATAGATGGTGAAGTGGTTGAGCTAGATGACGCTCCGCCATTAGAACTAAAAAAGAAACATACCATTGAAGTCGTTATTGATCGATTCAAAGTCCGTGATGACCTTTCTGTCCGGCTCGCAGAGTCCTTCGAAACAGCATTAAAGCTTACAGAAGGTGTTGCCATTGTTAGCTGCATGGACGATGACAATGACATTTTGTTTTCGGCCCGTTTTGCCTGCCCAACGTGTGGTTATAGCATTAGCGAACTAGAACCTCGTAGCTTTTCATTTAACAGCCCTAAAGGCGCTTGTTCTAGTTGTGACGGCTTAGGTATCAAACAATACATTGACCCAAATCAAGTCTTACATAGCCCGGACATTAGCCTTGCCGGTGGTGCAATTCGTGGCTGGGACAAACGTAATATGTATTATTACCAAATGATTATGTCACTAGCCCGTCACTTTTCTTTTGATCCTGAAGAACCTTTCAGCTCATACGCCAAAGATATCCAGCAAACCATTTTATACGGCAGTGGTGATGAACATATCGCTTTCACCACCTTAAATAGCCGTGGCGAAACGACTAAACGCACGCACCCGTTCGAAGGCATCGTCCCCAGCATGGAACGTCGCTATCATGAAACCGACTCCAGCACTGTACGGGATGAGCTAAGCAAGTATTTCGCTAGCAAAGCTTGCCCAGATTGTGACGGCCAACGACTCAACACGACTGCCCGACATGTGTTTGTTGGTGATCATAATCTGCCGTCCATCACTCGCCTATCGATTAGTAAAACCAGCGACGTCTTTGCCGCTTTAAAGCTTACCGGCCATCGGGGTGAAATTGCTGAAAAAATCATTAAAGAAATTAAGGCCCGATTAGCCTTCCTAATTAATGTAGGCTTGAATTATTTATCACTAGACCGTAGTGCCGACACATTATCTGGCGGCGAGGCCCAACGGATTCGCCTAGCCAGCCAAATAGGTGCTGGGCTTGTGGGCGTGATGTACGTTTTAGATGAGCCGTCCATTGGCCTACACCAGCGCGACAATCAACGCTTAATCGACACGCTTTTTCATTTGCGCGACATCGGCAATACCGTCATTGTGGTTGAGCACGATGAAGATGCCATCTTAGCTGCTGACCACGTTGTTGATATTGGCCCTAACGCAGGTATTCATGGTGGTGAGATTATCGCCCAAGGCACGCCTCAAGACATTCTTGATAACCCCAACTCAACCACAGGGCAATATCTCTCGGGCAAACAATTTATTGCTGTGCCAGCCAAACGGCACCCGTTTGACCCGGCCAAAACCATTCGTATCAATAACGCGCGCGCCAACAACCTTAAAAATATCACCGTCGATATTCCCGTTGGCATCATGACGTGTGTCACCGGCGTTTCCGGATCAGGTAAGTCCACACTCATTAACGAAACCTTATACCCCAGTATAGCGAAAACGCTTAATCGCTCAACTCGCCCAATTGCTGCTAATGATGGCATAGATGGCTTAGAGCACCTGGACAAAGTTGTTGATATTGATCAAAGCCCCATTGGCCGCACGCCCCGCTCTAACCCCGCGACCTATACCGGATTATTTACACCCATTAGAGAGCTCTTCGCTGCCACACCTGAAGCGCGATCACGTGGCTATACCCCAGGACGATTTAGTTTTAACGTTAAAGGTGGCCGTTGCGAAGCATGCAAAGGCGATGGCGTTATTAAAGTTGAAATGCACTTTTTAGCCGATGTTTACGTCAACTGTGACAGCTGCAAAGGGCAACGTTACAGCCGCGAAACACTAGAAATTCGCTACAAAGGGAAGACCATTCACGAAGTACTTTCTATGACCGTTGAAGATGCTTGCCCGTTTTTTGAAGCTATTCCGGTTTTATACAGAAAGCTGCAAACACTCATTGATGTTGGCTTGGGCTACATTACCCTTGGTCAAAATGCCGTCACTCTATCTGGCGGAGAAGCACAACGCGTAAAATTATCACGCGAACTATCTAAACGAGACACGGGTAAAACCCTTTATATTCTTGACGAGCCAACCACCGGCCTGCATTTTGCTGACATAAAACAATTATTAACGGTTCTTCACACCTTACGCGATCATGGCAACACATTGGTCGTTATTGAACACAATTTAGATGTTATAAAAACTGCTGACTGGATTATTGATATTGGCCCCGAAGGCGGCGATGGTGGTGGCCAAGTAATTGCTGAAGGGACACCAGAATCTGTCGCTAAGGCCAGTGGTTCACATACAGGGCATTATTTGGCAGCTTTTTTAACTAACAAAGCTGAGCGCAAAACTGCTTAGTTAAGTTATTAACATGATTTCTACAGCGACAAAACTATTCCCTGTTTGGGCGATACTCCTATCAGCAGTAGCCTATCTAATGCCGCAGTTGTTTATACCACTTAAGCCTAGCCTGTTTTTTTTACTGGGGCTTGTCATGTTTGGTATGGGTATTAGTCTAAAAGCAGAAGACTTTATTCGCATCATAAAATCCCCACTGGTTATTATCTTAGGGCTCGCACTACAGTTTTTATGTATGCCCTTTTTCGCTTGGGCTATTTCTTCTTGGCTAGACTTACCTTTAATGCTGTCTATCGGCATGTTATTGGTAGGCGCCAGCCCCGGTGGCACAGCTTCTAATGTTATTTGTTACTTAGCAAAAGGTAATGTCGCCCTATCCATCACAATCACAACGTTCTCTACCTTATTAGCCGTTGTTGCCACGCCCTTTCTTAGTGTTTTATATTTAGGCAAAGAAGTCGACGTGCCCGCTATAAAAATGCTGCTCGATATCGTAAAAATCATTATTTTACCCGTCACTGCTGGCGTTTTTGTTAACCACTTGTTTGGACGTTTTCTAACATCAACCAAACACGTCTTCCCTTTAATCTCGGTATTTGCAATCGTTCTTATTATCGCCATTATCGTTGCCTTAAACGAGCCACGCTTAGGGTCAATCGGCCTTGTGTTAGTGGGCGCTGTCGCTGCGCATAATGCCTTAGGCCTTTTATGTGGCTACTTTGTTCCTAGGCTTTTTGGAATGGACCCGCGCACGTGTAAGACTCTTGCCATTGAAGTCGGTATGCAAAATTCTGGGCTAGCCGTTGCGTTAGCAAGCAAATACTTTGCTGCATCTGCCGCACTCCCAGGCGCGCTATTTTCATTGTGGCACAACCTAACCGGTTCGTTATTAGCTGCTTTTTGGTCACGTACTAAATAAACGCAGCCCAATAAAAAAGCCCGTTCTACACTAGAGCGGGCTTTTAAATTTATTTAAACATCACGACGTTCTATTAAAAGGCCCACTGCACCCGTGTTTGGAAAATATCCGGCTCAACATTATCGTTAGCGCCGCCATCAACTTTTAAGACCTTAACGTAGTTGGCCATAAAGCGAATTGTTGGTGTTGCATACCAGTTCACACCAACTGATAAATTATCTTGCTCACCACCCACAATATCTTTATCTGTTAAATCAATGGTGCTGTAACGCGCGACTACTTCCCAAGCCCCCGTTCCACCTTGTCCAAAGATTGATTTGGGCTTGATACGGCCAAACTTATTGCCTTTGTATGGGCGCGCTTCACCGGTTAAAACGAATCCCATTTGCGCATACCAACCATCAAAGCCCACATCTGACATGCCATTGCGCTTAACGCCTGTTTTTACATATTCAGCCTGACCATTGAGCCCACCTTTTACAAAAGCTGCTTCAAGACCACTGACTTGAAAACTTTCTGCCCCTGCAATAGTGCCTGTATCAACAAGCTTTAGGCCACCCAAATGGCTTTCAGGGCTCGTGCTAAATTTAAGTGCGTCCGTACCAGAGCGGAGCTTACGATAATCACTCGCTATACCCACATGCACCAAGTCATTGCCTTGACGATACGGCGTTGCTGTCAACCGACCAACCACACCCCAACCTTCATCAGATGTTTTGGAGTCAACAGATGCTTTGTCACCAAAAACACTAATAGCACTGGTCCAGTTTTTACCTGTATACGTGTTACCAATACCCATGTGACGGCTTTGGCCAAAAGCAGATAACAAGGCACGTTCCATAAACTGTGTATCATTATCACTATTCAGTTCTTGTAAAATAATGCTGTCTCTAAAGTGGCCTATTTTATACGTATGGTTTTTTTGGCCGTTGTACGTAATGTACGCATCGGTAATTCCCGCTAAACCTGATTTTGTAAAATCATTCTCTAGTTTAAAGCCCCACACGTTATACATTTTTCCGGAAAGAGACAAACGCGCTCTTCGAATATCCGTGCCGTCGCCTTGCTCTGGGCCATCTTCACCCACATACGCCGCGTCCATTTGTAAACGACCACCTAGCTTGGTAGAAAAACCACCATCTTTTGTTTTAACTTTAATGCCGCCTTTAACCGTCACTCCAACATCCGTTGCTTTATCAAGTTTTGCTTGCAGCTCTGCTTTTTCAACGTTTGCTTGTTGTTGAGTCGTTTGTGCCTCAGCAATAACACGTTCATATTGTTCGGCTGTAATCGTACCGTTATCGCGTAATACTTTTAACAACGTCATCAGCTCTGAACCCGCAAACGCTAAACTAGAACTCGTAAGAAGCACGATTGCTAGCGATAAATAAATCATTGGTTTTGTTAGAATTTTCATCATTATTCTTTCTAGTGTTTTGAAAAGCGCGAATTATAATAAATAAACACCCTTATTTATACTTAAGCTATGCAATAAGGCTTTCTAAGCCTTAAAATACAACTTTAAACTTAAAATCTCAACAGCCATGCGTACCAGCCAATTCCCTCTTAATACTGTCAAAGAAACCCCTTCAGATGCTGAAATAGCCAGCCACCAACTAATGATTCGGGCTGGTCTTGTTCGCAAACTAGCAGCCGGCCTATACAATTGGTTACCACTGGGCGTTCGCATATTACAAAAAGTGGAGAGTATCGTCCGTGAAGAGATGAACAATGCTGGTGCATTAGAAGTGTTAATGCCGGTTGTTCAACCCGCTGAGCTATGGGAAGAATCAGGGCGCTGGGAACAGTACGGCCCTGAACTTGCTCGTTTGAAAGACCGACACGGTCGTGAGTTTTGCCTAGGCCCAACACATGAAGAAATCATCACTGAATTAGCGCGTAACGAAGTTAAAAGCTATAAGCAGTTACCCGTCAGTTACTACCAAATTCAAACCAAATTCCGCGATGAGATTCGACCACGATTTGGCATTATGCGCTCGCGTGAATTCATTATGAAAGATGCGTACTCATTCCACTTAACCGATGAGTCACTACAAGAAACTTACGACCGGATGTTTCAGGCGTACACCAACATTTTCTCCCGCTTAGGACTTAACTTCCGTCCTGTGATTGCTGATACCGGTTCTATTGGCGGTAATGCCTCGCATGAATTTCATGTATTAGCGGATTCAGGTGAAGACGCCATCGCCTTTTCAACGGGTAGTGATTACGCAGCCAATGTAGAAAAAGCTGAAGCACTTGCACCTTCAGCACCAAGAACAGACGCCAATACGAACTTAACAAAAGTATCTACACCGAATAAGCGTAGCATTGAAGACATCAGCGCGTTTTTAAACGTAACAACAGCTGACTGTTTAAAAACCTTATTGGTAAAAAGTGATGACGATACGGTTGTCGCCCTATTATTACGTGGCGACCATGAACTTAACGAAATTAAAGCAGAAAAGATAGAAGGCGTATCCAGCCCTCTAACGATGGCCAGTGATGAAGACATTAAAAACACAGCTAATTGTAATGCTGGGTTTATCGGCCCTATCGGCTTAGACATTCGCATTATTGCTGACCGCAGTGCCGCAAAAATGGCTAACTTTGTTTGCGGGGCAAACGAAAATGACATGCATTACACCGGCGTTAATTGGGGCCGCGACTTAGCTGAGTCCACTCAAATTGAAGACTTACGCCAAGTAGTAGAAGGCGATGCTAGCCCAGATGGTAATGGTACGTTGACGATTGCACGTGGCATTGAAGTCGGCCACATCTTTCAACTGGGCACCAAGTACAGTGAAGCTATGAAGGCATCCGTGCTCGATGAGAATGGCAAAAACCAAACGATGACCATGGGCTGCTATGGCATTGGCGTTACGCGTGTTATTGCCGCTGCTATCGAGCAAAACCATGATGCTAAAGGCATTATTTGGCCGGATGCTTTAGCACCCTTTCAAATTGCACTACTTCCTATGAATATGCACAAATCTGAACGCTTAAAAGACGCCGCAGAAAAATTATATATTGAACTTCAAGAAGCTGGATTTGACGTACTATTTGATGATCGCAAAGTACGTCCTGGCTTTATGTTCTCAGACATGGAATTAATCGGCATTCCTCATCGTATAGTGTTAGGTGATAAAGGCCTAGACAATGGCATGGTGGAGTACCGTGCTAGAACAGACAGCGATAATCAAGATATCCCAATTGAACAGATTATTCAACACCTAAAAACCAATATTAACCAATAGGTTACTTAACATCATGAAACATGAATTCTGGCATGAACGGTGGTCTAAAAATGAAATTGGTTTTCACCTAAAACAAACCAATCCTTTTTTACAAAAACACTGGCCTAAGTTGCAAGCAACACAACGTGACAGTGTGTTTATACCCCTTTGTGGCAAGAGTCACGATATTCTTTGGTTAGCAAACCAGTTAGATCAAGTGATTGGTATAGAGATCAGCCAAAAAGCCACCGATGATTTTTTTGCTGAAAACAATCTCACCCCAACAATAACTCAAGGCAAACGGTTTATTGAATACAAATATGAGAATATCACCTTACTCTGCGGAGATTTTTTTAACCTAACGCCAAATGATGTAGCTGGCTGCCAATTTACTTATGATCGTGCTTCATTGATTGCTTTGCCCCTAGAAATGCGCATAGATTATGCTAAAAAACTAAGTGAGCTGATTCCTAATGAAAAAAGCCGCCTACTCATTACCATTGAGTACCCACAACACGAAATGACAGGGCCGCCACATTCTGTACCTCCAGAAGAGGTACAGCTACACTTTGCGGAACAGTTCGACATAACAACTCTCGAGTCAAAAGACATCCTTAATGAATCTCAACGCTTTAAAGATAAAGGCGTTACGCAGATGGTTGAACATACATATTTGCTCACTAAGGAGTAATCTTACTGCTTATCAGCCAGTAACTTCTCAACTATATAAACACACATTCCACACGCCACATTCACACGAGTTTCATCACGTGCCTGCTCAAGTGTTTCAAGACCCTCATCATTAATAACCTTTAAAAACTGTTTTTTAGTGATGTTTGTACAACTACAAATAACATCATCGTCTTTAAATTGATACGCCATGATATTGCTTAATGGTCGTGTCCACAATTTGGTTCAGGTTCCGCCTCATATGGGCTCTTACGCGATGGTGTGTTCATTCTATATTGCACAAAGTCTTGCACATTATGATGGTGCATAAACGGGTTGCCTTTAATTTGCTCGGCTAATGTTGACGTTTTTTTCACCGCGTAATTATGACCCGGCAAAATAGTCGTTGAACTGGATAAGTCTGTACGTATTTTATTCAACGTTTTAAACATCACTTCAGGGTCACCGCCAGTAAAGTCACAACGTCCGCAACCGAAAACAAACATGGTATCGCCTGTCATCAATTGATCATCAACGTGGTAACAGGTTGAACCAGGTGTATGCCCTGGGGTATGTAACATTTTAATGGGGGTTTTGCCCAGCATGATTTCATCACCACCGTGATGCAAACTTGGCGTCCCTTCATGCTCGCCCCAAAACGCTGCCTCTTCTTTAAGTAAATGCAGTTCTGCATCAAACGTATTTAGTACGTCTTGAATACCGTTGATATGATCGTGGTGGCTATGCGTCAGCAAAATATCCGTTATTTTATAACCACGTTGATTAGCTAACTCTATCGCTTTTGGCACGTCCCATGCTGGGTCAACAATTGCTGCTCTTTTACTGGCGTGGTCTTGAATCAAGTAAACAAAATTTTCCATTGGCCCAAGCTCCAATGCATCGATTGTATAGTTCTTTTCGCTCATCACTCTCTCCTCACTTAATAATTACAGCTCTCGTGTTGCACTAAACGTAATATCTGGCCAGCGCTCCTCAGTTAACGATAAATTTACTCTGCTTGTCGCTAGATATACTAAAAAACCGCTCCCGTCTTCTGCAAGGTTATCATGCGCCTTCTTTTTAAATTCTTCCAGCTTTTGCTCATTGTCTGAAGTTACCCAACGCGCTGTCGTAACAGAAATATTATCGTAAACACATTCAACGCTGTATTCATTCTTTAAACGATGTGCCGTCACTTCAAACTGCAACACACCCACAGCACCTAAAATAAGATCATTATTTTTAAATGGTTTAAACAACTGTGTCGCGCCTTCCTCTGTTAATTGTTGCAAGCCTTTTTGTAATGCCTTCATGCGTAATGGGTCTTTTAGAACGGCTCGCCGAAATAATTCGGGTGCAAAATAAGGGATGCCTCCAAACTTTAACTTTTCACCTTGGCTGAACGTATCACCCACTTGAATAGTCCCATGATTGTGCAACCCGATAATATCGCCAGCGAAGGCTTGCTCAACACTTTTACGGCTATCGGCTTGAAACGTGATTGCGTTGCCCACCTGAATATTTTTACCAATACGCACGTGGTTCATTTTCATGCCTTTGTTGTACTCACCAGAACAGATTCGCATAAAGGCAATACGGTCTCTGTGTGCTGGGTCCATATTTGCTTGTACTTTAAAAACAAAACCCGAAAAGTCTTCTTCTGATGGCATTACTTTCCGTTGTTCTGCTTCACGTGATTGGGGAGGTGGCGCATATTCAGCAAAGGCATCTAATAATTCACCCACACCAAAATTATTCACCGCAGAGCCAAAAAACACCGGTGTTTGTTTACCCGCCAAATAAGCTTCAATATCAAACGGCTTACTCGCCTCACGAACAAGCTCCAATTCTTCGAAAAACTCTTCAGCCTCATCACCCATCAACTCTTTAAGCTTCGGGTCATCCAAGCCTTTAAATATTTCACCTGTTGCAATTTTACCGCCATGGGTTGGGCTAAACACGTGCACTTCATCTTTGTATAAATGATATACACCTTTAAAGCGTTTCCCCATACCTATTGGCCACGTCACCGGTGCGCATTCTATCTTTAAGACAGATTCCACCTCGTCAATCAATTCTAAAGGGTCACGCCCCTCACGATCTAGCTTATTAATAAAGGTGATAATAGGCGTATCGCGAAGCCGACACACTTCCATCAACTTGATTGTCCTAGCTTCAACACCTTTGGCACAATCAATCACCATTAATGCAGAATCAACAGCTGTTAACGTACGATAGGTATCTTCAGAAAAGTCTTCGTGCCCAGGCGTGTCTAACAAATTAAGCAGCTTTTCATTATGCTCAAACTGCATTACCGATGTCGTTACAGAAATTCCCCGCTCTTTCTCCATCCCCATCCAATCGGATGTTGCATGACGAGCCGCTTTACGCCCTTTAACCGAGCCTGCCACTTGTATAGCACCACCGAACAATAGTAACTTTTCAGTTAAGGTTGTCTTCCCGGCATCTGGGTGAGAGATGATAGCAAAAGTCCTACGTGACTGTATTTGTTGAAAAAAATTACTATCTGCCATCCCGAACGTCCTAATTGGTACTTAAACTGGTACTTATTTGTTAAATTACCCTTTCGGGGCTAAAAAGCGCGCTATTCTACAGAATAACCGCCGCGCTAACTAATTTACTGCTCTAAAACACCTTTCAACGCATCAATCTGCTGCTGATAGATTTCTGGCTTATCCTGCCTAAATTTCTCCAAATTCAGGAGCTTCCATTTCACTGATGGAAACGCCTGAAAATCATAAATCGACCAATCTGGCTCCAAACCAGTAAGACTTAGCAAAAAAGCTTTATCGCTTTCATTTAAACTGGACTGTATCGTTTCGATTAGTTGAAGCCTTGTGGCTTCATATTCATCGTAACTAAATTCTATTGCGCTCATACCTTCAAACTGGTTTTCAAACGCCATGCGTTGATCAAGCAAATGCGGATTTAGCATTTCATGGGTCGGGCGATTACTGCCAACCAACCCAAAGATAAACCCGCGCTTGATGTCATCGGTAAAACCTTCGTTTTCAAGCAAGAGCTTTACATCAAATAAATCTCTTGGGTGCTGCCTATCGATGGCTGCACAAATTTTACCACCGTAGAGCTGTGCTAATGGCACAAGCGGCATCGCACAAAAAGCGTCAAACTGTTCTTGTGCAGCTTCGCAAAGCTGGGCTTTGGTAGCCTCACCTATCAAGCCACGCCCCACCATATTCACTTCGATCTTGATCATCACACCGCGCTCATCAAGCTGGAGCTTACAGACATTCTCCTTATGCTGAATGCGTATCGATGGGCGCAGGCCTTCGATACGTTCTTTAATACGCATAAGGGCTGCGTTAATACCATCTAGCGTTTCATTGCGCTCGGCTATTTCGACATAGGTTAAATCGATATCAACGGACAGCCTTGGCATATCTCTCACAAAGAGGTTAATTGCCGTGCCGCCATGCATGGCAAAGCATTCCTCTTTGGCGACCTCTGGCAACACATCCAAAAGCAGCTTCACCTGTTTGGTGTAGGCGTTATTCATGCCGTTGCCTCCCCATTCATTGAATCGAGAGCCTTGGGAACGGTTATCTGGTATTTCGAGACATAAACGCCATCGCTCACGATGGCACGTTTACCTGAGCCCAAATCAACCTTATCCAAATTGATATAGCTAAGCCATTCATGCTCTGCTTTATCTGCCAAATACAAAAACAAGCGCTTCACCTTCACAGAAGTGCACTCTTCCAATAGTTTTTGTACTATCGCTGGCCGCAAATTATTCAAACCTTCCATAAGCTCAAACACTTCCATAAGCGGCTGAGACTTTGGCGCTAAATATAAGCACTCCATCACTGCTCGCGCGGGGCTGGATATCTTCACTTTAAAACTTTTATGGTCGATCTCAACCAAACCAAGCTCAGGCGGTAAAAAGCTCGTTGACTTACTCTCTACACTTAAACCCCAATCACGCTTTTTAAACCAAAGCGGCAAGTTCTCATCCTTACCACCAAAAAGCTGCGCCTTCTTGGAAGACAGTTCTAAATAGTGAGCCTTCCCTTGCAATGACAGCGCCGTTTTAGCCGCTGGATGCACTAAGAGGCCTAGCTGAGACTGCAACGCATAGATGCCGCCCAGATAATCCACCTGATCACCACGGCGTATCAAGGCACCTGTGCCGATAGAATCAAACCACTGGCTTTTCTTGTACTGCTTTTGTAAATCGAGGCTATAGCCCTGTTCTGTTAACCATGCCGAAGAGAGCACTATGCCTGAAGGCTGAGTGCTAAGCAGAGTGTTTAATTTTGACTCTCTTTCGGTATTCATACTTCCAATATATCTACTTTTATAAACTAAATCAATAAAAAGGTTTATATTATCTATTATTTAGGTATCTAAAATACCTAAATATACTGTTTTTTAAACAAAAAGAGCGATGCTGGTATCGACATTGCTTTGACCCTTGCGACAGGACTAGGCGCAAGGACTGCTTTTGGGGCTCAGTTTGGCTCGACAAGAGACAATATAAGCGAAGGATGAGCAATTAAGGCCAGTAGGCCGCTGAGCCCCAAAAGCGCGGTAGATTAAAGCCCCCACCGCAGCAGGGGCTTCACTTTTTTAATGGCTCCAAAATATATGCACTTCCTGATAGCCTGTTTCAATTGTAAAGATGTCGCCGCCTAGCTCCATATCACGCCCCATGCGCTCATAGTCGATATACATTTCTAAGTGGCTTGGAATATTGCCGGTGTCCTCGGTTAGCTCTTGGGCATAATCCGCCACACTGGTATGACACCCACAATAACTTTCGTCTACGGCTTTTCTGGCGTCTTGAATATCGCTGTAATAACCTAGTAACTCCGCGCCTAGCTCGCCGTGCTCTTCGATAAAACAAGCAACCTCCTGCGCGCTGTCTATCCCTTCATACTCTCCCAAGCTGTAACTGCCAAACCCCTCGTAATCATGAATTGCATATTCTTCTGCATCCTCTTCAGGGCTTGATACCAACATAGAATTAATCTGGTCTTGTATGTCGTCTAGTGTAATCCCCCCATTCCTAACCGAAGTTAAAAGTAGAGGTTAAGCTGCATTCAGT
>CAJXSK010000013.1 GCA_913061075.1 uncultured Piscirickettsiaceae bacterium | reverse complement strand
CCCGCATACGGCGATTGGAGGCATACCGCCTAGACAGTTACTGAATGCAGCTTAACCTCTACTTTTAACTTCGGTTAGGAATGGGGGGATTACAGACAGATGAAGAAGGCTGTTTTTTAATCTCGGCAACCTGTCTAAGTTTATTACTTTCTGGCCGTGAATATTTCTAATTTCAGTTATTATGAAATGAGCTTTCAAGTAATGTTTATTTAATTACAACAAAATTGTTGTAATTAAAACCCTCTATAAGTTTCTTATTTATATCATTACAGTAATGTGCCGTAACCGTGGTCATGAGAGCTTTCAGAAAAACCTACTAATGGAAAAAGAAAGATAATTAGACTAAAAATTAATGATTGAATTCGCATATTAATGCTCTTCTTGAATTACTCAATTGTTATATGAGTTGTTTTTTTGTACCTATAAATAGGCTTACCCAACGTGTTTTTTTTCAATGCGGGGAATAAGTAACCACCTTTTACTTTAAGTGTTATCACTACTGGTGAAGATATATTATTTTCCCAATGTCATCCATGAGTACCTGAAAAGATTGCGGTTAATGAGCCTCTAGACTTATTTTTCGTACTCACTTTAAAGCTATTCTAAGTCTATGTTTAAAGTGCTCTTAGCCTCACGAATAACACCCCAAGCAGAATGCATAACGATTATGGCAATGATCAAGCCAATAATAATGTCAGGTAACGGCGATGAGAACCAATAAACCAAGCCGGCTGCAATGAGCACACCGACGTTGTTAATCATATCGTTGCGCGTGCATACCCATGTGGCTCGCATATTGATGTCCCCGTCTCGATACGCCATTAACAAGAAGAAAGATATTGAATTGGCAATGAGCGCCAACACCCCAAACACCCCCATATTGAAGGCATCAGGTATATTGTTAGTGCTTAGTAGGTAGATTGGTTGTATTAAAATTCCTAAGCCCAATATCATCTGAAATATACCGCTAGTTAATGCCGCGCGACTCTTCCAATGAGTTGCACGCCCTAGGGCAAATAGCCCTAGAGCATACACCAAAGCATCGGCCAGCATATCTAATGAGTCCGCCATTAATGCGGTGGAGTGGCTTAGCATGCCAGCAATAAATTCAACGACAAACATCACCGCATTTATTAATAAAACTAAGATCAATACGCGTTTTTGTTGTTTCGTTGCCGCTTCTATTTTATCGCTGGAACAGCTATCACATCCGGCCATTTCTATTTCCTACCCTTCATTATGTTGCTTTGAGAAATACGCATATAACGCAGGTATTACCACCAACGTTAACAAGGTTGCTGAGAAAAGCCCGCCAACGACAACCGTTGCCAGTGGCTTCTGTACTTCTGAGCCAATCCCTGTCGCTAGTAACATTGGGATAAGCCCAAGAGCCGTGGTTGCGGCGGTAATGAGCACGGGTCGTAAACGTGACACAGCACCTTCAAACACGGCTTGTTCACAAGATAGCCCATCTTCAATGCGTTGATTAATGGCATTGATCATCACCACACCATTCAATACCGCAACACCAAACAAGGCAATAAAGCCAATTGAACCCGGTACAGACAAGTATTGGCCAGAGATAAATAATGCAACGATACCGCCAATCATTGCCAGTGGCACATTCAACATAATCAATAAGGATTGCCCGACAGAATTGAATGCAAAGTACAGCATTAAAAATATCATTCCCAGTGAAACGGGAACGACAATCATCAGCTTATCTTGTGCTCGCTTTTGGTTTTCAAACTGCCCACCAAACACAACGGTATAACCAGCGGGTAAATCAATCTCGTCATTGATTCGCTGATTTATTTCAGCTACAAGGCCACCCATATCACGGCCTTCAACATTGGATTGAATGACCACTCGTCGTTGCACATCATCTCGACGGATTTGTGGTGGACCTGATTCGATTTTCACCTCAGCTACATCAGCCAATTTAACCCATGCACCGTTTGGTGCTTGTAAGGTGATATTTTGAATGGCTTCTATGCTGTTGCGATAACCTGCATCCAAACGAACAGTAATATCATAACGTTCGTTGCCGTTAATGACTTGACCTGCTTCCATGCCACCAATGGCATTGGCGACTAGATCCATTACTTGCGCAACAGGAATGCCATAACGTGCTAATGAATCGCGATTAGGACGAATAGCCAATTGAGCTTCACCCGCAATTTGTTCCATTTCAACGCCGCGAGTACCCTCAATTTTGCGCACCAAGCCTTCTATTTTTTTACCGGTGCTTGCAAGCGTGGCTAAATCTGGGCCAAACAGCTTTATAGCTAATTGTGCTTTCACACCCGACAGTAACTCATCTACGCGAGTAGCAATGGGCTGTGAAAATGAGAATAGCAAACCAGGATGAACTGACATCTTTTCCTCCATCAATTTTTGTAATTCTTGACGGTTGGATGAGCTTGTCCATTCATCTACAGGTTTCAAGCCAACAAATATCTCAACGTTGGATACAGGTTCAGGATCACCGCCAATTTCAGCACGTCCAGCTCGACTGGAAACGTATAGAACTTCTGGGAAGGTCATCAATTTCTTTTCAAGCTTGCCAGATACTTCTAATGAGGTTTCTAAGCTAGATGAAGGCGCTAGTGTGACACGAATGTTTAAGGTGCCTTCTTCCAATTCAGGCACAAACTCTGTTCCAAGAAAAGGCACTAAAGCGAGTGAGCCAATAAACAAGATGACGGCGCCGAAGACAATTTTACGAGGTGCACCTAAAGCCCGTGATAACAGCGGGCGGTACATATTGTCAAAAAAGGTAACAATTGGATTATCTTTTTCTTTAACCCCGTGACGGAACATGTATGTTGCCAGCGCAGGCACAATAATAAGCGCAACTAATAACGAAGCTAACATAGCCAATACAATTGAAATAGCCATTGGTTGGAACAACTTGCCTTCGACACCTTCCAACGTAAATAATGGTGCGAATACGATGATGATAATCATCACCGCAAAAAACACCGGCCTGCCGACTTCACGGGCAGCTATTAGAATTCGAAGCGAAATCCCATGATGGTCTTGAGCTACGTTATATGGATCGGGTGCACCTTCCGCTAGCACTGTTTGAGCGTATTGCTCGTGCTCCCTATCAGGCTTACTTAAATGACTGAAAACATTTTCCATCATCACAACCGAACCATCGACCATCATACCGATAGCTATGGCTAAACCACCTAACGACATCAGGTTCGCTGAAATACCCCAATAGGCCATAAACATGAGTGCTAAACCAACCGATATTGGCATTGAGATGAGCACCAAAAAAGCGGCACGGATGTTCATTAAAAACAGCATTAAGACAACAATAATCAATACGAATGCTTGTAATAATGCTGAGCTTACCGTCTTAACAGCTTGATTGACTAAGTCTGCTTGATCGTAAAAAGGTTCAATAGTCACACCGTCCGGTAATGCCGTTTGTATCGCGGGTAGCCTTGCCTTAATACCATCGATAGTCGCCTTTGTATTAGCGCCTAAGCGTTTCATTACGATCCCTGCTACTACTTCGCCCATTGCAACTGGGTTTCCTTTAACATCACGAGTCGACATAGTCACAGCGCCTTGACGAATTTCAGGGCCAAAATCGACTATTGCCACATCACTGACTCGTACTGATACGCCGTCAATATTTTTTAACGGAATATTACCGATGTCACGTAAACCCTCTTTGTCGCTTCGTACCCAGCCTACACCACGAATAATGAGTTGTTCCGCACCTCTGTCTAAATACCAGCCACCTGCATTACGGTTGTTTTCTTCAATAGCTTCAGCAATATCTTTAATGGTTAGTTTATAAGACAGTAATTTACTGGGATGTACTTGCACTTGGTACTGCCTAACTTCACCGCCGAATGATAAGACTTCGGTTACCCCACTAACAGGCATTAATAGCAGCTTGACCACCCAATCGTTTAGACTTCGCAAGGCAATAGCATCAAATTTTTCAGGATCGTCAGCACGCAAAATATATTGATATATTTGCCCAAGCCCTGAAGTATTTGGCCCCATTTCAGGGGTTCCAATACCATCTGGAATTTGCTCACGTGCCGATTGCAGGCGTTGAAAAATAAGTTGCCGGGCAAAATAGATGTCGGTTCCTTCCTTGAAAACGACAGTGATAACAGATAGCCCTGTTTTAGATATTGAGCGAACTTCTTCAACATCAGGCAAGGCGTACATCACGGATTCGATAGGGAAGGTGATTAGTTGCTCGACTTCCTCCGAAGCAAGTCCACGAGCTTCAGTATTAATTTGTACTTGAACATTGGTTACGTCCGGAAAGGCATCAAGATTAAGTGAAGGTAATATTAATGTTCCGCCAACAAGAGTCGCCAGCAGTGAAAGCACTACCAGCAGACGATTATTAATACCGAGGTCAATAATTTTATTAAACATGGTTGTGGCCTCAATGGTTATGAATGTTAAAACCAGACTTTGCTAATTCTGATTGTAAAAAGAATGCACCATGAGTTACGACGCGAGTGCCTGCATCAATACCATCAATTACCGTCACTCCATTATTTGTTCGTAATACATTGATTTCTTTAGGCTCGAATTGGTTGTCTTCGTGCTCAACAAATACCATCCAATCGCCATCAGGGCTACGTAGAACCGCATCGGCAGGAACAGACAGTACTTTTTCTGCGTTATTTGCAGCAATGTTTACGTCAACAAAAACACCTGGGTGTAATACGTCATCAGGGTTTGCTACTTCGATACGAATACCAATAGTACGTGTGCTTTCATCCAAAGAATGATGACGTTGAATAACGGTTCCCTTTAATGTTTTTTTACCAAAAATGACATTGGCCATAGCTCCTATTTGCACGTCTGTAACTTGTTTTGCGGTTAGTCGAGTATTTACCCAAAGTTTCGTTTCATCACTAACTTTAAATAACATTTGACCTGCATTAACTACTTCACCCAATGTAAATTGATCCTGAATTACGGTGCCACTTTGCAACGCTAATAGTTGGAAGCGACCGTTGGCCAGTCTGGCATTACCCGCTTTTAAAATGGCCTCAACTTGTTGTTGGTTCATGCCATATGCCTGCACTTTTGCACGAGCCTGTTCATTGTTTACTTTGGCTTGTATGTATCGAGCCGCAGAAACTACTTTTTGTCCTAACTTTCGAACACGGGTCCATTCTCGAGCAGCTACTAAAAGGTCGCCCTGTGCCTGTGCCATTTCAACACTAGATAACGTGACTAATGGCTGCCCCGTAGACACTAAATCACCTAGTTTTGCATGTCTTTTAACAACCTGAGCATTAATGAGTGATACAGCCTGACTGGTTGCATAAGCATTTAGGGTTATTTCGCC
Source organism: uncultured Piscirickettsiaceae bacterium (assembly GCA_913061075.1). GTDB lineage: Bacteria > Pseudomonadota > Gammaproteobacteria > Methylococcales > Cycloclasticaceae > Cycloclasticus. Next base: position 40,524 of record CAJXSK010000013.1, on the reverse strand, counting down.
TGGTGCACTAATGCTGAGGTCTATATTCGTTAACTGGAGGGGCGTAGTGGTTATGCCTGCTGCTTTTTGTTGAGCAGCTGTTAAATGAATTCCTTCCTCTTCTTCATGTGCATCACCGCCTTTTTCATGTTTTTTGCCGTCATTTTCATGCGTATCATGATCTTCTTCATGGGCATCACCGTCTTCTTCATGCGTATCATGATCTTCTTCAGTATGTGCGGTTTTGTGGTCATGGTCATCTTCTGATGCATGGATGGTTTGAGCACTTGATAGAGTTAAAAGAGTGATCAAAAAAATGGTATTAAACTTATTCATTATTATTCTCCACTGCCTAATTTCTTAGGGATGCTGTTTGTTTGTAGGCTACTTTGGGGGCTTATCCATTTAGCAATATCGCCAGAGGCAATGAGCCATTGCGTCCAAGACTGCCATAGTTGAGCGCGCTGCCTAATGACACTTTCTTCGGTATCAAGTGATTGTTTGAGTTGCACCAAATAGTCGGCTGTACTTAATTCACCTGCTTTCCATAGACGGCCTAACAGTTTTTCTTTTCGTAATAAATGCTGACCTCCGGTCGCTTTCCACTGAGCCCATGCTTGACGATTAACCTGAAGTGTTTGTTCTGCTGAAGTAAGTTGAGCGAGTAATGCTTGTCTTGTGCTTGTCGCTTCATACTCACGCTGTATAAGTAGTAAGCGGGCAGCATCTACTTCAGCGCTTAAATTATTTCGTACAAACAGAGGCATGGAGAAACTAAGACTTGTTAAATTGTCGTTGCCTTCCTTACCCGCTTTTATTCCAATACTTGGGTTAGGGCGTTGTTCACTCTGACGTAATTTAATTTCTGCACGAGCAATGTTCATTCGAGTAATGGCAAGGCGCATTTCTGGTAAGCGATCGAGTATTTGATTTGAATCTTTTACCGGATATTCGGAGCTGCTAGGTATGCTGTTCATTACTGGTAATGGTATTAGTGAAGAGTTACTCCTGTTTCCTAATACCACGTAAAGATTTTGTTTATTGATAATTAACTCAGAGCGAGCATCAGCTAACTCAAAATTCGCTTCGCTGCTTGCTAGTTGGGCTAGAGCCAGTTCAATTTCGGTAAGGTCTCCAGCCTGATAGCGCTGTTTGGCAATACTGAAAAACTGTGACATCGAATTTGAGCGTTTTTCGGTTATTTTCAGGGTATCAAAACTGGCTTGATATGTAACCAATGCTAATAAAACTTCAGCAGATAACTTTTGCTGTGCGACAGTTAATTCAGTAAGGCTAAGTTGTAATTTGTAATCGGCAAGATGTGTTTGAGCTAATCGTTTATCGCCCCAGTCAATGGTCTGAGTGATGCCCGCTGTTTTTGTGTCAACACCTGCTCGTTCATACTCAAATTCAAGTTCAGGGTTGAACAAGGGTTGATTGGCAGCACGAAGCTCAGCTGCTGCTTTATCAGCAGAAGCTTGAGCTGCTTGCAACCTAGGGTGATGTTGTACTACTTGGTTTAGCCAACTTTCGAACTTCTGTTGCTCGTTAGCACCAACTGTTGAGGGCAACAATAAGGCGCATGCAAAAAGGCTAATGACATTTAAAAATCTCATGGTAATTCCTATAAATAAAATAAAACATAGACGATTTAAATTAATGAATCGTGTAGGTATCGCCGGCTATAACCGACAAAATTATTAGGAATTAGCTAAGAGGGGGACGCTGGAGCGGGCTGGTTTGGTGTGACTGAAAAAGTAGGTTATATGCCAAGGTGTCACGTTTAGCTACGTGAAGTGATACTTTTGTATAGAGACCAATCAAGCCTAACAAATGAGCACCGGCGTGACAGCAGTGATCATCATCTAGGTGGTTGTCTTGATCACTAGTTAGATCAGTGCTGTGTAAATCAGCTATATGAGATATAGTTTGCTGATGTTCCCCGGCAATATCATCATGACCGCTCATTGCCCACACACTGCTATAGCTTAGTGTGCTAAGAATCAGAAGCAGTATGGTTAGGTGTTTAAGCACGATGTGTTTTTTCGGGAACATTGGCGCGAACTCTAACCCTTTGAACTGTCGCTTGTCAAATTAGTGTTTATTCTAAATTAAGTGGTTTGTTGGGTTTATTTTGAGGTGAATGTTGCTAGCAATACAGAAATAGAAAATGGACTGAGGAAATGAACTATGAGCCCGTCGTGGTGGTGACGGTACATCAAGGATATATCTGAAAATAAAAAAGCCCCAGCACCGCAAGGGTAACTAAGACTTTGATATATGGCTCCTCCGACTGGATTCGAATCAGTGTTCCAATGATTAACAGTTGTTTTATATAGTTGATTACTGCCGCAAACCTTTTGGGAGCAAAGTATTCTATGTTTTTCTTGGTTATTTGTGATCTAGGGAAATATGTTGAGCGCGAGTCTATCGACGCTTTATATTCGTCCCATTCTTACGATGGGGAAACGATTGCTAAAAAGATAACAAATAACAATTCAGCATTGACCCCGCATTGACCCGAAAACTATAGGCAATAAAAAAGCCCCAGCAAATAATTGCTGGAGCCTCGATATTCAATGGTGCCTGGGGCCGGAATCGAACCGGCACGACCGTTAAAGTCGCGGGATTTTAAGTCCCGTGTGTCTACCAATTTCACCACCCAGGCAATCAAATTGAGCGCGAATTTTACCCTATGAGTTTAGTTATGACGAGCATAAATTTTAAAATTTTATACATTTGTTATAAAGCCTTCCTTAATCGCCAGTTTTACTAATTCTATGTCGCCACCAACACCTAATTTCTGATGTACTCGATAGCGGTGTGTATTAACAGTTTTAGGGCTGATTGAAAGCGCAACCGCTATGTCGTTAATCTTTTCGCCTTCGAGTAATTTGCTTACTATTTGGAATTCACGACTGCTGAGCTGAGAAAACGTGTTTTTTTCTGGTTCGCTGTTAGTAAAGACCATATTGGTTGCAACAGCGGAAGATAAGTAATTTTTTCCCTGATAGACCATGACGATGGCTTTTATCATTTCATCAACAGGGAAACCTTTGTTGATATAGCCTTTAGCCCCAATTGATAATGATTGATGAGGCACAGGGCCATCATCATAAACACTCAGGGCAATAATTTTTGCATCGGGTTTGTGTCTTAAAATACATTTGATTGCCTCAGAGCCACCCATCCCTGGCATATTTAAATCCATAAGAATAATATCGGGATTAAGTTGGTCGTTTAGACGCATCGCTTCTTCGCCAGATGAGGCAACAGCTAATACGTCAATATCTGGGTCGGTCGCTAGTAATTGTTCAATGCCTGAGCGGACAAGTTCATGGTCATCAACCAGCAAAATATTAATTTTATTCGTACCCATGGATGGCTTTTTTTGTTGTTTTAAATAAAGTCGCTTGACTCACATTATTAAAAGAACAGATAATGCGTTCGCTTTTGGTGTTGAGTATAGCACTCAACTAATAGGGAAGTTGGTACGATTTATTTCAAGCCCAACGCTGCCCCCGCAACGGTATATAAGCCAAAATGTATCAAACGTCACTGTGTCAAAACATGGGAAGGCGATACATTGATTAACGTAATAATTAATCACTTATGAGCCCGGAGACCTGCCACTAGCAAACCGGTACGTTGCGGGTGGGCAACTTGGCTGATGTTGATTTTTTATTCTCAACTTCTTCCTATTCCTCTTGTGGCGTTTTTATTTATTGGCGCGGGGCTGCGCCTTACAACGAGGAAATCTCATGAAAAAAACACTATTAGCGGCAAGTGTTGCTGCTTTATCACTATCTCAATCTGCCGTATTTGCTGAAGACGACACGGTTATTGTTACAGCCACGCGAACGGCACAAACTGCTGATGAAACGCTTTCGTCGGTATCTGTCATTACTAAAAAAGATATAACTAAATACCAATACAAAACTGTTGCGGAAGCTATTTCAGGGCTTGCTGGCGTCACGATCGGCAATACTGGTGGCCTTGGTAAACAAACATCTATTTTTTTAAGGGGAACTGAGTCTAACCATACTCAAATACTTTTAAATGGGGTTAAATTGGCCAAAAATTCATTTGGCGCCCCGCAAATTGAGCATATACCGTTAAATCAAATTGAACGTATTGAGTTGGTGCGCGGTCCTCAGTCAGGTTTATATGGTTCTGGGTCTATTGGTGGGACAATTCAGATTTTCACTAAAAAAGGTTCGGGGGAATTAACGCCTAGTCTTTCAGTTGGTTTTGGCACACATGGCACAAAAGAGTCCACCTTTGGGTTATCTGGCGGAGATTCTTCAACATGGTATAACTTAAGTGGTGGCTATACAGAAACGAACGGCTTTAATTCCTGTGATGGGCGCAGCGGCACACTTTTTATTGGCTGTTTTGCAACTGAACCAGACAGGGATGCCTACCGTAATGCTAACGCTTCGTTACGTGTTGGACATCGTTTTGGTAACACTGCCGAGTTGGAGTTTTTTAGCTTATACAGCGAAGGCGAAAGCGAATTTGACGGGTTTTTTAATACCAGTGATTTTTTACAACATACGTATGGTAGTACGCTAAGCATCGATGTTTCGGATAGTTGGACTATTAAAAGCACCTTGAGCCAAGGTCGTATGGAGCTAGATAATGAGGGCGCTTTTGCAACGAGCTTTGCTGATAACCTTCAAGATAACTTTAGTATTCAAAGTGATGTTCAGTTAAATGATGAACATTTACTTACCATTGGTTATGACTATGAAGATGACAAAGTTGAAGAGTCTTCTGGTTTTGCTGAAACAAACCGTCATAGTAACGCAGTATTTGCACAATTATTGGGCGAATATGACGCACATTCGTACCAGTTGGCCATAAGAAATGAAGATGATGAACAGTTTGGCAGCCATACAACGGGCAATATCGCATGGGGTACTGCTTTAGCGAATAACTTACGCATAACCGCCTCATTTGGTACGGCCTTTGTAGCGCCTTCGTTAATTGACCTATATTCACCTTTTGGTTCTAACCCAAACCTAGACCCTGAGCAATCAAAATCCTATGAATTAGGAGTTCAAGGTCAACACGTCGGTATAAACTGGTCTGCAAATATTTATCGTACAAAAATCAAAGACCTCATCGCTCTGGATAATTTCTTTGTGCCACAAAATATTTCTGAAGCGGTTATTAAAGGCTTGGAACTGCATGCAGCGACCCAATTATCTGGTGTTAATCTGGATGGCCAATTGTCTTGGCTAGACCCAGAAAACAAAAGCGGTGGTGTGAATGATGGGAATGTATTAGCTAGACGTGCTGAACAAACGTTTACACTCAATGCAAATAAATCTTTTGGTAATTTCAATGTGGCGAGTAAGGTTTTTGTTTCAGGGCGTCGTTTCGATAATGCCGCTAACACTCGACGACTTGCGGGGTTTACAACGGTTGATTTAACCGGATCCTACAATATCAATAAAGATTTAACAGCCCAAATTAAAGTGGCTAATTTGTTTAACGAAGAATATGAAACGGTCTCAGGTTACAACACAGACGGTACTAATGTATTTTTCTCAATTAACTATCAACCCGTTAATTAAAGCCCCTTGAATAAAAGAGGGGAGTATTTAAATACTCTCCTCTTTTTCATTACTCCACGGTAAAACCCAAGGCACTCCTTGATGGTTACCAAACAAAGCATTTACGCCATATATCCGTTTCAAGTTTGACTCGGTTAATACATCTTCTGTTAACCCTTCAGCCACTTTTCGCCCATTGTCTAGCAGCATCAAATGTTGGCAATACCGCATGGCCAAATGTAATTCATGCAATACGACAATAACGGTTTTCCCTCTGTTCGCCTGATTTCGCAACAGTGCCATCACTTCAATTTGATGCCGTGGATCTAGCGACACAATCGGTTCATCAGCTAACAAAATATCACTTCCAGTCGCTAATGCCCTTGCTAACATCACGCGTGCTCGTTCACCACCAGATAGTTCGTTCACCGAACGTCCAATAAGGTGTTCAATATCCACATCTTTAATCGCTTGCTTGACCGCTTCCATATCTACGTCGCCAATCTGTTGGCTATTAACATGCGGATGCCGGCCTAACATAACAACGCGTTCCACACTCATTGGCCAATGGCATTCTGTTGATTGTGCCAAGTAAGTCATTTTTTTTGCTAAATCAATTCGTTGCAGTTCTTGAAGCCTTTCACCATTAATGCTGACATGGCCTTTTTGAATCATTTGTAGACCCGCCAAGACGCGCAATAATGTTGATTTACCCGCACCATTAGGGCCAATTAAGCCAATCAATTGCCCGGGCGGGAATTCGGCATTAATATCGTTTAAAATCAATTGCCCGGATAGGGTAACGTGAATGTTTGACGCCTGAATGCTCATGGTGCCCATTCCCGCTTAGATTTTAGAATCAAATGTAAGAAGAAGGGCGCGCCTAATAACGCGGTTAAAACGCCTATTTTTAGCTCTTGTTGGGTCGCTAATAATCGCACGGTTATATCCGCAGCTAATAGCAACACCGCGCCACCTAATGCACTACAAATAAGTAAACGCCCCGGCTGGTAACCTACATAAGGGCGCAATACATGCGGCACCACTAAACCGACAAACCCTATACCACCGCTGACTGATACGGCAGCACCTACCGATAAAGCCACGCCCAGAATTATTCGTTTGTTCAATCGTTGAATTTGAACACCTAATGATTGAGCCGTATCGTCGCCTAATGATAAAACATCCAAGTCATGTCGCGTGCTAAGCATCAACCACCAACCAATCAGTGTTGTAGGTAATATAAGCCAGACGTGAGTAAAACTTCTATCGGCCAGCGACCCCATTAACCAAAAAAATATTTCTAAGGCTGCATACGGGTTAGGGGACAGGTTTAGCGCTAAGGCTGTTAAGGCAGCAGATAAACTACTGACGGCTACACCGGCCAAAATAAGCGTTAGCATGCTGTTGTTATGCCGCGTTAATGCATACAGGAAGATAACGGCTAATAACGCACCCACAATGCCACCCAAGGGTAACGCCATCGGGAAAGCCGTTGCCAATCCAAAATAAAAGACAATCACTGCGCCCAATGCCGCACTGGTAGAAACGCCTATAATGCCGGGCTCAGCTAATGGGTTGCGAACCATCCCTTGCAAGGCGGCACCCGACAAGCCTAGCGATGCACCAATCAATACGGCTAATAAAGTTCTTGGCAAACGGATATCCATTAGGATGATGGATTCTAAGCTAGAGTTATCATTAGAAATGTTTTTTAACGTATTGATTATACTTAAATTAACATCGCCAACCATTAATGAAATAACAAACAACACGAGCAATGCAATAATCAACATAATGGTCAGACGCTTTTCTTGGTAGCGGTTATTTAATGAGTTTAATGTCGGCATATTAGTGCGTTATGCTTTGCTGAATATAAGAAGCTGCAGCAATGGATGATGGGCCTGCACAGCTCCAGTAACGGTCTGGCACGCTAATTTTCTGTACGTGCTCCAACGCGCTGAGTTTTTCTATCGCATCGTGTTGTAACACTTGGTGCGCTAGCGAATCTGTATTAGCGTCTAATCTGCCTAACAGCAGAACATCGGGGTTAGATACGAGCAAAGACTCTAATGATAGCGGTGCGATATACGCCATACCCGTTTCAGCCGCAATATTCTTTAAACCAGCTAGCTGTAATATTTCATTCACTATCGTCTCTTTGCCGGCACTGAAGCCATTGGCGTAATACACAACAGCGCGTAATGCAGGTGCCGCCTGGTCGCCTGATTCTAAAGCTGTTATCTCATCGCGCATCGTTTTAATGAGTTTGTTCGCACGTTGCAACTGACCTACTTGCTCACCCAAAAAGGCTATTTGCTGAATAATATCGTCAACAGTTTTAGGCAAGCCGAGCTTAACAACCTTATAACCCAACTGATCAAGCATTTGGTTGGTTGCCGTAGATGTAAAGGCACCCGCAACAATCAAATCCGGTTTTAGCGCCATCACCTCTTCAATGCGGTCGTTATGTTGATGGAAATTACTGGCTTTCTTATAGGAAAAAGATGCCGAAGCGTCAGACGCAAGCTGAGTAATACCAACAAGTGAAGAGGGTTTTAGTAATTCCATTAACAGTTGATCTGCACATAAGTTCAATGAAACAACCCGTTGTGACTTTGCTATAGTAGACACACTATAAAAAAGCGCACTTAAGCTAATCAACAAGAGTGTTTGTTTGAAATTCATTGGAATAATTATAAAGGCATTTGCATATGAAACTACTGAACTATGGCCCGAAAGGGCAAGAAAAACCGGGCTTGCTAGATAATGAGCAAAACATACGGTCCTTAGAGGGTGTTTGTGATGTTATTTCATCGTCTTTTCTGGCGAATGGTGGTTTAACCCTGTTAAATAATATTGATATAAATACGTTACCCATAGTAAATAGTAATGAACGCATTGGCGCACCACTACTAAACCCAGGTAAAATTATTGCCGTTGGCCTTAATTACGACAAGCACATCAAAGAAACAGGCTCTAAGCAGCAAGAAGAACCTGTGTTGTTTACAAAAGCAGTGAGTTCGTTAAATGGTCCATTTGACCCCATTGAACGCCCTAAAAACGCAACACAGGTTGACTGGGAGATTGAGCTGGTCGTTATTATTGGTAAAGAAACTAAATATATTACAGAAGACCAAGTAGAGGCGCATATTGCCGGGTTTTGTACCGGCATTGATGTCTCCGAGCGTCATTTTCAAAAACACCGCAGTGGTCAATGGTTAAAAGGTAAAAGTGCTGATACTTTTGCCCCCATTGGACCATATTTCGTTACCTTGGATGAATTTAAGCAGTATCAATCATGCAATGTACGCCTAGATGTAAACGGCGAACGTAAACAATCCAGTAATACTGACACAATGATTCATTCTGTGAAAAAACTCGTCAGCTACATTAATGAATTTATGAGCCTACAACCGGGGGATTTGATTTTTACCGGCACTCCTGAAGGCGTTGGGCTTGGGTTTAAGCCGCCACAGTTTTTGCAAGCAGGTGACCATATTATTGCCGAAGTAGAAGGGCTTGGCGTTCAAGAGCATTCCATCATTGACCACACTACATAAATTGGTTAATTGGTCAAAAAGTGACCGTTTTTTATAAGTATAAGCCAGTCTTCAATTTTTCTTTTTTTAAGCGACTTTTACACAAAGTTATCCACAGATTCAGTGGATAACTTTAAAACCTCTTTTAATTATCATTTGATTTAAGTACACTAATCAAAAGACAATATCGTAAGAGGTTATACCTATGGCAGACAACACATCAAAACGAGGCGGCGTGCGTGCAGGAGCAGGGCGTAAGAAAGGTTCTTCTGTATATGGCGAACCCACTAAAGCGGTTAGAATTCCAGAAAGTTTATTAGCAACTGTTACAGAACTACTGGACTATAAAAAGAAACAATCGGAAATCACTGACATTGACTACCCAAATGTTTTTTTTCCAGATCTTGATGGCTCCTCACCATCAATCCCTTTCTACGGAGCTAGTGTTGCCGCGGGTTTCCCGTCTCCCGCTGATGATTACGTTGAAAAACGACTTGACTTAAATGAACTACTGATCAACAAGCCTGCATCAACCTTTTTCGTTCGTGCGCAAGGTGAGTCAATGCTCGGCGCAGGTATACATTCTGGGGATGTGTTGGTTGTTGATCGCTCTCTAAACCCCAGTGTTGGTAAAGTTGTTGTTTGCGCATTGGATGGCGAGTTAACGGTTAAACGTTTACGCTCAAAAGAAGGCAAACTCGTATTAGCGCCCGAGAACCCTGAGTTCCCTGATATACCGCTGAATGAGGGCGCAGAGATGGTTATTTGGGGTGTGGTAACCAGTGTTATCCACAATGTCTAAATTCGTCGAAAAAACAGCTAAATGCCTGCAAATATAGCGCTTGTTGACTGCAATAATTTTTATGTCAGTTGCGAGCGATTATTCCGCCCAGATCTAATAAATAAGCCGGTTGCTGTCCTCAGCAATAATGACGGCTGCATTGTGGCACGTAGCCAAGAAGTTAAAGATTTAGGCATCAAAATGGCTGTGCCAGTCCACGAGGTGAAAGGTCTTATCCAACAGCACGATATTCAGTTATTTTCCTCTAATTACCCCCTATATGCCGATTTGTCTGCGCGCATTATGCACAGCTTATCTGCGTTTTCCCCAAGAGTAGATGTTTATTCTATTGATGAAGCGTTCGTCGATTTAGATAGAGCGAACGTTGAGCCAAGCGAATTAGGGCATGATATTAAAAACAGCTTATCTCAGTGGGTAGGCATACCCGTTGGCGTGGGTATTGGTCCAACCAAAACACTTGCAAAACTAGCAAACTATGCAGCCAAGAAGTGGCCGAAAACAGGTGGAGTGGTTGATATTAGCAATGCTGTTAAGCGAAAAAAAATCATGCAAATAACCTCTATTAATGAAGTATGGGGCGTTGGGCGACGTTCAACAGAAAAATTAAACGCACGGGGAATAGAAAGCGTTTGGGATCTACAGTCTCAATCCATAGGTTCAATTAGAAAACACTTCAATATAACCTTGGCTCAAACAGTGCAAGAGCTACAAGGCACGCCTGTTATGCCATTTGCGGAACCTGCCAAGCCCAAGCAACAAATTATTTGCTCTAGAAGCTTTAAAGCCAAGCTAACCAGTGAACAAGATTTAGCGCAAACGCTTAGTGTGTTTTGCCTGCGAGCCGCAGAAAAACTACGCGCGCAGCAAGGGCTAGCAAGAAAAGTGAGCGTATTTATTCGCACCAGCCCCTTTGACAACAGTGAGGTGTATTCAAAATCGGCACACTACAAACTAAAATCCGCTACGCATGACAGCAGAGACTTGCTGAAAATAACCAAACAATTACTGGCTAACATTTATAAAGAAGGACACCAATACCAACAAGCGGGCGTTGTACTAGGGGACATTACAAGTTCAGGCGCCAGCAGGACAACACAGCACGACTTATTCGCACCAAACGTAGATGAACTTAGTGAAAAACTGATGACCACCTTAGACCAAATCAACCGGCGTTTTAACAACCAATTAACGCTCGCAGCGGTAGGTGATAAAAAACTGCGGCAATCAGTACTCATTAATCGTTCAAATCAATACACAACCGACTGGAAGGGTCTAGCTAAAGTTAAACTGCAATAAAAAAGGAAGTAAAATAAATTGCTTCCCTTCTAAAACAGAAAGTTATAGTCCTTAGTTAAAGCGTACCATCAATAACTTTTTGAGCTAAGTCAGCCCAGCCAGAACCCGCTTTAGCAGCACCTTCTAAATAATTTGCAGGCGCAGATTGGTAAGGCGGGCGACAAGGGCCGGCTTTCATCCAGCCACCGGCATTGATGCGTTCTTTCTCTAGCTGTATGTTGTAACGAGAGAATTCAGCAAAGCCACCTGGTGGGAATAAATTCGCTAATACAGGAATCATTTTCTCATATAAGCCATTCGGTACAGACCAATCACCCGTTTTAACGGACTCTTTAACGCTGTCACGCCAAAGAATGGTTAATTCTGGGCCTGTACAGGCACAAGGTGACCAAAATGCGGTATGGAATTCAGGGTCCATTTTAGCCGCATCGGCGTGATCAAATTCTAATGGTAAGAAACGAATTTGTTTACGTGAGACCAACGTATGTAAATGCAATTGGCCAATATTAATATATTTACACGTAATAACCTGTGGAATGTTAGCGACTTGAGCCCAAAATGGTGCAGGGAAGTCGAACTTAAAGGCTTCTGGATTGGCGTAAACACAAATAGCCATTTCTGGCACGGCTTCTGCCACATCTTGATAAAAACGAACAGCACCCGGCACATCAATTTGTTGCCACATCGGTAAGCCAAGCATGGTGCCATCTGCACCAATATCACGAGCGTGCTTTAACTGACGAATGGTTTCACGGGTATTCATGGTGGTAACGCCAACAAAAACCGGTACACGGCCATTGGCTGTTTCAACCATCACTTCCATCATTTTTTTCTTTTCTTCCCATGTTAGCGTCGCACCTTCACCAAACGTGCCTTGGCACATAATGGCATCAACACCAGCAGTGATAAGACCTTCAACCGCTTTAGCTACCTCGTCATAATCAACGCTGTCTTCAGTTTGCCATTGATCACCAGTATCAATAGCTGGGGTTGGAATAATCGCCCATGCGCCGTTTACGTCGTCTACGGTTAATCTATCTTGTCTTCTAGCCATGTGACTTTCACCTTAATTATTGATAAAGATATTATTCTAAAGCGAATTGAAATTTATGCCAGTGACTTTCATCAGTTTTTGCTTATATTCTAATTAAATGTCAGTTGCTGATAAAAATCCAAGCTGTCAGGATTAGACAAAGCATCTTTGTTTTTAACCACTTCACCGTGAATCAGCTTTTTAATCACTAATTCAACTTTCTTACCGCTTAATGTGTAAGGAATCGCTTTGGTTTTTATAATTAGTGCGGGCACATGCCGTGGGCTGCATTTGTCTCTAATGGCTTTTTTGATGGTGGTTTGTAATGCCTCATTAAACACAGCGCCATCATTTAGAATGATGAACAGGATGATACGTTCATCACCGTCCCAACGTTGCCCTACAGCAACTGAGTCTGAGATTTCTGGTAATGCTTCAACCACGCGGTATAAATCAGCAGTACCCAAGCGTACGCCACCGGGGTTTAAAGTAGCGTCTGAACGACCAAAGAAGCGCACGCCACCGTGTTCGTTAATATCCACATAGTCACCGTGGCACCATATGTTGGGGTATACATCGAAATACGCGTCGTGGTATTTTTTGCCGCCATCGTCATTTAAAAAGTAAATAGGCATTACAGGGAATGCAGCACTGCACGCTAATTCGCCTTTTTCACCAATGACAGCTTGGCCGCTTTCATCAAGCGCTTCCATCTTCATGCCCAGCATACTGCATTGTAATTCGCCACGATGTACAGGCAGCCAAGGAACACCGCCAGCAAAACAAGAAACAATATCAGTGCCACCAGAAATGGAGGCCAACAATACGTCTTCCTTCCAATCACGGTAAACGTAGTCAAAGCTTTTTTCTAACAAGGGCGAACCGGTTGAAAGAATCGTTTCTAATGAAGGAAATTTAGATAAGTTTTCAGGATTTATACCCATGTTTTCCAGCGTGTCGATGTACTTAGCGCTGGTGCCAAATATATTGATGTTTAGTTCATCAATCATCTTTAGCAAAATGCTTTTATCTGGTTTTAGCGGGTTGCCATCAAACAGCACGATAGCACCGCCAGTTGCAAGGCCCGATACCAACCAGTTCCACATCATCCAGCCGCAGGTGGTGAAATAGAACAGCGTTTTGTCGCGGTTCATATCCGCATGTAATTTATGTTCTTTAAGGTGCTGTAGTAGCACGCCGCCCGCACAATGGACGATGCTTTTTGGTAAGCCCGTGGTCCCAGATGAATACATGATGTACAGCGGGTGATCGAACGGTAATTGTTCAAAGACTAGCGCTACTGGTTCTTTTGCTAGAAAGTCATCCCAAAAAACACCATTATTGATATTGCCTAGCTCAGGTTTCTCAATATACTTAGCCACCACAACCGCTTCCACAGAGGGGAGTGAGTCAACAATGGCATTTAGTTTATCCAACGTATTAATGTACTTGCCCCCGTATAAATAGCCATCGGCAGCAATCACCACTTTGGGGTTAATTTGCTGAAAGCGATCCAGCACGCCTTTAATCCCAAAGTCGGGCGAGGTGGATGACCATACCGCACCAATGCTCGCTGTCGCCAGCATGGCAATAAGGGTTTCTGGAATATTGGGCATAAACGCAGCGACACGATCGCCTTTGGTTAGGCCCATTTCGCGTAGGCTATGCGCTAGTTTTTCAACTTCGGCAAAAAGTTCTGCATAGCTTAATTGAGTTTTAACTTGATCTTCGCCCCAAAAATACACAGCGGTTCGGTCATCACGAAAACGTAGTAAGTTTTCTGCAAAGTTTAAACGTGAATCAGCAAACCAGGTCGCCCCTGGCATTTTATGAATATCATCAACAACCGATGAAAAAGGGGTAGAGTGAATAACGTCGTTACTTTCCCAAATGTTCTGCCAAAACGCTGGGATATTGCCAATAGACCAATCATACAGATCGCCATAACTATTTAGAGACAGGTCGTAGCGTTGATTAACGGTTTGGGCAAATTGCCAAACTTGCGAGTTCTCAATGCGTGACTGAGAGGGTGCCCAGAGTTGTTTGTTCATATTAGTTTTTTATTAAAACGTTACCGACACGGCTATTACTAGCTATGCCAATTTGTTGAGTAATGTATTGACCGGCAGCAGCGAGCTTCTCTAGATTAATACCAGTCTCAATGCCCATGCCGTGGAGCATATACACCACATCTTCAGTTGAAACATTGCCCGATGCACCTTTGGCATAAGGGCAGCCGCCTAATCCAGCGACAGACGCATCTATACTTGCGACACCGTATTCCAAGCAAGCTAATAAGTTTGCTAAGGCTTGCCCGCGTGTGTCATGAAAATGTAAGCCAATTTTATCAGCTGACACTTTGCTAAGAACAACATCAAGCATCCTTTTAGCTTTTAGAGGCGTACCGATACCAATGGTGTCACCCAATGAAACTTCGTAACACCCTAAGTCTATAAGCGCTTCGCTTACCTCAGCCACCTTTTCTGCGGCAATATCACCATCATAAGGACAACCCAGCACACAGGACACATAGCCGCGAACACGCACGTTTTGTGCAATAGCAGGGCGCATCAATTCTTCTATACGTTGTAACGATTCATCAATAGAACAATTGGTGTTTTTCTGCGTAAAGCTTTCTGATGTGGCTGAGAAAACTGCAATTTCCTTAACATCGCACTCTAATGCGCGTTCTACACCTTTTAAGTTGGGCGTTAAAACAGCGTAATTAATGCCATTGTTTAAGTCTAGTTGGGCAAGCACATCCACTGCATCGGCCATTTGCGGCACCCACTTTGGGCTGACAAAACTAGCTACTTCAATATTGTTAACACCCGCTTGTTGAAGCCGATTAATAAGCCCAACTTTATCCGCTGTAGAAACGTTTTGTTTAATGTTTTGTAAGCCATCACGAGGCGATACATCAACAATGCGTATAGATTTTGGATATGTTGCCATGGCTTATTCTGGCTCCACAAAAGTTATTAAGGTGACATCAGCTTCCACAAAAGAATCTTGGGCATGGAATACATCGTCAACAACGCCATCGAAAGGAGCGGTGAGCGTGTGTTCCATTTTCATTGCTTCCAAGATTGCTAGGGGCTGGTTTTCACTTACCGAATCACCGGGGTTAACGAATACTTTTAGTAATTTTCCAGGCATCGGCGCTATGATATTGCTCGCCAAGCTTGAGCCGGACAAGTCTGGTTCAAATGGATTGATAACCGTCAGTGCGTACCAGCGGTTTTTCCACGATATGCTGAGCTCTTCACCGTGTTTAAGGATGTTAAATCGCTCCCAGCACTTATTAATTTGTAAGCGAATCGATGAGCCATTAGATTCATCTAATAGCACTTCTAAGTCATTATCTAAATGAATTATAAAATGATGATCGTGCTCAGTCACAGTAACGTCTAACGGCTCACCATCTTTGTATTTAAAATATAAACTGCGTTCACTTTGGCCGTTTGGTCGCCAGCCTGTTGTATCGAACCAAGGGGAGTTTGATTCCTTTGATTGAGCCGCCATAGAGGCCACCGCTTTTTGTTCATCCAACAGCAAGCGAACACTGGCTGCAAGTAACACAGCTTGTGGCAATTCAACATCGCTATCCGCAAGCAAGCCATCAAGTTTTGCATCAATGTATTGCGTGTCGATGTTGTTATTGATGAAATCTGGGTGGTTCGCCAAGGTTTCGAGAAAAGCGATATTGTTTTCAACACCCATAATGCCAGTTTCACCGAGTGCATTAACAAGGCGTGCTCTGGCCACTTCACGGTTTTCACCCCAAACCACCAATTTGGCAATCATTGGGTCGTAAAACACGCTGATGGTATCGCCTTGTTCGACACCAGTTTCTATACGGCAGTTTTCATTGGCTTGCGGGAAAATAAGGTGTTGCAGCTTACCGGTTGATGGCAAAAATAAATTATTTGGGTTTTCGGCATACAATCGGGTTTCAAATGAATGCCCTGTGCTGGTGATTTGCTCTTGGGTCAGCGGTAGCCGTTCGCCTGCTGCCACTCGTAATTGCCATTCAACAAGATCTTGCCCGGTGACCATTTCGGTAACAGGGTGCTCGACTTGAAGGCGAGTATTCATTTCCATAAAGTAAAACGAACGGTCTTCGCCGACGATAAATTCAATGGTGCCTGCGCCGTTGTAATCAATAGCACGAGCCGCGTTAACTGCGGCAATGCCCATGGCTTCCCGAGTGGCATCATCTAAAAATGGAGAGGGCGTTTCTTCAATAATTTTTTGATGACGGCGTTGTAACGAGCATTCACGTTCGTGTAAATGCACATAGTTATCGTGCGTATCGCCAAACACTTGGAATTCAATATGACGTGGTTTGCCAATATAGCGTTCGAGTAACACCCGATCATCACCAAAAGCATTTTGAGCCTCACGCATAACAGCATCGAGTAAATCGACAAAATCGTCAGGTGCGTTAACTACACGCATGCCTTTACCACCACCGCCAGATACCGCTTTAATTAGTAAAGGATAACCAACCTTATCGGCTTCATTTTTTAAATGCTCAGCACCTTGTTGTTTACCGTGATAGCCCGGCACAACGGGCACATTGGCAGCTTCCATTAATGTTTTAGCCGCATCTTTTGCACCCATTTTCTCAATGGATTCTGCTGAGGGACCAATAAAAGTAATGCCGGCAGCAAGGCAGGCACGGGCAAAGTCACTGTTTTCGGATAAAAATCCGTAAGCAGGGTGAATGGCTTCTGCACCAATCCGTTGTGCTAATTCAATCAGTGTGTCGACTTTTAGGTACGACTCGTCAGGGCGTGATCCACCAATATAATAAGCTTCGTCGGCAAGTTTAACGTGTCGTGCGTGGCGGTCAGCCTCCGAATATACCGCAACACTGGTAATGCCCATTTTTTTAAGCGTGGAAATGACACGGCAAGCGATTTCGCCACGGTTTGCAATTAATACTTTTTTAAACATATCTTTAACCTACATCCTAAAGATGCCGTAATTTGTTTTTTCAATCGGTGCATTCATTGATGCAGCAATCGCCAAGCCTAAAACTTTTCGTGTGTCGCGTGGGTCAATAATACCGTCATCCCAAAGGCGTGCTGTTGCATAGTAGGGGTTACCTTTTTCTTCGTATTCATCACGAATAGGTTGTTTGAATGTTTCTTCATCTTCACTAGACCACTCTTCACCTTTACGTTCAAAGTTGTCGCGTTTAACCGTCGCTAAAACAGATGCTGCTTGTTCACCGCCCATCACAGAAATACGCGAATTAGGCCATGTCCACATCATACGAGCACCATAGGCTCTACCGCACATACCGTAGTTGCCTGCGCCGTATGAACCGCCCACGATAATGGTGAATTTTGGTACGCTGGCACAGGACACAGCAGTCACCATTTTCGCACCATTTTTTGCGATTCCTTCATGTTCGTATTTTTTGCCGACCATAAAGCCAGTAATGTTTTGTAGGAAAACAAGCGGTATTTTTCGTTGGTTACACAGTTCAATAAAATGCGCACCTTTAAGTGCCGATTCTGAAAATAAGATGCCGTTATTGGCAATAATCCCGACCGGGTAGCCGTGCAAGTGCGCAAAACCGCAGACTAAGGTGCTGCCGTATAAAGGTTTAAATTCATGAAATTCTGAGCCATCAACTAGGCGCGCAATAACCTCACGAATATCAAACGGCTGTTTTGCATCCTTGGGAATAACGCCGAGCAAATCGGACGTAGGGTAAAGCGGCTCTGTTGTTTCGCGTACTTTTACAGGAACATCTTTCTTACGGTTCAGGTTAAAAACAATATCGCGCGCAATAGACAACGCATGACTGTCATCTTCGGCTAAATGATCGGTTACACCGGATTGTTTGCAATGCACTTCAGCACCACCGAGTTCTTCGGCACTAACTTCTTCACCCGTTGCCGCCTTTACTAGCGGTGGGCCAGCAAGAAAGACTGTTGCTTGTTGTTTAACGATAATCGATTCATCGCACATGGCAGGTACGTAAGCGCCACCAGCGGTACATGAGCCCATTACCACGGCAATTTGAGGAATCCCCAGTGCTGACATATTCGCTTGGTTAAAGAAAATTCTGCCGAAGTGCTCTTTGTCTGCAAATATTTCATGCTGCAAGGGTAGGAAGGCACCGCCGGAGTCCACAAGGTAAATACACGGCAAGTTATTTTCACGGGCGACTTCTTGTGCGCGTAAATGTTTTTTTACGGTAATCGGGTAATAAGTCCCGCCTTTAACAGTGGCATCGTTTGCCACGACCATTACTTCAACATCGTGAATACGGCCTATGCCGGTAATAATGCCGCCTGCGGGCGCATCATCATCGTACATGCCGTAAGCAGCCAGTTGAGACAGTTCCAAAAAGGGGCTACCAGGGTCAAGTAAGGCTTTTATTCGATCTCTCGGAAGTAGCTTGTCCCGAGCGATATGTTTTGCACGAGGCCGTTCACCGCCACCTAATGACGCGGTTTGAATGCGCTCTTTCATTTGATCCACCAAGGAGCTCATTTGCTCGGCATTGTCTTTAAAAGCAGGGGATGCAGTTTCGATTTTTGAGGATATATGTCGCATAGCGTGTTGTTTTTGTTAAATTATTTCAATGGCAACGGCAGTAGCCTCGCCACCACCAATACAGAGTGTTGCAATGCCTTTTTTCAGGCCACGGTTTTTTAATGCATGAATGAGCGTGACGATAATACGTGCGCCCGACGCGCCAATGGGGTGGCCTAACGCACAAGCGCCTCCATTAACGTTTACTTTGTTTGGGTCTAGCTTGAGTTCTTGTATAGCGGCCATTGTGACAACGGCAAAGGCTTCGTTTATTTCAAATAAATCAACGTCGTCGAGTGCCCAGTCACATTTTTTAAGAAGTTTTTCTATGGCATAAATCGGCGCGGTACTAAACCAGTCAGGATCATGTGCGTGTGTCGTATGGGCAATGATGTTAGCGAGTGGCTTTATATTTTGATGACTGGCTTCATCGGCATCCATTAACAATAACGCAGCCGCACCATCAGAAATTGATGAGGCGTTCGCTGCGGTGACACTGCCGTCCTTTTTAAAAGCAGGACGCAAGCTGCGAATTTTTTCAATATTAGCTTTTGATGGTTGTTCATCTATTGAATAAAAAGTTTCGCCTTTACGAGTTTTAACGCCAACTGCTGTAATTTCATTAACAAACGCGGTGGATTCAATGGCCGTTGTCGCACGTTGCAATGAATTAATAGCAAAGTCATCTTGTTGCTCACGAGTAAAGCTAAACTTGTCGGCACATAACTCAGCAAATGAACCCATCAAATTACCGTGTTTGGTGTCACGAAGCCCATCAAAGAACATATGATCAATCATTTCACCGTGGCCCATTTTTTGCCCGCTACGTGCAGTAGGGAGCAGGTAAGGTGCGTTGCTCATTGATTCCATGCCGCCTGCGACAACAGCTTTAGCATCGTCGGCTTTTATTTGGTTAAAGCCGTAAATAACGGCCTGCATGCTAGATCCACATACTTTATTAATGGTGGTGCAGGGTGTTGATAAACTAACGCCACCTTTTAAAGCCGCGTTACGAGCAGGTGCTTGACCTAAGCCTGCAGGTAAAACGCAACCAAAATGCACGCTGTCTATTTGCTCAGTGCGTATCTGTACAGAGTCTAATACGGCCTGTATTGCATTTGCACCAAGATCGGTGGCAGTTAAACTTGAGAATTGCCCTTGAAAGGAGCCTAACGGGGTTCTTTTTGCAGCGACAATAACAACTGATTTAGGGGACATTGAGTTACCTATTTATTTAGTGTCTTCAAATAACTCACGGCCAATCAACATTCGACGAATCTCATTGGTGCCGGCACCAATGTCGTATAGTTTTGCGTCACGTAATAAGCGTCCCGTTGGGAATTCGTTGATGTAGCCGTTACCACCGAGCGTTTGAATTGCTTCTAGTGATACTTTGACCGCGTTTTCCGAAGCAAATAATAATAAGCCGGCTGCATCTTTTCGCGAATCATTGCCTTTGTCATACTGTTCAGCTAATCGGTAGGCGAAAGCACGTGTTGATTGTAGAGCCACATACATATCAGCCATTTTTCCTTGCATCAGTTCGAACATGCCAATTGGTTTGCCAAACTGCTTTCGCTCATGAATATAAGGCAAGCAAATATCCATAGCCGCTTGCATAATACCAATAGGGCCGCCTGATAACACCATGCGCTCGGTATTGAGGCCACTCATCAGGACTTTAACGCCTTCGTTCACTTCACCAAGAACATTTTCTTCAGGGATTTCACAATCCTCAAAAACAAGTTCACATGTGTTTGAACCACGCATACCGAGTTTGTCTAGCTTTTGTGCCGTGCTAAAGCCTTTAAAACCTTTTTCAACAATAAACGCCGTCATGCATTTTGAACCGGCTTCTGGCCCGGCTGTACGCATGTACACGACAAGCACATGAGCATCCGGTCCATTGGTGATCCACATTTTATTGCCGTTGGCGATCCATTTATCGCCTTTCTTAACCGCTCGGCAACTCATTGAACCCACAACATCTGAACCCGCTCCAGGTTCTGACATAGCAAGAGCACCGATGTATTCGCCCGTACATAATTTAGGTAAATACTGATGCCGCTGTGCTTCAGTACCATTTAAATAAAGATTATTTAGGCATAAGTTAGAATTGGCTCCGTATGAGAGCCCAATAGAGGCAGAGGCTCTAGAAATCTCCTCCATCACAACAAGGTGTGATAGGTAATTTAAACCAGTACCGCCATATTCTTCGGGGATGGTTATCCCGAGTAGACCCATGTCGCCAAATTTTTTCCAAAGTTGGTTAGGGAACTCATTCTTTAAATCAGTTTCATCTGCTAGAGGCGCTATTTCGCCCTCTGCAAATTTACGAACAGCGTCTCTTAGTTCATCAACGTCATCGTTGATTTTGATATTAAACGGCATGGTGACACTCCATATAATTATTGCTAAGATGAAATAGTATCATTATACTAATTCTAACGCTAATTAGAATCTAACCTTCGTTAGAAATGAGTTCGAAAAAATAATGAATCAAAAAGTCACCCAAATTAAACCGGTTTTAAAAAAGGCAAAAACGCGGAAACTTCTTCTAGATAAGGCAGCGCAAATGTTTAGTCGGCAAGGTTATCAATCCACCTCATTAAAAGAAATTGCTGCCGCCGCCGATATGAAAGCAGGTAGCTTGTACTATCATTTTGCGTCGAAAGAAGCGTTGATGGTGGAAGTGCTTGATCAAAGTATTCAGTTTATTAGTGATACCGTCGCTGAAGAAATAGAGAAACTCCCGGATGATTATTCATTCGAAATGGGTTTAAGAGCATTTATGCGCGGGCATTTAACCGCTATTTTAGAACACCCTGATTACACCACGACAACGATAAGAAATAACGGCCAAATACCAAAAGCCGTTCAAATTTCAGCTCACAAGAAGCGTGAACATTACGAACAACAATGGCGTAATTTAATGACCCAAGGTAAAACCGAAAATGTTATTCGTGAAGAGCTCGACGAACAGCTTTTCCGGCTAATGGTTCTGGGTTGCTTAAATTGGTCATCTGTATGGTACAAGCCAAACGCCGCTACTATTGATGATTTGGTTAAACAATATGCCGATATTTTCCTAAACGGCTGCCGTTAAAATCGTTATGAATTATGATTGTATAAAGGTTGAGACGGATAAGCGTGGTGTTACGACCATAACGCTAAACCGCCCGGATGTTCATAATGCACTGAGTGCACAACTCATTGCCGAATTGCAAAATGCCTGCGATGACATTAATGCCTCAAGCGATATAAGAGTCGTTGTCTTGACTGGTGCAGGCAAAAGCTTTTGTGCAGGCGGTGATTTGGCTTGGATGAAAAGCAATATCGGCAAACCTCGAACTCAACGTATTGAAGAAAGCAGCTATTTAGCAAAGCTATTAAAGACTTTAAATAGTCTTTCTAAGCCATTGATAGCAAAAGTAAATGGAATTGCATTTGGTGGCGGCGTTGGTCTTGTATCTGTGTGTGATTTTGCCGTTTGTTCTGACTCAGCCAAGCTCGGTTTAACAGAAGTTAAACTAGGGTTGATACCCGCCACTATTTCACCGTATGTTGTGCGACGAATTGGTGAAGCGCAGGCAAGGCGTAATTTTCTCAATGCGCGAATATTTGGCGCACAAGACGCAAAAGACATGAATTTAGTCGCTGTTGTTGTTCCAGAGAGCGATTTAGATGAGGCGATAGAGAAAGAAGTGTCGCTTATCTTGAAATGCGGCCCCAATTCTATACGCGCCGCTAAAAATTTAATTGACTATGTTGCGACCCACTCAGATGATGAGTGCGAGTTATATACAACGGAAAGCTTAGCTGATGTTTGGGAAAGGGATGAAGCGAAGGAGGGCATCGATGCCTTTTTCAACAAAACAAAACCTGATTGGACTACATAAGAGGAAATAATGAGTAATTATACAATTGATGATTTAGAAGTAGGTATGTCAGCTTCAATGGCTAAAACCGTTACCGAGGCGGATATTGTTATGTTTGCAGGTGTAACCGGTGACTTTAACCCTGCACATATTGATGCTGAATACGCGGCAGCCAGCATGTTTAAAGAACGCATCGCACACGGTATGTTATCAGCTGGTTTTATCAGCGCAACCCTAGCTATGCAGCTACCTGGGCCAGGTTCTATCTATCTAGGACAAGAGTTAAAGTTTAAAGCACCTGTTTTGATCGGTGATACCGTCAGAACAACTGTAACGATTACATCAATTAATGAAAAAAGAAAAATTGTCGTTCTAGAAACGATTTGTTCTGTTGCAGGTAAACCGGTCATTGTTGGTGAAGCCACTATGATGAAGCCATAAGAGCATAATGATGCTAGTTCAGACATTACTAAAAGAAAAAACAAAGACGGCCGATACGGTCGCTGCTTGGGTCAACAGTGGTGATATGCTCGAGTTTGGCATGTCTATTCAACAACCCGATGCGTTTGATGCTGCGTTGGCCTTACAAAAAGACCGTTTAATCGATGTAACGGTTAGGGGCACGCTATCAACACGCGCCAGACAAGTGATTGAATGCGACCCTCAACAGCAACACTTTACCTTTGAGAACTGGCACTTTTCGGGTTATGACCGCAAAAAATTTGATCAAGGTTTGCAAAGCTATATACCGTTTAACTTTGGTGAAGGCCCCGGAATTTATCGTCAATACCGTCAAGTAGATATGATTGTCATCAAGACAGCACCCATGGATGAGCATGGCTACTTTAACTACGGTGCAACCAATGCCTATGTGCGTGCCAGCTGTGATGTGGCCAAAAAAATTGTAGTGGAAACCTGTACAGAAATGCCGTATTGCTACGGTACAGAAAACAGTGTTCATATTTCTGAAGTTGATGCGGTGATTGAAGGTGATAATGCGCCTTTATTTGAACTACCAAATGCACCGATATCAGATTTAGATAGAACGGTTGCCAGCCATATTGTGCCTTTAGTGCAAGACGGAAGTTGTTTGCAAATTGGTATTGGCGGCATGCCTAACGCGGTGTGTTCAGCGCTGGCAGAGTCTGATATTAAAGACTTAGGCATTCATACTGAAATGTTTGTTGATGGAATGGTGGATTTAGTTGAAGCGGGAAAAATCACCGGTTGGAAAAAGCAGACCCATCGCGGAAAAATTACCTATGCCTTTGCCTTAGGAACTAAAAGAACTTACGACTTTATTCACAAGAATGACATGTGTTTAAGCTTGCCTGTGGATGAGACAAATTTAACTCAATTCATCTCGGCGAATGACAATGTCGTGTCCATTAACAACTGTTTACAAATTGACTTTTCAGGGCAAGTGGCATCTGAAAGCTCTGGCTACCGTCATATATCTGGAACTGGTGGGCAGCTACAATTCGTTCGCGGTGCAGTACAATCCAAAGGTGGTTTATCGTTTATGTGTTTGTCATCTCGCTATAACGATGCTGATGGCAACCCAGTATCAAGAATAGTACCCGGCATTGCGCCTGGCACTGTGGTCACGACACCTCGTTCGGATGTTATGTACGTGGTAACCGAATACGGTATCGTTAATCTTAAAGGCAAAAGCGTTAATGATCGTGCTTTAGCACTTATTAGCATCGCACATCCAGAGGATAGAGAACAGCTTCACCAACAGGCTTGCGAAAACAGAATTTTATCTAAAAAACACTGGAAATAAACCAATGCCAGACATCATACAAGTAACAAAAAATAAAGGTGTCGCACTCATCAGCATGAACGATGTTACAACGATGAACGCTATTACAGACCCCGTTGTTTTAGAAAGTGTTATTGCTGCGTTTAAAGAGGTTCAAATTGATGAAAGCGTGCGAGTTTGCGTGCTTACCGGTGTTGATAAGGCATTTTCTTCTGGTGGCAATGTTAAAGATATGTTGAGTCGCGTGAAGATGTTTGCAGGTGATCCCTTGGAGTTACAAGAAAATTACCGTAAAGGTATTCATCGCCTATCAAAACTAATGTACGGTTTTGAAAAGCCCTTGATTGCCGCAGTTAATGGCGCAGCAGTGGGTGCTGGGCTTGACTTAGCTATGTTGTGCGATATTCGTATTGCATCAAGCAAAGCGCGTTTTGGTTCCACTTTTGTGAACTTAGCTATTATTCCCGGAGATGGTGGTGCATGGTTGCTCAGCAAATTAGTCGGCGCACAACGGGCCGCAGAATTGGTCTTAACCGGTCGGGTTTTTAAAGCCGATGAAGCATTAGAAATGGGCTTGTTGTTAAAAGTAGTCCAGCCAGCTGAATTGCTTGATGAAGCCATGCTGTTAGCCCAATCAATAGCTTGCAAATCTCCAGATACATTAAGGCTTGCCAAACGTTTGCTCAATTCGACAGATCGCTTAAGTTTTACAGATCACCTGGAATTGTGCGCGGCTAATCAAGCGATGTTACATCATGCGCCAGAGCACGAAGCAGCTTTAAAGGCCTTTTTCAACAAAAAACCTCTTTGATAAAATAAAGTTTCGTACGTTCTGACTTGGCTAAATGGAGATAGCATGATTAAAAGTACTATGATGGATTTTCCTCTGACCTTGCCACATTTGGTTGAAAGGGTCGGCTTACTTTTTCCAAACGTAGAAGTCGTTTCCAGAATGCCTGATAAGCAACTTCACCGTACAACGTATGGCCAAGTTCAACAACGCACCAAACAGCTGGCATCAGCGTTAACTAAAAGCGGGATTCAAAAAGGCGAAGCAGTTGCCACTTTAATGTGGAATCATTCTTTTCACTTAGAAGCCTATTTAGGCATCCCTATTATGGGCGGCGTTTTACATACCCTAAACCTAAGGCTATCAGCCGATGATATTGCTTACATTGCTAATCATGCCAACGACCAAATATTAATTGTTGATGATGTTTTGCTACCCCTTTACGAGCAATTCAAAGATAAGGTTTCGTTTAAAAAAGTCATTGTTGTTCCTTTAACGGGTGACATTGTGGCAGATGGATACACCGATTATGAAGACTTTATATCAACCGGTGATAGTGATTTTGATTACCCAGCTATTGAAGAGAACCAAGCTGCTGGCATGTGTTATACATCCGGTACAACTGGTCGGCCTAAAGGCATTGTGTTTAGCCACCGTTCAACCGTTCTCCACTCTATGGCCACCTCTATGACAGATTGCCTCGCCATTAGCCAGCATGATGTAATTACGCCGGTGGTGCCGATGTTTCATGTTAATTCTTGGGGGTTACCTTATGCTTCAGTGATGGTTGGCGCCAAACAGGTATTCCCCGGTCCACATTTGGATGCTGTCAGCCTACTCGACCTATATGAAACAGAACAAGTTACTTTTAGTGCCGGTGTCCCAACGGTTTGGCTTGCTATTAAAGAAGCAATGGAAGCTGAACCACAGCGATGGAAAACAACTCCCAATATGCGCATGGCCGTTGGCGGAGCGGCAGTTCCGGAATCACTGTTTCGTGCTTTTGATCGCTTTGATATGAGAATTATCCAAGCATGGGGGCTCACCGAATCGTCACCTCTTGCGACAACCGGTAATATCAAAAATGAATTACTGACCTTGAGTGAAGATGAGCAATATAAAGTTAGAGCAAAACAAGGCGTTCCGCTTCCCTTTGTAGAAGTAAGAATTGTCGATGAAGAAGGCGTTATTCAACCTTGGGATGGTGAGTCTCAAGGCGATGCAGAACTAAGAGGGCCTTGGATTACTGCAGCCTATCATAAAGACGATGATGCTAAGGATAAGTTCAGCGGAGATGGTTGGTTTAAAACCGGCGATGTTTGCAAAATTGATTCGCATGGTTATGTGCAATTAACAGATAGAAGTAAAGACCTCGTTAAATCCGGCGGTGAATGGATTAGCTCAGTTGAACTTGAAAATGCCATCATGGGGCACCCAGACGTAATAGAAGCCGCCGTCATCGCAATACCTCACCCTAAATGGGATGAACGCCCACTGGCCGCTATCGTTGTAAAAGATGGTGCGATAGTTTCAACCCAAGATATTCGTGATTTCCTAGCCAGTTCATTCACAAAAATATGGTTACCAGATGCTGTCGAAACAGTCGATGCTATCCCCAAAACAGGTACAGGAAAATTTAAAAAATTAACACTGCGAGAAATGTATAAAGATTGGGTTTGGGACAAATAGAATTAGATATATAAACGTCAACACGAATTAAATTTAAAAGAGAATAATGAATTACGAAAATAAAACATTTTTAGTGACCGGCGGTAGTTCTGGTTTAGGCGGTGCAACAGCATCGGTGTTAATAGAGAAGGGCGCAAACGTTGTTATCCTTGATGTTAATGAAGACACAGGCAAAGCCAAAGAAAAAGAATTAGGCACTAACAGTCGTTTTGTTAAAACGGACGTAACCAGTGAAGCCGATGTAATGGCAGCTGTTGAAGTGGCTAAGAACAACTTTACTGGCATTCACGGCGTTGTTAATGCAGCCGGTATCGTTGTTACTAACAAAGTATTAGATAAAGAAGGTAAACCACACCCATTAGAATTATTCGAGCGTGGCATCAACGTTAATCTTATTGGTACATTCAATGTCATTCGCCTAGCTACTCAGGCGATGGCAAAAAACGAACCCAGTGACGATGGCGAGCGGGGCATTATTATCAATACGGCATCCATCGCCGCAGAAGATGGGCAAATTGGTCAAGCCAGTTACGCGGCATCTAAAGCGGGTGTTATTGGTATGGCGTTACCCATAGCACGAGAATTAGCCCAACACGGTATTCGCATATGCACTATCGCCCCCGGCATATTTGAAACACCAATGTTAGCTGGTTTGCCGGAACATGTGCGTGATTCATTGGGAGACCAAGTACCGTTTCCATCACGTTTAGGCAAACCTCAAGAGTACGCCGCGCTTGCTTGCCATATCATTGAAAACACCATGCTTAATGCTGAAGTGATTCGGCTTGATGGTGCCATGCGAATGGGAGCAAGGTAACAGTGTCTTTCAATTCAATTATTGTCGAAACGCCTGCCGATGGCGTTGGATTAATTCGATTCAACCGGCCAAAACAATATAACGCTTTAAATAACCAATTACTCACTGAATTAGGCGAGGCTCTAGCCACATTTGACGCTAATGACGATATTGCTGTCATTATTATTACCGGGTCAGAAAAAGCCTTCGCAGCAGGTGCAGATATTGCAGAAATGGCCAATAAAACAGGCATTGAGATGAGCGCTGTGTTTGAAAATACCAGTGGTTGGACGGCGATATCTGAATGTAAAAAACCGACCATTGCAGCAGTATCCGGTTACGCCTATGGCGGTGGTTTTGAACTAGCACTGCAATGCGACATGATTATTGCATCCACCTCCGCTAAGTTTGCTTTACCTGAAATAACGTTGGGGTTAATTCCAGCGGCTGGTGGTACGCAACGCCTTACAAAGTTAATCGGTAAATCATTGGCAATGGAAATGATATTAACAGCACGGCCGATGTCGGCAAACGAGGCCTTAGAAAGAGGGGTTATAAGCCGCGTGGTTGACATTAAAAAACTAATGCCAGATTCAATCAAACTGGCTGAAACAATAACCAGTAAAACAGCTCAAGCCTCGCAAGTTGCCAAAGCCTGTGTAAATAAAGCCCTGAACACAACATTGGACGAAGGCCTAGCCTACGAACAAACAGCCTTTGTGCCCTTATTTGATTCCCCAGAAGCTAAACAGTTGATGAATAACTTTCTCAACAAAAAATAACGTTAGGTATAGACACAAATGTCACAGCCTTTAAAAAACATCAATATTGTCACTTTAGCAGTTAATATACCAGGCCCATTGGCAGCAAAAAGGTGGTTAAACCTTGGCGCGACAGTTACAAAAGTTGAACCGCCAGACGGCGACCCACTAGAACGCTATTGCCCCGATTGGTACCAAGAAGTAAATGCTGGCCAGCACATACAACGCTTAAATTTGAAAACAAAGGAAGGTAAAAAAGCGTTGTCACAACTGTTTTTATCCGCTGATCTACTCCTTACTGCACAGCGCACAAAAGCGCTGGATAATTTAGGTTTAGATTGGGCATCTTTGCAGCAAAACTACCCTCAAATAAATCATATAGCCATTGTTGGTTACCCAACGCCCAATGATAACGAAGCAGGCCATGATTTAACCTATCAAGCTAAACTAGGTGTGTTAAAAGATGGCAATATGCCCAGTACATTAATATCCGATATGGCCGGTGCTGAAATGGCCGCTTTAGAAGGGTTAGCTTTATTAATGGAGAGTAAGAAAACTAAAAAAGGGCAAAAGAAAGTTATCGCTCTTTCCGAGTCGGCAAAATATATGGCACAACCGCTAAAATATAAACTGACCAATGAAGGTGGGTTGCTTGCTGGCACGTTACCTGAGTACGCAATATATGAAACTAAAAAAGGCTCAGTTGCATTAGCTGCGTTAGAGCCGCATTTTAGTGCCCGTTTAAAAGAGCAGTTAGAGCTAGAAACGTTGAATGCTGAATCGCTGTCTCAAGTCTTTAAACAAAGCACCGCATCTGAATGGGTAACATGGGCTAAAGAACGGGACATTCCTTTAGCTGAAATTAAGTAAACTCAATCAAGCCATGTAGTAAATGAGTCAACATCTTCGCGCCTTGTTCTGTATTGATTCACTGGCTTACTTTCATCTGGGTATCCTAGCGACAAACCACATATTAAATGGTGTTGATCAGACACCCCCGTTATTTCACGAACAATATCTGGATAGTCAGCAACCGACGCTTGCGGGCAGCTACCTAAACCATATTCACGCGCTGCCAACATGACAGATTGAATAAACATCCCCATATCAACCCAAGAACCCTTGCCCATATCTTTATCTATAAAGAAAAACAGACTGGTTGGCGCACCAAAAAACCTAAAGTTATTCAATCCTGCTTCCATACGCTTTTCACTATCATCTCGACCAATGTCTAATGCGGAATATAAATCCATACCACATTGAAAACGCCTACCTTTGAATGGCTCAACCCATGCTTCTGGGTAGTATTGATAATCAGCATGACCTTTCACCTTGTTTTTAACAGCCGTTAATAAAGCATCACTAATCTTTTGTTTTGTGTCGCCATTAACAACAATCACTTTCCAAGGTTGAGTGTTTGTTCCAGAAGGTGCCCAACGCGACGTTTTAAGCAAATTATTGATTGTTTCTTTGGGTATATCTTTATCCAAAAAGGCACGTGTAGAAATGCGCCCTTCGATAGCTTCTTTAATATTCATATTATTATGGTCGTGTGTTATGTGAAAATTTCGGTATATTGAGATATATTGAGATATATTGAGTATTGTACGATACAATCTAATCATCGTTAGATTTTTAAATTTATATAACAAGTAAGGTAAGTGAATGAAAATTTTAGTAGGCGTTAAACGTGTTGTCGATTACAACGTGCGTATACAAGTTAAGCCTGACGGCTCGGGTGTTGCGACAGATGGCGTTAAAATGAGCATGAACCCATTTGACGAAATTGCAGTAGAGGAGGCTTTGCGTATTAAAGAAGCGGGGCATGCTGAAGAAGTCATTGTGACCACTATTGGCCCTAAAGCCTGCCAAGAGCAATTAAGAACAGCTTTAGCTATGGGTGCTGACCGTGCCATTCACGTACTGACGGATGAAGAAATACAGCCACTAACCGGCGCTCGTATTTTGAAAGCATTGGCTGATAAAGAATCACCTAAAATTGTATTGCTAGGTAAACAAGCCATTGACGATGACAACAATCAAACAGCTCAAATGCTAGGTGCGTTATCGCATTGGCCACAAGCTACATTTGCCTCAGAAGTAAAAATTGAAGGCGAAACAGCTACCGTTACCCGTGAAGTAGATGCGGGCCTTGAAACTATTTCAGTTAATCTGCCAGCGGTTATCAGTGCTGATTTACGCTTGAACGAACCTCGTTATGTGAAACTTCCAGATATTATGAAAGCCAAGCGTAAGCCAATGGAGACTGTATCAATAGAAGATCTAGGTGTAGAACATGCAGCGACCGTTAAAGTATTAAAAACGGCAGCGCCAGCTAAAAGACAAGCTGGCATTAAAGTTGAGTCTGTTACAGAACTGGTAACAGCACTTAAAGAAAAGGGGTTAATCTAATGAGTAAAGTATTAGTTATTGCTGAACACGACGGTACAAATTTAAATGGCTCTACAGCAAGAGCAGTCAGCTGCGCTAGCGATTTAGGCTTAGATGGTATTGATATTGTTGTACTAGCTTCTGATGGTTCTGCTGTTGCAGAACAAGCTGCAAAAATATCAGGCGTTAGTAACGTGCTATTAGTGCAAAACCCTGCAAATGAAAACGCAGTTGCTGCGTTTCTTGCACCACAAATTGAAGCCTTAGCCACAGATTACAGCCACGTACTAGCTCCAAGTACAACATTTGGTAAAGATTTAATGCCACGCGTTGCTGCGCATTTAGGCCGTCCACAAATCAGCGACATTATGCGTGTAGAAAGTAGCCATGTTTTTGATCGCCCTATTTATGCCGGTAACGCCATCGCTACAGTGGAAGCACCTGAAGGGCTTGTTATAGGCACAGTAAGGACTGCATCATACAAAGCAGCTGCAAATGATGGATCAGCATCTGTAGAAACACGCAGTGTCGATGTAACACTTCCTACGCATACACGCTTTGTGGAATTAGCATCAGGCGGCGGCGGAGATCGTCCAGACTTACAAGCGGCATCTAAAGTCGTGTCAGGTGGTCGTGGTGTGGGTAGTGAAGAAAACTTTAAAGTCATATACAACTTGGCTGACAAAATGGGCGCTGGTGTTGGTGCATCACGTGCCGCAGTTGATGCTGGATTCATTCCCAATGATCACCAAGTAGGCCAAACCGGTAAAATCATCGCACCCGACTTGTATATGGCTTTTGGTATTTCAGGCGCCATTCAACATCTAGCGGGCATTAAAGATGCTGGAACTATCGTGGCTATCAACAAAGATGCCGATGCGCCAATATTTGAAGTGGCTGATTATGGTTTAGTCGCTGATTTATTTGAAGTGATTGAAGAGCTTGAAAAAGCACTTTAAAATTTATTAAATTAAGACCTTTGCACGGAAGAAGATTTTGTTTCCAGACAAGGCAAAAATGCGCGGAAAGAGTGAGTTTACTGGAGTAAATGAACTATTGAGCACTTTTTTAACGCCGAATGGGAACAAAAGAACTTTCGTGCAAAGGTTTCAGATTAAGGATAGGCGCGAGTACTGCTAATAGTATTGGCGCCTTTTTTATTAGCAAAATGAGGAATAGTTATGGAACGTGAATCGATGGAATTTGATGTTGTCATCGTAGGTGCTGGCCCTGCTGGGTTATCGGCTGCATGTAAATTGATGCAATTAGCTCAAGAAACTGAACAAGAATTGATGGTTTGCGTTATTGAAAAAGGCTCGGAAGTAGGGGCGCACATTCTTTCTGGTGCGGTACTGGAACCGACTGCCATCAATGAACTATTCCCTGACTGGAAAGAGAAGGGCGCACCCATTAATGTAGAAGTTGATGGCGATGATGTTTATTACCTTACTAGCGAAGAAAAAGGCATTAAAACGCCCGGCTTCTTAGTACCAAAACCTATGCATAATGAAGGTAATTACATTGTCAGCATGGGCAATGTATGCCGTTGGTTAGCAGAACAAGCAGAAGGTATGGGTGTTGAAATTTTCCCAGGCTTTACCGCAGCGGAAATTCTTTATAACGACGATGGAAGTGTTAAAGGTATTTTAACGGGTGACATGGGTGTTGCAGAAGACGGCAGCGAAAAAGACGGCTACATGCCAGGTATGGAGCTACTTGCTAAACAAACTATATTTGCCGAAGGTTGCCGTGGGCACCTAGGCAAACAACTCATGAACAGCTTTGACCTTAACAAAGATGCAGACCCACAGCACTACGGTTTAGGTATTAAAGAAATTTGGACTATTGACCCTAAAAAACACCAAGAAGGCTTGGTAGTGCATACAGCTGGTTGGCCGTTAGATAACCACACCGAAGGTGGTGGCTTCTTGTATCACATGGAAAACAACCAGGTGTCGCTAGGCTTTATTGTCGCATTAAACTATACAAACCCACATCTAAGTCCATTCGATGAAATGCAACGTTGGAAAACTAACCCAAAAATTAGCCAATTTTTAGAAGGCGGCGAACGTGTCTCTTATGGCGCAAGAGCTGTTAACAAAGGCGGCATGCAATCTGTACCAAAACTAAGTTTCCCAGGTGGTTTATTAGTGGGTTGTGATGCTGGTTTCTTAAATGGCGCTAAAATAAAAGGCAATCACACAGCAATGAAAACAGGCATGTTAGCTGCCGAAACAATTATCGAATCGCTAAAAGTTGGTGACATTTCAAATAAAGAATTAAGCATGATGGATGAGAAATACAAATCATCTTGGGTATTTGATGAGTTACACAAAACGCGTAATTTTGGCCCTGCATTACATAAATTTGGTACGTTATTAGGCGGTTCATTTGCGTGGTTAGATCAAAATATATTTGGTGGAAAAATGCCATTTACTTGGCATAACACAACACCAGATTACGACACATTAAAACCGGCTGCTGAATGCGACGTGATTAATTACCCAAAACCAGACGGTAAAATAACATTTGACAAACTTTCATCTGTATTTTTATCGAGCACCAATCACGAAGAAGATCAGCCATGCCATCTAAAGCTTGCTGACAGCAATATTCCTATTACTCAAAACTTACCGCTATACGATGAACCTGCACAGCGTTATTGCCCAGCTGGTGTATATGAAGTGGTAAAGGACGAGTCAGGAAATGATAAGTTTCAAATCAATGGTCAAAATTGTATACATTGCAAAACCTGCGACATTAAAGACCCTGCACAAAATATCACTTGGGTAACACCTGAAGGTGGTGGTGGCCCTAATTATGGAAATATGTAATTATTTTACATTAAGTACAATTAGTTATGTCTTTTAGTTAATGTTATTTGTCACTTAATAGTTACCCAATTCATTAACTATACAAAATAATTTACATTCGCAAGAGAACACCGCTCAGTTGATTCTTGATTGTGTTTTCGTGATCTTATTTAACATAATATACATTTAGCCACATTAATCAGGCTAATTATCTTTTAAAATCAATCACTTGCACCTAGTTAAATAAGAATTATTTCTTATTTTTAACGCACCTTAGCGGCGGTTTAACGACCGCCGCGCTTAAGGTGCATTTATTAATAACTCATAAAGGTGCGTTATGTCAAAAAATACAGGTCAGGCCAAATCAGGCCGCGAATATCTAAAAGAAATTAAAAAAACATTGTCTATGCCATCACGGGATTTTGTCGCGTGGGAAAGAATGTCAAACGGTGACAGGGCATTACTTGTTAGAAGCGCAAGGCTTGATAAAAAGCTAATAGGAGATGACGGGTTTATTCGTGTTTCTTGGGACGGCATACAGCCAGCCGACCAGCAGCAAATAAGAGAGGCCGCAAAAAGGGCGGCTAGTTGGGCAAATTCTTTGGAGTTGGTCGAGCTATGAACTATCCGAAAATAGATATTGATGTGGTTTTGCTGCGAGTTGAGCGCGGTTTGTCTGATCGCTTTGATCGTGAGGCGTTAGAGTTCTTTTTTAAAAATTTGGTGTTTGGTGGTGGTTCAGATCAACCCGTTTTTATTTTTAACGATGTTAAGTATCAGGTGACGGGCAATGCAAAGCGCGTTTAGTTTCTTAAAGGCGGCAACGCTGCGCGATGATTGGGCGCATCAAGAAAGGTGTCTTTCTTCCTTGCCTTTTTCTTATAAGAAAAAAGCTGCTTATTTAGCAATGGATAGATACAAGAATAATCGAAAAGCAGGCAATTATTTTCTTTTAGAACTTTCGGAAGTGGCAACGGTTGGAAATGATCGTTTGATGATTTCAGATCACGACATTAAAACGGCGGCGGATGAATACGCGGTTGAATTGTCGCGTGTGCTGGCAGAGATGGCGCATGATGATTTGGATTACCAATACTTAATATCACTCGAATATCTGAAGCGGCGCGGCGTGGTTATTTCTAAAAGTTTATCGAAAATAGAAAAGCCATTTCTTATAGAGCGTTTTAAGTGTTCAATATGGTGGCGCAGGCAGTTAAGGAAGCTACACGGGCGCAAGTCGGAAAAAATCGGGATTGATTTAGGTTTGGTCCACAAAAAAACGGGGGCTTATTGTTCAGATCATGCGCTAGAGCGTAGGCAAAGCCAGAAGCGAAGAAATGCAAGAATACTTAACCAGCTTGAAGCCGAAAACCAAGAAGGCGATAAGTATGCGCTTGATGAGTTGGCAGAGTTGGGAGTTTCTAATCCAGCAATAAAACGCAGTGAGTTAATGGTGAGAATGAGAGGCTTTGAAGAGATAGCGAAAGAAGCTGGCCATGTTTCAGAGTTTTACACAATCACTTGCCCGTCAAGGTTTCACGCTCGCTTATCGAAAAGCGGCGCGGTTAATCCAAAATACAGCGGTGCTACACCGAGAGATGCGCAAAAATACTTATGCGCAGTTTGGGCTCGTATTCGTGCAAAGTTGGCGCGTGAAGAGATTGGCGTGTATGGCTTTAGAGTAGCTGAAGCACACCATGACGGCACACCGCATTGGCATTTATTGTTATTCATGCAAAAGCAACACGCAGCAAACGTCAGGCAGGTTATTAAATATTATGCCTTGCAAGATACACCGGAAGAGCGTGGCGCGAAAAAGTACCGATTTGAAGCGGTGGCGATTGATGAAAGCAAAGGAAGCGCAACGGGTTACATTGCAAAATACATTGCTAAAAATATAGATGGTTTTGGAGTTGGTGAAGATTTCGAGACGGGCAAAAGCGCGGCGGATAGTTCTGAACGTGTGGAAGCGTGGGCGGCAACGTGGGGCATTCGGCAGTTTCAACAGATCGGCGGCGCACCCGTTGGAGTATGGCGTGAGTTGCGGCGGTTGCGTGATGAAGAAAGCGGCACGATAGAAGAGGCAAGGCAGGCGGCGGATTGTTCAGATTGGGCGGCCTATCAAAAGGCACAAGGCGGCGTTTTTGTGCGGCGCGATAGTTTAAAGATAGCCATTGCAAAGTGGGATGAGTTCGACAGCGAAACGGGCGAATTAAAGCAGTCACCCGTTAACCGATACGGTGAGTTAATCAAAGGTCGTGTTTTTGGTTTGGTTTCTAAAGGCGTTCATTATTTAACGCGGTTCTATCAGTGGACAATCACAAAAAAAGAGGTTTTAGGTTTTAGCGGCAATTCGCCGCACTTGGAGTTCTGTAAATAACTGTACGGAACATTAAAAAAAGGGGTTTAAAAGTGGAAGAAGTAATTTTAAAAAGTTTAAGAAATAAAAAAAAGAAGTTCAACGGTAAAAGGGCGGTGGTCCTAAAGCAAATAAACAATGGCGGTTTGAGCGTTCGGTGTTGTGGTTTGCCGTTTGACGTTAAAAAACATCAATTCAAAGAGGCCAGCGAATGAAAGCAGAATTGTTAAGGGTAAAAAATGGCGTGGCGATTTTGAAAAAAACACCTGTTTTTAATAAAGCAGCAGTAGCAGAAAATTTGGTTGCTGATTTAATTGATATTGTCATTAAGCAAGATGAAAGAATTAAGAGGTTGGAAAATGGCGAATGAGAATTTAGGTACGATTGAATGCCAGTTTCACGATGAACCCTATCCAGCGCACGTTAGAGAAGATAAAAAAGGCAAGCTTTATATTTATTGTGATTTATGCGGTATCACGTCACCACGCGCCGCCAAATTTCAGGAATACATGAATAAAAATATGCGGCCTATTGTTGGAGCAACACCGGAACCAACACCGGAACCAACACCGGAAGCAACACCGGAAGCAACACCGGAAGCAACACCGGAACCAACACCGGAACCAACACCGGAACCAGTACGAAAAACAACAGATCAGGAGATGGGATTTTGAGTGAAGAAAACGAAGCGGCTATAAATGAGCCAGAGTTAAGAGGTTT
This sequence comes from uncultured Piscirickettsiaceae bacterium, assembly GCA_913061075.1. Classification (GTDB taxonomy): domain Bacteria; phylum Pseudomonadota; class Gammaproteobacteria; order Methylococcales; family Cycloclasticaceae; genus Cycloclasticus. The sequence goes on along the minus strand of CAJXSK010000013.1, from coordinate 3,791 downwards.
AGAGGCAGAAGTGATCGGAGAGATAAACAGCGATGCGGCGGCGGTGGGCGATATAACAGCGCAAGCAGTTGCGCCGCTGGATGAAGAGTTGCGCGGCTTGGTCGGCGGTGTGCTGGGCATGGGTTTTTCCGTATTAGCACCGAATTGGCAAGTTCAACAGGAAGAAGTCGAGCAGCTAACAGAGGCTTATACCGCCTTGCTTTGCAAATATTGTCCAGACGGTTTAGGCAAATACGGCGTAGAAATATCGGCGGTAATGATGACCTTTGCAGTGGTCGCGCCACGATTAGGAAAGCCGCGAAACATACCGGAACCAACAGCGGAACCAGTACCAGGCGAATTAAGCGATGAGGCCGAATAAATGGCGGTTGATGTCACTTTAAAGGCGAATATTACGGCGGTTTGCGGTTCGTCAGGTTCGGGAAAATCAGCATGGGTTAAGCAACAGTTAAAAGGCCGAGCACGGGTGATTGTTTGGGACGTAGACGAGGAATATGTAAAAGAAAAGGGATTTGTTGCGGTGCGTGATCGTGGGAAATTGATTGAATTATTGTTAAAACGCAAAAAGGGAAGGTTTGCTTATGTGCCTAAGTCGCTGGCGGATTTTGATTTATGGAGTAAGGCCGCATTTGCTTGGGGCAATTGCACAGCGATAGCAGAAGAAACCGCCGATGTCACCACGCCAGCAAAAGCACCTGAGGGCTGGGGGATGTTAATAAGGCGAGGCCGCAAGCGTGGGATAACTATCATAGGAGTAACTCAAAGACCGGCTGAAAGCGACAAAACAATTATTGGAAATGCCTCTTTAATCCATTGCGGCATGTTGAAGAGGCCGCAGGATAGAAAATATATGGCGTTAGAAATGAATATAAAGCAGGAAATAATGGATAAATTAAAGCCGCTTGATTGGGTCGAAAGCACAGCCGAGGGACAATTTAAAAAAGGGCGTTTGAGGTTTTAAAATGGGGCAGGCGATAATAAAAAAAGCAGTTAACAAAGCTGAAAAGATCGAAAAATTAAATAAAATTATGGCTGATGGTTGCACGGCTTCACCTGATTTTAATTTTACAGATTGTTGTAACGTACATGATGAAGATTATGGCGCGGCAAAAATAACACGGTGGCAAGCTGATAAAAAATTGAGGCAATGTATCAGCAAAAAAGGGGTAGGTTTTTATAAGTTTAAGGTTTTGCCTTGGGTTTATTGGGGCAGTGTTCGGGTGTTTGGGGGCAAACATTACGGCAACGAGTGCCGGACAAAATGCAAAATATGCGATTATTTCAGCAAAAAAGCACTTAATTTAAAGAATTTTTTCTTATAAGAAAACCGCCTTTTCAGGGGCTTGTCTTTAGCCATTAATTAATTTTAGATAGTCGTCAAGTCGTCAACGGTGGCGGCAATTTATTAATTAATTAGGAGCATTAAAAATGCCAAGCATGAAAACAATTTTAAAAACGGCAGCCATTGCAATTGTAGCGGTTGCAGTAGCGAAAAAAGTACCAGTCGTTCAAGACTATTTAGTTTAACGGGGGCTGAACAATGAGAAAAACAGTCAAAATGCCAAGCATGGCAAACGTTGGAGCAGGGCAAACGGCCACGCTTAATTGCCCGGTTGGCTTAACTTATGATGTGATTTCGCTAGAATATTCAGGTAAGAAAGCAGATACCACAACAGATATCACGCTTGATGATCTGCAAAATATCGAAGTGCGTGTAAATGGTAAAGCGATTCAGTCATTTAAGGATGGCTTGGAAGTCGATAGAATCAATCAGTATCACGGACGTGGTGCAGCAGCAGGCATTTTGAATCTTTGGTTTGTTAGGCCAGAAATGGCAACACTTACTGACCAACGCTTAACCGCTTTGGGCACTCGTGATGTGCAAACATTGTCCGTTCATGTGGATGGTGAGTCTACGCTAGCCAGTTTAAGCCTAAGTGCAAAGGCGGTTCAATCAGAACCTCAATTGATGGGTGCTATTACTAAAATAAAAGCATTTCCAGCCTCTTTCGCGGTATCGGGTGAAGTTGAAATTGACAATATCCCACGCAACGGCGGCGCAATGATTGGAGCGATTCACTTGTTTAAATCGGATATTTCAAACGTTGAAATGGAGGTTAATTCAAACAAGGCGTTTGATGCAACTAAGGCTTATGCTGAAGAAATGCAGTCACGATATAACAAAACACCACAAACAGCCAACGCAACACACATTGATTACTTGTTAGAAGGTGATTTAAAGCAAGCGTTAGATACTAGAGGCGTTCAGGATATGCGAATCAGGCCAACGCTTGATACAAGTGGCAGCGTTCGTGCTGTAGTTGAATATATTGATGGATTCGCAGGAATTTAAAGGAGTTTTATATGTCAGCTTATGATGATTGGGCAAGCTTTGATTCACTATATGGCGGTGTAGGTGGGGTTACCCCATCAACACCGGAACCAGTAGTCAATGCATGGTATGAAGATATTTTTGATTGGGGTGGCGATGTTGTCGGCTCAGTCACAGATACCGCAGGCGATTGGTTAGGCAGTCTTTTAGATTTCAATCTTAAAAAAGAGCAGCTAGGTTATAAAAACCAACTAGCGCAGCAGCAAGCAGTATTGGCGAGCGTTGAAAACGAGCAAAACACCGGCGCGGTTCCATTATCACCAAATTATCAGGGCGTACCAGTGAAAACGGGTGGAATTGATAAGCGTTTGTTGATTGCTGGCGGTTTGTTGGCAGCTTATTTATTGCTTAAATAATGATTGGCGTTCCTTTACCTGATTTTAGTCCAACATACGGCGGTGATTCGGGGCCAGCTTTGTCAGAAAATGGCGCGGTTAATGTAACGCAAGGCGGCTTGAACGTACCAAATTACCCAGCGGAACTGATAACAACGCCAATCGATCGAGACTTTTTCGATTTTATGCCAACAGCTAAAGCGCATGATTTAAGTGTTTATTATTATGCGGCGGCTGTTTTTGTGTTGATGTTATTGCTTAAAAAGAAAAAATTAAACTAATTCGCAGCCAGTGGAACCAATCGGCTGCGGATTCTTTAGCGGCGGCAATGGGTGAAGATGCGGCATTTATAAAAGATGAAGTAGAGCGCGGAATAGCTATCCTTTGGAATTGTATCGGCTGCGGCTGGCTAGTCACACGTCAAGAGGGGCAAGAATTGGTTTTTGTCGCAGGCTCAGGAAAAAACGCAAGAGAAGTAATAAAGCTATTTATGAAAAACAAGAAACAATTAAATTTTAATACTTGCCGAATCCATTCAGCGCGCAAAGGAATGGGCAAGTATTTAAACAGCTTAGGCTTTGAAGAAGTCGAGCGAGTGTATAGGGTGGCCTTGTAATGGGTGGCAAAAGTAGCAGTAAGTCAAGTCAATCAACGAGTGCGAAAACAGCAAACACGAATCAGCAAGGCAACACAGCACCGATATCTATACCAACGGTAGACATTAAAGGCGGCAAATATACAACAGCTAACGTTAATTTAAGTTTAGATCAGTCAAAAAAATACACTGTCACAGATCACGGCGCTATCGAAGGTGCAGCGGCGGCGGTTAATAAAAGTATTGAGTTATCAAGTGCGGCGTTGTCGTATTACGACAAAATAAACGAGCGTTCATTAAAAGAGGTGGCAGGAGCAAACGAGGGGGTTTTATCCTTTGCTCAGAGTGCAATAGATCAGGTAAAAGAAGCTAATAAAACAGAAGATTCGCAAAATTATCAGAGTCTTATTAAATGGGTTGTTATTGGCGGCGGCTTAGTCATAGTATTTAAAACGGTGAAATAATGAAG
>CAJXSK010000012.1 GCA_913061075.1 uncultured Piscirickettsiaceae bacterium | reverse complement strand
TTTACGAATACATGCTCGGCCAATTTGCCCTCGCCGAAGGCAAAAAAGGCGGCCAGTTCTACACGCCTAAATCCATTGTTAGCCTGATCGTACAAATGCTCGAACCCTTCAAAGGCCGCGTCTACGACCCCGCCATGGGCTCCGGTGGTTTTTTTGTGCAATCCGATTATTTTATTCGGGCGCATCAAGGGAAGATTAACGAGGTGTCCATTTATGGGCAGGAGGCCAACCACACCACCTGGCAACTGGCCGCCATGAACATGGTGATACGCGGCATCGACTTTAACTTCGGCAAAATACCCGCCAGCACCTACACCCACGACCAACACCCCGACCTACGCGCCGACTTCGTCATGGCCAACCCGCCCTTTAACATGAAGGAATGGGATACCGGCGTGGATGAAAACGACCCGCGCTGGCAATACGGCAAACCGCCCTCCGGCAACGCCAACTTCGCCTGGCTGCAACACATGCTCTACCACCTGGCACCCAACGGCAGCTTGGGCCTGTTGCTAGCCAACGGCTCCATGAGCTCCAATACCAATAACGAAGGTGCTATACGACAAAAACTCATCGAAGAAGACTTGGTGGAATGCATGGTCGCCTTACCCGGCCAACTGTTTACCAACACCCAAATACCCGCCTGCATCTGGTTTTTAACCAAAAACAAAGGCGAACGCACCAGCGCCGCCGGTAGAAAACTGCGCGACCGCAAAGGCGAAGTGCTATTTATCGATGCCCGCAACCTCGGCTACATGAAAGACCGCGTCCTGCGCGACTTCACCCAAGAAGATTTAAACCAAGTCACCGAAACCTTCCATAACTGGCGCCAGACAGGAGTCCAAGTGCCGCGAAGTCCAGGGATGGACGAGAGCGGCCAAGCCGTAGGTTGGGGTGAGGAACGAACCCCAACAAACTCCACCGCCAGCGATGCCAATGTTGGGGTTCCTAACGTCACCCCAACCTACGAAAACATCCCCGGTTTTTGCGCCAGCGTAAATTTAGACGGCATTAAAAAACACGACTACGTACTCACCCCAGGCCGTTATGTCGGCGCCGCCGCCGAAGAAGACGATGGCGAACCCTTTGCCGATAAAATGGCGCGTTTAACTACAACCTTAAAAACACAGTTTGAAGAATCGGATCGGTTGGAGGCTGAGATTAAAAAGAATTTTGCGGGGTTGGGTTATGAGTGCTAGTGCCAGCGTTGAGAGTTTAACTGTATATGTAAATCGCGGTATTACTCCTAAATATACGGTAGAAAAAGAAGGATCTATTTTAATTTTAAATCAGAAATGCATCCGTGGTTTTAAGGTGAGCCTAGAACCTGCAAGATTAAATGATCTTTCGAAAAGGAAGATCACTGAAGGTAAACTTTTAGAAAAATATGATGTACTAATAAATTCAACAGGTGTTGGCACCTTAGGTAGAGTTGCGCAGTTTTACGGTGAATCAGGCTCTGCCACGGTAGATTCTCATGTGACTATTGTGAGGCCAAATGCTGATTTAATTGACCCCGTCTACTTTGGTTACATCATTAAATCTAAACAGCAATTAATTGAGGGTTTTGCTGAGGGTACTACTGGGCAAACAGAATTGTCTCGTGATTCGGTGAAAGAGTTATTAGTGGACTTTGTTGAAGACAAAGTCAAACAAAAAGAAATTGGTCAGGCTTTACTAGCTATTGACAAAAAAATCGAACTCAACCGCCAAACCAATCAAACCCTCGAACACATCGCCCAAGCCATCTTTAAAAGCTGGTTTGTCGATTTCGAACCCACCCGCGCCAAAATCGCCGCCAAACAAATAAGGCAAGCACGCCAGGACGGCGAGCGCAGCGCAGCCCTAAAGGCAGCCTTGTTTGCCGACGGCCGCTGGCCTGAAGCGGTGGCAGCCGCCATCGCCGAAGGCGACCCCGAACGCGCCGCCATGGCCGCCATCAGCGGCAAAGCCTTAGACGAACTCGATCAACTCAGCCCAGAGCAAAAAGAACAACTCCTCACCACCGCCGCCTTATTCCCCGATGCACTGGTTGATTCGGAGTTGGGTGGAATTCCGAAGGGGTGGGAAGTAAAGGCTCTTGATGAGATTGCTCATTATCAAAATGGATTAGCTCTCCAGAAATTTAGACCTGAAGATGAAAATAATTTTTTACCAGTTTTGAAAATCGCGCAACTCAAAAAAGGTTTCGCAGATGGAGAAGAAAAGGCTTCGCCAAATATCAAGCCTGAGTGCATCGTGGATAACGGAGACGTCGTGTTTTCATGGTCTGGCTCTTTAGTAGTTGATGTTTGGTGTGGTGGAAAGGCGGCGCTCAATCAGCATTTGTTTAAGGTCACATCACCTGATTATCCAAAATGGTTTTATTGCTACTGGACCAAGCATCATTTAGAGACGTTTCAACAGGTTGCCGCCGATAAAGCCGTGACTATGGGGCATATAAAGAGAAGCCACTTGGCTGAAGCAAAGTGCATTGTTCCAAGTTGCGATTTAGACCAGTTTAGTTTGATGGCTAACTTTTTAGAAAAACAAATAGAGCAAAGATTAGAAAGTATAGCGTTGCAAGAAATTCGAGATTCATTGTTACCCAAACTTCTTTCCGGCGAATCGTCCATACCTGAACATACGGAGCACTCAGTATGACCAGCCGCGTTGAGATGATTATTGAAACCTTGCGTGCGTTTCCCGAGCAGAAGTTCACCGCAAAAGAACTGGCGCAACTTTTTTTAAAGCGTTATCCAGCTGAGATTGCAGAAAAAAGCAAGAACCCACGTTATTCGAGTAAGGCTGGTCTGGTCAAGCAACTGGCGGCCGAAATAGGCGGCGAGCGAACGGCTCAAGCCAAAACCAAGTGTCCTAATATTCAAACGCGTGACAAGCCTCGCCCGCGTTTATATTACTGGGGAGAGCCTGATGTGGAGCAAGCCGGTGATGAGGTGGAAGACGCTGATGCTGATGTCGAGATAACCACAGGCCAGCAGGCTTTAAACGAACAAGCCCTTTACCCCTTGTTGATGGATTATTGCAAAGCTGATTTAGGTCTATTTAGCCGTCGTATTGATGAGCGAAAATCCAGCAACAATAAAGGCAGCGGCGCGAACCACTGGTTGCATCCGGACGTAGTAGCGATGGAACCTTTGGACCAATCCTGGGACGAGGCTGTACGAACCTGCGTGCGTCACGGTAACCATCGGGCCGTTAAATTGTGGTCGTTTGAGGTGAAAAAAGCACTCACTCGCGGCAATGTGCGCAAATGCTTTTTTCAGGCGGTATCAAACTCCAGTTGGGCTAACTTGGGTTATCTGGTCGCCACCGAATTACACGACGGCGTAGAACGGGAACTGCAAATGCTATGCGCGTTACACGGCATTGGTGTTTTATTGCTGGATGTAGAAGACCTATTCAATAGCCAAATTTTAATACCTGCCAAAGAGAAACCAGATATTGATTGGGAGTCGGCCAATCGAATTGTGGCCGAAAACAGTGATTTTCACGATTATATCGAACAGGTCGGCATCTATCACCAGACTGGGAAAATGATCAAAACCGCCTGGAATAAACATAATTAGGAACGAATCATTCCTGAACAATAAATTACAATGAATTAAACCAGATCGGGATGCATATGATCACCGAAGACCAACTAGAACAACTCTGCCTCGAATGGTTTCAATCTATCGGTTATGACACTATCTGCGGCTACGACATCGCCCCTGATAGCGACAACCCCGAACGCAGCGACTACCGCCAAGTCATTCTGCATGGCCGTTTGCTTGGCAGCCTAAAACAGATCAACCCCCATATTCCCGAGGCCACTTTAGAGCAAGTGGTTTTGCAGATCGCCACACCTGAAACACCAATCCTGATTATCAACAACAAAGCTTTTCATCGCTTGTTGTTGGAAGGGGTAAAGGTTGAGTTTAAAGACCGCACCGGTAAAGAAAAAACCGATTATGTGCAGTTGGTGGATTTTTCAAAGGTCAGCAATAACCAATTTTTAGTGGTGAACCAATTCACCATTACCGGTAGCAAAGGCAACCGCCGCCCGGATGTGATTGTCTTTATTAATGGTTTACCGCTGGCGGTATTGGAGCTAAAAAACCCCGCCGATAATAACGCCGATATTTGGTCGGCCTATCAGCAGTTGCAAACCTATAAAGATGAAATTCCCGATCTGTTTATGTTTAACGCAGCCCTGGTGGTGAGTGACGGCTTAAATGCGCGGGTCGGTTCGCTAACGGCGAATAAAGAGCGCTTTATGCCCTGGCGCACCGTGAGCAATGAACACGACAAACCGCTGTTTGAATACTTTTTAGAAACCCTGGTAAAAGGCTTTTTTAAACCCGAACTGTTGTTAGATTACATTCGCCATTTTGTGTTGTTTGAAGCGCCTGCGGCGGGTAACGAGCACGGTGATGTGACGATTAAAAAAATCGCCGGTTACCATCAATTTCATGCCGTGCGTGAGGCGGTACGGGCGACGGTGATAGCGGCGTCACGCCCGGAAAGCATTGCCGAGCCACGCGCGAACTATGGCGATAAGGTTATACCTGGCTCCGGTAAGGCCGGGGTGGTATGGCACACCCAAGGGTCGGGTAAGTCGATCTCGATGGTGTGTTATGCCGGTAAGTTATTGGCGCAGCCTGAAATGAACAATCCCACTATTGTGGTCGTCACCGACCGTAATGATTTAGATGGCCAGCTTTACAACACCTTTGCCATGGCGGCAGACACCTTAAAGCAAACCCCTGTGCAGGCCGGCGATAGAGATGATCTACGCGAGATATTGGCGGCGCGCCAATCGGGCGGTATTATTTTTACCACGGTGCAGAAGTTCTCTCTTTTAGGGGATGAAACGGCTCACCCGGTATTAAGCGCCCGCCACAATATTGTGGTGGTGAGTGATGAAGCTCACCGCAGTCAATACGGCGACAAAGCCAAGCTCAATACCAAAACCGGTAAGTACACCTTCGGTTATTCCAAACATCTACGTGATGCTTTGCCCGAAGCTTCTTTTATTGGCTTTACCGGTACACCGATAGATTTGGCCGATAAAGATACTCGTGCGGTGTTTGGTGATTATGTCTCCATCTATGACATTCAAGATGCGGTGGATGATGGCGCTACCGTGCCTATCTATTACGAATCGCGCTTGGCCAAGCTGGATATTAATGCCGCCGATATTGAAGCCTTAAACGATGATGTGGACGAGGTGATTGAAGACGAAGAAGACATCGCCGCCCGTGAAAGCACTAAATCAAAATGGGCCGCGTTAGAAAAACTGGTGGGCAGCGAACCGCGCATGCAGCAAGTGGGTAAAGACTTAGTCACCCACTTTGAAAGCCGCATCGCCACCATGCCCGGCAAAGGCATGATTGTGTGTATGAGCCGTGAAATTTGCGTGGACATGTACAACGCCATTGTGGCCATCAAACCCGAATGGCATGAGTCGGACACCAGTAAAGGCGCGATCAAAATTGTGATGACAGGCTCGGCTTCAGATAAAGCGAAGCTGCAACCGCATATCCATAACAAAGACACCAAAAAGCTGTTTGAAAAACGTTTTAAAGACGTGAACGACCCGCTGCAATTAGTGATAGTGCGCGATATGTGGCTCACCGGCTTTGATGCGCCGAACTGTCACACCATGTATATCGACAAACCCATGAAGGGCCACAATCTAATGCAGGCCATTGCCCGCGTTAACCGTGTCTTTAAAGATAAGCCCGGCGGCTTAGTGGTGGATTACATCGGCATCGCCAACGAGCTAAAAGCGGCACTTAAAACCTATACCAACTCCAACGGTAAAGGCCAGCCAACGCACGACACCCGCGAGGCCTTTGCGGTACTGCTTGAAAATATCGATAAGCTGCACGCCATGATGCACGGCTGTGATTACAGCCAATTTGAGGCCAATGCACTGCAATTACTGCCTAGGGTGATGAATCACATCCTCAGCCTGCCGAACCCAGGCAATGGCGAGCTGGATGGCAAAAAACGCTTTCTGGATATTATGGCCAATGTCCGCTCTGCGTTTACCCTATGCGGCACACTCGATGAGGCGCAAGCCTACTCAAAAGAAATCGCCTTCTTTGGTGCAGTGAAAAACGCCATTAGCAAATTCACCACCATCGATAAACGCCGTACCGATGAAGAAAAGAACTCCGCCCTGAAGCAAATTATCGATAACGCCATTATTTCTGAGGGTGTGGATGATATTTTTGAATTAGTCGGTTTAGATAAACCCAATGTTGGTTTGCTATCGCCGGAGTTTTTAGAAGACGTCGCCAATATGAAAGAGAAGAACTTGGCAGTCGATCTGTTAGAGCGTTTATTGCGTGATGAAGTGAAAGCGCGCATGAAAACCGATGTGGTGTCTGAAAAAAAATACTCTGACCGCATTATGGAAACCCTGCGCAAATACCATAACCGCGCTATCGAAACCGCACAGGTCATCGAAGAGCTGATTAAGATGGCCAAAGACATGGCCGCTGATGCCGAAATGGCAGAGAAATCAGGCCTCAGTTCTGATGAAATAGCCTTCTATAGAGCACTCATTCAAAACGAATCCGCCGTTAAAGAGCTAGGCGACAACAACTTACGGGAACTGGCTAAATTTGTGACAGAGCAGTTACGTAAGAGTACGACCGTGGATTGGCAAGTGCGTGAGAGTGTCAGAGCTAAGTTACGTAATTTGGTACGTCGAGCGCTTAGGCGTTGGAAATACCCGCCCGATAAAGCTGATGAAGCGATAGAGCTATGTTTGAAACAAGCGGAAGCGTTGAGTGAAAGCTGGACTGTTCCATGATGGGTGCCATCTAACTAGCGCTACATTAAGCTATAACTTATTCCTAACCCAATAAAAAAGCCCTAGCATCTCCCGATGCTAGGGCTTTTTTATATTTGGCTCCTCCGACTGGACTCGAACCAGTGACCCAATGATTAACAGTCATTTGCTCTACCAACTGAGCTACAGAGGAATTGTTCAGGTCGCGTATCTTACGAAACGCACTTGTTTTGGTCAATAGAAAATTGCTTATAAGGCCTAATTAGTTTTTAAGTAATGTGGCAATACGGTCCATCGCATTCACCAAGTTTTCCATGCTGGTCGCAATTGAGATGCGCATGTGGCCATTAAGGCCAAAAGCGGAGCCCGGCACAAGTGCTACACCAGATTTTTCAAGAATATATTCTGCCAAATCGACGTCGTTGTTTATATTGTCCATGCGGTTAAGTACGGCATTAAAGTCTGGGAAGCAATAGAACGTACCGTCGGACGCGATACAGCTAACGTCTTGCATCGCATTTAGTTTTTCCAATACGAAGTCATGACGTTCTTTAAACGACACTAACATGTCATCAATACATGATTGGTCGCCTTCCAGCGCAGCTTGTGCCGCGTATTGAGAAATAGACGTAGGGTTTGATGTGCTTTGCGATTGAATTTTCTTCATTGCTTTAATCAAATCGGCAGGCCCTGCAGCATATCCAATGCGCCAGCCCGTCATTGAATAGGCCTTAGATACGCCATTTAGAACGATAGTTTGGTCGTAGAGTTCTGGACAAGCCATCACGATGTTGCTAAACGGTTCGTCGCACCACAAAATGTGCTCATACATATCATCTGTAGCTATCAGAATATTTGGGTGATTTTTTAGAACCGCACCCAATGCAGCAAGTTCAGTATGTGTATACGCTTTACCGCTTGGGTTAGACGGACTATTGATGACTAATAGTTTCGTTTTAGGCGTGATAGCTGCTTCAAGTTGAGCAGGTGTCATTTTGAAATCTTGTTCTTGCCCAGCAGGTACAATTACTGGAACGCCTTCAGCTAATAAACACATATCAGGGTATGAAACCCAATAAGGTGCTGGAATAATTACTTCATCGCCATCATCAAGAAACGCTTGCGCAAGGTTGAAGAAGCTTTGTTTGCCACCACAAGACACGAGCACCTGGTCTAGCTCGTAAGACAGGCCGTTATCGTTTTTAAGCTTGTTCACAATGGCTGTTTTCAACTCAACAGTGCCATCTACAGCGGTGTATTTTGTTTTGCCGGTGTTAATAGCATCTCTAGCGGCTTGTTTGATGTGTTCGGGTGTGTCGAAGTCTGGCTCGCCTGCGCCAAGGCCTATAATGTCTTGTCCTGCTGCGCGTAATGCGGCAGCTCTAGAAGTAACGGCAAGTGTTGGTGATGGCTTAATACTTTGTACGCGTTTTGAAAGTTTAATGTTCATGAATGATGTATTGGAATAAAATTAGGGTTTAATCAACGCCTATTCTACGTTAAGCCGCGCTCATGCAAAATCCCTATGGATAAAATATTTCAGATTGATTCCCCTTTTGAACCAGCTGGTGACCAGCCAAAAGCGATAAAAAGCTTGGTTGAGGGCATCGAGAATGGTGAGTCGCATCAGACATTACTGGGTGTTACAGGTTCTGGTAAAACATTTACGATGGTGCATGTTATTGCTGAAACACAGCGCCCGTCCTTGGTGCTCGTGCATAATAAAACCTTGGCGGCGCAACTGTATGGTGAGTTAAAAGAGTTTTTCCCAGACAATGCGGTTGAATACTTCGTGTCGTATTACGATTACTATCAGCCAGAAGCGTATGTGCCAGCGTCTGATACCTTTATAGATAAAGATGCATCGCTCAACGAGCATATCCAACAAATGCGCCTGTCCGCTACAAAAGCGCTAATGGAGCGTAAGGATGCCGTTATTGTTGCTACGGTGTCGTGTATTTATGGCTTGGGCGACCCTGAGTTGTATTTTAGTATGATTTTGCATTTGTCCCGTGGCGAGCGGGTGGGGCAACGTGATATTGTTCGTCAATTGACCGAAATGCAGTACAAGCGAAACGATATTGAATTACACCGAGCGTCGTACCGAGTGCGAGGTGATGTTATTGATATATTTCCAGCTGAGTCAGACCAAGAAGCGCTTAGAGTTGAGTTGTTTGATGATGAAATAGAACGTTTGTCATTATTCGACCCATTAACGGGAGAAGTGCTCAGAAGAATTCCTCGGTACACTATTTTTCCTGTGTCGCACTATGTGACGCCCCGCGAGACAATTTTAGCGTCTATCGAAAAAATAAAATCTGAATTGGCGGTGCGGTTGGAGCAGCTTCGTTCGTTAAATAAATTGGTAGAAGCGCAACGCTTAGAAGAGCGTACTAAGTTCGATATAGAAATGATGCGAGAAATTGGTTATTGCTCTGGTATCGAAAATTATTCTAGGTACCTGTCGGGAAGAAAGCCAGGCGAGCCACCACCAACCTTATTTGATTACTTGCCCGATGATGCGTTGCTATTCATAGACGAGTCCCACGTTACTGTGCCGCAATTAGGTGCAATGTACAAAGGTGACCGTTCACGCAAAGAGACGCTAGTGGAATATGGCTTTAGATTGCCGTCGGCATTAGATAATCGTCCGTTGAAATTTGAAGATTTTGAAGCGCGTGCACCGCAAACCATTTTTGTGTCGGCTACACCCAGCAAATATGAAGCGAAGCGTGCGAGCTCGATAGTTGAGCAAGTAGTGAGGCCGACTGGTTTGCTAGACCCGATTATTGAGGTCAGGCCGGCAACCACACAAGTAGATGATTTATTATCAGAAATCAACAAAAGAGTCGCGTTACATGAAAGAGTGTTGGTGACCACGCTCACAAAAAGAATGTCTGAAGATTTGACTGACTACATGATGGAGCAAGATGTAAAAGTAAGATACTTACATTCAGATATTGATACTGTTGAACGGGTTGAAATTATTCGGGACTTACGTTTAGGTGTTTTTGATGTGCTGATTGGCATTAACTTATTGAGAGAAGGGCTTGATATACCGGAGGTCTCTTTAGTGGCTATTTTGGATGCTGACAAAGAAGGTTTTTTACGTTCAGACGTGTCGATGATTCAGACCATTGGCCGTGCAGCAAGAAATGTAAATGGCAGGGCAATCCTATATGCCGATAAGGTTACTGGCTCAATGCAACGCGCTATGGATGAAACCGAACGGCGACGAGAAAAACAACAAGAGCACAATAAAAAACACGGTATTACACCGATAGGTATTATAAAAAAAGTAACGGATGTCATGGAAGGGTCTAAACGTTACAGAAAAGATAACCTAAAACAAGTGGCCGAAGATAAGGCGGAATACAACACGTTAACGCCTTCACAAATAGCCAAGAAAATTGATGAGTTAGAGGCGAAAATGTACCAGCATTCGCGGAATCTTGAATTTGAAGATGCGGCGCGTACGCGTGACGAAATACATAAATGGAAAGATAGGGTGATGCTAGGTGGATAATATTATTTCCGGCTACGCAATGTAGCCGGAAATAATTAAAAGGCTAGTCGTCTAAAACAAAGGTGATATTTAAGTTAACGCGATATTCTTTTACTTTGCCATTTTTAACGATAACAGATTGATCTTTTACCCAAGCGCTAGAAATGTTATTCAATGTTTTAGAAGCACGTTCGATGCCGTTTTCTATGGCGTCTTCAAAACTTTTGTTTGACGATGTAATAACTTCAGTAACTTTTGCGATGCCCATGTTTTTACCTTTTGTGTGTTAGTGGAGCGTCAGAATATATGATGAATATATAGTAAAAGCAAGTTGTGAAGGATTTTAGGGTGTTTATGAAAACCTAACTACCGTTCACTTGCGGTAATCAATTTTGCACGATAGGATTAACGAAGATGATGTTGAATTTACGTTATCGACTACTTTCAAACAACGACATGGAGTATGCAATGGGTTTATTTAGTTTTATAACGGAAGCGGGTAGTAAGCTTGGTGGGAAAATTTATGATGTTTCGCATGGTGACGAACCAGCTACTGGTGCAACTCAAGAGCAAATTGATGCTGCTCGTGAAGGAAATATTATTGAAAATATTGGGGAAACAGGTGTTGCTGTGACTGACCTATCTGTTCAAGTTTCTGGACCTAATGCTGTGCTAGGCGGAAAGGTTGAAACGCAAGGTTGTAGTGAAAAGTTGACTTTGGTGGTTGGTAATCAATTTGGTATTGGTAGTGTTGACTGCCAGCTTGAAGTCCAAAAATCAGAGCCAGAATCAACCATGTACACAGTTAAATCGGGTGACACCTTAGGTAAAATTGCAAAAGATATATACGGTAATGCATCTAAATACCCGATTATTTTTGAAGCCAATCAGCCGATGCTGCAAAACCCAGATAAAATCTATGTTGGGCAAAACTTAAGGATTCCAACGCTATAAATATAATCAGGTACGTTTTTCAAACAGTACAACATATATTTTCGATTATTAAACGCCACTTAGTTGACCCTAAGTGGCGTTTTTCACAAAACGGTTTTAAATAGACTACACTTTAGCTCCACAGCGCTTCACTAAATGATCAACTTTTAGTAGAATGTGCGGCCTTAAAAAGGTTTATTGGCTTACAGGCGCGTAGCTCAGTTGGTTAGAGCACTACTATGACATAGTAGGGGTCACTGGTTCGAATCCAGTCGCGCCTACCAATAACTTTACAAATTAAGCCAATCCCTTCTAATTACGAATCAAGATTACCGTGCCTATAATTACTTTACCCGATGGAAGCCAGCGCGAATTTTCGCAAGCGATTAGCGTGCTTGATGTTGCAAATGATATTGGACCAGGCCTAGCTAAAGCAACGATCGCCGGTAAAGTTGATGATGTGTTGGTTGATGCGTCTTATATGATTGAAAAAGATGCATCGCTTTCTATTGTTACTGCACGTGACGATGAAGGTTTAGAGGTGATCCGTCATTCAGCAGCGCATTTGATGGCGCAGGCTGTAAAGCAACTTTTCCCTACTGCACAAGTTACCATTGGCCCAGTGATTGATGATGGCTTCTTTTATGACTTTGCTTTTGAACGTTCATTTACCCCGGACGATGTTGAAAAAATAGAAAAGCGTATGGGTGAGTTGGCGGATGAGTCTATCCAAGTCAACCGTTCAGAAATGTCTCGCGATGATGCAGTGTCATACTTCAGAGGGAAAGGCGAAGAATACAAAGCAGAAATTATTGAGGATATTCCAGCAGATCAGGTTTTGTCTTTATATGGTCAAGGCGATTTTACTGATTTATGTAGAGGGCCGCATGTTCCTCACACGGGTTTTTTGAAATCGATAAAACTAACTAAAATTGCTGGCGCGTATTGGCGTGGCGATTCTGATAACGAAATGCTTCAGCGGATTTATGGGACAGCCTGGGGTGATAAAAAATCGTTAAAAAGATACTTACATAGAATAGAAGAAGCGGGAAAGCGCGATCACCGGAAGATTTCTAAAGCACTGGACCTGTTTCATATACAAGAAGAAGCGCCAGGCATGATTTTCTGGCATGACGCTGGTTTAAGCATCTATCATACTATTGAGCAGTACATACGAGCTAAACTGCAAACAAATAACTATCAAGAAGTACGGACGCCTCAGTTAGTCGATAAAACCTTATGGGAAAAATCAGGTCACTGGGATAAGTTTAGAGACGATATGTTCACCGTAGACTCTGATAATAGAGAGTATGCGGTAAAACCGATGAATTGCCCGTGTCATGTACAAATATACAACCAGGGTTTAAAAAGCTACCGAGATTTGCCGTTACGTATGGCAGAATTTGGTTCGTGTCACCGTAATGAACCATCGGGTACGTTGCACGGCTTAATGCGGTTGCGTAACTTTATTCAAGATGATGCACATATCTTTTGTACAGAAGAGCAAGTTCAGTCAGAAGTGTCCGAATTTATAGATTTGTTGTACGAGGTGTATGCTGATTTTGGGTTTACTGACATTATTATCAAACTATCAACACGCCCAGAAAAACGTGTGGGTTCAGATGACGTTTGGGATAAATCAGAAAAAGCATTAGAAGACGCATTAAATGCAAAAAATTTAGATTGGGACTTACAACCTGGCGAAGGCGCATTTTATGGCCCTAAAATTGAATTTTCATTAAAAGATTGTTTAGACAGGGTTTGGCAATGTGGCACGATTCAAGTCGATTTCTCGATGCCTGATCGTTTAGATGCGCAATATATTGCTGAAGATGGTTCTCGACAATCGCCGGTCATGCTTCACCGAGCAATTTTAGGTTCATTAGAACGCTTTATTGGCATATTGATCGAAGAATACGCGGGTAAGTTTCCGGTGTGGTTAGCACCAACACAAGTTGTTTTGATGTCAATTACGGACAAAAACGACGAATATGTGGCCTCAATTGCAAAAATCCTTCAAAAACAAGGCATCAGAGTCAAATTAGACTTGAGAAATGAGAAGATCGGCTTTAAAATTCGCGAGCACACTTTAAAGCGTATTCCGTACTTAGTTGTAATTGGCGATAAAGAAGTTGAAAATAACGAATTAGCGGTTCGTTCTTTAAGTGGTAAAAACATGGGTAACTTCACACCTGAGGACTTTATCGCGTTATTGGCAAAAAACATTGCTGAACGTAATAAATTAGAGCCTTAAGGTTTTTTGCATCCTGAGGCAATTGTCCGTAAGGAAGTGCCTACTATTAATTTAAGATAGAAATTTTGGAGATTGTAAGATCGCAACAAAAAAAGTAAGAATAAACGAAGATATTACTATCCCGAGTGTAAGACTGATTGGTCACGACGGCGAAAAAATAGGTGTCGTAACGTTACAAGAAGCCATGAGTTTGGCTGCAGATGTTGAGTTAGATTTGGTTGAGGTTTCACCAACAGCTAAACCGCCTGTTTGCAAAATCATGGATTACGGTAAATTTAAGTTTGAAGCGAGCAAGAAATTACAGGCTTCAAAAAAGAAACAAAAGAACGTTCAGGTTAAAGAAATAAAATTCAGACCTGGTACGGATATTGGTGATTACAACGTAAAGTTGCGTAATTTAATCTCATTTTTAGAGAATGGCGATAAAACGAAAATCACTGTACGTTTTCGCGGACGTGAAATGGCTCATAGAGAGTTAGGTATGGAGTTACTTAAACGCGTAGAGAAAGACTTAGATGAGCTAGCTATTGTTGAACAATGGCCAAAGTTTGAAGGCCGCCAGATGGTTATGGTGATGGCGCCAAGAAAAAATCAATAAACGGAGTATTAGAAATGCCTAAGATGAAAACAGTAAGTGGCGCGGCGAAACGGTTCAAAAGAACTGGAACAGGCGCGTTTAAATGCAAACAAGCTCACTTACGTCATATATTGACAAAAAAAACCACGAAACGTAAACGTCAGTTACGTAAAGCTTCATTGCTTCACGCGTCAGACATGAGAAGTGCAACACGCATGTTGCCATATAGCTAATTTTAGATTTACTGAGGAAAAGAAATGCCTAGAGTCAAACGCGGTGTTGTTGCAAGAGCAAGACACAAAAAAGTATTAAAGCAAGCCAAAGGTTACTACGGAGCAAGAAGCCGTATTTACCGTGTTGCAAAACAGGCTGTCATTAAAGCGGGTCAGTATGCATACCGAGATCGTCGTCAAAGAAAGCGCCAATTTCGCGCACTTTGGATTGCTCGTATCAATGCCGGTGCACGTAGTTGTGGACTTTCATATAGCCGATTCATGAATGGCCTAAAGAAAGCATCAATTGGTCTTGATAGAAAAGTACTAGCAGATTTAGCCGTTTTTGATAAAGCCGCTTTTTCTGAGTTAGTTACAACTGCTAAAGCAAACCTATAACGTTTGTTAAATACGTTTTTGCGTAGTAGCAAAAATGGTAAGCAAGTTTTAGCGTAAGGGAAAGATCATTTGGTCTTTCCCTTATTTATTTGAATCGAAGAAAGTATGTTGATGTGGAAAATTCATTAGATAACGTTGTTCAGCAAGCCAGCGAAGCGTTAGCGAAAGCTGATTCGTTAGCAGATGTCGAAAAAATACGAGTGGAATACCTGGGCAAAAAGGGTGTTTTTACACGCCAAATGAAAACATTGGCTAGTTTGCCCGCAGAAGAGAAGCCAAAAGCAGGTGCTATTATTCATCAGGCGAAACAAACGTTTGAAGCATCTTTAAATAATCGTAAATCAACGTTAGAGTCAGAGCAGTTAAACCAGCGCTTGAGAGAGGAAACGATTGATGTAACATTGCCAGGCAGAGGCGATTCAATCGGAAGCGTTCACCCTGTTACACGAACAATGCGCCGTATTGAAACAATTTTTAGCCGTATTGGTTTTGATGTGGCGACAGGACCAGAAGTTGAAGATGATTTTCATAATTTTGAAGCATTAAATATTCCTGCACACCACCCGGCACGGGCGATGCACGACACGTTCTATTTTGATGAGCATACCTTGTTGCGTACGCATACGTCACCAGTCCAAATACGGGTAATGGAGAATCAAGAGCCGCCTATAAAGGTTATTGCGCCCGGCCGCGTGTACCGGTGTGATTCTGATATTACACATACACCTATGTTCCATCAAGTTGAAGGGTTTGTGGTTGATAAGAATGTTAACTTCGCCGACTTAAAAGGCGTGTTAAGTGAATTCTTAAAAGCCTTTTTTGAAAAGGATGTAAACGTTAGGTTTAGGCCTTCTTATTTTCCCTTTACAGAACCATCAGCTGAAGTAGATATTGAGTGTGTCATGTGTAACGGCGAAGGTTGTCGTGTTTGCAGCCATACCGGCTGGCTAGAAGTACTGGGCTGCGGAATGATTCATCCAGAAGTATTCAGGCATATTAACATTGATTCAGATGAGTATTCTGGGTTTGCGTTTGGTATGGGTGTTGAAAGGTTGACAATGCTCCGCTATAAAATCAATGACTTACGGTTGTTTTTTGAAAATGATCTGAAGTTTTTAAGGCAATTTAACTAGGCTGAGTGGGTAAATAAAATGTTAGTTAATGAAGCATGGCTTAAAGAATTTATAAATTACTCACTACCTACCAATGAGTTAACTGAAAAGTTAACGATGGCTGGTTTAGAAGTTGATTCTATATCACCTGCAGCAGCAGATTTTTTTGGGGTTGTTATTGGTGAAGTAATATCTGTAGAGCCTCACCCAAATGCAGACAAGTTACGACTTTGTAAAGTAACGGTTGGCGAAACAGACCCGCTAGATATCGTTTGTGGCGCGGCAAACGTCAGAACAGGGCTTAGAATACCTGTTGCGACTGTAGGCGCGGTCTTGCCTGGGAATTTTAAGATCAAAGCGTCTAAGCTCCGTGGAGAGCCTTCTAATGGCATGTTGTGTTCAGAGCAAGAGTTAGGGTTGGTTGAATCAGCAGACGGTTTAATGGAGCTGATGAGCGATGCGCCTATTGGTGTTCATATTAGAGATTATTTGAAACTAGACGATACTATTATTGAAGTGGACTTAACCCCTAACCGCGCAGATTGTTTAAGCGTTGAAGGAATCGCTCGAGAGATTGCCTGTTTTGCAGATGAACCATTTAAATCGATAAGTGATCCGAGTATTGAAGAAACTACCCAAACCAAGCAGTCTGTTTCGGTAGAAGCACCAGAAGATTGTCCACGTTATTTAGGCAGAGTGATCGAAGGCCTAAATGCAACAGCCGCAACGCCTGTATGGATGCAAGAAAAGCTTCGTCGTTGTGGCCAACGTTCGCTAGGCCCGTTAGTTGACGTAACAAACTACGTTCTATTAGAACTGGGCCAACCGCTTCACGCCTTTGATTTGAATAAAATTGATGGTGAACTGGTTGTTCGCCATGCAAATAATAAAGAAAAGCTCACATTATTAAATGATCAAGAAGTGCAATTAAGTGATGACATTTTAGTTATTGCGGATCAAAAACAAGCACTAGCCATGGCCGGTATTATGGGTGGGGCATCATCATCTGTTGGTGATGATACAACTGATATATTTCTTGAGTGTGCGTTCTTTTCACAGCTCGCTATAGCTGGTAAATCTAGACGTTATGGCTTGCATACAGATGCTTCGCACCGTTTCGAACGGGGGGTAGATCCGCAACTTTCATATAGAGCCTTAAACAGAGCCACAGAGTTATTGGTAAGTATCGCTGGTGGAAAAGCTGGCCCGCTGACAGATGTTTCTTCTGATGCATCTATACCAAAACAGAATGCTATTACATTGCGTTTATCTCAAGTGCAACGTCTACTAGGCATTAACTTAGAGGCCGATGTTGTTGAGTCATACTTAGTTAAGCTAGGTATGAATATCGATAAAACATCCGCACAAAAATGGCAAGTATCAGCACCAAGTTATCGTTTCGATATGGCGATTGAAGCAGACTTAATTGAAGAGATTGCACGTTTATATGGTTACGACAAGCTACCTGAAAGTAGTTTGAATGTGCCGGCAAAATTAGAGTTAGTAGAAGAGTGTGTTCAGCCACTAGACCGTATCAAAGATGTATTAGTCGATTTGGGTTACAGGGAAGCGATAACCTATAGTTTTACAGATGAGAAAATATTGGCAGAATTAACACCTAATGAAGAAGTGTATCGTTTAAAAAATCCAATATCGTCCGAGCTGTCCGTTATGCGAACAACGTTATGGGCTGGGTTACTTAAAGCGGTAGAAAGCAACCTAAAGCATAATGAAGAAACTGTTAAGTTTTTTGAAACAGGATTAAAGTTTACGCTTGAAAATGGCGTTTTAAAACAAGATCAAATGCTATCGATTGTGGCAACAGGCAGTGCCTTACCGGAACAATGGGGTGAGCAATCGCGGAAAATAGACTTTTACGATATCAAGCATGCAGTAGAGGCAATTTTGGAGCTTAATGGCGTGTTAAATAACTTTACGTTTAAACCAGCGAAACACTCTGCATTACACCCTGGGCAAGCAGCAGAGCTCGTTAATGAAAAAGATGAGCACGTAGGTTACGTTGGTTTATTGCATCCCGTGTTAGAAAAGTCGTTGGATATCAATCAAGCTGTTTATATGGTTGAATTAAAGCAAGCTATGTTGCAGCTTAAAGCAATCCCAAATTTTGAACAGATCACAAAATACCCATCCGCTCGTCGTGATATAGCGCTAGTGATGGACAAAAACTTACACGTAAATGAAATAATCGACTATATTAACAGTCAGAAAGGGCTTGTTAATAACGTTGTCGTATTTGATGTTTATGAAGGAAAAGGCGTAGAAAC
The DNA here is from genome assembly GCA_913061075.1 of uncultured Piscirickettsiaceae bacterium. Classification (GTDB taxonomy): domain Bacteria; phylum Pseudomonadota; class Gammaproteobacteria; order Methylococcales; family Cycloclasticaceae; genus Cycloclasticus. The sequence goes on along the minus strand of CAJXSK010000012.1, from coordinate 28,086 downwards.
TGGTAGAAAGAGTGTTGCTTTAGGCTTGATTTTACAGGATAAATCGAAGACACTTGTTGAAAGCGAAGTAGAGTTGTATATAACGACTATACTAGAAAATATTAATAATAAATTTAATGCTCAGATCAGAGAATAAAAAATGTCATTAACAAAAGCTGATTTAACAGAACATCTATTTGATGAACTTGGCCTCAATAAACGTGAAGCTAAGGAAATCGTAGAGCAAATGTTTGAATCTATAAAAGAATCGCTTGAGAAAGGCGAACAAGTAAAAATTTCAGGTTTTGGTAAATTTGAGCTTAAAGATAAAGAAGCAAGGCCAGGTAGAAACCCTAAAACGGGTGAAGATGTTTCTATCTCAGCTCGACGAGTTGTTACATTACGAACAGGCCAAAAACTTAAGGAACGAGTAGAAGCATATGCTGGAACCCAGCCACAATAACGAACTACCTGCCATACCGGCTAAACGTTACTTTACCATTGGTGAAGTAAGCGAACTGTGTGCAGTAAAACCGCATGTGTTACGTTATTGGGAGCAAGAGTTCCCTCAACTAGAACCTGTTAAGCGGCGCGGTAATAGGCGTTACTATCAACGACAAGACGTTGTTTTAATTAGGCAAATTCGTGGCCTATTGTACGAAGATGGTTACACCATCGGTGGCGCAAGAGCGCACCTAACGGGTGACAACAACCAGCAAGATAGTTCAGTCGTAAAAGTTGAAATTCAACAAATAATTTCCGAACTTAAAGAAGTTCTCGACATTCTAAAGTAATAAAATTTAAATCGGGACGTAGCGCAGTCTGGTAGCGCACCAGTCTGGGGGATTGGTGGTCGGAGGTTCGAATCCTCTCGTCCCGACCAAAATTCTATTATTCAAATAGTTGAAGTAGTTGGTTTTTTTGTTCTGTCTCTTGTTCAGTATCCATAGTTTTTCGTAAACCACTAGCACTTATGCCTACTAATCGAATACCTTGTAGACCAGCCTCAGTGCGTGATAGCAAATCGTTTAGTATATTGGGCATATGTGACAACTGAATAAAGCTTTTCGTATCGCTGTATGAACGGGTGATGCTTTTAAAATTAGCATATTTTATTTTTAAGGTAACTGTTTTTGCTGCAAACTGTTGGGTTTCTAACTGTTTGAATACCTTTTCCGTTAGCGTAATGAGTTGTTCCAGCAGCACGGATTTATCGTAAATATCGTCTTTAAAGGTGGTTTCTTTACCCAACGATTTTCGTACACGTGTACTGCGCACAGGGCGGTTGTCTATACCACGTGCTATTTGGTAAAAATAGTCAGCCGATTTGCCAAAATGCTTGGCCAATTCAAAGCGGCTTTTTGTACGTAAGTCTTTACCCGTTTTAACTCCCAAACGGTTCATTTTAGTTTCGGTTGCGGGGCCAACACCGTAAAAGTCGCCAATGGGCAAGGCGGCTATAAATGTTTCACCTTGTGCTGGCCTAATAACATGCAGGCCATCGGGTTTGTCTATGTCTGAGGCGACTTTTGCCAGAAATTTATTGTAGGAAACACCCGCCGAGGCTATCAGTTGAGTTTCTGCCTTAATATCTTTTTTAATGGCTTCGGCAATATGCGTTGCTGATCCTTCAAATTCACTGTTGTGGCTAACATCAAGATAGGCCTCATCAAGTGATAATGGCTCCACCTCGGTTGCGTAGTGCCAAAATATCTCGTGGATTATTTTTGATACGGCTTTATACGCATCAAACCGAGGTGGTACAAATATAGCCTGCGGACACAGCTTGGCTGCTCGTGAACAGGGCATCGCAGAATGGATGCCAAATTGACGCGCCTCGTAACTACACGCCGCCACAACACCGCGGCTATTGGGTTGGCCGCCTACAATCACAGGCTTGCCTTGTAATTCTGGCTGGTCACGTTGTTCTACAGAGGCAAAAAATGCATCCATGTCGATATGGATTATTTTACGTTGGGGTGTCTTCATCACTAAAAATCAGGCCGTGGGATTTTTATTCACAAGGTATACCCCATAAATGGCGATTAACATGCCGGCAATAGCTATGGGTGTTAGTGACTCATCGAAAAGCCACCACGCTTCAATGGCGGTAACCGGGGGTACTAAATAGATGTAGCTAGCAACTTGCGTTGTTTTGCCTTCGTGAATCATGTGCATCAGTAACAAAATGGCAATAATGGACATGCCAAACACTTGCCATATTAACGCGCCGATTAAATGTGGGTGCCAGACAATTTCTTGTTGTTCAAACGTAAAGGTCAATAAGCCCATCCATATGGCGGCAGCCAAGTATTGGAAGAAAGAGCCTGTCAGTAAATTAACACCAACGCCATATCTTTTTTGATACATAGTGCCGATAGAAATGCCAAATACCGAAATGGTTACGGCTACTAAAGCGGCTATTGAAATATTGATATTTTCAAGGCCTTGCCCTTGCAATAAAACAATGCAAACACCCAGTAAACCCAACAACAATCCAAACCATTGCTTAAAGCTTAACCGTTCAGATAAAAAAGTAAGCGCCATGAGTGCCATTAATACGGGTTGCAGGCCGACAAATAAAGCAGCCAAACCCGCCGGCATTTCAAGTTTAATAGCGGCGAATACACCGCCTAAATACGCGGCGTGAACCAGTGACCCCACTACCATTTGATGGGTAGATTGAATAGCGGTGATGTTACCAGCTTTAAATATTTTAATAAGAATGGCGAACACAACCAGCGTCGCCAACATGCGTATCAACAATGAGTTGAACGGTTCGATATACGGCAAAGCAAACTTGGCGGCGATAAATCCTGTGCTCCACAATAAAACGAACATTAAGGGTGCCCAGCGGGTGATTAATATGGAAAGGCTTGGGTTAATCATTAGTTGTTAATATCTTCAGGGTTAAAAGGTGTTTGATGGTCATCTGTTAAGATTATAGCGTTAAATAAAACGCTTTTACTGTGCCAATAACGCCGTTAATATTTTTTGTGTCAAACTGTTTTGAATTTTGGTTATTAAAGTCGGAAAATAATGAAAACTAAAAAGAGGAAATAATGATGTCTATAAATGTAACGTTAGGTTTACAATATTGTGATGTTTTTGTAAATCTAGTTGCTGTGATTTAAAGCATTTTTACTAAAATTAGCAGGTTGATTTTATCGTTAACAATATTAATTTGGCTGGGGTGATGGATATTTGTGATAAAACTAACAAGCGAAAGGTAAGCTAGAAAATTACAAACAAAACATAGACTATCCCAAAGAGTTTATTTGAGTTAGATACGTAACAATAATTAGGGGAATATAATGAGTGTTGATGTAGTAGAAAAAATGATTCCGTCAGGTGAATTGACCAGTAATTGTATGATTGGTGGTGACCCTAAAAACCCACCACTATTGTTATTACACGGTGCGGGGCCAGGCGCTAGTGCGATGTCAAACTGGGCGCAATGCGCACCTATTTTGGCCGAAGACTTTTATGTTATTGCACCTGATGCGATTGGTTTTGGGCAATCAGAAATGCCAAAGGAAATCCCTACTAAAATTGCACGTTGGATGGGTTACCGTGTTGAGCAAGTTAAAGGCTTAATGGATGAGTTAGGCATCGATAAAATTAATATTATTGGTAATTCAATGGGTGGTGCGCTTGCCTTACAATGTGTCGTTGAAATGCCAGACCGTTTTGAAAAGTGTATGTTGATGGGTGCGATTGGTGCGCCATTTAAAAAATCAGCGACGCTTAACAGGATGATGACGTTTTATGATGACCCAAGAAAAGCACGTTACCGTGAATTGATTCAAAGCTTCGTTTATGACCCCAGTATTTTTGAGGATTTAGAAGCGGTAATGCAAGATCGTTTTGATAAAGCGATGGACCCTGTTATGCGTCCTATTCAAGAAATTATGTTTAAAGCCATGAACGAAGATATGGATAACTTGATTATTCCTCCGCCGGTATTAGCCGCGATGGATCAAGAGTGGGCAATTATTCATGGTCGCCAAGACAAGGTAGTGCCGATGGAAACAAGTTTGTATTTCTTGGAACACCTGAAGCGTGCTGAATTGCATGTGTTAGACCGTTGCGGACATTGGGCGCAAACACAACGTTGGGATGCTATGTACCCCATCATCATGTCGCATTTTTTAGGCAGATAAAACGTGTTTGACCAGAAAACGTTAGAAGCCTCTGCGCTAGCGCTTGATAAAGCGCTGGCCAGCGGCAACACTATTCCACAGTTTTCGCAATTGTATCCAGAAATGACGATTGAAGATGGTTACGCGATACAAGCAGAGTGGACTAAATTACGGCTGGCTCAAGGCCACAAAGTTGTAGGTCGTAAAATTGGTCTAACCTCCCGAGCAATGCAAATAGCTTCTGGCATTACCGAGCCAGATTACGGCACATTGCTTGATGATATGGTGTTCTCAGATAATTCTGAGATACCGTTCGACCGATTTATTGCGCCCTTAGTTGAAGTTGAAATTGCCTTTGTTTTAGGTAAGCGTTTAGAAGGTGAAAATATCACCTTAACGGATGTGCTGGCAGCAACAGATTACGTGTGTCCGGCGATAGAAATTGTTGATTCGCGTGTTATTCGAGTGGACCCTGAAACAGGCAAGCTCCGCAAAGTGTTTGACACCATTGCGGATAATGCGGCGTGTGCGGGTTTAATCACAGGTGGTTTGCCCGTAAGGCCAATGGATGTGGATTTGCGTTGGATCGGTGCTATTGTGTCGCGTAATGGTTTGATAGAAGAAACCGGTGTTTCAGCAGGTGTTTTGAATCACCCAGGTAATGGCATTGTGTGGCTGATGAAACGGTTTGCTCCACATGGTATTACACTGGAACCGGGGCAAGTTATTCTAGGCGGTTCATTTACACGCTTATTATCGGTAGAACGTGGCGATACGTTCCATGCGGATTTTGGCCCATTAGGTAGTATTGGCTTCCGTTTCGTTTAGACTGTTTTTTTAGTTTTTTTTATTTAAATTCCTTTTAATTAGATTTCAGTACATAAGGTATTAATCAATGGCATTAGCAATGACCGACAATCTCTTTAAAAAAGCAGCGCAAGCAGGCCAGCGTCAACTGGGTGCTTTTATGGCGTTAGCAGATCCTGTGTCAGCCGAACTGATGGCAACAACAGGCTTTGATTGGTTGTTAATTGATGGTGAACATGGGCCTAACGATATAAAAAGCGTGCTGGGGCAGTTACAAGCCTTAGCGGCTTATCCGGTAAATCCGGTTGTGCGCATGCAGGACCATAATATTGCTGATATTAAGCGCGTATTGGATGCAGGCGGACAAACCTTATTAATACCAATGGTTGAATCAGCTGAACAAGCCAAGCAATTGGTTCAAGCAGTTCAATATCCACCAACAGGTGTGCGTGGTATGGGCGGTGGTTTAACTCGTGCAACGCGTTGGGGTTCAATTCCTGATTATTTAGAAAAAGCGGATGAAAATATTTGCTTAATTCTTCAATTAGAAAGCCCAGAAGGCATTGCAGCATTGGATGCCATAAGCAATACAGATGGTGTAGATGCTATCTTTATCGGCCCTGCTGACTTAGCCGCTGCGATGGGATACATCGGCCAGCCAGCGCACCCTGAGGTTTGCCGTGTTGTTGAAGATGCTATTCAACGTATTCAAGCCATTGGTAAACCAGTAGGTGTGTATTGTGGTGATCCTGAGCAAGTTAAAGCGTATCAAAATATGGGCGCTAGTTTCTTTCTTATTGGCGCAGATACTATGTTGCTTAAGCTAGCGTCGGAAAGTTTGCTTAAGACATTTTAATACCCCCTTAGGCGCTAAATTCGCACCTTAATCTAAAGCGGTTTTGTTCAGGAAATACATTGATGTTGAGCGTCCCTTCTTATATTTGGCTAACGCTCATCGCGTCCGTGTTACATGCGTTTAGCTTCACCTATACCAAGCAATTTTTAGCGCACTCAAATAACCGCATGAAACTGGCTTTTTACAGCCAATACGCCGTTGGGTTGATAGCATTTTGTTTGTTGCCTTGGGTGGATTTAGATCAATTGTGGGCGAATATCGAGTTAATCGTGCTGATGTGCGCGTTTATTTTAATTGCACAAACATCCTATTTAAATGCCTTACAGCACGGCGATGCGTCTTTCGTTGTGCCCATGTTAGGGTGCAAAATGTTTGCGGTGGCCGGGCTGTCGGTGCTGTTTCTTAATGAAACGTACAGCTCAATTGTATACCTCGGTGCAGCAGGTGCCTTTGCTAGTTTGTTCTTCCTCAATGATGGAAAATTGCATGGCTCACCAAAAGCACTTGGTTTTATATTGCTTACGTGTGTGCTGTTTGCCTTTGCGGATATTTCTGTTGTTGTGTTGTTAAACAACGGTATGAGTGGTCTGGACTTGGCTGTGTTCGTGTTTATCGTACCCACGGTTTTGTTAATGCCATTCTCGCCGGTTATTTTTAAAGGGGACTGGCAAGTGTCAAAATCGTTTAGCAAAACATTGTTCATTTACGCCGTGGTGCAATTGGCGGGCATCATCATTCTTATGTATGCGTTTAAACAAGCACAGCAAGTCACGATGATTAACATCGTACAATCATCCCGTGGATTTCTTGCTGTGGGTGTGGTTTATTTGATGGCCCGGTTTGGTTTTAGCCACATTGAAACGCTTTCAAAACGGCAGTTAATTAACCGTTCTTTTGGAGGTTTTTTAATGTTCGCCTCATTGGCAGTGGCTATACTTGGCCTGCAATAAATATTTAATAAAGGTTTTATTAGAAGAAAATGCTTAGGTTGTTGGATAAAACAGTGCTTTGATCTAACAGTAGTGTACGCTTTGCAATTTTAAAACCTAAATTATTATCAGCACGTCGAAGTACATCGTGGCGTTCTCCTGCAAAAATATCTACTTGGGTTTCTAAGCGGTTTCGGTATACCAAAAACGCAGAACAAACTTCAAAACAGTTTTCTTCTTCAGCAGGGTGAATGATGACGTTTGAAACGGTATGGCGCGTTCTAGACGCAGGGTTTTCAGACCAGCTAAAGTCACTTTGCAGCTTGCGCAAGCGTCCCCGCATGGTGTTGATATCATCATCAAAATGAGCAAACTCATCAATATTTGTATATTCGCTAACATCGGTATCGCGGACGCGCCCACGTTTCATGACATTACGACGAATGGGCATAAAGTAATGGATGTCTTCATCAAGTAGTGCAAACCAATCTTCATAAAAGATATTGTCTAGTAGAAGTGCTTCTCGGTAATAAAACTGCTCAATTTCATGTTGTAGGGCAGAGTCGGTTTTTGATGCTGAAATAACTTGTTGGATATCGAAGTTAGAGGACATAGAAAGTTCCTTTGTACGTATAGAGTATTAATTAATAAGAAGACGTGATACTGATGCCATTTTATGGTTTCAATGTTTCCCAGTCTGGCTCTGTCATCATCCTAAGCCAATGTTGATACATGCCTCTAGCGGCATCTTCACTGTACACACCGGTAATACGTCCGGGAAAATTCGGGTTGTCAGATACCATGTGGTCTATCCCCATTTGAGCATTAAGTTTTGTTTGTTTGTCTGGCTTTATTACCTTTGAAAATCTTTTGAATTTCAACCCAGTTTTCACCATCGTCTTGCTCAAATACACCGCCAGCAGAAAAGGTGCGAATGTTTTGTTTACGGAACTCTTCTTTAATGTCATCAGGTGTATCAGCATCAACAACGATAAATGCCCATACTTCAATTTCGTTCGGGCCACGTGGGTGCCACGTTCGAATCGTATTAATACCCGGTAGGAAAGAGCAAGTTGGGAAAATTGTCATGTGTTGGCCAAGCATGCGTTGGCCAAAGTAATCGCTTCCTAACCGTTTTGAAGCTGCTTTAGCATCTGCGCTGGCAGTAACATATTCAGTAATTTTAGGCCCCATAATGGCAGCTAACAAGCCAGGTTCATCAACAAAAAAACCTGTCCCATGGCCGCCCCATTTTGCACGAAATTGATGGCCTTCTGTCGGTATCATTTCAGGTGATAGTTCAACACCTTCAGGTAAACCAGCGATAACACCTGATAGGTGAGACATTGTGCCAGCATGATACATATCACTACAGAACTGTTCTGCTGCAAATTTCCAATTGCAAGGAATAACCCATTTTTGGATGCCTCCAATGGCCTCGGTTCCGCCTTCGGAGCGATTAAACATGGTGTCGATATATGGACCAGCGTCAGATAAATACTCTTCAAGATTAGGTGCTTCCTCATCCCAATTGGCAAATATAAGGCCCCTGTATGTAGAAACCCGAGCTTGCATTGGGTGCCAGTCTGTTTTATTAAAGTCTTTACAGTGCGCTTGTTGCTCAAATGGAACGTCTATTAAATTGCCTGCTATATCGTATGACCAACCATGATAGGTACATACGAATGCCTTTGCATTACCTTTGTCTTAACGCGATAAACGCATGCCACGGTGGCGACATTGGTTAAGAAAAACACGAATGCTATCGTCTTTTTGGCGCACAACAATAACGGGATCTTCGCCCATATAGGTGTTTAAAAAATCACCAGTATTAGGAATGTGAGTGTCGTGCCCTAACAATAACCAAGAACGAGCAAATACGCGTTCAAGTTCAAGCTGATATAGGTCTTCATCTGAATAAATACGTGCATCAAGAATACCTTCTTTATCATTGACCAGTTTTTTAATCTCATCAATTGGCCATTTTTCATCATCTACAGCATTCATTCGTCACTCCCTACTTGTGATTTTTATTAAAATTACAGATTACTCATTCTAAGAGATTTGGTAACTATTTGTACAAAAATAATGCTGGTTTATTAATAATGATTTGGACGACTGATTTGTTAGGCAGACATTAAATGGGGGTATAAATTGAGATGGGTCATACTTGGGTTAATCGCGGTTGTTTGCATGACTTCAGGACGGCTTTTGGTGGATTAGAACAGTCTTGATTGGAGCTAGAAGGTGGCGTGCCTTCGTTTTAGGTAATAAAAAACCCAAAGCAATTTCACATGACTTTGGGTTTTTATTTATGGCAATAAACAATGCGTTACGCTAAACCTTCTTCTTTTAAGGCTTGCTGTACCGCTGCGCGTGCGCCAACGCGTTCTTGAAAAGCTGTTAGTGTAGGCCATGCTGAAGCATCAAAATCAAAGTAGGGGTGCCAGCTTAAAATAACAAACAAATAGATATCCGCCATTGAATATTGGTCACCCAATAAGTAATTCTTGTCGCCTAAGGCATCTGCTAATTGACCTAAACGGTTGCTATAGCCTGCTACCAAAATAGCTTTAGCTTCATCAGGCATCGCAGGGTTAAACAACGGTGCAACGCCTTTGTGTAATTCAGTAGATAAGAAGTTTAACCACTGTTGTAATTTGGCACGTTCAAACGTATCAGCCGCAGGTGCTAGGTTCTTTTCAGGCGCAAGGCCAGCAAAATATTGAACAATAGCAGGGCCTTCAAATAAAAACTCACCGTTATCAAGTTCTAATGCTGGTACATAGCCGCATGGATTAATATCCAAGTAATTATCGCCATTTTCAAGTGTGTGAGATGCTAGGTCTACTTTAACGAGTTCAACGTTTAAGCCGGTTTCGCAAATAGCAATGTGTGGAGATAGAGAGCAAGATCCAGGAGAATAATATAGTTTCATTCGTGTTTTTCCTTGTGATTAAATTGTGCTTAGAAAGCTGTAACGAGAGATTGTACTAGTCCTTTCTGTGTAAACCAATCAGTAAGCACTCATAAAGTGACTGATGCAATATTATCGGTGCTTGCCAACACGCCAGCCTTTATCGGCAATAAGGTGTTCAGCAGCGGCTAAAGGTTCTTCTTCAAGGGGTGTCGCCATTGAGTCGTTCCAGCGATTAAAGAAACCAAACATGCCAATTACACCTAGAAGCTCAACTATTTCCTCCTCATTCCAATGTTCACACAATTGTCCGTATAGCTTGTCGGTTACATCATTGGGAACGGCTGCCGCTGCTAATGCATAATCGAGAGCGATACGTTCTTTATCGCAAAATAATGGGCTTTGGTTATAGGTATATACATCCCTCATTTTCTCTTCGCTGATGCCAAAGCGGGTGGCGCTTACAGAAGTGTGTGCTTTGCAATACTGACAGCCCACCGCTTGACTAGCGATATGGGCAACAAGGCGTTTAAACCCAAGGTCAACTTGTCCGTCGGGAGAAAACACTGCCTTATTCATTTGAATAACTGACTTAGCAATGGCGGGAACACGTTGCATGGTGAGTAAACTGTTGGGCACAAAACCCAGCGTTTTCATAAACTGTTGGAACTCTTTTTTTAATTCTTGATCTTGGCAGTCGTCGTTTTTATTCGCTTTCGTCTGTGCCCGTATAGTACTTTGGGTGATGAAGTTTCACTTGTATTCCATCGCTTGCCCAAGCATGGCAACCACTGATATAAAAAGGTTTTGATGTGTCAATTGAGCCACGCCCTTTGCTAATGCCTGCCATTGTTTGAAACATCGTTGTGGTGGCTGGCCCCATAAGGTCTACTAAGTGTGTGCAACCTTTTAGCCCACCGACCAGTTGTTTAACGCGCCGAGTCCACCCCGCAGCAATTTTTTCACCGATCAACTGTTTGAATAAAGGAGTGATGTCTGGGCAGCACTCATAAGGCGAAGCGTCCGTTGTAGCAATGCAGTCATGCACTATCAGTTCATCGTCAACGGTTAGTCTAATCCACATGTCGTGCAAAGGCTCTCCAGGCACTATCTCGCCACGGTAGGCGTTATCAAAAGAATAGGTTTTGATATCAGTGATATGCGCGTCGATGTCCCATAGGCCGTCTTTACGTTTAAAACCCTTGCAAGTGATTTGTCGGGTATGCAGTTCTTCTCTTTCTTTGCTTTTTGGTAATGGCATGGTGTATTCAGCGGTTTATAAAATATTGATGAGTTCGTTAACTGATTTGAAAGTAGTCATTTGTAAAATGGTGTCTTTAATCTGGTTGGCCTTTTCTAAAGATATGGTCATGGTGCAATTTTTAAGAAATTTATTGTTTATTTCATTGCTAGACAAAGGCCTGTCGGCACAGCCGCGGTTTTTGAATTCACGTTGTTGTAATATGCGTCCATCCTTTAGCTTAATACGTACTTCACCAGAATAATACGTTGGGAAGCCAGAGTCAGGGTCTGCTTGATAGTTAACTTTTTTGGCTAATGCTAGCACAATCGGGTCTTTTAATGGTTCGGGCTCAAGGTCTTGTAGGCTAAATTCCTGACGAATCAAACCGATGGCAATTAAATAGGGCGCGCTGAATTGTGCATCATATGCGCACGTAGGTGATTGCTTAGTGGCAAGTGGTTCACAAACGGTTTTAATCACTTCTTCAGGTACTAGTGTTGTAATGCTTTCTACCTGCTCGGCTGTCAAAGAATATTGCTTAGTGAGTTGGATGGTGGCATCAATCACTGCGTGGGTGAAATGGCAGGAAGGATACGGTTTAATGCCAACATTCATCACTTCCCATGTTTTATTAAGATCACTTGTTGCTAGTGAATAATCACATTGCGAATCGAGTTCATTTAGGTGGCTTTTATATAAGCCGAAGCGCCCTTCATACGGCAGGTTAGGGCCAATGTAACCAGCCTGAGCGAAGGTGGCGGACATAATGCCGGACACGGCAGCCCAGCCAGGATGGTAACGTTTTGTCCATGCGCCATCTTCAAGAAATTCAAAGTTACCCGAAGCCATGCTAAGCGCAATGCCTTGAGCCATAACTAACTGCTGCTCAGATAAGCCCATTAGTTTGCCCGCTACGAGGCTACAGGCAAATGCGCCTGCTATTCCTGTTGGGTGGTGTCCCACTTGGTGAAAGGCACCTTTAGCAACCATTCCTATGCGAGCGCCAACCTCCATGCCGGCAATATACGCTTCAAGCATTTGTTCGCCAGACGCATTGGTTTTTTCAGCAACCGCTAGTACGCAAGGCCACACGGTTGATGTCATATGGACTACGCCGGCGACATGGGTATCATCAAAATCAAGCCCGTGGATGAGTAAGCCATTCGCCAAGGCTGCATCTCGATACGGCATCTTTTCGCCAGTACCTAGCACATGAAATGAGCCGGGTTCAGCAAATGCTCGTAAGGCTTGTAAGGCTGTTTTGCTGAATTCATAATTGCTTGAAGCATAGGCAATACCGGTGCCATCTAAAATGAGTTGCAATGCTTTTTCTTGTACAGGTGCTGGAATGTTTTTAAGCTCAAGTTGGGTAACAAAACGAGCGAGTTGAGTAGATATACTAGAAGAATGATGCTTGGGCATAATGGCTTGAAACCTGTGGTATGTCGTCAATGGAACTGAAAATAGCATAAAAGATAATCAATCGCTTGTGTAATCTAACAAATGTTAGTAATTTAAAACAATATGCGTAATAGCAAAGAAAAATCAGCCTGTCTTTGAGTTAAAAACGTTAATACAAATTTGGATATATACAGATTTAAAGGAGTTAAAAGTGGATTTAAATTATAGCCCTGAAGAGCAAGCATTTAAGCTTGAGGTAAGGGAATTCTTGCGAACAAATTACCCCAAAGATATTCAAGAAAAAGTGGCCAAAGGTGTTGCCTTAAAAAAGTCAGACTATGTGACGTGGCAAAAAATCTTATATAAAAAGGGTTGGGTAGCACCGAGTTGGCCAGAACAATATGGCGGCACGGGCTGGTCGCCTGTTCAAAAATATATATTTGAAGAGGAGTGCGCGGCGGCAAATTGTTTGCGATTAGTTTCTTTTGGTTTAGTGATGATTGGGCCTGTCCTATTAGCGTTTGGAACGGAAGAGCAAAAGCAGAAATATTTACCTGATATTTTGAAAAGTGATGTCTGGTGGGCGCAAGGCTATTCAGAACCGAATGCGGGATCAGACCTTGCATCATTACAAACACGTGCAGAAAACAAAGGCGACCATTATCTTTTAAATGGCACTAAAACATGGACAACGCATGGCCATTACGCAGATATGATTTTTGTGTTGGCGCGTACCAGTCAAGAAGATAGAAAACAAAAAGGCATCAGTTTTTTATTGGTTGATATGAAAGACCCCGGTGTGTCTGTTGAACCTATTATCACGGTTGATGGTATGCACGTGGTGAACCAAGTGTTTTTTGATGAGATAAAAGTGCCCATAGAAAATATCGTGGGTAAAGAGGGTGAGGGCTGGACGATTGCTAAATATTTATTGCAACATGAGCGCACCAATATTGCCCAAGTGCCTCGTTCTAAAAAGCAAATAGAGCGGTTAAAAGCATTGGCGGAAAAAGAGCAATGTAACGGGAAGCCGTTGCTGAAAGATACAAACTTCAGAAGGAAAATAGCAGAGGTTGAAGTTGAGTTGATGGCCTTAGAAATGACAAACCTGCGCGTGCTGTCTAAGTTATCTGCTGGTGAACCGCCTGGTTCAGCGTCGTCCTTACTAAAAGTTAAAGGCACCGAGGTGCAGCAGGCAATTACTGCGCTGCTCATGGAAGCGGTGGCCTATTACGGTTTTCCGTATGACAAAAACGTCATGTTAGACGGTTGGGAAGAAGACCCCATTGGCCCAGAAGAAGCTATATTTTTAGCGCCGCACTATTTTGACTGGCGCAAAACATCCATATACGGCGGCTCTAATGAAATTCAAAAAAACATCATGGCAAAAGCCGTGTTAGGGGTATAGGGCGCAGCAGATGAATTTAGAATTTAGTGAAGAAATGAACATGTTGCAGGATATGTTGAATAAATTTCTGCATAACGAATACAGTTTTGAACAACGCCAAAAACTCAGTCGGCAAGGCATTGGTTATAGCGAAGAGAACTGGCAGCAATTTGCTGAGATGGGGCTGTTGGGCGTGCCGTTTGATGAGCAATATGGCGGTTTTGGTTTTGGCCAAACAGGGCTGATTGTGGTGATGGAGGCGATAGGCAAAGGCCTTATTGTTGAGCCGTACCTTGCATCAGTTGTATTGGCTGGCCAACTGATTCAGCAAGTAGGTAGTGAAGATCAAAAACACGCCTTACTTGAACCGCTTATTGGGGGCGAATTAAAACTTGCATTTGCTTATGCAGAGCGCCAATCGCGCTATAACTTGGCTGATGTGGTTTGCAAAGCTGAAAAGAAAGGAAACCAATTTTGCATCACCGGCAGCAAGTCCGTGGTGTTTAATGCCGAAACGGCAGATAAAATTATTGTGTCTGTTCGAACAAGTGGGGAGAGCATAAGCCAAGCCGGAATTTCGTTATTTATCGTGGATAAAGGCAGTAAGGGTTTATCAACAAGAGATTATGAAACGGTCGATGGCTTGCGAGCATCTGAGGTTCATTTTGATGATGTAATGGTTGATGAATCGTCTTTAATCGGCGAGCTGGGTAATGCTTACGAGGCTATCCAAACAGTCATCGATTCTGCATCGGCCGCGATTTGTGCAGAAGGGGTAGGTGTTATCACGCAGCTTCGTGAAAAGACGGTTGAGTACTTAAAAACACGCAAACAATTTGGTCAACCATTGAGTCGCTTCCAAGTGTTACAGCACCGTTGTGTGGATATGTTTATGCACGAGGAACAAATGCGCTCTTTAGCTTATTTAGCGGCCATAAAAGTGACCGGTGATGATGCCAGTGAATTAACAAAAAGCGTATCATCGGCAAAGGTTTATTTAGCGGATGCACGAACGATAGTGGCAGAACAAGCGGCGCAATTGCACGGCGGTATCGGTGTAACGGACGAATTGGACGTGTCGCATTATGTGAAACGCCTGACGATGCTGAACACCTTGTTTGGTGATAGAGATTTTCACTTACAACGCTTATGTTCCTTGTAAGGTTAATGATGGCCGGTAACTAATACGATGAGTGATTTTGTAACATACGCAAGCCTTGTAGAAGGTGACGAATTTTTAAGCCCACCAGTGCGGTTTGAGGTTAATCAACATGTGGTTGATCGGTATATCAACGCGACCAACGATACGACAGTAGAACTTCAAAAAGTTGATGCGCAGGGTGACAGTATTGCGCCGCCCATGTTAGCAGCAGTGTATGTGATAGACGC
Organism: uncultured Piscirickettsiaceae bacterium; assembly: GCA_913061075.1. Classification (GTDB taxonomy): domain Bacteria; phylum Pseudomonadota; class Gammaproteobacteria; order Methylococcales; family Cycloclasticaceae; genus Cycloclasticus. The sequence continues at coordinate 13,036 of CAJXSK010000012.1, read as the reverse complement.
CTTGCGAACACGCGTTGGGCCACCGGGTGGTATTCATGCCAAGCAGCGTTTTAAATTGCACCGGCCAGCGAAAATTGGCGAAACGTTATATACCTCGGCTACTGTGCTTAAGTTGTATGAACGCAAAGGGCGTATCTATGTTGAGATGACGACAGAAACAAAAAATCAGACCGGCGAGTTAATTACAAGTGGCTTGATTACGCGTATTTGGGGTAAAGAATAATGTCATCAACCAATGAGCTACAACATTTTAATGGCTTTTCTGTGGGTGATGATTTGCCAGAGTTAATTGAGGCAGTCGATCAAAATATGATTGATGCGTATGCTGATGCATCAGGTGATGTTAACCCGCTTCATATTGATCCAGAATTTGCAAAAACCACTATTTTTGGCGGTACGATTGCGCATGGCTTGCTAACACTCGCGTTTGTATCGCGGGTGTTATCGGCGTGGAATTGGCAGGGCTGGGCCTATGGGGGCGAACTAGATATCGTTTTTCTTGGCCCCGTGCGACCAGGCGATACAGTACGTGTTTGTGCTAAAATAGACGCTATAGAGCAGCGTGAGGATGGTGTATACGCTCGCTGCAGCCTGGCTTGTTATTGTGGCGAGAAAGCCGTTGTTAAAGGCACGGTTATTAGTAAGATTTAGGCAAGCCCAATATTTTTTCAGCGATAAAACACAGCGCCAATTGTGGGCTAACGGGAACCAGACGAGGAATAAGCGATTCGCGGAAATAGCGTTCTACGTGATATTCCTTCGCATAACCAAAACCACCATGTGACATAACTGCGGTTTCACAGGCATGAAAACCGGCTTCTCCTGCAAGGTACTTGGCAGCATTGGCAGCAACGCCAACAGATTTTCCATTGTCGTATTGCCAAGCAGCTGATAATACCATTAGCCAAGCGGCTTCAAGTTCTGCCCAGCGAATGGCAAGCGGGTGTTGAATGGCTTGATTTTTACCGATGGGGCGATTAAATACAATGCGTTCTTGTGCGTAAGTTTTAGCTTTATTTAAGGCGATGTGTCCAAGTCCAATAGCTTCTCCAGAAATTAAAACGCGCTCAGCATTCATGCCGTGAAGAATATATTCAAACCCGCGGCCTTCCTCGCCAATGCGGTCTTCCAGTGGGATTTTTAGGTTGTCGATAAATAACTCGTTGGAATCGACTGCTTTACGGCCCATTTTTGGTATTTCACGCGCATCGATGGCATTGCGATCAAAGTCGGTATAAAAAAGGCTCAAACCGTGCGTTGGTTTTTCAACCTCTTCAAGTGGTGTTGTGCGAGCAAGTAATAGAATTTTGTTGGTGACCTGGGCAGTGGAAATCCATACTTTTTGACCATTCACAACATAATGGTCACCATCACGAACGGCGAGTGTTTTAAGCTTGGTTGTATCAAGCCCGGTATTGGGTTCGGTAACGGCGAAGCACGCTTTGTCGCGGCCTTCCACAATGGGTGGCAGCATGCGTTGTTTTTGCTCTTGTGTTGCAAATTTAACAATGGGGTTTAAGCCAAAAATATTCATATGAATGGCCGATGTCCCGGACATTCCGGCGCCCGTTTCGGCAACTGTGCGCAGCATAATGGTGGCTTCGGTAATGCCTAAGCCCGAACCACCGAATTCTTCAGGAATGCAAATGCCTAACCAGCCGCCGCTTGCCATTGCTTCATAAAAATCGTGCGGAAAGCCGCCTTCTTGGTCACGTGTTAACCAATAGTCATCATCAAAGGGTTCGCACGTTTTGATGATGGAGTCGCGGATTGCATTTTGTTCTTCTGTATATGAAAAGTTCATCGTGTTTATTTTTTAGGTTTTTGTAGGGTTATTTGCATATCTTTAAAGCGTTGAATTTCTTCTTCACAATACCCAGCAGCAGATAAAATTTCGCTATTGTTTTCACCGTATTGTGGTGGTTTAAATTGTATTTTCCCGGGGGTTCTGGACAGTTTGATAGGGATGCCTGTGCCACGGTATTCACCGTCTGTAACGACCATTTCTCTGGCAATGGTTTGTGGGTGTTGCATGGCATCTTCCACGGTTTGTACTGAGCCTGCGGGTATGCCTTTTTCCAGTAATTCTTGGGTGAGGGCCTTGCCGTCTTTATCGGCGAGTATATCTTCCAGTATTTTACGTAAAGCAAGCCTATTAGCTGCGCGATCTGCGTTTATGGCAAAACGTGGGTCACTGGACACATTTTCACAGCCTAGGTGTTTGCATAAGCCAGCAAATTGCCGGTCATTACCGATGGCTAGGAATAAATAGCCATTGGCGGTTGGTAGCAAGTCGTAAGGTGTTATATTTGGGTGTGCACTGCCGGTACGATTTTGTGGTTTGCCATCCAAAAACCAATTGGCAGCATGGGGGTGAATCAGGCTGATGGCGGTATCGTATAAGCTGACTTCTATAGATTGCCCTAGGCCAGAGGTGTTCCGTTCATGCAAAGCTAATAAAATAGCGATAACGGCATTCATGCCAGTTGTTAGGTCGACAATTGGCACACCAATACGAACGGGTGGCCGGTCTGGGTCGCCATTAATGCTCATTAAGCCGGAAGTAGCTTGCGCAACGGCATCGTAACCTGGAAATCCAGCATAGGGGCCGGTGCTACCAAAGCCGGTAATGCGGCAATGGATTAATCGTGGGAATTTTTTCTGTAGCACGTCTTCAAAGCCAATGCCCCATTTTTCAAACGTGCCCACCTTGAAGTTTTCGACGAGTATGTCGGCTTGTTCGAGCAAACGAAATAATATCTCATGTGCTTCCGCTTGGCGCATATCCAAAGCAATACATTTTTTATTGCGATTAACGCCGTCATAATAAGCGCTACCACGTTCGTGATAAGGAGGGCCCCAGCCACGTGTTTCATCACCCGCTGGTGGTTCTACTTTGATAATGTTTGCGCCGTGGTCGCCGAGTATTTGGGTGGACAATGGGCCGCCGAGTACCCGAGATAAATCGACAACTTTTATTCCTTCAAGTGATGATTTAGACATTTACAGCACCTCCTCAGTGCCAAATATTGAGGTGACTTGGCTGGACAAAACGCCGCCATTGCCATGTACTAAAGCTACTTCAGCATTATTAACTTGTCGTGCGCCACAGTCGCCGCGCAGTTGTTGAATAGCTTCTATAAGAATGAAAATACCGTACATACCCGGGTGAACACAGGATAAACCGCCACCATTAGTATTAACCGGCAAGCTACCACCGGGGGCAATGTTGCCGTTGGAAACAAAGGGGCCGCCTTCGCCTTTTGCGCAAAACCCTAAGTCTTCTAAAAACAATAGAGTGTTGATGGTGAACGCGTCATAGACCTCTACAACATCAATATCGTTTTGCGTAACACCAGCCATCTTGAATGCACGCTCGCCGGATTCTTTCGCAGCGGTAACCGTCAGGTCGGGCATTTGGGTGATTTGGCGATGCCAATGTGCGGCACCGGTACCTAATAGATAAACGGGTTTGTTGGGAAAGTCTTTGGCTCGCTCACTCGATACCATAATAACGGCACCGCCACCGTCGGTAACGAGACAGCAGTCCAGCAATGATAGTGGGTCACTAATCATTCTTGAATTAAGAACGTCTTCGCGTGTTAAATCCTTACGTGCAAAAGCTGCAGGGTTTAATTGCGCCCATTGGCGCGCGGCTACTGCAATATCGGCGAGCTGTTCGCGGGTAGTGCCGTATTGATACATATGCCGTGCAGCGGCCAATGCGTATGAACTAATGGGGTATCTTGGTTTGTAGGGTGCTTCATAAATTTGCTGTTCTGACATGGTGGCTAATTTGCCACCAGCCGTACGTTGATTACTGCCGTAACAAATAAGCGCCACATCACATAAGCCAGTTTTAAGCGCCATTGCTGCGTTGAGCGTGTGTGCAACAAAAGACGAGCCACCAACCATGCTACCGTCGGAAAACCGCGGTTTAATGCCTAAGTATTCAGCCGTGCTAAGGGTGGGCATAAAATGATAAGACGAGCCGGTAAAAAGGCCGTCTATATCGCTCAGCTTTAAACCGGCATCGTCCAATGCGTTATGCGTGGCTTCGGCAAGAATATCCAGCGGCATTTTACCGTGTGCTTCACCACAACCGGCTAAGCCGACACCAACAATAGCTGAAGAACCTCTTAAATTATGTGCCATTAATTGGCTTCCTTAGTCGGCGTGAAGACAACAAATGATTCTTCACTATCATTGTTAATACAGGCAGTTACCTTATCACCAATTTTTACTGATTCAGCATCAATACCTTCAATACGGCTCATCATACGAGGGCCTTCCTCTAACGTAATAAGACAAACATTATAAGGACCGCCACGTTCAGGCTTGCGGCGAATAGTCGTGGTTGAATAAACTTGGCCTTTGCCCGAAACGGCTAACCATTCGAGTTCAAATTCGCCGCAATGTGGGCATACGACGCGTGGGAAGAAATGAAACTGATTACATTTCGTACACTTTGGTAGGGCAAAAATCTGACGATCTAAAAAAGAACGATAAATCATATCAGGGCCGCTTTTATTAGTTTGATCGGAATGTTTGGTCATGGGTAATCAGTCTAACTTCTTTAATTTATCTTTGAATGAAGCGGTCTTAAATAAAAAACTTGTAGAAAATTCTAACACTTGTTATGTTGAGAAACTACTTGTTTGTTATTTAAGAGATACCGCACTATGCCTGCAAAAAATGCGTTACTTTTCAAGTCGCTTAAAGTGCGCGAGCTTGAATTGTTGAATCAAATTATGATATCCCCAAAGTGTACTTATCAAACTGAGCTTGATGGTATGCACACCGTACTGATTTGGTGCGCTAAGGCGCAGTTTGCGCTAGGGCTAGAAGTGCTAAACAACTCTTATTGACTAATAATATGAATGATGAGCAAACAGAAACCACTTGGCCCTTAACAGGTATTAAAGTCTATGAAATAGGCACTAGCGTTGCAGCGCCCTATGGCACTTGGATTTTAGCGGCACTAGGGGCCGAGGTTATCAAAGTTGAGCCGGAAGGTCGCGGAGATGATTGTCGTCATTGGGGCCCCCCATTTTGGCATGGCTCTTCGTCCATGTTTCAGGCGCTCAATAGAGATAAACAATCGATCACCGTTAATCTAAACAATGCTGAAGATAAAGAATGGTTGCGTGATGAATTGATTAATAACGCGGGCGTGGTGTTGCAAAATATGCGTCCCGGGAAAATAGCGTCGTTAGGGCTGGGTTCGGACGAATTGTGTCAGCTAGCGCCGCGCCTTGTGTATTGCAATATTTGGGCATTTGGCCAACAAGGGCCAATGGCAGATAAACCTGGGTATGATCCATTAATGCAAGCTTACAGCGGCCTAATGGGTTTGAATGGTGAGCCAGGCCGCCCACCGGTTAGAGTGGGTACCTCTATTATTGATATGGGAACTGGCATGTGGTGCGGTATTGGTGTTTTGGCGGCCTTATTAGAACGTGAAAAAACAGGGAAAGGCTGTGTGGTGGACGCATCATTATATGAAACAGCGCTGGGGTGGATGACATCACACATGGCGAGTTATGAAGCAACTGGAAAGCTACCCACGCCGCAAGGCTCTGGTGTACAAGGGCTTGCACCTTATCAAGCCTATGAATGTTCAGATGGTTTTTTAGTGATAGCTGCGCCAAATGATAAATTATTTGAATTACTGAAAGCCGTCTTAGGGCACCCCGACTGGGTGGAAGATGAGCGGTTTAAAACGAACCCCTTGCGTTTTGAAAACAAAGCGGCTTTAAACCGATTGATAACGGCTATTTTAATAGAGCATCCACGGGCTTATTGGGAGCAAAAGCTTGATCGGGCTGGTATTCCTCATTCACCGATTAAACAAGTTGACGAAGTATTAAGCGACCCACAAACAAAGGCGTTAGGTATCGTCCAAGAGTCTGCCGAGCACGCAATGAAATTAGTCGGCTTGCCAATAAGCTTCAATGGCAAGCGCCCACCGATTCGAAATGAAGCGCCGAGCCTAGGCGCGCAAAATAGCAGCGTTAAAAACGAAAAAAAGGAAAAAAAGGAAAATAAATGAGCGATATATCAATTCTGCTGGGTAATGATTATGCCGATATACGCAATGCCGTAAGCAAAATATGTGACGATTTTCCTGGGGAATATTGGCGCAAATTAGATGCTGACAGTGCCTATCCAGAAGCTTTTGTTAAGGCTTTAACAGAGTCTGGTTTTTTATCAGCATTAATTCCAGAAGAATATGGTGGCGTTGGCTTACCCTTGCGCGCGGCGGCTGTGATTATGGAAACCATTCATGCTTCAGGTGGTTCTGCATCGGCTTGTCATGCACAAATGTACATTATGGGTGCAGTGCTTAGGCATGGTAGCGAAGAACAAAAACAACAGTATTTACCAAAAATTGCATCAGGTGAATTGCGCCTGCAAGCCTTTGGGGTAACCGAGCCCACATCAGGGTCTGATACGACCAAATTACGTACCAAAGCTGTTAGGCAAGGTGATAAGTACATCATTAACGGCCAAAAAGTATGGACGAGCCGTGCTTTTCAATCTGACCTTATGCTGTTACTGGCACGTACAACGCCATTTGATTACGTGTCAAAACCGACGGATGGTTTATCAATATTCTTGGTTGATATGCGTGATGTGGTTGGCAATGGTATGGAAATTCGCGCGATTGACGCGATGATTAATCACAATACGACTGAAGTGTTTTTCGACAATATGGAAATTCCTGCCGATGCATTGGTTGGTGAAGAAGGGAAAGGCTTTCGATATGTGATGAGTGGCATGAATGCAGAACGTGTGATTATTGCCGGTGAAAGCATTGGCGATGCAAGGTATTTTATTGATAAAGCCACGGCTTATGCCAATGAACGAAAAATATTTGGTGGGCCGATTGGTCAAAATCAAGGCGTGCAATTCCCCATTGCACGCGCTCATGCGGAAACCGAAGCGGCAGATTTAATGGCCCGTAAAGCGGCTGCATTATTTGAAGCTGGTGAGCCTTGCGGGGCTGAAGCTAATATGGCGAAAATGCTGTGTGCTGAGGCAGCTTGGAATGCCGGTGAAGCGTGTATGCAAACCCACGGTGGATTCGCCTTTGCGCGTGAATATGATATTGAACGTAAATGGCGCGAGGCACGTTTGTACTTAATTGCACCCATTTCAACGAATATGATACTGAGCTATATCGGCCAGCATGTTTTAGGCATGCCAAAATCGTACTAAATAAATTTAGCCGCTAAACAAAAAAATGAGAGATGCATGACACAAGCAGTGATTAAAGAGTTTAAAGACGGCATAGAAATATGGCGAATGAACCATGTTGAAACGCGTAATGCGATAACCAATATGGAGATGATAGATACCTTGGTTTTATATGCAGAGCAAGCTCAGAAAAACCCAGAAGTTAGAGTTATTATTTTAACGGGCAATGGGCCGGCATTTTCTTCGGGTGGTAACGTTAAAGAAATTCGTGCAGAAATGACGGAATCTGATAAAACACCGCACGAACTAGCAACTTGGTATCGTGAAGGTATTCAGCGTATCCCTGTGGCTTTTGAAAAGCTGGATGTGCCGATTATTGCCGCTATTAATGGCCCCGCAATAGGCGCGGGTTGTGATTTAACTTGTATGTGCGATATGCGTATTGCGGCTGATAGTGCACGGTTGGCTGAAAGTTTTGTGAAGCTGGGTATTATCCCCGGTGATGGTGGTGCATGGTTATTACCGCGTGCAGTGGGGTTAGCAAAGGCTGCAGAAATGGCTTTTACTGGTGATCCCATCAGCGCCCAAGAAGCGCTTGAGTGTGGTTTGGTATCAAAAGTTGTGGCGGATGATGAGTTAATGAATGAAGCAATGTCATTAGCAAAGCGGATAGCGGTTAACCCGCCTATTTCAGTGCGCATGGCAAAACAACTGATGCGCGAAGAGCAACGAACAAGCTTGGATAATCACTTACAAATGGCGGCGGTGATGCAGGCTGTTTCCCATCGTACAGAAGATCACCGCGAAGCTATGGATGCGATTTTTGAAAAACGTGCGCCTGTATTTAAAAGCTGTTAGGCGGGTGTTCTACGGATGAATTTAAAGGAGGTAACAACATGATGAAAGGTAAAGTAGCCCTAGTAACGGGTGCTGGAAGAGGTATTGGCAGAGCAATTGCCATTGAAATGGCCAAGCAAGGCGCAAAAATAGTGGTGAATGATTTAGGCGCTAGTTTGGGCGGTGAAGGCATAGATATGAGCCACGCCGAAGAGGTGGTAAAAACCATTACGGATATGGGCGGCGAGGCGGTTATAAACGGTGATAGCGTGGCTGAATTGTCTGGTGCGCAAGCGATGGTACAAACAGCCATCGATAATTTTGGCCGTATTGATACCGTGGTGAATAATGCCGGTATTTTGCGCGATAAAATTTTCCATAAAATGACACCCGATGATTGGCACGCAGTCATTAACGTACATTTAAATGGCAGTTTTAATACCGCGCACGTGGCCGCGCAACATTTTCGCAAACAAGAAAGCGGTAGCTTTGTGTTTATGACATCCACCTCGGGCTTGATCGGTAATTTTGGACAAGCAAATTATTCAGCTGCAAAACTGGGCATTGCTGCATTGTCAAAAAGTATTGCGTTGGATATGCAGCGTTATAATGTCCGTTCAAACTGTATTGCACCGTTCGCATGGAGCAGAATGACCGGCGCGATTCCAGCAAATACCCCAGAAGAAAAAGCGCGTGTAGATAAGCTAAAACAAATGACGCCGGATAAAGTGGGCGTGATGGCGACGTATTTAGCAACCGATGCGGCGAAAGAAGTTACGGGGCAAATTTTTGCTGTGCGTAATAATGAAATATTCTTAATGGGGCAATCACGCCCAGAGCGGTCAGCGCATCGTTCAGAGGGTTGGACGCCTGAAACTATTGCTGAACACGCTATCCCAGCGCTGAAGAATAGCTTTTATCCGTTGGATAGATCGGCAGATATTTTTAGCTGGGACCCAGTTTAGAGACGGTGGAACGGGCTTGAACAAGGGAGTTAAGCTCGTTCTATCACAACGGCTAAACCTTGACCGACACCAACGCACATTGAGATAAGGGCATAACGTCCGCCCGTTCTTTGCAATTGCTTTGCGGCGGTTAATACAAGCCTTGCGCCTGAAGCACCTAGAGGGTGCCCAACTGCTATAGCGCCACCATTTGGGTTGATTCTTGGGTCGTCAGCAGACAACCCAAGTTGTTTTAAATCAGCCAATACTTGAGCTGCAAATGCTTCGTTAATTTCAATCACATCCATCTGCTCTAAGCTTAAACCTAAGCGTTTAAGAATTTTGTTACACGCAGGGACTGGGCCAAGACCCATCAGTGACGGCTCAATACCCGCGGCGGCACCGCCTAATACGCGAGCTAATGGTTTGATGTTATGTTTTTCACCGAATGCTTGGTTGGCCATTAATACGGCTGCTGCGCCATCATTAATACCGGATGCATTCGCCGCTGTAATAACGCCGTCATCAAATAAAGGTTTCATACCGGCCATTTTGTCTATATTGCCTTCCGCTCTGGGGTGCTCATCGGTATCCACGATAATGTCGGGTTTGCCACGTTTTTGCGGAATGTGTATTGGAATGATTTCATCTTTGAAATATTCGTTGCTAGTGGCTTCTTGCCATTTTTGCTGAGACTTTAAGGCAAACTCATCGCAAGCTTCGCGACTAATGTTCTCGGCTTTAGCAACATTGTTGGCTGTTTCAGGCATGGATTCATGGCCAAACTGTTTGCCAATCTTAGGGTTGGGGAACCGTACGCCAATCGCGCTATCGTAAATTTTTATATCTTTGCTGTAGGCGGAGTTACTTTTATTAAACGTCAGCGGTGCGCGTGTCATACTTTCAACACCTCCGGCAATGTAAACGTCGCCTTCACCACAGGTAATAGCGTGGGCACAATCAACAATAGCAGCTAGGCTGCTGGCGCATAAGCGATTAATGGTTTGGCCTGGAACAGTTACTGGTAAACCGGCTAACAAGCTTGCGTAACGCGCGATATTGCGGCTATCTTCACCGGATTGACACACGTAACCTAAGACGACCTCATCAATTATTGCTGGATCAAAGTCGTTGCGTAATACCAGCGCTTTTATCACGCTGGCGGCAAGGTCGTCGGGCCTAACATGCGCCAGTGCTCCGCAGTATTTTCCAAAGCAGTTCGTGCGCCGTCATAAATATAAGCGTTTAACATATGCCCACCCTCTTTGTGTTTGCTGTAAATGAATATTATTGATAATTCTAAGCGACTTTACAAACTAACGCTTGGTTGGTAGATTGTTTTGAATGATTAATTTGGGTTAATAATGAACATTGCAACAACACTTTATCGGTCTGTTCTTTTTGTTCCCGCTGGGGAGCAGCGTCAGCTTGAAAAGTCATCAACTATTCCTGCAGATGTGTTGGTTTTCGATCTTGAAGATGCGGTATCGCCAGCCAGTAAAGAGCAGGCAAGAAAATTATTGATAGATACGCTAACGGCAACGGATTTTAATCATCATCAATGCGTTGTTCGAATTAATGGTGTATCGACACCTTGGTTTAACGATGATATGGCAGCGTTGTTAGAGCTTAATGATTGCGCAGTTATGTTGCCCAAGTTTGAATCTATTGATGACCTGATAAAGTTAAAACAGGCACAGAAGGGGCAAAATAAACAATTATTTGGGCTTATTGAAACGGCCTTAGGGGTGTTATCAATAGCTGAACTGGTTAAGCATTTAGGTGCAGATGACTTGCTTTGTTTTGGTCACGTTGATTTTGCACGGGATATGGGGCTGGTTAAAGCTGATGCGAGTAGCGGCGCAGTCTATTACGCACGTTGCCAAGTAGCTTTAGCCGCACACGCGTATAGAATCCCAGCCATTGATAATATTACACTTGACGTAAAGGATGAGCGGATAATACGAAAAGACGCTCTTGAGGGTATGCAGCTAGGCTTTCAGGGTAAGTTGTGCATCCATCCAAATCAGGTGAGTATTGTGAATGAAGTGTATACGCCGACGGCAAACCAAGTTAATCGAGCTAGAGAAATTCTAGAAGAGTGGGAACATGTAAAAAATCAAGGACGCAGTGTTTTTACGTATGAAAATAAAATGGTAGATCTACCCGTTGTTCTAGCACAAAAAAACTTATTAGCTCGGTATGCTGTCATCACGAAGAATGACGATAGATAATGCCTAAAATTATTGTAGAAGGGCCTTTTTTTGAAGACTTTATAAAAGGCGAGTATATCGAACAGGCGCCATCAGTAACATTAACTGAGGGCCATGCGGTCGCGCATCAAATGTTGTTTGGAGATCGCTTAAGGTTGCCATTGGACCATGTGCTTGGTGAAAAAATAACGGGTTCCAAACGGGCGCTAGCAAACCCATCAATGGTGGTTAATACAGCCATTGGCCAAACTACTTATGCGAGCCAACATGTCATTGGGAATTTATTTTATCGAGGCTTAGTATTTAAACGCCCTGTTTATTTAGGTGACACGTTAACCACAAGTACTAAGGTGGAACTATTAAAACAAAACAGTATAAAAAGGGGTCGTATTTCCTCTGGTTTGGTTGTTTTAAAGGTTCGTGTGACAAATCAAAATGAAGAAGACATTCTAAATTTTTGGCGATGTCCAATGATACCGTGCCGGAATCAAAAGGTAGTGACAGGGCATGCCGATGACTTATCGCAGATTTCAGCGACTCTAAGCGAGACTGAACTAAAAACTGCAGCTGAATTAAATTGGAACTTAGCTGAATACCGACGGCTTATAAAAGGCGTTCACTTTAATCAGGTTGAAGAGGCTGCTATCTATCTAGTCAAATCCCGAGACACCGTTACGAATGCACCTGAATTAGCAAGGCTGACACTTAATCTAGCAGCGACACATACAGATGCTAAAGCCAGTGTTTATGGCCAAAGGTTGGTGTACGGAGGGCATACTATCTCAGTAGCATTTGCACAGCTAATAAGGGTGTTTCCGAATATAGTCACCTTGCTTGGTTGGCAACATTGCGACCATAAAGCTGCAGTATTTGAGGATGATATATTGCACAGTGAGGTGACTGTAATAAATAAACAGGCCTTAAATGAGGGTGGGATGGTCAGCATTAACGTAAAAGTTTTTGCGGAACGGTCCAAAAAAGCCCCAGCTTCGCAAAGTAATGTTCAAGTTCTTGATTGGAATGTCATTGTGCTGATGGCGTAAAACATTAATAGAAATTAAAAATAAGGATACCTAAGTCATTGAAAAATAAAGGTTCATCAGATAGTAGGCGAGAAAAAATATTAGATATTTCAGCTAAGTTATTTAGTAAACATGGCTATAACGGGACTGTTTTAAGAGATATTGCGAGCGCCTTAGATATGAAAGCTGGCAGCTTGTATTACCACTTTGATTCCAAAGAACAATTGGTCTTAGAAGTGCTTACAATTGGTGTTGAAAATATTATCGACACCGTTAAAAAGGAAGTTGAATCATTACCTGAGAGTAGTTCTTCAAAAGACATTATCAGCGCAGCAGTACAAGGTCACTTATCGGCTTTACTTGAAAAAGGTGACTACACCTCAACTAGCATTCGTAATTTAGGCCAGCTGCCAGAGTCTGTTCAAGCAGACATATTAGTTATTCGTGACAGGTATGAAGACATGTGGCGAAGTTTGTTGCTTGATGCCCAGCAAAAAGGGGAAATCAAGTCGTCTGTTAATTTGAAAATTCTCCGTCTATCTCTACTAGGTATGCTAAATAGAACTTTAGCTTGGTATAAAAAAGGAGACTTAAGCATAGAAGAAATTGCCCAATTTCAAGTCGATTTTTTTTGGGATGGGATTGGCGATAAAAGTGTCTAACCAAGTCTTGTAAGCTATTGATTAATATAGGACTGATTTGCCGTAAAAGGTTAGACAGTAATTTCATTTATATGTTTAATGTCAAACGGTTAGGGGTAAAAAACACCAGTCTGGGGGATTGGTGGTCGGAGGTTCGAATCCTCTCGTCCCGACCAAAA
>CAJXSK010000011.1 GCA_913061075.1 uncultured Piscirickettsiaceae bacterium | reverse complement strand
TTGAGCAAGCTCAATTATTGGCAACAAAGTGGCTTTGGTCTTACAATAATGAACGCCCGCATACGGCGATTGGAGGCATACCGCCTAGACAGTTACTGAATGCAGCTTAATCTCTACTTTTAACTTCGGTTAGGAATGGGGGGATTACACCATGAAGTATTATAAATTTATTGATGATGAAACAGATCCTCTTATACCATTATTTAATTCCGATAGAGTTCTTTCATATCTTAAATTCAAAGCGGGTATTCCTTTTAATTATTTAGATGACTTAAAGTTTATTTTAAAAAATATGTTAGGAACAATCTCTTACAAAGATTTTGATTATATAGGAGGGTGGAGCCCTCAGCTTAGCAACAATATCAGCCGAAAATCTATAGAGACTAAGGCAAGATTTTATTTTTATGATGAAAATAGAGAAGTTAATGTCTCCCCTATTGCTTTAGAGTCAATTCGAAGAATATTTAGTTTAAGTTCTAGTGTGCAGGTGATAGTTATAAACACCCCTAAACATAAAATATTTAGACAACATGTACCAAAAAAAATCAAACAAAAGTATGACAGCATTATAGAAAATGCGATTGATAACGGCCAGATACAATATATTGATTATTCTGATTTTGTGTTAAATGATATAAATTTTTATGATGGAGATCATTTGAATAAATCAGGGTCAGATATTTTTAGCAAAACACTATCTAGTGATATTAAAAAAAGCTTTCTAAAAAAACAAAACTGAATAGATTAAATTTTCTTACAAATAGACCTAATATTGAACAAAAAAACACGTCACAGTCTATTCTAAAAAAGCCAAACAAATCAAAATGACAAACTTAAAAAACATACTTAATTATTTATTATTTTCATTTATTGAGAATATCCTTGAATTAAAACAGAAGAAAACTAACTACAATAAAAGACCATTGTTAAACAGCGCCATAAAACAAGATAAAAACCTTTGGGTATATGCGACCTCCATTGGTGAACTTCATGCCACTGAGTTATTTATAAAAGAAGCCATCAAATCTTGTGGCATTAATAACGTAATAATTCTTACAGACCACCCACATTACTCTGAATCGTTTAATAAACTGTTCCCTCAAGCAATAATCGTTGATCATGGGGTAAGTGGCTATATTAAAGACACGATGAATGCTTACCCGCCATCTATATTTATACTGGCTGAAATACCTTGTTTTTTAAGTGACGCGCCCTGTAGGCTATCTTATAAGGTATTACATTATGCCAAATCACATGATGCAACCACTCTTGTTATTAATGGCTGGCTCTACAATGAAAGTCCTCCCAGTCGTATGGATCAACTTGAATATGCCTTACTCAATAAATATTACATTCAAAAAATTGATTGTTTTTTAGTTCAAAACGACACAATAAAAGATAGATTACTTGAAATGGGAGCACCTGCTGAAAGCGTTCATGCAACAGGGAATATGAAGTATGACTACCTTAATTTAGATAACCAAAAAATCACCCCGCCAGACTCACTACGTACTTTACTTCCGGCCCTAGCCTCGGCAGAAAGAAAAATATTTACGGCTGGTTGCATTACCCAAGAAAAAGACATAAACCTCATCGTGGAGGCATTGCTTAACATAATAGCAGATGAGCCCGACACTCTATTCATCATCGCTCCTAGGTATCCAGATAAGAAAGAGAATACTGATGTCATTACGCATTCATTAATTGAAAATAACATTCCGTATATTTTTAGGAGTTCTACTAACAAACCTATTGAGAAAAATTATAATGTCCTTATCTTAGACACCATTGGCGAATTAAAGTACTTATATTCGATATCAAAGGCCTGTTATGTGGGTGTTAATCATAATCTTTTAGAACCTTTAATTTATGCAAAACCGGTCTTTACATCATCAGGTTGGGAAAAAAATTACCCTAGCTTTGATGTTTTTCAACACATGAAAAAAGTGGAGCTTATTGTGGAAATTAATGATTCTATAGAGTTAACGGCTTTAATAAAAAAGCATCTATCTGATCAAGAGGATAATGGTATTAAAGACAAACTCGCCTTGCTAGCCAATTTTCAAGGTGCAACTAAAAAAAGCCTTCAACGGCTTCAAGAATTACTCTGAGCTTCTACAACCCTGCTTTAATCAAGTCATGTAGGCGGATAATGCCACTGTAACGACCGTCTTCATTTACAACCGGTAATACCGATATTTGAGACGACCGTTGTTCCATTAAATTTAAAGCATCCACCGCCATCGAGTCTAATGCGACACTAATAGGGTTAGGTGTCATCATATCTGCCGCTGTTAAATCCACCAGCTTTGATCCATCACATGATTCAACAGCCCGTCTAATATCACCATCTGTGATTAAGCCATTTACATTCATGGCATCATCTACAATACATATTGCACCAACCCCAGTTGAAGACATACTAAAAATAACCTCTTTAAAAGAAGCATTTATTTTCAAGAAATTCAATTTGGTCTCTTCTAACACCAGTTCACTAACTTTTAGCGTTAACCTTCTTCCAAGGCTCCCAGCAGGGTGATTCAAAGCAAAATCCTCAGCTCTGTACTGCTTCTCGTACATTAACGCAACGGCTAGTGCATCACTTATACCCATAGCAACAATAGTGCTTGTGGTCGGCGCCAGATTCAGTGGGCACGCTTCCTTTTCTATAGGCGCAACTATTGTTAAATCCGACACCTCTCCCAAACTAGAAACCGCCCTACCAACAATGGAGATAATAGGCGTTCCCCTATTTTTTACGGTCGGAATCAAAGCAAGAATTTCGTTCGCTTCACCACTGTAGCTATAGCATATCAATACATCATCTTTAGAAACAACGCCAAGGTCGCCATGCAAACTATTCATTGGATCAAGAAAAATTGCGGGAGTACCGGTACTGGTAAGAGTGGCGGCCATTTTTTGAGCAATAAAGCCTGACTTACCTACACCCGTTGTTACCACTAACCTTTTACACTGCGTAAGCAATTTAACAGATGGTTCAAAATCAATAGGAAAATTAATGGAGAGTCTATTTAGCGCTTCCGCTGCCATTAGAAGTGTGTCTTTAGCTTCTTTTACTGTTTGATTTTCATCCATAAATATTCAAAAAAGTAATTCAAATTAAAAAGTTAATAATGCCATTAGAAGACATGAAGCTATTCCAAGTTTTATATCCATCAACTCGTACCTAATTCCAGCTGACCAATTATAGAGTATTTAATTTGCTTTACCCATGCACACATTAGAAAGGGCATGCAAGCTTCAACTTATGGATAAGTATTTTATTATTAGGCATGGGAGCATTTTGAGCCATCTGGAAAAAATCCAAAGCACTTGTCTTCGAAGTGGGTAACTCTGCAGATGTTTTTTCTATAATGCCTCCTGCTGAAAGATAATCCAAAAACTTGACATCATCTCCCTCAACCCGATCTGAAAATTGAACCCATGCGGAGTTAAGCCCATAAACATGAGAAATAATAAGGCCGTGCAACGAACTTGAAACGGTAACAGTGCAAGAACGGATATCATCTATAACTTTTTCTACGGGCTGGGCAACATCAATGATAAGCGTTTCTGGGAGCAAGCTATACAATTCATTCACCTCCTCATAGTCAACGAAATGTGGAATCAAGCCTAGCTTGTATGCTTTATCAGCTTTTGGAGCATAGAATTCTGGCAGCAATAACGCTGGATCACCAAACACTTCCGGACAATTGTAGCCAAGATCCAAACACCTCTGCATAGAATGCGGCCCCCTAACAGCCCTTATGTCCAATGGTTTGGCAAAAATATCTTCTCGGCTAATTATGCCGCTTCCCCAGACAACCGCATTATTATCTTGTGTTATTTTTCGCAGAACACTTCCTGCCGAAATATAGAACTCACAGCCAGGCTTCATTGTAGGCTCACAATACAACGGGGTTTTCCCAGTTATTGCCTTATATAGGTATGGGCCGACCCAATCACCAAAATTTCTTGGCTCATACCAACTCCAAAAAAGATTAGATTGATTATATAATCCAAAATTTTGGAGATGTTTTAAAATTCTACGGGGTTTTCTCAAATTAAATAAATCCACAAATCATCCTTATCCTGTGTATGAAGACCGTTATTTAACGCCCCATTTTCCAGTATTTTTTAGTTTACACTCAAAAAAAATCAAGTGCTTCTTACGCATCTTCCCAGAAAAAATATTATGAATAGCGTTCTAGTGTAACTTGCTCGAAACGATAGTGTAGTCGTCTAAAAAAATCGTCATCACTGCTACAAATCTAACAGCATCCCTTCTTTTTTATTAGAATTTTAAAGCTTCTTCATTCAGATTCATACCTAGTCTCTTTCCCTACATAATATTGATATATTTCTTTTAAAGCTGATACCCACTGAGCAATACCCACACTAGCTTCTGAATAAAGCATGTAAAGCTTCTTTTCACGACCAGAGTTCAGAGCCTTTTTCGCAACTTTAACACCATCATGGTTTGGCTCAGATTTATCGATAAAGTGCTGAACAGCATTTTCTATTTCATTATCTGTTTTAGCAAACCACACACCTTCAAATTTATTATTATGTATAACGTACTTACCTCGAGAAAACGCTTCAAGGCACATTCTAGGGTAGCCATCATGCTTTGTAATCCTAATAAGAACCCCGCTTTTATTCCATACTGCTTCCATATCTTTAACCCAGCCCATACTTTCCACATTAGGGTATTTTCCAAAAACATGCTCTTCATCAGCGATAATAATGAACTTAAGTTGAGGGAACTTTATAATCAAATTTTCTATACATTTTGAACCATAAAACTCCCGATTCGAAGCAGGCAGATATACCAAGGCAGATTCAGCTTTCGTCATTAGCCTATTAGGCATATTAAAACCTTTATAATCAATAACTTTAGGTGTTAATATGCAATCTATTCCTATACTACTTAGCTCCTCAACAAGCCCTTGATGATTATCCGTAATATTCAAACTAATTAAATTATTAACATCAATAGTAGAAAACCTAACTTTTTTTTCTGTCAAAGACTTCAACACATCCGTTCCAGCCCAATTTCTTATAACAGCAACACCTAGTAGCGTTGCTAGCGCTATTTGTTTACGTGCATAACTGTCAATCACCCCATAAAACTGAATAACTAACACATCTACCTTTAAATATAGCCTAATGAGCTCTAAAGTAGATATTGCAGTAAAATCTACAAAATGTGTGTTTCCCCCTGCTTTTTTTATCGCATGTGATAACGTTGTCACTGGTGACGTATGAGTTAAATTAGGTTCAGCAAAAAGAACTCTTAGCCCTTCTCTATACTTTTTACCATTCATCATTAAAACTTAATTATCCTGATAAATATCTAAAAAGAGCTGTTTCGTTTGGTTCTCATAATTCAGTTCATTTTTAAACAATTGGTAATTCTCCTCACCTTTACATAACATCTTTTCAAAACAAATTTCTTTTACGTGCTCAGCAAGTTCTTTTGGAATCCCACAAATAAATCCAAAATCAAATTGTTGATTCAGTTTCTTTAAAGAATAATTATCAAAACATATGACATACATCCCTGACGATATATATTCGTATAATTTATTAGGCGCACAATACTTTGTATTTAACGTATTATCGCTCCAAGAAACCAGTCCAATATTACATGTCTTTCTTAATGCATCTAAGCTTCGCCAATCCAAATAGCCATGGTATGTAAGCTTCCCCTTTTCTCTTAAATCCTCCACTTTTTCAACATAGTTTTTATTGACCAATCCGGCCAAATGAAACTCCACGTCTTCTGGTAAATTCTCTGCAAGCTCTAAAATTTTAGAACCTAAACTATCATCGCTAACTCGCCCTTGGTACAAAATTCTTTTTTTATCCGTGGTTAGTACTGGTTTTTCAAAATCAGTGTATCTGGGAACGTTATGAATCAAATAACCTTTAGAGTTCACATACCGGGTAGCTGCTATAGCTAAACGATCTTCCTGTGGGGCGACTAAGTAACTAGCATTTACATAATACCTGTTTAGCAAAAACGAACTACAACGGCTGGGTTTTGTTGATATATTATCAATTTCTTCCCAAATTTCAGAAAAATTTTGTAAGAAAATAGTGTTTTTAGAAAACAGACCAAATAATGGGCTTTCAAATGTCGTCACAATAAAAAGAGGGCCGCAGTATGATAGTAAGGCAGATTTTATAATGACAAAACTATGTAAAAAAGACTGTATGTTTTTTTTTATGTGCTGTTCAAATCTATAACTTTTTGATAAACCTAACTTGCCAGCTAAATTAGCTAAACCTTGTCCTATTATCGACCTTTTAAAATTTTTGCTTAGTTCAAAGAAAGGTCTTTGTTTTTCATAAGGCTCATAACTGATAATTTCCTTAAAAATTTTTAACGAATAAGCTTTTTCCATAAAGTAAATATACTTTGGCGAACCATAGCCAAGTGTTACGTTTGAAAAAAATATTAATGTCCTCATTATTGCTGGTACCCAAAGAATAACTGACGCAACTTAAACCATAATGGTTTAAGTAATACATTATTTATAGGGTGGTTCAATAGAATAATAGATAATAACCATGTAATTGCTGCACTACTTGCCAAAAACACCAACTCTTGCCACTGGTATTCGAAACTCCCTACAACAGTTTTGGCAATAACAATAGTCGCTCCTGTTACAGTACTAACAACCAATCCAAAATAAAGTGGCTTTACAAAATCACGAAAGGTTAACTCCAGCCTGTCTTTAAGACCCCGCTTAATTAAAAGGAACTTAAATAGCGGTGTAGTTAATAGTGCGATAACAATAGTTTCCAGATCAGTAACAGAAAAGCATAACAGCACTGCCAATCTAAATAACGTTGTATAGATAACCAATCTAAGATTCTCTTTAACCAAGCCTGTTGAAACAAGAAATTGCCCATAAAAAGAAAACAGTATATTTGCTGAAAACATTAGTGCTAATATCGGTAACAATACCTTAACATCCAACCACTGTTCCCCATACAATGTAACAAGCACCAGCTTTGCATTCATTGAAATAAACAAAAAAAAGGGCCATGCTAAAACAATCGTATATGTTAATGCCATTATATAAATATTCTTAACACTTTCATCTGCTCTATTTTTTTTCGCCATCACTGACGACAAAACGGGGTTTACACTTTGATTTATCAGCTGAGTAAACAGTCGGACAGTTGAAACTCCTCTATTAAACAAAGCCACCGAATTGGCTCCCAACGTTTTACCTAAAATCAAATCACCAGAAACCTCGTGTATGTGAGAAACAATATTTGCTAAACTCATTCTCCAGCCAAACCCCATAACCAATTTAATTTGTTTAACGCCAGGTAACCAAGGCACCCATTTTGGCCTAAATAACAAACTCGTTAATACAGTACCTAATGTACCCATAAATGCTGCATAGGCTAGGCTAAACACTCCAAATTCATTCATTGCTAAAATAATGGCAGTACAGGCATAAGCAATCGTGCTAATAAAATCTATTATTAAAATCCTTTCGAATTTCATATTTCGTTTTAATATTGATAATGTGATTGTCCCAAACGGAATAAATAACAAATTCAAACTTAATATCTTTAATAATCCATATATATCTGGCTGGCCATAAAATTTGGATAGAGGAAGAGCTGCGAAATAAAAGAATGCTGCCAAACTATAACAACTTACTAAGGACACAGTGATAGCTGATGCTAATTTATCTTTTGTAAGCTCCTTCTCTTGAATAATGTATGTTGATATTCCAAAGTCTCTTATCATTTGCCCAAAACCAAAAAAAGCTGCGGTTATTGAGTAAATTCCAATTTCTTTTGGCGTAAGCAATCTGGCTATTACCATTACCACTCCAAATTGGATGATAATATTCGAATATTTATTAATAAAAGAAAATATTAACGCTCTTTTGGTTTCACCCATCTTTACTCAGCACTTATCTGTATTTCTTTTATTCTATTTGTTGAATAGCCGTTCTTATAATCCCAACGATCACCACGTAAGATAATCTCATCAAACAACTGTTGAGACTTATCACACGCCCTTGCTATGCTGTTTTTACACGCTAACGCCGCCCATCCATAAGCGTATTGCGCTCTGTTGGCATACGTTAGTGGGTATGTACCTGCTCTGTACTCTAAGCTTAATAGGTGGTTGTCTGGTTGGGCAATATACGTGGGGTTATTAACAACAGATGGCGGATAGGGGCTAATAGTTTCCCATGTTGCTGTTTGTGCAAAATCGTATGCCTCACGCCATGTAGCCTTATTGCCTTGTGGCATAAAGTAAATCATAAATACATGGTCATACCCCGTTGCTTTTAGAGGCCATTTATCCCCCGATGATTTAAGCAAGTGCTGGAATTGCCATGCAGCTACTTGTTTCCAGCCATCATCTTTAGTTATAAACGCTGTATAGTTCAATGCTTGCCCGAACATCGCTTGCATCCAACCCGTAAAGCCGTGTGTATTTGCACCTGCCGAATTAAACTTTAATATGTTAAACATCGCTTGGTCAGGTCTTGGATTATTAACAACATTCAACCATCTATCACGTGATGCATCTAAAGCGGCTTGGTAATAAGTTTGCGTTGTTAAGCCTTTTCCTTGCAGATAAGCCAGCTGAACTAGGTCACGTAAATTCCATGCAGCTTCACGCCCCAGCATGGTCTTCATGGCGCTGTCATAAGGTTGTTTACGCCAATCCTTATACGACTTGTACCCTGCTTCCATATTGTCAACATAGATTTTATTACCTGTTAATAGGTACGGTAGCCAAAATTCGTTAGGATGGTGTGTATGGTTAAAACCTGCTGGCGCCGGGGCTAAAGCAGCTTCAAGAATACTATCTTTTAAATCAGCTTGCCCGGCGATAAACGCTGCGTGTTGTTCAGGCACTAAACCTATTTCTGACCGTTCACCACCGTTACCAGTCCAGTCTATATTATTATCTGGGCCAACAGTGTGTTTAGCGATGCCATATTTGGGTAGCAAGCCCATAACTTGTAAGGCAGGTATGTCATTGTAAGGAATATCCTTTGATAACAAGCTTTGAAATTGAACCTTCTTTTTTTTGGGGGAGGGCAGTTTGTTTTTTATTTTTGTTGTTTTCTTGCTCTTCAATAAAATAACACGTTGAGCTAGTGTAAGTTGCGTCGAGGGCTTTGATACTGAATTAGTTAACGCCGAATGACTGGCTCTGCTATTTATTGATAATGGCTTCACATAAATCATAACCCCATGGTCTGCATTAACAACGCCGGCAAAAACTCGTCCTTCTATGTGCTGCCACTTACCATAAATGCGGTTGTAGCCATTATATTGGTTACAAGGCTGAGCCCCAGCATCGCCCCAATATTTAGAGCTCCAAACGTCTGTTTCAGGGTCATAAGTGTCTATCGTGGAGCAGCCATCCCACATAACCAGCTCTCCATCATTTGCAATAGCTAATGATTTACCTTTGCTGGTGTGGTGTGTTACTTTCTTTACAAGCTTGCCAGTGAGTGCATTGAACGAAAGTAATGACGCATCATGCTTTGACCAAATTAAGTTTCTTTCTTCATCATATCGAGCAAAACCATCACCCCAATCAGGTTGATTAGAGAAAGGTGTTAAGCCCGTTATTAGTTGGTTGTCTGCGTTAAATGTTGCTTTATACAACTTAAACTTATCACCCACCAAGTATGAGCCATCATTCAAAATAACAGAGCGCGGATAATATAACCTTTCACGTGATACCTTGCGCCACGTTAACGGGGCTAGTTGATTTCTTGTTTCGGTAGCGGATGGGTTAAATTCATAAATAGCTTTTCTTTCTTCACCATCAATAAAGTTTGAGTCAGCTGGGGATGACGTAGCAGGGGCGGCTATTTTGCCAGAGGGCGTGCTTGTATTATAAAGAATTGTTCCTGTTTCTTGGCGGTACTGTAACCCATCATAGCTATGAGAAGCGCCAGGTACTTTCCTAATATCAGGTATCTTTATATAAGCATCTGAACTGCCAGATGCATAACCAATAAAATCTAAAGGTGATGGGTCAGTCAACCGCTTCCATTGTGCTGTCTTTAAATCAAACGAATATACCTCATTTCCGGCGTAGTCTGCATGACCACCGCCCATGAAGTAAAAAACTTTATTCACCTTATCGTATGCTGCACCACCCCATGCAACCAACACATTTTTAGGGTCGCCAAATCGCCTGTTGACGTCCGTAATAGGCGGGTATACGCTGGATATTTTCGTGCTTAATTCGCAGAAACCACCTTGTAGCCCAAGAACTGATAAACACTCTGTGTATGATTTGACATGATTAGTTGCTAAAGACAGCTGGCTATTAATAAGAATTATGAAAACAACCATAGGGAGCAAGAATTGTTTATTCATTTCAACCTCTAGCTTTCTTAAGACACATGTCTTAAATTATTAACCAATCTTGCAAGAAACTTGGATTCCCCTTTATCCCAAGGTGTAAACCGATTGAGTTGATAAATATCACTGTTACTATTAGACACACCCCACTGCGTTGAAACCGCTAGTTTAAAACCCAACTTTTTGATGATATCTACGTGTTCTGGCAAATAGTCTTGCCCTGGCTTTCCATTTGGATAAGCAAACTCAGTAATAGCTTGTTGGGTAATACTTTCTAGCTCTTGCTTACCTTGCCTAATTTCCTGTTCTGCTTTTTTGGCCGTTAGTGTTGCTAAAATGGGGTGCGTTACTGTATGCCCACCAATCGACACACCCTGCTCAGCCATATTTTTGACCTGTACCGAGTCCATCATTAAGTCGTTCGGTAGGCCTTTAGCATACGAAGAAATGCCTGCTACTTTTTGATCACGCTCATTTTGTGGTAAATGCTTAATTTGTTGAATAATGGTTTGTGCTGATTTTTCTTTTGCTTGCTCTGTTCCTGTTAGAAAAGTCCCTAGCCCTAAATCAATTAAACTTAATTCTTTATCTTGGCAGTTTCTTACCGTTTCAATGACGGTATCGTTCCACATGCGGCCTCCATCAAGAAAACCACTCGCTACAAAAAAAGTAGCGGGGATATTATGTTTTTTTAAAATAGGGTATGCTACTTCCGCATTATCTCGATAACCGTCATCAAATGTTACACAAATTGCTCGTTGAGGCAATGTGCCATTTTTTAATCGCTCTACTGCTTCTAATAAAGGCAAGGGGGTAAAGTATTTCGCAATGAGTTGCATTTTTTGATCGAACTCTTTTGCTGTTATTTCCCCAGGGCGCATGAAGTCGTATGATGCTAATACACGGTGAAATATAAGAATACTAAGCCGCTGTTCACCAAGTGTAACTAGCGGCAACACTGAAGCAATGGTTTTGTTGATTATGTGTTGCATATTTCAGCTGATGTGAAGATGGTTAGCATTAAGCCCTTTGCCCACGTTGGCAGACTCTATCTGTATGGGTTTAGTACTAATAGCAGCATCTGTTTCTTGTGGCGTTGGAACTGGTTTTGCTAGCTCTCTGTCAACAAGGGTGTTGGTTATTACCAAAATAGCCATGATGTGATAGGGCAAATCAAAATAGGCCAAACTTAAAAATGCACCGCCAACAGCGTACGCAATTAAACTAACGTATAACATTCTTGCTAGTAAATTTGCCCATGCTAACTGTTCATTGTTTGCAGTTTTTTGTGTTATTTTTTTTGATAACAACAAGCTCAATACACAAAATGTCAAAAATAGAAATAACCCTACCCAGCCATGATCACCCAAGACTTGAAAGTAGATACTATGCGCCACTAGAACATTATCGGGATTAGGTGCATATTTACTAAAAATTTCGATGGAGGCGTGATTAAACCCTGCGCCAAAAATATTATCATTTGCTATATTAAACTCCGTCCACCAGGCATTTATTCGCCCCATTGCTGATTCATCTTCATCGTATGTTTCAATGGTCGACATTCTGTCCCACCATGTTTGTGGCATAAACATCAAAAAGCCTACTCCAGCTACAGCCACAGCTATTCCTGACAAAAACTTTTTATCACTTTTTAACCAAAGGTAAAACCCCATTGCGCCTGCGGCTAAAAGAGCGCCTCTTGATTGTGAGCCTAGCGCAGCGGCCAACATTAAGAAAATAGCCCCTAAAAACCCTAATTTAACCCATTTCTTTACTGACACAACACGTAAATAATTGGTTAACGGTATAAGCATTAGCAATGCTAGAGCTAGTTCATTATTACCCTCAATAAAGGAATCCGGCGGCCCCCACACTCTGAAAGACCCACCTGTTGCAATGGTAAACAAGCCGCCTTTTACACCAAAATACCCTAAGGACAACACAATAACCCATATAAAATGATTCAGCTTTTTTTGATCATTGATTAACATTAAGGCAACAACTGTCATTAACATGATTTTGAAATAGCTTTTATAAACAATCATTGCATAGTCAGGGTAAAAAGCGAATATTGTTGTAAGCCCTGTCCATATAAGGAAAATAATCCACAAAATCACAATACCATTTTTATCTAGTTTTTGTACCTGCTTAGCTTGCGTTAACATTGCTAGCATAGTTGCCCCCGCTATTACTGCAGCAAAAGGCATATTATAGGCAAAGCCCCAAGCGCCTCTGTGCGGGTTCATATAGCTAATCCAACACCACATAATGATGCCGACATATGGCCGCCTAAATATTAATGGCAATGAGCCAAAAACTATTAATGTTATGAGTATGTCGCGCAATGGCCTATGTTCCTATACGGTGAATAGTAAGTTTAGTTGTGTTTGTTCTTTTTGCATTTATTTTTGAGTTGAACGCTCGAGTCTATCTCTCAAATTTGACATTGTTGCTTCCCACGAAAACTGCTCAGCATATTCCCTCGTATCGCTAGCCTTTGGTAAACATTGCATAAACCTTTTTACAGCCCGCTCAATGCTATTGGCTGATCTTTCTTCAAGCAAAATACCTGCCGATGCTTCTGTTACTACTTCAACTGCCCCACCCACTGAACTGGATATAACGGGCGTTCCACAGGCCATGGCCTCTAACAGTACATTGGGCATCCCTTCTCGGCTTGAGGCGAGCACCAGAGCATCCGCTTGATTGTATAGCTTTACAAGTTCTTGATGCGTTTTGTAGCCGACAAAGTTCACTCTATCGGCAACATCATAATCTATGGCTAATTGTTTAAGTTGACCTTCCATAGGGCCTTCACCAACGATGGTTAATTCGGTGTCTGGTAAGTTTTTTAGTGCCTCTATAATTAAATGGTGGCCTTTTAGTTCAATTAAGTTACCTACCGAAATCAACTGCTTAACATCATAACGTTTCTCTTTTCTAACGTCTGGCAATATCTTGAATGTATCTAAATCCACACCGTTACGTAGCACTTTAATCTTATCTCCAGGCACACCCAATTTTTGCATTTCTTCTTTTAAGGCATGGGACACCGTTATGTTCATAACGGCTCTTTTTGTAGCCCATAGAATCATTTTTTTTGGCAAAGTATAGTTTGGTAACACGTTGATATCGCTGCCACGCGCGGTAATGATTACCGGTATGTTTAACCACTTACCTATTAATGCAGCCGCCACACCATCTGGGTAGACATAGTGCGCATCTATGATGTTCGGCTTAAAGCCCTCTTTAATTAATTGTTTTACTCTCTTGAGTCCGGACAGGGCTAACAGAATCGGCGTTATTGTCATCCCAATTTTAGGTATAACCAGATAGTTTGGGTGATAAACATCTATTCCAAACCGGTTTTCATGTGCCGCCACCTCTGAATAAAGACCGTATTGGCCAAAGCATTTATTCTTTAATGGAAACCAAGGGACTGGCGCTACAACTTTTAGTTGGATGTCGGCTGCCTGAATAAGTTGTTTTAGTCGCTGTTCAATAAAAATTCCGTGACGCGGCTGTTTTTCATTGGGATAGAGCGTTGTGAAGCTGAGTACATTGATGGTCATAAGTTCCCATCACCTAAGGATAGACGGGTAAACCTTCTGATAGTTAGCAACACTGGCCGGCCAGTTTCGTTCTTGCTCTACATATTCTCTGCCTTGCTGGCGAATTGTTTCCCACTCATCTTTTGAATCAAAAACGTTTAACACTGTTTCTACTAATGAATCTACATTATCCGCTTTAAACAAGAATCCATTGTTGCCGTGTTTAATCAACTCTTTATGCCCACCCACATCTGATGCAACAACCAGTTGGCCTTGCGCCATGGCTTCCAACGGTTTTAGTGGCGTGACTAATTCGGTCAAA
Organism: uncultured Piscirickettsiaceae bacterium; assembly: GCA_913061075.1. Taxonomy (GTDB): domain Bacteria; phylum Pseudomonadota; class Gammaproteobacteria; order Methylococcales; family Cycloclasticaceae; genus Cycloclasticus. The sequence continues at coordinate 48,957 of CAJXSK010000011.1, read as the reverse complement.
CGCATGGCGTAACGTGGATATACGAATATATCCACCAAGTTATAGTAATCTTGCACATCGCTATGAGGTACGCGGCCGGTCAGTACGATTTTATCTTGTAAGCCCAGCTCATCTATTTTTTGTTTGATAATTGGCTCATCTGGCCCACCGCCTACGAGCAAAAGGCGGATATCGTCATCTTTTTTAAACAGTTGTGCACACGCTTCAATCAATAACGGCAAGCCTTCATAGGCATAAAATGAGCCGATAAAACCTATCACTTTTTTACCCTGTAACCCTAGTTCTTTTTTTAATGGTTCTTTAGCGGGTTGTGCAAACTTAAATGCACTAATATCAACGGCGTTTGGAATTGTCGTGATTTTTTGTTCGGCCACACCGCGCTCTATGATGTCTTTCTTCAAGCCTTCACAAATAGTTGTTACCGCGTTTGCGCGTTTAAACACCCATGTTTCCATTGCCCGTGTTGCCTTGTAGCGCAAGCTACCTTCTGAACTTGTTCCATGATCAACCGCTGCATCTTCCCAAAATGCTCGGCATTCATAGACTACTGGGATGCCTAGCTTTTTACCGGCACGTATCGCCGCCACACCATTTAACGCTGGCGAATGGGCATGAAGAATATCTGGTTTTATCTCATCACAAATTTGAATAATTCTTTTTTCTAAACTTGCAATAATGCCCCAATAGTTCAGCACGGGTGCTTTTTCTAATAAGGTATTGTTGACATATGTGCGGTAGAACTCCAACTCATCAATTGTTTCTTTCAACTCAGTTGCACCAACTTGTTTTGCTGACGTTACATGAAACGTTTCCCATCCTAAATCACGTTGATGATTTAAAATGGCGCGCGTCCTGAACGTGTAACCACTATGCAGTGGAATAGAGTGATCAAGCACGTGTAATATTTTCATTTACTGTTCCAAGAAACTCTCAAACATCAGCAATGACCATAAACCCGCGCTGTAATCCCTAACGCCTGACTGGTGATCTTTAATTAATGTTTCTAAATACGATTGGTTGAAATAACCTGTTTTCGCCAGCTTGCCATGTAATATTTTGGTCCGTAGCTTTTCTTTTAACGGCCCGCGAAACCAACTGGCGACAGGGATTGAAAAACCCATCTTATCTCGATACAAAATATCGTCACTTAAATGGGGCTCAAGTGCTTTCTTAAAGATATATTTCCCCTCCGAACCTTTAAGTTTTAGTTCCGGTGGTATGCCCGACATCCAATCGACTAATTTATGGTCAAGTAGGGGAACACGCACTTCCAACGCATGTGCCATACTGGCTCTATCCACTTTAGTTAAAATATCGCCTGGCAAATAGGTTTTAAAATCCAAATACTGCACAAGTGACAGCCCATCTGTTGTTGGAGATTTTCGCTCATGTTCTCGAAATACCTCTATGGATTGATAGCCATCTAATTGGTTTTTAAGTTGTTCGCTAAACAACGAGCTTCTCATCTTATCGCTCATCAGTGACACGCTATGTAAATAACCTTCCGCTGAATCCCTAGCGATTGATTCAAATGTCGTTTTAGCCCGTAAGAATTTTGGCGCCCAATCCGCTTTCGGATACAATTTACCCAACAAACCAAACACAGGGCGGCGAATAGCAAGAGGGATCAACGAACGCATTTTTTCTTCTATCATATGCCATCGATAGCGCCGATACCCAGCCAAACTTTCGTCACCACCATCGCCCGATAGCACGACTGTCACTTGTTTTTTAGCCAGCTCACAAACTCTGTACGTAGGTAATGCGGAGCTATCTGCATAGGGTTCGTCATACAAACCGGCCAATTCATCTATTAGCTCAAAGTCTTCAACCTCAACCTGTTCTACCCTGTGATCGGTTTTATAACGTTCGGCAACCTGCTTGGCATATTCGGATTCATTAAATTTTGGATCGCCAAATGATATAGAACAGGTATTTACTGGGTCATCTGACAATCCTGCCATCATGGCGACTACACCACTCGAATCCACACCACCTGAAAGAAAAGCACCCAGCGGCACATCCGCAACCATTCGTATTCCAACGGTCGTTTCAAACTGTTTAATTAATTCTTTTTTATAATCTTCTTCACTTAGCCCTTCGTGCGGTTTAAAGGATAAGTCCCAATATTGTTCTGGCCGAAGCGTTTTTGTACCCTTTTTAACGGTTAATCTATAGCCTGGTGGAAGTTTGTTGACGCCGTTATATATTGTCTTTGGATCTGGTATGTAGCCAAAGGTGAAATAATCTTCTATCGCTTGCGGGTTTATTTCTTTAGATAATAAGGGATGCGCTTTAAGTGCTTTTAACTCAGATGAGAATATCAATTGACCGTTCTCGAGTAATGAATAGTAAAGTGGCTTAATCCCCAACCGGTCACGTGCAAGAAAGAGTGTTTGTTGATTTCTATCCCAAATACCAAAGGCAAACATGCCTCTGAACCTATCTACACAGGCTTCACCCCATTCTTCCCAGGCATGGACGATTACTTCGGTGTCACAATGACTTTCGAACACATGGCCTTTTGCTTTTAATTCTTCCGATAACTCTGGGAAATTGTATATTTCACCGTTATAGGTAACGACAACAGTTTTATCTTCATTAAACAAAGGTTGTTGCCCGTGTGACAAGTCAATAATAGATAAGCGCCTGTGAGCGAAGCCCAGGCCGTCCTCCATATGGATACCGCCTTCATCTGGTCCACGATGAAATTGTGTTTCATTCATTTGAGATAACAGCTCACGGTCTATTTCGCTATTATTATGTAAATCAAAAATACCAACTATGCCACACATGTTTACGCCACCTCTTGGTGCAGGTTATTTATTTCTTTTAAATACATCGCTTCATAATTCGAAACCATTTGCTTTAAACTCAAACTCTTTTCAATACGCTGCCTGCCGGCTTTTCCATGTTGCTTTCTTAAGCCTGCATCATTTACATAGGTTGCTAATGCTTCAACTAACTCATCGACATGGCCACTTTCTATCAATGTTGCAGTTTCCCCATCTAAAGCAATATCAGCATTACCGCCCACCTTTGTTGCGACGACAGGTAAACCACTTGCCATTGCTTCTAACAACGTGTTTGAAATACCTTCGGCTTTAGAGGGTAAGCAGAAAACATCAAAACCTAACATTAAACTACTTACATTAGGACAATCCCCAGGGAACCAACATTTATCCAATAACTGCTCATTCTCCAAAATACTTTTAACTGTCTTTAGTTGACTACCACCACCTATCATCACCAAAAACACATCCTTCGAGAGTTGTTTATTTAAGGCAATAAATGCTCTTGCCAACACCTCAGGGTTTTTAATAACTTCCATTCTGCCGACATAACCTATCACAACGGTATTAACAGATACTGAACTAGCAAACGGCATTTTATCCATAACAGCATTTGGTGAAAAACGTACAGAATCAACACCATTGCAAATCCGTGTTATTTTTTGGGGGGGTACACGCACCACATCTGTTAAATATGCCTCAAGCTCTTTTGAAAGTGGTACAAAACGGTGTATCACGACGCTACACACTTTTCTAATCCACTGATATTTTTTGTTTTTACCTTGAGGATCACTAATGTCCCAACCATGTTCACCATGAACACGTACTTTTACCTTGGCAAAAAAAGCGGGTATTTGCATCTCAATGGCCGCCATATTCCTTGTATGAACAACATCGGGCTTCATCCGTTTAATTACTCGATACAGTTTTAAATACAAACCAATATCTTGCCCTGCATTTTTATGTAGTGAGATTATCTCAACATCGTCACGCTTAATGCGATCAGCGAAGTCATCAAAGTCTGTTAAACAAACAATACTGTGCTGAAATTTTTCAGCCGGTAAATGATTGATTAAATTAACCAAACCGTTTTCTAACCCCCCTGTTTTCAGTGCGTAAATAATATGGCAAATATGTACTGGTTGTTTCATCATGGTTTATTTATGCTTAACCAAGCCCAAAGGTTTAGATATATTCGGCACTTTTTTTACAAAATTAATGAGCGTTTGACGTGAGTGATTTAAATCTCCGCGATAGGGTGTCGTTAATGCAATGGCCCTATTCCCATGTGTTCTTAACATCAATATATTTTTCGCTTGATAGGCCTTTCCTACCAAAATATTGGTTGTTTTATCAGACCCAATTTCCAACCACTCCCACACAAGCATTTTTTTGCCCAAACCACGATAAATAATTTCTTTAACCGCAAGGTTTTCAGTAACTTTAAACGAGCGTGTTGATTCATCTTCCCATTTTTCAAGATTAAACATCCTATTGGTAGAACTGATCAGTTCACCTGCATCTGTTTCTTTCTCATAATGAGCAACATATACATGGACCTGCGAATCACCTGCTTTATATTTAGCGGACTTCAGCTCTTGAGCTCCAGGAAACGTTGGCTTCCAGCTTGTCGTAATATCCACTGGGCCTTGCCATGTTGAAACATTGCTTGGCAAAGAAATGGCATATTTATGTTGCGTCTGCTGACCGCGCAAATAGGTTTCCATTAACATACCACTAACCGCAACAACGATAGTTATAACGATTGGTACAACTGTGTTGCTTTGCTGTTGCTTTGTTTCTTCTGCATGAGTAATGACTAACTCAACCTCATCATCTGCCCAAAACATGCCAATCCAAAATAACAAGAACATAACCACACCAAAAAACAACCAGCCATAAACAAGGTGGTCCACACCGGTCGCTAACGCCATATCACTGTAATGGCCAATCATCACAATACCGAACGCCCTTAACCCATTCGCTAAAATTGGTACAAGTAACGATAGAATGATAAACAGCGTTCGCTTAGAGAGACTTTGGTAATTTAAGTACGCAAAAATACTTCCTAACGCGAACGAGGCAATGATATAACGCACGCCACTACAAGCCTCCGCCACTTCCCAATTACCTGTGGGTAAGGTTAAAAAACGCCCTTCTTGGTAGACGGGAATACCCGTTAAATTAATCGCCCATACCGTAAATTCTGCCGTTAAATCTATCATCACGGGTATGAGCTGTTCGCCAAAAGGTACCGCAAAATATAAGTACATCAGCGGAAATAATGATGCCATAAAAAAACGTGTGCCAAATAGCGCCCACACTGTCGCTATAACCATGCTTATAAAAGCTACTTGCATAAACAGGATTACACCAACAAGGCTTGCTACCAGCCATAAGGTGGAAGACAGCAGTATGGCTACAACGCCTAACCAACTAAATGTAGGCGTAATTTGACTTAGCTCATCCTTACGCTGCCATAGAAGATAAATACTAATTGGAAATATCACGAAACCATGCGTGTATGTGCCGTAATTCCACCAGGTATCAATCATCGACCATAGGGTTTGGTAAAATACCGCCGTTATTACAGTCAGCACCAAACCACAAGATAAAAGTGCTTTTTTCCAGCGTTCGTTGAGCGTTATATTTGACATGTTTATTAGCCTAATGATCGCGAAATATAAGGACCAATGAAGTTTGCAATACTTAATGGCAGACGGCGCCAGATATCAATAAAAACTTTATACTTAGGATTATTGGGGTTCACTTCAGGTATTGATTTACTTTTTACAAGGTAATATTCATAAAACAAAGGCTCTGCGACAAAACCCCAGTTCTTTTTAAAACTGTATGACCCAGCCCCTTCTTTACTTCGACCATAATCGAAGTATTTAATACCTGCTTCTCCTGACTGTTTCAATAACGCCCAATACATGAAATCATTTGCTTTCAAACCACGTGCTGCGCTTGTTCCACCACCGTAATAAGGCAATATTTCATCTTTAAAGTAAAAGCTAAGCACACTACTTATCGTTTCATTTTCTTTAGAAATCGTCGTCACGTTACAGTCCTCACCAAACTCATCTAATAAGTTAGCAAAGTACTTTTTCGAAAATACAGGGGTACCTAAATTCCTGACACTGCTGGCGTATGCAAAATATAAATTATCAAGATTTTTTTCGTTAGAAACATCTAATTCTGCCTTAATCCCTTTACGCACTACAGCACGTTGTTTTCTTGGAATCGCTTTTAAATTTTCTTCTGCATCTTCATTAATTTCTTTGCGGAAATACACGTACATGTCTTTACTTGGCCAATCTGCATGCCGTTGTTTTTTATTGCGCAATTCAAGATAATCAACTTGCAATGTGTCCGCTAGTCGGCACGCGCTATTCTCCAATTCACTGGCGATAGCATCATTGTCAGCTATTACACCACCATATACACAGAATGGCGTGGATATTAACGCATCACCAAACAATGCGCTCTTAACGCGCCCCAAAGGCAGTACACCACAAATTTTATCTTCTTGTTTAGCTATAAGATAATGACAGGGGTGGCCAAATGATTTTTCTAATACTGATTTCCAACCCGCTTTATGAAAAAATGTAGCCTCAGGGTGCTCTTGAACATAGGCATCCCAGTGATGTAACTCAGCTTGAGTAAGCTCCGTTATACTGATTGTTAGCGCAGAAACATCTGCGGTTTTTCCTTGTGGTAGCGACACGTATTTTCCCTTTATGCTTCATCTAAAATCCTTATTAAGAAAGGGTTTTATTCTGCTTATTTATAAAAACTTCATCCATTGTCGCCCACTCAAAATCTTTAAGTAAGCGATCCAAACGATCGTACATACGTGACAAATTCACATAATGCCTAAACCGGGTTTTCATACCAATATTGTTTTGTTTAGGTTGTTCTGGATCAATTTCCCATGGGTGAAAATAAAATATTGTAGGCTGTTTATGCTGTTTATTTACTTCAGCAATCATCCATTTCGATAACGCGTATGGAAAGAACCTAAAATACCCTCCTCCACCAACTGGCAACCGTTTTCCTGGTACATCCAACGTACTAATTGGTATTTCACAAAACTCTTGATCATCTTCTCCTAAAGGATAGTACAAATATTGAGAAGCGGAAGGCATTCCGTAATGATCATGTTGAATTGGATAAATACTAGAACTATAGGCATAACCAGCTTGCGCTAACATGTCATGTGCCCACGGCGTTTTTTCGCCCATCGAGAAACTGGCCGCTCGATACCCTTTAACTTCGTTACCGCCAATTTGTTGCAATAAGTCTTTTGTACGTGAAATATCAGCTAAAAATTGCTCTGACGTTTGATCACTTACCCTAATATGTTGATAGCCATGACTAGCTAATTCATGTCCTTCTGAGACTATTTTTTTTATCACGGATGGATAATTATCAGCGACCCAGCCTAGAGTAAAAAAAGTTGCCCGCGTGTCATGGTCAGAAAGTAACTGTAGGATTCTATCCATGTTATTTTCTAATCTACATGGAATCGTATCCCAAGTTGATTTATCGATATGATTTTCGAATGCTGAGACTTGGAAGTAGTCTTCAACATCAATGGTCATTGCATTTTTGATGGTCACATCAATCCTTGATGAATTTTTTGATTTTTAAAGGGTCGCTAGCCATTTTTTAAGTACTTCTGCGATTCGTACCGCTGCTTTACCATCCCAAAGTTCAGGGCGCCGCCCTGTTTTACCGCCCGTTTCAAGCGTTTGTAGTGCAGCCGCTAATATCTTTGCAGGGTCTGTACCAACCACTGTATTAGTGCCTTCAGTTACTGTTACAGGCCGTTCTGTACTTTCACGTAATGTAATACAAGGCGTACCAAAAGCGGTTGTTTCTTCTTGAATACCACCTGAATCAGTCAACACCATGGTTGCACCTTTCATTAAGCCTAAAATTTCCAAATAGGCTGCAGGCGGTAAACGAATAATGCCCGCTTCATCTAGCTTTTTAACCAAGCCAAACTCTTCTAATTTACTTGATGTTCGCGGGTGCACAGGAAATACTAATGGTAAATGACTATTTACCTCAACAAGCACATCAATAAGTCGAGTTAAACAATCCTTGTCGTCTACATTGGAGGGGCGATGCAACGTTACTAAACCAAACTTTTGTCCGCTTTCCCATGCCGCTTGGTTTAACGATTTTTTGACCGTGTCATCCACTGGAACTGCTCTATCTGCATGATTCATCAATGTATCAATCATTACATTACCCGTAAAATGAACCCTGCTTTTCGCTATGCCTTCTTGCGTTAAGTTATTAACTGCATCGGCCTCTGTCGTGAACAATATGTCTGAAATTTGATCAGTTAATACACGATTTATTTCTTCAGGCATTTTGCGGTCACCACTACGCAAACCGGCTTCAACGTGAATGATGGGGACGTTTTTCTTTACCGCTACCATGGCACACGCAATGGTTGAATTAACATCGCCCACAACAAGAATTGCTTTAGGCACTAGTTCGTCCAATGTTTTTTCGAACTTGAGCATAATGTTTGCTGTTTGCTCTGTATGGCTACCTGCCCCTACGCCTAAATCCACATCCGGTTCAGGGATGCCTAGCTGATCAAAAAATGAATCTTTCATTTTTTGATCATAGTGCTGCCCCGTATGTAGCAACTGAACATCTAAGTTAATTGCTGGATTACTCATTGCCTCCATTATTGGCGCAATTTTCATAAAATTTGGGCGTGCTCCTACTATGCACAATATATCGATAGCCATATATTTATTTATTTGAATTGGTGAGAAAAGCCAACAGAAATTCGGTTTTCCGTGTATTCACTTCTTGTTGTTGACAAAAGCGCTGTACTATCAGAGTCTTGTTTACTGTAGCTGTAGTTAACGTTAATTGATGTATCTTGTACAAGCTGACGTGACAAACCAATATTAAACTGGTGGCGATCAGAATCTACTCCCGTACCTTGTTCAGTTTTATTAAACTGAATAGAAGTATTAAGTGAATTATTTCTTGATAATTCTCTCGTGTAAGTCAGGCCTGTATCAAACAACGTGGAAGAAAAACCGCCTGACACACCCGTTTCATCAGATTGGCGTGAATGGCTGATATTCCAGGTAATGTTTGAACGGCGGCCCTGATAGGAATAAGAACCATCTAAACGTTCATCAATAAACGTGATGTCGTTTAATGTGGCCAAATTTGATGTTACCAAAAATGGATTGCCTGTCGCAGGGTTTATTATTGTATTTCCAAACGCGTCAACCACCTGAAAAATTTGCTGATCTCTAAGTAGTCTAGTCGAATTAGTCACTTCTTTGGAGTAGCTTAAATTAATCGCAGACCGGCGAAAGCGGTGTGTAAAATCAAGCGTTGGTGTGCCTCCAAAAAACCGATCGTCGTAGCCAACGGTTAATGATGTTCTAGGTGATGGCGTCCATATGACATCGACACCCCACGTATCTCCATCATTTGACGAACGTGTAGATGTGAAATCATTATTTTCAGCGCCAACCCTTCCATTTACACGCCAAGAACGATTAACAGCAAAGCCAACATTAGCAGTGTAACTTTCAAAATTACTGTCTGTGGTTTGCTCAGATGATATTTCATCTTTTGAATAATTTAAGCCCCAAAATACTCTTGAGAACGCTTCGCCACTATTCAACGATATATTAATAATGTCCGAACTGCTTCCATCGGTTACAGAACCTTTATTAATTTGTTTATCGCGCGTATACCTTGCTTCCAAGTCCGCGTAACGTCTAAAGCGATTTATAAAATATGGGCTCACTTGTAAATCATAAGTGGTCGCCACATCACTGCCGCTGTTGATTGAATTTATCGATGTTGACGTAAATGGGTCCGAAGAATTCTGTCCAGCAGTTGCATCCACATCTATAAAGAAATGATCTTCGAACAGCTCCCAATTAGAATCAAATTGCAGTCGTGGATTAAAGTTCTCACCACCACCATCTTGGTTATTAAGTTCTAATGCTGCGGTTAAATCTATATTAGAACGAGCGGCTTCTCTATGCAGAGAAAAGCTCGGCGTGATTGAAGCAATAAAAGCACTTTTTTCATTACTCGAACGCAACCCTTCATTGTCTGTATACGTTAGATTTGCACTAACACTTTTTTCAAACCGGTTGTCAATTGCCCAACCCGTTGTAACCCAAGCCGAACACGTTAACAGCAAGATTATTTTTTTCATTTTCTTCTTCTAATTTGTAGTTTCCGTTGCACCATAGCCATAACCGTAGCCATAACCATACGACGATGCATCCCCTAACTTTTTCTCATACTTATTGAGCACACAACCAATAATTTTATCATTACCTAACTGCTTAATTGCCTCAGAAACAGCCCCTTCTAACGTTGACTCCGCAGCCACTACGAAAACCACTTGCCCTACCCTGCTTGCAAGTACAGACGCTTCTGTTGTCTGCAGCAAAGGTGGCGAATCAAAAATAATGACACGATCAGAGTAACGTTGTGACAATTCATTGATAAATCAGTCATAACTGAACTGGCAAACAACTCATTTGAACGCTCATGAGGTTTACCAGCCGGCAAGAACGTTAAATTTTCAATATCCGTACGCAACATCACGTCACTAAAGGCTGTTTCCGGTGCTTCTAATAATGTGGATAGTCCCAGAGTAGTAGAATCAACACCCATTTCCTTAGTGGCCGATGCTTTTGCTGTGTCCGCGTCCACCAACATGACAGATTTACCTTGCTCCATTGCAATGCTCATCGCTAAGTTTATTGCTGTATATGTTTTCCCTTCACCAGAGACAGAACTAGTCACCATGATTAAATTTATATTAGGAACTTGTTTAGCTGATTTACCGCTAATATTTTCTAGTAATGGCCTTTTAATCGTTCGGTATTCATCTGATAAACGACTTGATAAAGACGTAGGCGTTAGAAACCCTTTTTTTTGAAGCTCTTTCAACGGTAAAGTTATTTTTTTTGAAACTATCGATTCCGTATGACGTGGAACACTATGTTTCTTTATATTATTAACCTCACCCAACCGATCCGCCTGAACCCTTGAAACCAAAGGCTTTTGAATTGGTTTAGCCCCTGATATTTTTTTAGCTGCTTTTTGAATAATATCCATATTTAAAATGACTACTTAAGGCAACAAGCCTTCAATAAAATTAACACCCGCAAAGGCGGCAAGTAATAGAGCAACGGGCAATGTAATGATAATCGCGTTCAACAATTTTCTTTTACCTGAAACGTCTTCAATTAGAGAAACTGCTCCTAGAATAGGAAGGCCTGTAACACGCGCCAAACGATGTCGACTAGTAATAACTGGCTGAACAAGGGCTATTAATAAACCCACACCAATAGCTAACGCAATAGCACCTATAAGAACACCCGTATTCAATAATAATTTATTTGGTGCTGTCGGCTTCGAAGGAACGAAAGGGGGATCAATAACTTTGAACTTTACGTCATCCGCATTATTTTCCATCTCGCCTGATAAATGCGCAGACTCTCGTCTTTTTAACAATGCATTATATTGTTCTTTAACAATATCATAATCTCGAGTGTATTCTTTTAACTGCGCTTCCATAACGGGAAGGCTACTCACCTTACTTTTTAATGTTTTAACGCGGTTACGGTATTCTCTTACTCTGATGGACAATTCTGCAACTCGGCCATCTGCCTCCGCGAGCATTGTACGCATATTCTGATACGACAAGCTCCCAACAGCACCGCTCACATCAAACCCGCTACCAGCCTGAGTCGCCAGCCCTTCTTCTTCTAAGCGCTGAATGGTCGCACGAATCTGTACCACCTCAGGATGTTTATCTGTATACCTTACCAGCAAACCATCCAGACGCTGCCTTAAATTAGCTACTCTTGCACTGTCTGGTGCAGAGCTTTCACCACTAGGTAAAAACACCGGATCATCTCCAGACAATTGATTTTTAAGATTATCCCTACGATTGGTGACTTCTCGTAATTCTAATTCAGCAACCTTTAACACACTGTTTGCTGATTCTAGACGGCCGAAATAACTGGTGTTTTCACCTGGCAAAATACCTACATTTTTCTGTTTAAAAGAAGCCAGTTTACTTTCAGTGTCAATCAGCCTTTTTTCATATTCACTAATTTGTTGGTCTAAAAAGTCGCCCGCTTCAGCGCTTTCTTGTCGTTTATCACCCAATATTTGCTCAATAAAAATAGAAATTAACGCCTGCACTGTCTTCTTTGACGTCTCTTTTTCAGGGTGCGTATATTGAATTGTATATAAAGAGCCGTTTCGTCGGTCCCCTAACAACTTAATATCCTTAGCTAACCCTGATAACATCACCTCTTTTTCATCATCTGTCTCAACGGTTAAATCCAAGTCCGCCATTCTTGCTAACTTCTCTAAATTTGGGCGACTCATCAACGTGCGGCTCAATAAACTGACACGGTTATCTACATTGGTCTGTATTGTGATACCTCGCATTAACGGACGAAGCACTCTATTACTGTCAATATGAACTCGTGCTGTTGCTTCATACTTATCTGGCAACTGGTAGACCAACAACCAGCCGATCAAAGCCAAGAGCCACGCGACAATTAGCACCGTCCATTTAAATCTCGCAATCCCGTGTAAATAGTGGGTTGCTATCGCAAAAAGTTCATTCATCCCTAATTTCTCTTACCACATACTTTTAGTGTTATCGGTTCTTATTCCTTTAGAACCAAGCTTCAGTGATAATTAAAATATCACCCGGCATAATGGCAGTATTAGCTGAAATATCACCGTCTTTCAATAAGTCATCTAACCTAACCGGTATCGTTTGATGCTTCCCGTCGATATTCCTAATAAGTTTTGAGTTGTTACCGTCAGCAAACTCTGTCAAACCACCTACATCTATCATAAGGTCTAACAATGTCATGTGTTTTCTGAAGGGCAAAGAAACAGGCTCGGAAGCCTCACCAACAACACGCACTGTTTGTGACGGCACGCCTGAAAAACCCTCTACAATAACGCTAACAACCGCACTATTCACATACTCAGAATAAGCTTTTTCAATCGACCTTGCCAATTGTGTTGGCGTTTGCCCACTAGCAGGAATATCTTCCACAAGACGTGTGGTGATTTTTCCATCTGGACGAACAGGCACACTGATTGTCAATTCATCATTTCCCCATACGAAGATATTTAAATTATCTCCAGGGCCAATGATATAGTTGTAATCACTCGCAAGCTCTTGAGCAGGTTGCTGAGGCGTAGGTGCTGTAGCGCAACCGGCCAGTAAGCCAATAACTGCTGCACTAGCAACTAGACACTTCACGATATATTTATTGTTTTTCACGATCTATTCTCCCTATTAATCAAATACATAACTTATTTTAGCTACTTCGTACCATATAAGATACAAAGAATTAAATTTTTACACTCGTTAGCTGTAGGTCGTACAGCCCTTTATTTTTGTAAGTTTAGCAGATAAAAAGTTTTTTTCTTATGAATCGAAAACTATCTTACTGATACTGCTAGCCGGTATTTTAACCAAGCAATCCAAATGCACCAATGGACATTCTCGTTTAAAACAAGGAGAGCAAGATAATCCTAAGCTGACAACCTCAGCCTCTTCATGAAGAGGTGGCGTAAACGTGGGGTCGGACGAGCCATACACCGCGACCGTTTTAATATTTAAAGCGGCAGCCACATGCATTAGTCCAGAATCATTACTCACCACAACATCACATAAGGACATTAAATCAAGCGCTTGGGTTAGACTCGTTTTGCCAGCAACGTCACGGCATTTTCCACCAGCCAGGTCATTTATAGTCTTCGTCACCGGCTCATCTTTTACCGAGCCAAACAACAACACTTGCCAACCTTGTTGTATGGCTTGTTTTGCCACCTCAGCATAGCGCTCTTCTGGCCAGCGTTTTGCGGGGCCGTATTCAGCCCCCGGACACAAGCCTAATATCTTGCCTTTCATTGCATCCAAATCAAACTCTTGCTTGGTATCACCCACACTAACCGGGTCTATCAACAACCGGGGCAGTGGTATATCAGGCAGCTCATAACTAGGCGACTTCGCTAATGCTACAAAACGTTGAACTGTCTTTGTGAGGCGCTTTTTATCTAACTTCCTTGAATCGTTAAGCAACCCCCAACGCATTTCTCCAACATAACCTGTCCGTTTAGGAATATTAGCGAAATAGGGTGTAATGGCTGATTTCCATGAATTAGGCAACAAAATCGCTTGGTCATACTGCTCGCTTCTTAATGATATACCCAGTTCTTTTCGGCCTTTAAAATCAAACTGCCCATGCACAAATGGCATAGCAATGCCTTTACGCACTTCGGGCATACGTTCTAATATGGACAAAGACCACTCAGGTGCCAACACATCAATCAAACATTCCGCATGTTGTTCTTGAAGTGCCATAAACAGGCTTTGAGCCATTACCATATCGCCGACCCAAGACGGGCCAACGACTAGTATGCGATATGGCTGGCTCAAGCTAAACTTGCGTTAGCCAATCACTGTGTTCTGGCGAACGCCCATGAACTGCGTCAAAGTAAAGCGTTTGCAAGCGTTCTGTAATCGGGCCTCGGCCTCCATTACCAATGGTACGGTCATCCACCTCACGAATAGGCGTGACCTCTGCCGCTGTACCAGTGAAAAACGCCTCGTCTGCCACATAGACTTCATCACGCGTGATTCGCTTTTCAACCACTTCTAAATTGCATTCTTCAGCTAATTGGAAGATTGTTTCGCGTGTTATGCCTTCTAGTGCTGACGTTAAGTCTGGCGTAATCAATTTACCGTTACGGACAAGAAAGATATTCTCCCCACTGCCTTCGGCCACGTAGCCTTCATGATCCAATAACATGGCTTCGTCGTAACCGCATGAAATAGCCTCTTGCAGCGCCAAAATTGAGTTCATGTAGTTCCCATTCGCTTTAGCTTTACACATCACACTGTTTACGTGGTTACGAACATAAGACGACGTACGAATACGAATGCCTTTTTCAATACCGTCTTCACCAAGGTACTTGCCCCATTCCCAAGCTGCCACCATGACGTGAGTCTTTAAACTATCAGCACGAATTCCCATGCCTTCTGACCCATAAAAACACATGGGTCGTAGATACGCTGATTTTAGGTTATTTCTCGACACAGCCTCACGTTGAACTTGATTCAGCGTTTCTTTATCGTACGGCACCTTCATGTTCAAGATGTGAGCCGATCTAAACAAGCGGTCGGTATGGTCTTTTAGCCTAAAAATAGCCGTCCCTTCACTATTCTCATACGCACGCGTGCCTTCAAACACGCCCATGCCATAATGTAAGGTATGCGTTAAGACATGGACTTTGGCTTCACGCCAATCCACCCACTCACCGTCCAACCAGATGACGCCATCTTTGTCATCCATTCCCATAATCTACTCCTAAATATCACGTTAATTGTTTAATATGAGCTCATTCCATATCGACTCAACTTTCTGGATCGACTGTTTAAAAAGCCCCTTCTCTAATTCTGTTGATTTTTCTGCTAATGCGGCGTGATGCGACGCTTCGCGATAACATTTATATGCATCGCTTAATATCACTTGTTGCTGGTCTGTTAGAAAACCTATTTCCTTCAGTGCCTCTAACAAACGAATATTATCGGTATACACTAATAATGAATCATGCTGGCTTGCATTAGCTAATACACCGAATTGTACAATAAACTCAATATCGACAATACCGCCAACACCATGTTTTAAGTCGAAACAGTCTTCTTTTGTTTTTAATAAGGCCTCTCGCATTTTTTCTCGCATATCCAGTACATCTTTTTTTAAGGCATCACGATCACGCTGCACAGATAAAACGGCTTGTCGAATACCCGCGAACACTTGCCCTGTTTTTGCACAGCCCGCTACAAAACGTGCACGAACTAACGCTTGCAATTCCCAAGTCCATGCTTTTTTTGTTTGATATTGCTGAAATGCCGACCCGCTTGTCACCAATAAGCCTGACTGTCCATTAGGTCGCAACCGTAAATCCAACTCATACAGCTGCCCAGAAAATGTTTTCGTGTTAACCATCGTGATAAATTTACGGGCTAGGCGCATATAAAACTCCACCAATGTCACTTGGCGACTACCCACCGTATGCTCACTCATATCAGTTTCTTTATGAATAAACACCACGTCTAGATCAGAACTAAAGCCCAACTCAATACCACCCATTTTTCCAAAACCAATGATTGCAAATCCGCTAACAACATCATCAGCTGCACCAGCTGGCACACCAAATGTTGAACAGACAGATTCCCAGCTTAAAGCCAACGCTTTTTCAACCAACACCTCGGCAATATCAGTTAACTTATCACTAACAATCATCACTGGAATAACGCCCGTTAAATCAGACGCGGCTACACGCAGCACATTAGCTTGCTTGAAGTGGCGCAACGCTTCCATTTGCTCTTCTGTATCGCCTTTCTGTACATTACTTAAAGCCAGCTCTAATTCTTTTTTCAGTTCCGCTTTGGTTGGCACATGGAATAAACTATTGGGGTCTATCAACTCATCCAACAATACTGGAGATTTTGTTACCTGCGTGACAATCCAAGGGCTTAAAACAGCCAATTGCACCAAGTGATTAAATACGGCCTTATTCTCAACCAGCAACACAAGATAAGCGACGCGGTTGCAGATTTTTTCAAGCATATTCAAAAAAGCTGAAAACGTACGGACTGAAGAACGTTCTATCAACAATGCGTCAATTAGCATCGGCAATAGCCGCGCTAAATACTGCCGACCTTTTTCTTGCAACTGACGTACCGGGTAACTATGGCAAAAAGCCAGTAAGTCGATAACCGCAGTGGTTTCAGTGCCAATACTTTTCTTATCAAAATATTCTTTCAATGCCGCTTCATCACCATCTAACCAGCTCACTTCATTACTCTTGTCAGAAACCGGTGCAAAATCGACCAGTGTATTAAAGTAATGATGTACCCGGCCCATCGTTTCTTTTGTTTGCCCTAACAATGTTGGCCAGTCTTCACACTGCATAGATAACGCTAAGCGTTGTTGCGTTAAATCATCCTGAGGCAAATCATGCGTTTGCTTGTCGTCTACTTCTTGAATATGATTTTCAAGTCGACGTAAGAAATAATAATCATTTATTAACGATTCACCTGCTTCTGACTCAATATGCCCTTTTTCAACCAGCAACTTAAGAGCCTTGACGATACTGAGAACTTGTAACGATTTATCGCGGCCACCTCGAATTAGTTGGTAAGCCTGACCAATAAATTCAATTTCTCTAATACCGCCCGGACCAAGCTTCACATTATGCTCAATACCCTCTTTGCCCAACTGCTCTTCTATTTGCCGCTTCATCACACGAATCGAGTCAAACACCCCGTAATCCAAATACCGCCGATAAACGAACGAGTGCAACAGTGACATTAAATAACGACATTCTTCATCATCACCCGTAATAGGCCGCGCTTTTACCATTGCGTAACGCTCCCATTCGCGCGCGTGACTTTGATAATAATTCTCCATAGCATCAAAATTTAACGACAACGCACCACTGTCACCAAAAGGGCGCAACCTAGTATCTACACGGAACACGAAACCATCCACCGTTTGCTGGTCCAGTAACTTAACCACTTGGCGGCACATCCGAGTAAAAAATTCTTCATTACTAATTGCCCTACGTCCATCCGTTTCACCAGCGGAGGGATAACAAAAAATCAAATCAATATCAGATGAAAAATTTAACTCATACGCACCTAACTTGCCCATGCCTATAACAATAAGTTTTTGCTCAACACCTAATACGTCACGTGGAATACCGTATCGCTTGCACGCAAATCGATACGTCCAATCAACCACATGGCGAATTAAGATATCTGCTAAATAAGATAATTTCTGCAGAACAACTTCAACTTCAGCACCCGATAGGTCCGCCCAAGCTATGCGCAACATATGCTGCTGACGAAACTGCCGAAGAACGCGCATCAAATCGCGCTCTTCAACGATCAAGGCCACTTTCTCTGTCAATTCTGCCAACAACTCAACATCACCCACATCAGGTTCTTTTTGAATCAACGCAAGTGCAATCCTAGGAAAACGAATGACTTGCTTTTGAATAAACAAACTACAGGACAATATTCGACTAACATCCACTTGTTCATTGGCATCAAAAAAACCATTCTCTACATCAACCGATTCTGACAATGCCTGAAAAACAGCGCTAACTTCTTGGGATAGTTCTTTAGACTTTGATAACTGCATGTTTTTATAATAAACGTAAGACTTCAACCCTAACAAGCCATTTTGCAAACTTAGTATTAGCACACAAAAACGTAGTATTAATTCTGCTATAATTTTTCTATCGATAATTTGACAAACAAAGGGGCTAATTATGATTTTATATCGTTCGTCACTTGCCAAAATACTTAGCTTTCATCCCTACGTTAAACAATTCTCAGACAAGCTTACCTTCAACGTTTTAGACGATATCAATTTCAACAATAAACAAATAACAACACTATGAGCGAGAACGACTCCACAGCCGAGTTAAAAAAAGTCATTGCAATTAAAGATGACACCATTGCCTCGCTTAACGCTGATATTAAAAAGCTTTCTCAAGCACACGACGAAGTGCTCGCTTCCAAAGAAGCAACCCAACCTATAGAAAAACATCCACAAAACAACGACATTCAACTCTTTACTGCACGTCAATCTGCAGCACTAAGTAGGAAAGAACTGGAAATTGAGCGTGATTTTATGCGCACAACCATGAGCTCACTCAGAGAGGCTGTTATTGTCACTGACTTAGGCGGCATTATTCGTTTTTGCAACCCTGCTGGCCATCAACTTTTAGGCACCCAAGAAGGTTCCCTACGCAATAAGCAGCTACAAGACGTATTATTAATAACAACCGATGAATCTATACCCGTTGATTTAATTAACTCGCACATTGAAAATAATAAACTAGAACATCAAATAGGCTTTTTCAAGCCACCGCTTGGCGAACAAATTATTATCGAATGGTCCAGCAACCTAATACTCAATAAAAAAAACCAACCTCAAGGTATTGTTTTTACGGTTAAAGATGTTACTGATGCTCATCATTTAAAAAACCAGCTAACCCATCAAGCAACCCACGATGCCTTGACCGGATTAATAAACCGCATTGAGTTTGACCGCCGCTTAATAAACTGCCTATCGTCTCTTCATAACCGACATATCAAGCATGGATTGATCTATATTGATTTAGATCAGTTCAAAATTGTCAACGATACGTGCGGCCACCAAGCTGGTGATCAACTATTAAGGCAACTAGCATCCCTCATTACATCTAAAATTCGTGGTCGGGATACATTAGCAAGGCTGGGAGGCGACGAATTTGCTGTATTACTAGAAAACTGTCCGCCGAATGTTATTAGGAAAGTAGCGGAAGAACTTCTCAATATTATTCAAGATTATCGTTTTTCTTGGGAAGACAAGGTATTTGACGTAGGTGCGAGTATTGGTATAGCCATATTTTCTTCAAGCAACCATCAAGATAATGATCCGTTAAGCACCGCAGACACTGCATGTTACAAGGCGAAAGAAAACGGTAGAAATCAAATTCATGAAATTGATATCTCCGATGACCAAGCTGAAATTGATCATTCTCATGCCGAAGTACCCTGGATTAAACGCATAAACCAATCGCTCGAACAAAATAAGCTCATACTTTACCAACAAAAAATAATTCCGACTAATCCGGGGAGTAACGACTTACTTCATTACGAAATTTTACTTAGAATGCTCGACGATGAGGGTGAAATAGTTAACCCAGGCGCTTTTTTACCACCTGCTGAGCGGTTTGGACTGATACATAAAATTGATCGTTGGGTTATAAAAAACACACTTAAATGGCTATTTGAACACCCTCAAGTTCTTGAGAAAACTAAATTATGCAGCATTAATTTATCAGGGTTATCGCTGTCCGATAAAGACCTTTCAGACTACGTCAAACTGTACCTAATAAAATATGACATTGATTGTTCGAAAATTTGTTTCGAAATCACCGAGTCATCAGCTATTCATAACCTAGGCTTAGCGATGAGCTTTATGACCCATATGCACAACCTAGGCTGCTCCTTTTCACTGGATGATTTTGGAACAGGCATGTCATCATTCTCATACCTTAAACAACTACCTGTAGACCATTTAAAAATTGATGGCTCGTTTATACGAGACATATGTACAGACCCAATCGACCTTGCTATGGCACGATCAATCAATGAAATTGGTCATGTCATGGGTATAAGTACCATCGCTGAATTTGTAGAGAACAAAGAGACATTAAGGCTTCTAAAACAAATCGGTGTTGATTATGCTCAGGGTTACCACATTGCTAAACCCACTCCAATTGAAACATTATTGGGCGAGGTCAATTAAAGCCTAACGCTTTTTAGCCTCAACGCGTTTCCAATGACCGATACCGAGCTTAAACTCATCGCTGCTGCCGCAAGCATAGGCGATAACAACACACCTAAAAACGGATATAACACGCCCGCCGCTACTGGCACGCCCAAACTGTTATAAAGAAAGGCGAACACTAAATTTTGCCTGATGTTTTTCATCGTCGCCTTGCTGAGTTTTTGTGCACGCACAATGCCATTGAGATCTCCTTTCACCAAAACAACACCAGTGCTTTCAATCGCAATATCAGACCCGTTACCCATTGCAATACCGACGTCGGCTTGCGCCAAAGCAGGTGCATCGTTCACACCATCCCCCGCCATCGCAACAATATGGCCTTTTGCTTGTAATGCTTTCACTACATCCGCTTTTTCAGCGGGCAGTACGCCCGCTTTGTAATCATCAATATTGAGTTGTTTTGCTACTTGCTCTGCAGCACCTTCTTGATCGCCCGTTAACATAAGGACTTTAATACCACTGTCGTGCAACTGCTTAATTGCCTCGTGTGTAGACGCTTTAATTTCATCTTTTAGGAAGAAAATACCGGCCGGATGTTGGTCCACCGCCATATAAAGTGGTGTTTCGCCATTTGAATCGCGCGCTGCTTGCAAGGCGTGTAGCGCGTTCACATCAACGCCTTTTTCTTCTAAGAAGCGCATATTTCCGAGCAGTACAGTTTGTTTATTCACTGTGCCAGACACACCTTTACCCGGCGTCGCTTCAAAGTCAGACACATCGAATAACTTTTCTCCTTTCGCTGCACGTACAACTGCTTCTGCTAAAGGATGCTCGCTTACCTTTTCCAAGCTAGCCGCTAATAGCAACGCATCTTTTTTGCTTAGGTTAGCCAACACTTTAACGTTTGCCACGCTTGGCTTACCTTCCGTTAACGTACCCGTTTTATCCACCACTAAGGTATCTACCTTTTCCATCACCTCTAGCACTGCTGCATCTTTAATTAACACACCCATACTCGCGCCGCGCCCCATACCCACCATAATCGACATGGGGGTCGCCAAACCCAAGGCACACGGGCAAGCAATAATAAGCACAGCAACAGCATTTACAATAGCTAAGCTCAAGGCATAGTCTTCCGCCAGTAAATACCAAGCAAAAAAGGTTATAACCGAGATACTAACGACAATGGGTACAAACCAAGATGCAACGACATCCGCCACACGTTGAATGGGGGCACGACTGCGCTGGGCTTCGCTAACCATCTGAATGATTTGTGACAACAGCGTTTCACCACCCACGCGTTGTGCTTTAAAAACAAACGAGCCTGTCCCATTAACCGTACCACCTACTACAGAATCTCCTGCCATTTTTTCAGTGGGTATTGGCTCACCGGTGACCATCGATTCATCGATAGAACTATTACCTTCTACCAGTATGCCATCAACGGGGACTTTTTCGCCCGGCCTTACGCGCAATAAATCACCCACCACAACGTTTTCCAGGGGAACATCTTCTTCATTACCATTTTCGTCGACCCGCCTTGCTGTGCTGGGAGTCAACCCTAATAACAAATGAATCGATTTATTGGTTTGCCCACGCGCTTTTAACTCCAACACTTGCCCCAGAAGAACCAAGGTAATGATCACACCTGCCGCTTCAAAATAAACAGCGACGACACCGTGTGAATTATGCATTGTTTCTGGAAACATTGTTGGCGCAAGCACAGCGACCAAACTGTACAACCATGCCACGGTCACACCCAAACCAATCAAAGTGAACATGTTCAGGTTCCAGCTTTTAACCGATTGCACGGCACGCTCAAAAAATGGCCAACCGGCCCACAAAACAACAGGCGCGGCTAGAAACAACTGAACCCATTGCAATGCTTGAGCAGACATCAGTTGTAATATTGCATCACCTACAACCATTTCCGACATGGCAATAATAAAAAGCGGCACAGTGAAAATCAGGCTTATTTTAAAGCGCCGAGACATATCGTCCAATTCAGGGTTATCTTCTTCTAACACCACCGTTCGCGCTTCTAAACTCATCCCACAAATCGGACACAAGCCCGGTTCTTGTTCCACAACATCAGGGTGCATGGGGCAAATATAATCCGTATGCGTTTCTGGCGGCACGAATGTTTCAGGCTCCAGCGCCATACCGCATTTTGAACAAATATCGGGGCCATCACTTTCAATACCTGGGCACATTGGGCAAATATATTTTGCACCTGGTATTGCAGCAAGCTCGGGGCGCGGGTCGTCAGATAAATAAAACTCAGGATCTTTAGTAAATTTTGTTAAGCAGCCTTCACAACAGAAGCCAAACCACTGGTGGTTATATTCCGTATGGTGCTTTGCCTCTTTAGTCACGGTCATGCCGCAAACTGGGTCGACTAATTCCTTGATACCTTTCGATTCATTTGAATGACAACAACTCACACTGATTCCTTATTTTACGTTAACGTATTAATATACCTACAGTGTATAAACTTCATTTAACCTGAAGGCAAGTACTTCAGGTTAAATGAAGTTTATACTTAGTCCATGTGACGCCAATAAAAGTTTCACATAAACCTTATTCAATTACATAAGACGGTTATTAAATGCCATTACCTGATAGCGCTGCAAGAAAAGAACTCCATACACGCCAAATCACCTGTACCGGTTTTAAACGCAACGATGGTTTATGGGATGTTGATGCGCATATTACCGACGTTAAAACTTATTCATTTGAAAGCGCCCACCGAGGTACTGTAGAAGCTGGCGACCCCGTACATGACATGTGGATACGCATTACCGTTGATGACCAATTGGTTGTGCACGACTGCATCGCAGTGACCGATAAATCCCCTTTCGCTTGTTGCCCTGATATTACACCGATATTTAAAAAATTGATTGGTGAGAAAATTGCTGCTGGCTGGACCATGCGCGTTAAAAAACTAGTCGGCGGGCTGCAAGGGTGTACACATTTAGCTGATTTACTGGGCCCTGCTACCACAACCATATTTCAAACCATGTCGAGCATGAGCAAAAATAAACAATCAGATGTTCAACCAAGGCCGTTCTTTCTTAATGGTTGCCATGCGTGGGATACAAATGGTGAACAGGTTAAGCGGCTTTATCCGACATTCTATACCGGTGACAAAAGCTAATTTGCTTTACTCTTCTTTATAGATTGGCAAACGCATCTCAAATAAGTCGTTCACTTTGCAATACTCGTGGCCGCCTAAACGCCCCACCACATCAAGTCCTTTCATATCGACATAACGGCCATCAAACAGATCATCGTTTATATGGCAATAAACGACTTCAGCAATAATAAGTCCACACTCTTTAGACGAACCCTCATTAACTGGTACCACTTGTATTAATTTACACTCTAAACTCACTGGTGATTCTAACACGCATGGCGCAGCCACTATTTCAGATGCCGTGGGTGTTAGACCTGCGACTTCAAATTCGTTAACATCAGCAGGGTATTCTGCGGCTGTTTTATTCATTGCCTGCGCAATATCTTGATTGACCAAATTCACGACAAACTCACCCGTTTCTTCAATATTAACCAAGCTATCTTTTGGTTTATTACCCGCAAAACGAGCAATAGACACACTAATGGTCGGCGGGTCGTAACAAACACCATTGAAGAATGAGAATGGTGCTAAATTGAGCACGCCGTCTTTTGACTGTGATGACACGAACGCTATAGGCCTTGGAATGACCACTGCCTTTAGAATGTTAAAGAACTTATCTTGGGTTTTTGGATCAATTTTCATGTTATTTCGTTTTTTGATTAATAGCGTTCAAAATATTCTTTATGTTCCCAATCCGTCACTGTGGATAAGAAACGATGAATTTCATGCCGTTTAAGCATTAAATAATAATTCACAAAGGGTTCACCCATCTCTTTTCTTAACAGTTCAGACTTGTCCAATGCTGTAATGCCTTCCATTAAACTCGCTGGTAACGCTGTTTTATCCGTTTGAGCATAAGGGTCACTTAGTGGGGGGCCTGGATCACGTTTGCTTTCAATGCCTTCCATACCGGCTGCTAACTGTGAAGTGAAAAATAGATAAGGATTTGCCGCTGGCTCACCAGAGCGATTCTCAATATGCACAGATCGGTCTCCCGCATTTGCTAGCCTTAAACACGCCGCTTTATTATCAATTGACCAAACTGCTCTATTAGGTGCCAGCGCATTCGCATTCATTCGTTTATAGCCGTTAATGGTGGGGTTAGAAAATGCCGTACACGCTCTAGCATGTTCGATTAACCCAGCGACATAGTGTTGCCCTACTTCGGATAAATATTGTTTCTGATCTGTTGTCGCAAACGCATTATCACCCGTTTTTAAATCAACCAACGATTGATGTAAATGCCAACCTGATGAATACACATTCGGTAACCCTGGCTTGCACATAAAACTAACCAAGTAGCCATGCCGGCGTGCGAGTTGTTTTAAGGTGGAACGCATCAACACCATCGCGTCTGCTGCTTGCATTGCTGGTAGCGGCTCCATGGTTATTTCACACTGGCCTGGGCCCCACTCATCTTCAAGTGTTCGAATGGGTAAGCCCAAAGCTTGTAAATTCTGATGAAACAACTCCATCAATGGTGTCACTTCGTCCAAGTTTTGTTCACATTGATATTGATACGCGTGTGCCAATGGCGATACGCTGGGTGGCTCAGCCGGTTGAGTTGACGCTTCCATAGTTAATTGTGGATCATCAATTTTAAAAACATGAAACTCCACTTCAAGGCCAATCAACAGTTCAAACCCTTTTGCATGTAGTTTTTTCAACTGGGTAGCCAATATGGCCCTTGGAGAAAAGGGCATGACCGCGCCTGATTTTAGGTACAAATCGGATAATACCCAGCCTGTTTTTTCTGCCCACGGAAGCAGCCGGAATGTTGCCGGGTCTGGCACCATAATCATATCGCCTGCGCCGCCCATTTCATCATTACCAAAACCGCCATCTTCACTAAACACCGGCAAGAAAATATTATTAGCCGAGTCCATTGCAAAAATAGCGTGTGTACTGGCTAATCCATTTTTTAACACTGACACGAACTGTTTAACAGGCAGCATTTTTCCGCGCGTTAATCCGTGTTGGTCGCAATACGTCACTCGAACGTAAGTAATGTCCTCGTTTTTTAAACGTTCAATAAGCGCTTTTGCCGCTTGTTTTTGTTCTTTATTCCATAACTTATTCTTTGCAATAAAACCATCTAAACCAATAGATGAAACTATGTTTTGCTTACTCATGCTCTACCCCATTTTGGTTTTTTTATAAGCGCCTTATGTTCAGAATCTCTCTATAAGAAAAACGTATTGTTTTCCTGCAAACAATCCGCATCTATTAAGTTGACTTGTTTTACAGAAATTTTCCAGTCGCCATCATTTTTCACGAATGAATACCCTATCCAACCCGACAGAGTTCTGTGTTTTTCATTAAATAGAGCATCTATTATAAAGCTGGTTCTAGCACGTACTTCGTTGGTTTCACCTTGCCAATATTCAATGTTGCCTAACACGTGCCGTGTGCGAATAACCGGCAACATGGAATAGGCAACCCCCGTCCGTATACGCGCCACGCGATCTTCTAATCGTCGTTTATCATGAAACTCTAAGGTAATTTCCTGCCGCGGATCACCCGCAGGGTAGTTCGCCGGTATCCAATAAATGCTTTTGTCGCTATAACAGTCCAACCACTGTTCCAAACGTAAGTCATCAGCTAAACGTGCCTCAGCAAACACAAGTGCTTCACAGGCTAGCTTATCTGCTAATGACGGCTGATTGATTGCCGGCACTGGGCCATCTAACTGCCAATCTTCATTTAAGTGCATTAATTGATCGTAATACGCCTCATTTAAATACGTTGAATCTTGATGCCCTGCTGAATTTTTTGTATCTACCATATCGTTCAACCTAACCGTGATGCATCATTGGATTGCATCAATTTTTTCCACTCTTCATAGTAAGTTCGCATATGAATATCAGAGGAAATAACGGACGTTACAACACCACTGTCATCCGTGCTGTCTTCTGCCCTACCAAGGTGTCTACTGATATCAATCCAATCAATCTCACGTTCCTGCATCCCTTTAAAACAAGCCTCAAAATTAGCGGTGTCATCCGGCTCACCAAACGCGGTAAAGTCTTCTTGAGTGCGTATTCGAAGTGTATTCACTACTGTGGGCACATTATCTACTGTCGTTGAATACCACGTCATATCCGACAAACCAACGGATAAAGGCGTAATGACTTGCATTTGATTCCCAATAAACAACAAGTTTGGGAATATATTTAAATTCATTCCTGCACCCGTGGCCATTTCAAAATACGCTTTGGCTTTTTGCTCACCCACCTCTTTAGTTAATTGTTCAACAATGGCCTCTCTACCTGGCTGGGGGCGCTGCCGCTCGAAGGCAGAATTTTCATACATACAGGGGCGTTGATCTAAAAAAGAATGGCCATTACCTAAGCTTTGCGAATACATGGGTGTTGAATCAATTCCACCGGAAAAGTAGTCCAAATCCATACCAGAACCATAACGCTCTTGCGTCATTTTAAGTAACGATTGGTGTGAAAACTCAGGATGATAGCCATCACCTGCGTTATCGTATAAGCACTTCCAATTAGCATGAACCGTATATTGTTGTGCGCCACTAATACGAATAGCCCGATGATCGCCACCATTGTGGTCAATCCATTCGTCAAGTCGGCCAGCCGCAGACTTAAGATGTTCTTTAATCCCCTTTCTACCTTTCTCAGGATTCAATGTGGCAAAAATAAAACCACGGTATTCCGATACAAAAGGGACTTTCTTTAAATTAAACTGTTGCTTATCAAGACCTTCCCCATAGGCATCTTGATGCGGAATGGCTGCGCATTCGCCCGTATTCCGAAAAGTCCATCCGTGATATGGGCACGTAAAAAAAGGTGTTTTATCACCTTTCTTTTCCCGACAAACAGTAGCGCCTCTATGTGTACAGCGATTGAGTAACGCGTGAATTTTATTCTCTTTATCACGCGTGACAATAACTGACCGTTGCCCCATCTTCCGTGCAACAAAACTATTCGGTTCTTTGATTTCACTCGCGTGTGCTAAATACACCCATGTTTCAGAGAACACTTTTTGTTGCTCAACAGAAAAAATATTTTCATCCGTATAAACCGTACGGTGAACACGTCCTGCCTGAACTAAGTTATCTAATTCTTTTATATTATTTTTTTTGTGTTTAATGGCCTAATATTAGACTCTTATTATGCTAGTATGAATTTAATATATCAACTGTTAAATTAGCTTTTAGTTTCATGTTTTTAGCCACCATCACATCAAAGTGAAAATACACATCTTACACCACGTTCATTTATCAATCAAACACGGTATTAGTACCTACCTTGATGATAGCCTTCATGATATAAATCATATTTACGTTTTTGAAGACCATACCTTTCCAGACGTTGAAAACATCGATTGGCTAATTATTATGGGCGGCCCAATGAGCGCCAACGATGAAGCCGAGCACCCTTATTTAATAGCTGAAAAAGTATTTATTAGACAGGTCATTGACGCCGGAAAAACGGTGTTGGGCATTTGCCTTGGTGCGCAGCTAATTGCCAATGCCTTAGGTGCCGACGTTAAACAAAACCCTGTGAGCGAATTTGGCTGGCACACTATTTCGCCATCTAACGAAATTAAAAATACGTTACTGGCCAATGTCTTTAAGCAAGACCTGTTGCTCTTTCACTCACACAGCGAAACATTTGACATACCAAACAACGCTATAAGAATTGCTTCAAGCGAAGCGTGTGAGAACCAAGGGTTCATCTACAACAATCGCGTTATCGCCCTCCAATTCCACCCAGAAATAACGTTGCCACTTGCTACGTTATTTGATGACGCAAGCCGTGATAGTTGGCAAAAAAGCCCCTACTATAACGCCCCTCAATCACCAAGCAATTCAAGTGAATTATTCAACGATTCAGCCCTCATCATCAAGAGCCTTATGCAAACAATAGAGGACTCCGTTATTTAAAGTTTAAAGAGCCGGCCCGCCTCTAGCCACCCAATCTTGTAAATCCCAATATTCACGCCAACAACAAATCTTACCGTTATTATCAAATTCAAATATCCCCAATACGGGTAACGCATCAATAGTAGAGCCATCTTTCAATCCGAAGGTATCAACACGTTCCGTTACCACTCGGTGCTCGTCAGCCACTAGGTTTAATATTTTAAATTGACACGAATCTGCTAATTCTAAAAAACCACCAATAAAGCCGGCTATGTCTTGCTGCCCTTTTAATGGCGCTATTGGCATATTGTGATACACCGCGTCGTCACTCATTAACGACATGATTTTATCTACGTCTAAATTATCCCAAGCAGAGCAAAATTCTCTAACCGTGTCTTTTTGTGATTGCATTGTCATTTTTAATTCCTTTTATTTAAATTACTATCAATCGTTTTTATCACCCGATACGCGCCCAAAAACGTCGGTATCGCAATATTGTACTTTTTAGCTTGTTCAACTAAAGGCATGAACAACGTGTCCGCTTCTGTTTCTTTACCATTCACCAAGTCTTCGTGCATAGATGTTCTTACGCCCGGCGTTTTCGGCCCCATCGTTACACCCATATCAACGCAGGCTCGCACGGCTTTTTCAAAGGATGATTCATCAATCATTTTTAAAAATGAAAACGGCGCGTAATAATCTTGTGGCGTGTAACCCATTGCCTTGTACACATCAATCAGCTCTTGCGCAATGGTAACATAATGCTCAGCGCCTTCTTTTACTGAAATGCCATCCCAATAATCTAACATAGGAATGGATCCTAATGTACTCGCAGACCATGAAGAGGCCCCCGATACTTGCACCACCTTTTCCCATAAAACATTGTCTATATCATCAACTGATTTAGCATTTAAATTAGCGTTAGTAAACACCTCTGCCAATACCTCTGTTCGTTGCGTGCTACCGCCGCCTAACTCACCAAAATAAGCAGTTGTTGGCGCCGTAACATGATTATTGACTCGTCCTGGTTCAATCAACGTAGCGCCTTCTATAATCGACCCACCAATTACACGCTCTTTGCCAAACGCATCAATCAATAACGATTCTTTACCAACACCATTTTGCATCGTCAGTGCGCATTTTATTCGGTCAGATATAACCGCAGCATCAGCAATAGCACCTGCTGCATCTTTAGCTTTAGTTAATAAAATATAATAATCAATATCGCCAGCTACCAGCACCGGTTGAGTGACGGCCGTTAAGTTATCTTTAATCACCATGTCACCTAGCCGACCAAAAATATTCAGACCATCATTATTAACGGCATCAGCATGCGCTTGCCTACTAATCAGTGTGACCTTATGGCCCGATTTTGCAAGATAACCACCGATGACAGAACCCAAACCACCGGCGCCATGTATACAGATATGTAATTGTTCTTCCATCATGTTAACTAACGCCTAACTCTTTTAGTCTGGTGTGAATGGTTTGCCTTAATTCTGGCGTACATTGTCGCACTGGCGGGCGAATAGGGCCTGCTTTTAAGCCAATTTCTTCGAACCACGCTTTCATGCTAGCAAGTGCACTGGCATAGGTAAATGTTTGTACCACATCCCAAATAAACACTTCGTTATAGAACTCTCGAATGTCATTCAACTGTTCACTAACTTGGTATGCTTCTTCCCACTTACCTGCGGCTGACAAGGCCATATAATCTTTAACTATATGCCGTTTTTTACCGTACAAAATGTAAGACAATTCACCAAATACTGTTTGGCCTCCTTTTCGCAAATCATCACAAAATACCGCTTCAAACGGGTCTGCAACAATAAAATCGTTGCGGATAATACGTCTTAATTTCAACGTTTCCACGCGGTTCATAACGCCTTGTTTCGTACCGACTACTGTTTCAAGGTCAGCCAAACGCCGCATTAAATCCCAACCCAACACTTTGCCTGATACCGGCGTTCTATACAACACCACAGCCAAGTCAGAATTATCCGTAATAAACTTAAACCAGTCATACACTTCGTTATCGCTTTTTAATTGCACAACGGGGTTGATCACTTCTGCACCGTCATAACCCAACTCTTCCAGGCGTTTCATTTTTTCAATGGTTTGATATGCGCTAGGGTCTAGTAATATTGAAAACAAAGGCACACGACCTTTTACTGCGTCCGCAACTACCTCGTGATAACGGTACCATTCTGTCAACGTAGCATTCCAACACTCAGCAATAAAACCACCCACAACCAGTCCATCTACACCCATGTCGATAAACGCTTCGATATTTTCACGAATACCTACTTCATCAAACGTAAAGTCATCATTCATGGGAGAAATAGGGCACATAAATAAGCCTCTAATATTTTCACCTGCCCATTGCTTTGCTGTTTCTCTGGTGTAATCCATCAAGGTTCTCCTTGTGCTAATGTTGAAATGTTCATTCAGCTAGTTCTTGGAATTTTTGCGCCGACGTGTTTTCACGTCTATTATTAGCTTTTTATATTTAATTAATCAATGCCTTTAATCATGGAATTACATAATACAAAACTCTTTAAACAACGAGCCTTTATAAATGGTCAATGGGTCAAAAGTTCAAACAAAGAACAGTTATCAGTAACAAACCCAGCTAATCAATCCGTGCTTGGCTCTGTTCCCAAATTAACAGCTGAGCAAATAAAACTAGCCATTACATCGGCAAATAATGCATGGGAGGATTGGCGAAATATGGCCGCCAAAGACCGTTCTGCCATTATTAGAAAATGGTACGAATTAATTATTGAGAACCAAGACGACCTCGCTACCATCATGACCTTAGAGCAAGGTAAACCCATCGGTGAAGCGCGTGGTGAAGTTCTATACGGAGCCAGTTTTGTTGAATGGTTTGCCGAAGAAGCCAAACGTGTTTATGGCGACACCATCCCTGCGCCTAGCCAAGACAAACGAATCGTTGTCATCAAACAACCCATTGGAGTTGTCGCTGCCATTACGCCTTGGAACTTTCCAAACGCAATGATTACTCGAAAATGTGCTCCTGCACTGGCTGCAGGTTGCCCTGTTATTGTTAAACCTGCATCAGAAACACCCTTTTCAGCACTTGCCTTAGCTGAATTAGGTCGACAAGCGGGAATCCCAGACGGTGTGCTGAACGTTGTGACAGGCGATGCGCGCATTATTGGTAACGAGCTTACGTCCAACCCTATTGTCCGCAAACTAACATTTACGGGTTCAACCGCCGTTGGAAAAATACTCATGCGCCAATGTGCTGATACCGTCAAAAAAGTCAGCTTAGAATTAGGCGGCAACGCGCCCTTTATAGTCTTTGATGATGCCGATATCGATGCAGCTGTTGAGGGTGCAATGGCCAGCAAGTTTAGGAATACCGGACAAACATGTGTATGTGCCAATCGAATCTTTGTTCAAGATACCGTTTATGATGAATTTTCATCAAAACTAGCGACTAAAGTATCCGCTTTAACTATTTCAGATGGTCTAAATCCTGATGCACAACAAGGCCCTTTAATTAACCAGAACGCCGTTAAAAAAGTAGAAGAACATATTGATGATGCGGTCAACAAAGGTGCAAGCATTGTTACCGGTGGTAGACCACACAAGCTTGGCGGGCTGTTCTTTCAACCCACCGTGTTAAGCAACGTCACCATGAGTATGAACATTACCCATGAAGAAACGTTTGGCCCCGTTGCTCCTCTGTACCGATTTAATAACGACAAAGAAGCAGTAGAACAAGCTAACAATACACCGTTTGGCCTAGCTGCATATTTCTATTCACAAAATATAAAACGTATTTGGCAAACCGCCGAAGCATTGGAAGTAGGAATCGTTGGTATTAACAGTGGTATCGTATCAACTGAAGTTGCACCGTTTGGAGGTGTAAAAGAATCCGGCATTGGTCGAGAAGGCTCGAAATACGGTATTGATGACTTTATGGAGATGAAATATTTGTGTTTCGGTGAGTTGTAATGCGCTTAGTCATCTACCATTCAGCTTAGAAAGCTAAAATAGTTAAAAAAACAACTATAATACACATATATTCAAGAACCCTTATTGCGAACAGTTTATATATGAAACCAATAAACAAAAAACAAACACGCACCCAGTCTAGTGGACTTAAACCCTATATTGTCGATAGTGTTGACCATATTAAAGCCAACCCAGCGACTAAACCACTTCACATGAATGTGAATCAAGTTGTAAATGCTAAACGCAACACAAAGGTCACTGAAGAAATACACCTTAAAAGTGATTTTTTAGAATTAGTTGAAGATGAACAGCAAGCATACAACTCAAGAAAAAATCGTTTACTAAACAAAGACCACTCGACGCAAACCAAAGCACGTGCATCAACACGATACCAGCCAAAGAAAGCCCATGCTGTTGTTTTTAAGAGGAATATGCTGGGTTTAAAAAAAGAACATAAAGTGGCTTTAGCAGACTGCAGCGTCAAAGGTACGAGCATTATTAGTGCTAGCGCTTATAAGAAAGGTGCTATTATCGATTTAAATTTGCACTTTGCCACATCAGAACATCCCTTCAATTTTTCGGCAAAAGTTATTTATTCCGAGAACGCAACGTCTAGTCTAAAATCATCAAAAAAAGAGTACACCACCGGCTTTAAGTTTATTGACACAACGACTGACTATAAAGATTTTATTATTAAAGAGGCGTTAGTTAACAAATTAAGGCATAATCAATAAGGCATTAAAGCCAACCAAATAGGCAGGGTTAGGAAGAATAATGCAGTGCTCGTTACCAACACCGTTGATAACAATTCAGTATTAAGCCCATAACGTTCACTTAAAATCATTGTCGCCATCATCGATGGTGTTGCTGCTATAAGCACTGTTGCCTGAATTGTCTCGGCATCTCTTAAACCATAACTCGCGGCCATATACACAATGGCCGGCACAAAAACCAGCTTAATACCTGATGCTACTAATGCTATGGCTTTGTGGTTGTTTAAGCTTTTTAACGACAAAGACATACCCACAACTAGCAACATACCAGACATCGTAACATTGCCTAACATCAGAGCTGCCTTTTGAACGAATTCTGGTAAGTTAACATCATAGATATTCAATAAAATGGCGCCAATAAATGCCCAAATTGGTGGCAGGCTAAACAACGACCGAACAAAGCGCATCGGCGTTTGTCGTGGTTCATCGTTATCCCCCCACTCTATCGCCAGCCATAACCCTACCAACCATAACATCGGTGTAATGGACATAATATCAATGTAAATAGCAAATTTAACCGACTCTTCACCCTGAATAGCCTGCAATAAGGGAACACCCAATGAAATAATATTGCCTAAGCCACACACGAGCATTAGTGCGCCTAATTCGGGCTTTCCCCAGCCCTTTCTCTTAAGCCACGGATACATTAGCCAACACACCAACATACCTGACGCCACGCCTATATTTGAGATGAGTGGCGCGCTAAAAATATCACCACTTAACGTTACATGGGGGATGACTGCAAAAATGAGCGCCGGATAAAACAAATTCAGCACTAAGGTACTGATAACACGACGAGTATCAGACAACGTTAAGCCAGCAGGTTGCCACCGGCGCAGCATAACGCCCATTAATATAATAAAAGCACTGGGCAATAACGCATCATTGACCTGTTGAATAATCTCACTATCCATTTAACTATTCCAATATTTCATTTGCCGTAGTTTAACAATCTTAACGAAAAGAACGGGGGCACTTTTTTCACTATTATTTACATGCAAAAAAAAACCTCGCTATTAGCGAGGTTTTTTTAAGTACGTATAGAAACTTAAGCTGTAACGTTAACAGCTTGTGGTCCTTTAGGGCCATTTTCTACGTCGAAGTTCACTTGCTGACCTTCGTTTAAAGTACGAAAACCTTCGCTAGCGATAGCTGAGAAATGTACGAATACATCTTTGCTGCCATCTTCTGGAGTGATAAAGCCGAAGCCTTTTGATTCGTTAAACCACTTAACGGTTCCTGTTGCCATGATAATTACCTCAATAATATTTAATTTAAAAAATGTTACAAATCTTACAAGGAAATTAACAAGAGCAGATCTTACAAAAACCAGTATAGAATGTAGCGGTACATATTTTAACCGAATTAATAGCCAAGTGCATAGTTTTATTGCGCTTTTACAGATTTTTTAACGTTTTTTACGCGCCTTCATCTAAGTCCATAATTACCGGTAAACCCTTCGAAGCTCTGCCTACTTTTAAACGTTGAGATTTCACCAAACTACTTAAGTCATTTAAAGCCATACCAAAATCATCGTTGACCACCAAATAATCAAATTCTACATAATGAGACATTTCGGCCACTGCCTCTTGCATTCGTCTAGCAATGACATTATCTGCATCTTGCCCACGCCCCTTTAATCTTTTTTCGAGCACTTCTTTAGACGGTGGCAGGATAAATATAGATACACAATCTGACACGAGTTTTCGCACTTGTTGCGCGCCTTGCCAATCAATTTCAAGAATAACATCCATGCCTGTCAATAATTGTTCCTCAACGAGTTTGGCAGACGTCCCATAATAATTACCAAACACTTCAGCATATTCTAATAGCTCACCCTCTTTCACCATGGTTTGAAAATGTTCTATAGGCACATAATTATAATCAATGCCTGCCTGTTCACTAGGCCGCTTTGGCCTTGTTGTATATGAAACAGACACCTCTAACCCCGGTAACAAATCCAATAACGCTTTTACTAAACTTGTTTTTCCCGCACCAGACGGTGCAGAAATGATAAATAATTGTCCTTTTGCCAACACGTAAT
Source organism: uncultured Piscirickettsiaceae bacterium (assembly GCA_913061075.1). GTDB lineage: Bacteria > Pseudomonadota > Gammaproteobacteria > Methylococcales > Cycloclasticaceae > Cycloclasticus. The sequence goes on along the minus strand of CAJXSK010000011.1, from coordinate 13,920 downwards.
ACCTGTCTTATTCTATGTTTTGAATTTGCTCGCGCATTTGCTCAATTAATACTTTCAGCTCGACAGAAATATTTGTCGTTTGAATATCAACCGATTTAGAACCCAACGTATTCGCTTCGCGATTAAGCTCTTGCATTAAAAAGTCTAACCGCCTACCCACTGGTTCTTGCTGCGTTAATATCCGCCTTACCTCTATAATGTGCGCCTCTAGCCGATCAACCTCTTCTTCAACGTCCATTTTTTGGATGTAAAAAACAAGCTCTTGTTCAAGACGCGTTTGATCAACATTGTCTAACAAATCAGTTAGTTTTTTCTCAAGCCTATCTCGTAATAATATTTTTAGTTCAGGAAGCCGTTGTTTAGCAAGAGCAACTTGCTGAATAATTTGTTCACAGCGCGTTTCAATCATTGAAGTGATTTGGCTACCTTCTCGCTCACGCGATTTCACCAACTGTTCCAAGGCGCTTTCTAATAAAACCAATGCTTGAGCATGTATCGGTTCCATATCTTCTTTTACATCTGCTTGCACCCCAGGCCAACGTAAAACATCTAAAGCAGATAATGCCTGAAACTTGTCCATACCCTGTTCGATGCGTAACGTCGTTTTAAGCAGCTCACTCATGCGCGCTTCGTTTATTTGAATAGGCTGCTCAGCTTGTTTTTCTTTACGGTAGAAAAAATTACAATCAACTTTGCCACGTTTCAGCTTTCGACCAACAGCCTCTCTTACATCTGGCTCAATAGAGCGAAAAACATCTGGCAACCGTGGTGACACATCTAAATACCGATGGTTTACCGTACGGATTTCCCAAATAAGCGTGTAATCTCCAATATTCTCTTCACAACTTGCGAAGGCCGTCATACTTCTAATCATTTAATTACCTATACTTCCTTTAATCGACAAATCTTAGGCTGTTTTCACGAGGATTCATACCCTGTTTAATAAAAACAACAATACCATTGCCCAGCTTAATAACGCTGATGACTGCGAACCGTTGCCATCTGGCACCATTGTAGATCAATATTATATTGAAAGAACCATCGCGAAAGGTGGGTTTAGCAATGTCTATTTAGCCCGGCAAATTAATGACCAACACCAAGTAGCCATTAAAGAATACATGCCCGCTAAATTTACACACCGAGTAGGCGATAAAGTATCTGCTATCAATGGCGATTCAGCCAAGTTGTTTAAAAAAGGTCGTCAATACTTTTTAGATGAAGCGAAACTATTAACGACCATTAAGCACCCAAACATTGTTCATGTGTTGAACTTTTTCCTCGCCAATGACACTGCATACCTTGTGATGAGCTACGACTACGGCATAACCTTAGCAAAAACCATCAAAGAACCTAATTTAAATGTTACATCCGAGTTTTTACTGGATGTTTTCCCACCCATTATGCGATGCATTAAAAACATGCATAACAGGAACCTTTTACACCTAGATATAAAGCCCGATAATATATTATTAAGACCGCAAAATAACCCGCTAATTTTAGATTTTGGATCTGCTCTGCCCTTTAAAAAAGAACTTCCTTCAGTAGCGCATAGCATGACGAAAGGTTTTGCAGCGCCAGAACAACACCATAAACAAACCACTATAGGCCCTTGGAGTGACATTTATGCAATTGGCGCTACCATGCGCGCCTGTTTAGACAAATCGATACCCCCCATGTCCACAGACGGAGATGCCATTGTGTCACTCAAGCCCGCATTTAAAATCCATAAAAAGAATATTGAGCATCGAATACTCCACGCCATTGATTGGGCCATGCAGATCGACCCAGGTAAGCGGCCCCAATCAATGGAAGATTTAATGCGTGCGCTTCATTACCTATAAAGAAACTAGACGCCTGCTAACAACTTAGCGCACTTCACTGTCACCACACTGTCTCTATTACCTTATAATGGAGGTTACTAACAACCTAGGCCATGCTAAACCTTCTTGGAATAGCGTTCCCTTTCTTCGTAACCTTATTTAATCTAGGACACCTCATGAGACCCAGCGGACGCAGAACAGATCAACTACGTGACATCAATATTACAACCAACTTCACTATTCATGCTGAAGGCTCCGTTTTAATCGCTTGTGGTGATACTCAAGTACTTTGTACTGCGTCTGTTGAAAGCCGTGTTCCACGTTTTCTAAAAGATAAAAAACAGGGCTGGGTAACGGCTGAATATGGCATGCTGCCACGATCTACACATACCCGCATGGGGCGTGAAGCAGCTCGCGGCAAACAAAGTGGTCGTACACAAGAAATTCAACGCCTAATAGGCCGCTCACTCCGCGCTGCCGTCGATTTAAACGCATTGGACGGTTACACAATTACAGTCGATTGCGATGTTTTGCAGGCCGATGGTGGAACCCGTACAGCTTCTATAACGGGTAGTTTTATTGCATTATCACTCGCTGTTGAAAAACTACAGGCTGCCAAAAAAATTAAAAAGAACCCGATTCATGGCCAAATTGCTGCAGTTTCTGTCGGCATTTATAACGGCGCACCCGTATTGGATTTAGATTACCCAGAAGACTCAGAAGCTGAAACCGACATGAATGTTGTTATGAACGAAGCTGGTGCATTTATTGAAGTACAAGGCACAGCAGAAGGCCATGCGTTTCGCCGTGAAGAACTCGATGAAATGCTAAATCTCGCTGCATCCGGCATCAGTGAATTAATGCAACATCAGCGAGATGCCTTAGCTATATGAGTCAACGAATTGTTCTCGCCAGTGGTAACAAGGGGAAAATAGCTGAAATACAAGATATGCTCAAACAGCAGGCTATAGAGGTTATATCGCAATCACAATTTAATGTGCCGGACATTGCTGAAACCGGTACCACCTTTGTTGAAAACGCCATTATCAAAGCAAGGCATGCCTCTGCTATTTCGCAGCTATCCACTATTGCCGACGATTCCGGCCTAGAAGTTGATGCCCTTAATGGCAAACCTGGTGTCTATTCTGCTCGTTATGCAGGGCTGCCATCTAACGACCAAAATAACACCAACAAATTACTACAAGCCTTAATAAACACACATGAAGAATTACGCACCGCTCGATTCCACTGCGTAATGGTTTTTATGGCACATGAAAACGACCCATCCCCACTGATTGGACATGGCACATGGGAAGGCAATATTGCGTTTCAAAAATCAGGCAACAATGGCTTTGGGTACGACCCTGTTTTTTACGTACCAGAACACCATTGCACATCCGCAGAGTTGCCTGCAACAACCAAAAATTCAATTAGTCACCGCGCTCAGGCATTACAATTACTGATGCCTCAAATCAGTGATTATTTTGCTAATAACGCATGACCCAAACCGATACCCACTACAGCCTCTATATTCACATCCCTTGGTGCGTTAAAAAGTGCCCGTATTGCGATTTCAACTCTCACGAAAAACGTGATGATTACAATGAAGAAGCCTATGTTGACGCACTGATTCGTGATTTAAAAACTGAAGCACCTAACGTTAAAGGTAGAACCCTCAAAAGTATTTTTATTGGTGGTGGCACTCCCAGTTTATTTTCAGCAAAAAGTCTCGGTAAAATCCTTTCACAAGTTGATCAGCAATTAAACAAAACTCGTGATATCGAAATCACTTTAGAAGCAAACCCCGGTACTTTCGAAGCAGAAAAATTTTCAGCCTTCCGCCAAACAGGCATCAACAGACTCTCCATCGGCATACAAAGTTTTAATGACCCGCATTTAAAAACACTAGGCCGTATTCATGACTCAGATCAAGCACACCGAGCCATCAAAATGGCACAAGATGCTGGTTTTGAACGAATTAATTTAGATTTGATGTTTGGCCTCCCCGAACAAACCGTTGAACAAGCAGTTCAAGATGTAGAACACGCGTTAAGCTACCAAACAGGTCACCTATCCCAATACCAATTAACTCTAGAAAAAAACACCTTGTTTTACGCACACCCTCCCATACTGCCCATTGATGAACAAATTTGGGACATGCAGACTGAATGCCAAAAACAAATCGCCAATCAACTTAGCCAATATGAAGTATCTGCTTACGCAGCAAAGCAACAACAGTCACAGCATAACGTTAACTATTGGCAATTCGGTGACTATATTGGCATCGGCGCGGGTGCCCACGGGAAACTCACCAATAACAACGGCCAAATCTCACGCTACTGGAAAAAAAAACAACCGCGTGAATATATGAACACAGCGGGTACTTTAAAGTCTATAGGCGGAGAAAATATCGTGATTGAATCCGAATTACCGTTCGAATTTATGATGAATGCACTTCGATTAAAATCAGGCTTTACTCTGCAACAGTTCACACAGCGTACACGGCTGCACCCGTCTACGATTGAACCCACCCTCACCACGCTGATAGATAAGCAGTTATTAGAAATCAGCGACTCCATTTACTCCTGCACAGATCAAGGTTGGAACTTTTTGAATAATACCTTAGAACACTTTTTACCCACAGCATGAATGAGCTCATCATTGAAAAAACATATGCTTGCCCTTATTGTGGCGAACAAATAGACAGTTTTATTGATACGTCCCAAGGAAGCCAAACGACAATTGAAGATTGCAGTGTTTGTTGCAGGCCAATCGAGTTATCTATTGAAGTTGACCAGAGCAATCAAGAATACTACCTAACTGCAAAAACCGACACCGAGTAAAGCTGAGCCTTTCGGCTCATTTGTGTAAAATACACTCAACTTATTTTTCAATTTTTATTATGAATAACTACAAACAAGATTTTATTGAATTCGCCCTAGAATGTGACGTTTTAAAATTTGGCGAATTCACGCTTAAATCTGGGCGTATTAGCCCCTATTTTTTTAATACTGGTTTATTTAACACGGGTGAGAAGCTTCGTAAACTAGGCCAATTTTATGCCTATGCCTTAGCCGATTCTGGTATTAAATGCGATATTCTTTATGGCCCTGCTTACAAAGGCATTCCTCTTGTTTGCGCTGTATCGATTGGTTTATCCGAAGTATCTAACCGGGATATACCCTATGTATTTAATCGTAAAGAAGTTAAAGATCACGGTGAAGGTGGCTTATTAGTTGGTTCTAATTTAAAAGGTAAAGCAATCATTGTTGATGATGTTATCAGCGCAGGTACATCTGTTCGAGAATCTGTTGATATTATTAATCAATCAGGCGCAACGACTGCCGGTGTACTTATATCATTAAACCGTCAAGAAAAAGGCCTTGGGGAAACATCGGCTATCGATGACATCCAAAAAAATTATGGTTTTAAAGTCGCATCAATTATCTGCCTTAAAGACATTATTGGCTACCTTGAGCAATCTGGAAATGAAAAATACTTAACCGCTATTTTGAAATATAGAGAGCAATACGGTACTGATTAACCGCCGCCTTTTAAGAACGTTTTAAGAAGAACCTTCATAAACGGGCGTCGACTTGCTTCAGCTAAGTTCGTAAAATCTAAATCTACCTTCATTTTTGGTATTTTCCAAGAAGCTATACGCCGAAAATCATCCTCGCCTAGACAAACCTTTATTTCTCCACCAGCATAAAAAAAAACAACTTCATCACCATTCCCAGTAAAACTCATGGCAGTTTGCGCATGCAACAACGTATTAAATTCTAACCGTGAAAAACCCATTTCGATCGAGGTTTTATCTGGTAAATCAATCATCGTTTAACCACCTCCGCGGTGAAACTTTAGCATGAATATTCTCATAAACTGCTCTTGTTTATCATTACTCATTTTAGAACAATTAAAATTCACGTCTAGTTTTGGCAATATCGCAGAGCCAATACGTCTAACATCTTCCTCACCAAGCGTTACTATTGCCTGCTGTTCAGAAAAGATAAACGTAATAACATTACCATCGCGTTGAAAAACTAATTTATTCTGGCTATCCAACAATGCAATAAACTCTTTCCGAGAAAAACCCATTTCTAAAGCAAAGGATTTATCTTTAAATAACTTCATTAACCGCCTGCTACTGCTGGCCAAAAACCAAGAATATCATTTTCTTTTAAAATAACCTCATCACGCGTTTCGGCATCTAGGTACACACCATTTAACAGCACAATATGAATCACATTACGTGGCAATTTAAGGTCATCAATTAAGTAACCTACTGTTGTTGCATCTGTAATTGGGTAATCAAAACCATGTGCTTTTGTACTCTTTACTGGCAGGTAATCCATCAACCCTGCAAACAGTTTCACTGTCATTTTACTCATTATTGTATCGCTGCTGATTGTGTGCAAGCTAAGTAAGCTTCCATTAGCTGAAGTGGGTTTTCTAACAATTTATTCTTCCACTTTCCCAAAGGTATCTCTGACTGAATTAAACCTCTCATTATTCCAACGTGTTGTGTATATCCAATACCTGTCGCACCAATCAACACATCATCATCAAACTGTAAATTCAAATAACGCCATTTGTCTTTTTCGACTAGCTGGCAACTTTCACCACCTTCAACGCCTTGCCACAAGCCAAAAGAACACGATATTAGCCCCATCGTATCCAATACGTTCATATTAATTGTACCACCACACTCCGCGCCTTCTAAACCAACCATATTTTGCGCTGCTATAAGGCCATGTTCAGTTGCAGTTGGCTGAATAGCCTGAACCGCATATTCACCTGTGCAAAAATCCTTACCTTGTGCAACATCGCCAGACGCATAAATATCAGGCACGTTAGTTTGCATGTTTTTATCAACAATAATACCGTCATCTACTGTAATGCCAGAGCCTTCTAAGAAATCTGCACAAGGTCGAACACCGGTGGCAGTAATAACTAAATCAGCATCCAGCTGAGTTACCCCATCTGGCGTTTTAACACTGACCTTAAATGTATGATTACCTTCCGCTTTCTGTATCTCAGTTACTTGACCATTGGTGAATACATCAATGTTCTTATGTAGACACCAATCTTTAATCATATTACCCGCAATACTATCCATCATACGCGGCACCATACGATCTTCCATTTCAACGACTGTTAAGTCCACATCTCGTCGCGCAAGTGCTTCTAAAATAATACAGGCAATAAAGCCTGCGCCAATTTGAATAACTTTTGCGCCCGGTTTCGCAAGAGCTGCAATAGCTCCTGCATCTTCAAGCGTCCAGCATGAATGAACACCTGGTTCGCCTATGCCTGGAATCGGTGGGGAAACTGGCCTAGAACCTGATGCAATCAATAATTTGTCGTATGACTCAGTCACACCTGTGCTCAGTTGAAGCATTTTATCTACCGAATCTATTTTATCCACTCGAGCATTAATTAATTGGATATCTAAATCATTAAAATGATTGGGTTTATGCCGAAGGTATGTTCCCTCTTCTTCAATATTCCCAATTAAGTGATAGGGTATAGCCATTCTTGAATAAGGTGCTTCCGGTTCATCACCAATAATTACGATTGTTGCTGATTGATCAAATTTTCGTATATGTTCTGCGGCGACAATACCCGATGGGCCAGCACCAATAATGACATGCTTCATAAACCTTCCCCTGAATGACTAATAGTAAATAACAACATTATTAAACCACTAAAAAAGGGCGAATCGAAAACGACTCGCCCTTATTCAGGTCAATATTACAATCTGTCTATACTAAAGCCCTAAACGCGCTTTAGTATCAGCTGTAACATCACCTTCAGGTGACCAACCACGTTCAGCATAGTATTCAGGAAGCATAGTTGCCAACCCATTAACCTTACCTGCCGCAGGGCCTGTTTTAACAGCTTCTTCGGTTAACCTTGGTGGCAATTTATCCGCCGAAGCACCTTGGCCAGCCGCGTCATTATATAAACGCTCAAGGTTCCAAATACGCTCACCAATTTCGCCTAAACGTTCTGGTGTCCATTCGCCTTCACAAGCAGCATTTAACTGAGGTGCTACATCTTCAAGTGACCATGCAAATGATGTAAAGATACAAATACCAGCAGAATCAAATGCAGCGGTAGCATTTTGGAAGGCAATTTGTAATCCTGCTTTGCCTTCTGTTTCTAATGGATCAGTTTTAATTGGAATGCCCAATACTTCCGAAGCCACTGTATAACCACGTAGGTGACATGCACCACGGTTTGATGTAGCGAAACCAAGACCCATACCTTGAATGCCACGTGGATCGTAAGCTGGAAATTCTTGACCACGAACAGTCATTGAAAGTTCTGGGTGCCCATGCTTGGCACAAAAACGTGAAGATCCTTGACCTAGTTCAGCACCAAAACCTTCACCTAGAGCAACCAGTTCAGTACACTTGATCATCGCTTCAGCATTACCGAAGTTAAGCTCAATACCATCCGTATCTTCTTTGGTGATAAACCCTTCTTCGTACATTTCCATCGCTGCAGCAATTGTTGAACCCAATGAAATCGGATCTAGACCTTGCTCGTTACAAACAAACTGAGCATATGTTAATGCATCAATGTCATCAACCCCAGTGTCACTGCCTAATGCCCAAGCTGCTTCATATTCTAAGCCACCTGAATTGGCGTGATAACTTGGATGTAAGTCATCTCTATTTTGCACACTGAAATGTTCTGGGTCGATAGTTGAGACACGTTGGCATGCAATTGTGCACGCAAAACAAGCTCCATTTCGAGTTAAGTTCGCTTTGCCATCGCTATCACGAGGTTCAAGCATCGCTTCACCAGAAATTTTTGATGCGCCTTCAAATACTGAATCTTTCCAGTTATTTGTTGGCATTGCGCCCATTTCGTTAATAACGTTCATTAACACTTGTGTACCCAATGCAGGTAAACCTTCGCCTGTTACAGGGTTCTCAGCCAAAATTTTCTTGCCTGCATTTGTTGCGTCAAAGAATGCTTTAGGGTCTTGAACATCAACACCTTTGCTACCACGAATAACAACGGCTTTTACATTTTTAGAACCCATGACTGTTCCAACACCAGAGCGGCCAGCCGCGCGATGCAAATCATTCATAATGGCAGAATACAGCACGCCTTTCTCACCAGAAACACCAATCGCAGCTACACGTAGCTGTGGGTCTTGATGTTTCGTATGTAACCATTCGTCGGCTTCCCATACTGATTTACCCCAAATTTCGTCGGCAGGTAAAATTTCAGCTTTATCATCATTAATACTGATGTAAACAGGTGAAGGTGACTTCCCTTCTAGGATAACCATATCCCAACCTGCACATTTCATTTCGTTACCAAAGAAACCACCTGAATTAGAACAAGCGACTGCTCCAGTTAATGGGCTTTTAGTAACAACTGAATAACGACCCGCTGTTGATGCCATGGTGCCTGTTAAAGGACCCGTGATCATATACATTGTGTTTTCAGGTGAAAGAGCGTCCGTTGTAGGTGGAACTTCCTCCGTTAGATATTTTGTGGCCAAACCACGTTGACCAAGAAACTGCTCAACCCATTCCATATTTAATGGTTCTGGGGAACAGGTTCCTGCTGTTAAATTAATTCTTAATACTTTTTTTGTCCAAGACATAGTCTATCTCCAAATTTTATTTTTTATACGGACAAGATGCTATTTCGCTGGCATTGCTTTCGCAGCGTAATCTTTCATTTTGTCGTAGCCTGTCCAATTTGCATCTTGGTAGGTAATTGCATCTGTTGGGCATGCTTTAGCACATTCAGGATCGCCGCCACAGAGGTCGCATTTGATCACTTTACCGCTGTCTGCGTTGTAGTTAACTGTGCCGAATGGGCAAGCAATCGTACAAACTTTACAACCTACGCATAAATCGTTAACAATTTCTTTTGCGCCTGTTGTTTTGTTTAAAACAATAGCCTCGACAGGACAAGCATGCATACACCACGCTTCATCACATTGAGTACATGTATAAGGTACGAAAATACCTTCTTCATGGAATGGAAAAATTTTAATTCTTGACTTAGTCGGGTTGAATACACCTTCACCTTCATAAGAACAAGCCATTTCACACTGCAAACAAGCTGTACATTTGTTCGCATCTATTACTAATGACATCTGCATAACACCCTCCTCTGGGTTCTATTTATTATTAAACGTTCAAAAAAACTTTAACCACCTGTTACGCTCATATGACGAAAGATAACAGGTTGCTCAGTAATATCAAAATCATGCCCTTTAGGCTTGATCTCCATAGACTCTATTAGAGCCTGTTTTACTTTATTAATATCTGTAGGGTTTGCTCGTAAAATACTCTTTAAATCCATAGAGTGCTCTTGGCCTAAGCATAGCAACAATAAGCCCGATGCTGTTACGCGAACTCTGTTGCAGGTATCACAAAAATTGTGACTGTGCGGCGAAATAAATCCGACCAAATTATCGTAACCATTGACGCTGTAATAACGTGCAGGGCCACCTGTGTTTTTGGTACTAGGCAATAAATCAAATTGCGTTTCAATATCACGCTTAATCTCATCACTGGAGTAATAGGCTTCTTCACGCGAATGGTTATCGATCGCGCCTAGTGGCATTTCTTCAATAAAGCTAATATCAAGCCCTTGCTCCATTGCGTACTGAACCAAACCATTTACTTCGTCATGATTTCTGTTCTTCAAAATCACAGCGTTTAATTTGATTTTTTCGAAGCCTGCCTTCTTAGCAGCTTGAATACCTTGCAAGACAACAGCAAGATCACCTACTCGCGTTACCTTCTTAAATTTATCAGCATCTAAACTATCTAAACTAATATTGATTCGCTTAACACCTGCTTTTTTAAGCGGCTCTGCCAACTTTACAAGTTGTGAACCGTTTGTCGTAATAACAAGCTCTTCCAATCCATCCAACTGAGCAATTTCTGCCATAAGGCCAACAACGTCTTTTCTTACTAGAGGCTCACCACCGGTAATGCGAATTTTAGTGACACCCATTTCAACAAATGCACGCGATAAAGTAGAAATTTCTTCTAAGGTTAACACTTGTTCACGAGGTAAAAACTCCATTTCTTCACTCATACAATAAACACAGCGGAAATCGCATCTGTCAGTGACAGAAATTCGCACATATGTCACTTGTCGACCAAACTTATCGATCAACTTATTTGTATTTACTATGGATGGAAGCGCACTCATTTTTACAATTGATACCTTTTTTAATATAAATTCTCAGCTTTTCAGCAAGTTACTTGATTATTAAGAATCATTATCAAAAATCAATAATTCTCATTAGTATTAATAACTTACAGCTATGCATTATTCTTTTGTAATACCATAACCCAAACTAAATTTATTGGTCAATTTTTTATTAATGATTTGTTAATATTGCCTCTATAAACTTTTATGTTGGTAGTTTTGCCCCACTGATTTGCTTTATTTCATTTAAGATAAGCCCTTTTAGGTTTTGACCTATATTATTCAATACTGAAACTATGACTCCCATCAATAAAATTCAATTACTTCTTCTCAGCACACTTTGTTTAGTTGCATCCTTAGCGCACGCTAATAACAACATTACACCAATCAATATCGCTGTTTTGAAATTCGGCACTGTCAATTGGACATTAGAAACGATTAAGAAAAACAATCTTGATAAGAAAAACGGTTTTGAGTTAATTGTCACGCCATTAGCTAGCACTCAAGCAGGCAGAATATCTCTACAAGCGAATGCATCCGATATTATTGTTTCCGACTGGACTTGGGTTGCCCGTCAACGTGGCAATTCCTCTAATTATTTATTTGCTCCTTATTCCTCAAGCACTGGCTCTATTATGGTCCCAGAAAGTTCGCCTATTCGCACTATAAATGACCTTGTTGGCAAAAGGCTTGGCATTGCTGGTGGCGCACTCGACAAAAGCTGGTTGTTGCTGCGTGCTTACGGTTTAACTAAAGGCATTGATTTCAACACGAGCGTGGAAAAAGTATTTGGCGCCCCACCTTTACTTAATAACATTCTCCAGCAAAACGAGCTCGAAGCACTTATTAATTTTTGGCACTACAGTGCCCGCCTTAAGGCAAAAGGCTATAGAGAAATCATCAATACACATCAGATCATTTATCAACTAGGCATTAAGCAAAAGGTGCCCATTTTAGGGTATGTTTTTAGAAAAAATTGGGCACTCAAAAACACTAATGCCGTTAATGGTTTATTAACCGCAACACGCCAGGCCGGGGAACTATTATGCAGTTCCGATAGCCATTGGGCTGCTGTGTTACCTTTAACTCGAACTAAAGACCAAAGCACTCAAGAGCAACTACGTGAAAACTATTGCAAAGGACGAGTCCTAGCTTTCGCTGATCAAGACAAGAAGGCAATCGCCGACATTTACGCTATACTGGCGAAAACAGGTGGCACAAAATTGATTGGCCCCGTTCAACATCTCGACCCTGATATTTTTTGGGATAATAATTAAAAACAAGCAATCATAGCTAACCGCCACAACATGCCACGGTCTTCTTTTATCAATTCCACTCTCTCTCTTGGGTTACTGTTGTTGATATGGCAAGTCACCGCATCAATTGCAGCCTCTCCCGTATTGCCATCGCCCGTTTTAGTCTTTACCACACTAATCGATGCCATTAATAGCGGAGAGTTACCACATCATTTAGGCATCACATTATTTAGATTAGCGATTAGTTTCTTTTTAGCCATGCTCCTAGGCATTGCGATTGGTTTGGCCCTTGGGCGACATAAGCAAACGAATTTATTTTTTGATAGCTGGTTGATAATCCTGCTGAATATACCTGCATTAGTCACCATTATTTTATGTTATATCTGGTTTGGCTTGATAGAAACCGCCGCTATTTTTGCGGTTGTTGTTAATAAATTGCCTAATGTCATCGTCACCATTCGTGAAGGTGCAAGAAACTTAGATGAAGAGCTGATAGAAATGTCAGTCGCCTATCGGTTTGGTAAATGGAAGACCATTCGCCACGTCATCATGCCCCAACTGTATCCCTACATAATGGCGTCTGCTAGAACGGGGCTAGCGTTAATATGGAAAATTGTATTAGTTGTGGAGTTATTAGGCCGAAGCGACGGCATGGGCTATCAAATTCACCTGTTCTTCCAGCTATTTGACATCACCAGCATTCTTGCTTACACCGTGTCTTTTATCTTTGTCATTCAACTCATCGAAACCACCATATTAAATCCGCTTGATAAACAATCACAACGCTGGAAGTAATTTTAAATGAACCAGTTGAACGTCAATATCAAACTTAAACAGCACCAACACCACGGCGATGAAAACTCGTTCGATGTCATAAAAAACTTACACTTTGAACAACAAAGCGACCAGTTCATTTGCTTAGTTGGGCCATCTGGCTGTGGTAAAACCACATTACTCAATATTATTGGTGGGCTTGATAATAACTATGAAGGTGACATTCAAATAGACGAGCAAATTGGCACCCCTAATGCATCGTTTGTTTTTCAAACGCCCCGTTTATTGCCGTGGTGTAACGTATTGGAAAACATTCAGCTTGCTAACGAAACAGACATATCGCCAGACACCATAGAACAATTATTACTCGAACTGGGATTAAAAAATAGCTTGAACAGCTACCCTCACCATTTGTCTCTTGGCATGCAAAGACGCGTTGCATTGGCTCGCGCATTTTCCGTTAATAGTGATTTATTACTGATGGACGAGCCCTTCGTTTCACTTGATCAGCCAACCGCTCGAAAAGCGCGACAACTGCTCCTAACATTATGGCAAACACAACCAAAAACACTTATTTTTGTGACTCATGACATAGAAGAAGCCATACAGCTAGCCGACCGAATCTTGTTTTTATCAGATTCACCTAGCACTATTATCGATGATATTGCTATAAATACTCCGCGTTCAGAAAGAACCTCTGAACACATTAATTCATTTAGAAATGAACTACGCACAGAACATCAACACCTCGCCCACCTTTTATAAAACGAACATTCTATTTATAAATACCAGGCATAAAAAAACCGCCACCCAGTTTAGGCTGTCTCTTATACACATCTCCGAGCCCACGAGACGGACTCCTATCTCGT
>CAJXSK010000010.1 GCA_913061075.1 uncultured Piscirickettsiaceae bacterium | reverse complement strand
TGGCCGCCTTTTTTGCCTTCGGCGAGGGCAAATTGGCCGAGCATGTATTCGTAAACATGGCCGAGGATGTCTTTGGAGTTGAGTGACGCATGGTTAAAGGGAACGGTGGCGACAAGATCGATCAGCTCGCCCAGTTTGGCTTGGTCGATTTGTAGTTGGGTATAGCGTTTGTTGAGCACGCCTTTGAGTTTGGGGTTGTCGACTTCGATGGCATCGAGTGCGTTGTCGATTAAGTGGCCGACGGAGCTGATCTTTAAGGTCTTCGGCGTGCCATCGCGGGTGGGCAAGGGTAGCTCGGCACCGCCGATGACGGTTTTGTTGTTGTCTTGCAGAAATTTCCAACGGGCTTGGGTGGGCACCCAGAAGGTGTTGGTTTCCAGGTAGTAGTCGCGCACTTCCAGTTCGGCGTCGATTTCGGCGAGATATTCTTCGCCAGAAAAATCTTGTGGGTCTAAGTAGTAGTCTTGCTTGGGGTCTTGCAGTTGGGTTTTGAGTTCTTGTCTTCTTAGGTCAAAGGCATCGGAGACGTATTTAACGAAGATTAAACCCAGCATGACGTGCTTGTATTGCGAGGCATCGAGGGATGGCAGCAGTTTGTTGGCGCTGGTCCAGAGTTTTTTCTCCAGGCTGTTGAGGAAGTCTTGTTCTTCGGTGTTGGTCATTCGGGGGTTCCTGCTTTATTTATAGCGTTTATTAAACTGTTTAAGCGATTAGGTTTTACTACAATCAGATCGCGCGATTTTATTTCTTTTAGGAAAGGCTGCCCTAATTTCGTCACACTTACGTTATACAGATCGGCGGTTGATTGTATGTTGTATGGGGAAAGGTACTGCGCTTGGATTAATTGACCATCGGTGATGCCAGCGGTTTTTGCTAGTTCGTCGATATTGCTATAGCCTTGTTCTATCAGGGTATTTAGTTTTTGACCGCGCTGTATAAAAAACTCATCCGTTAAGCTCATTTACCCCTTCCTTTTTATGTTTATTTATAACACGCAATAAACTGGGCGTGGTAATAAAAGGCCTCAAACCACACTTCAATCAAAAAAATTTCCCGTGGCTGCCTTATTTATTACTTTCGGGCTTTTTATTCCCTACAGATTTAACCCTCTTTGCCCCGGCAACCACTTATCAACCACTAACTGAATACGCCCAATACCAAGGTTTTTAACCCACCTTGCACTGGCATCTATAGTCGCCCATGTCTTTATTGCTCCTTTAAGCGTGGTAACGGTTGTCGCACCGCCTTGAGTAACTATATCAACGTGTATGGTTGCACCATCGGCTACCATCATTACTTTTTTAACAGCACCAGCCTCGACTAAGGCTCTTATTGTTTTTTCATTCATCGTCTTTAAACAACCCGTGTTGCTCGTGAACGGTGATGTTTTCCTTGGCACAGTGCTGGCGGATTAGCAGTTCGATCATATTGGCTACACTGCGGTGATCACGATTAGCGGCCTCTTTAATAGCTTCTTTTATGGCGGGGTCAACGCGTAGGTTGAGTGTGGTTGTTTTTTTTGGCGGCATATTAATATTCTATATTACGTTGCCATACAATGTAACGCATTATTTGTTACATTAAAACTTTATGTCGCTTAAAAGTGAAGATCAGGGATAGAATTAGGTACATGGAAAATACTGTTTATTATTTACCCGGCAGGAACGGGAAAATCGCCACGGGGCTTGGCGAAGGCATTACTGAACGAGGTTTCAATCTTAAAGGACGAGAAACGCCTGAATCATTTAAAGGATTAGAGTTTCAAGGCCAACTTGATTTGATCGCATCAGATCTAAAAGCAGGTTTTTGGACGGAAGACTCTAAAATCGTTGCGGTATCTTATGGTGCCTATTTGTTGATGCATACACTATCAGGGTTAGATGTATACCCTGGCAGCATATTGCTTCTATCGCCTGTGCTTGGTGCCGTATCAAACCCAGGAACATTGCGCTATTACAGCCCGCCAAGACCCAATAAGCTAATGGAAATGATAGATGCAAATTCATTCCCTAAACCAAACCATATTGAAATGCATGTGGGTGAAAAGGACTGGCAATGCCCACCTGATCGAGTTGTACGGTGCGCAAACGCTGTAGGGGGTGTCTGCACGGTTGTACCAGGTAAGGGGCATGACCTTGGAAAAGATTATGTTTCACCTGTTTTACAAAAGTGGTTATTGACATAAACAAAGGAGCGTTATTAATGAATATAAGTGCTGAATTACAAGGTTGGTTAGATACTAGAGAAAACCTCTTAAGGTTTAAAAAGAAACTTTACGATGAAGGTGGTCATGTCATGCTTAGAACCTCAGCGTACATCCCAGAAGAATTAGATGAACCTTTACGTTCTGAAGCAATGGCATATTTTAAATCTAAGCAAATGACAAGCTAGCAGTATAAAGTCCTTATTCATTTAACTATTTAGGGATAAAGCCACTCAGGCCTTAAACGCTTGATATAAAGCTTGTCGAACTTTTACTTGAGCAGTCTTGAAGTTTTTATTCTTAACCCCCGTTGCTTCATCCACATAGAGTGCTCGATTAATTTCAATCATCAAAGAACGAACACTAAATCACTAAAACTCCGCATACAACACATCAATTTCACATACTAAGAATTGCGGGTTTATTAGTACCTTATATGAATACATGTACTAGACATTTAAGAGCCCTTCTCCCATCTAAAGTGGTTGTTTAAAGTGCGCGATCATTCAAATCACAGGAGAAAACCTAACCTTTATCAATACAACCTACGGAGATACCCATGGATAAACCACAAGTCAGTTCGACAAAGACTAATGAACAAAACACAACTTCCCTTAATCGCACGCACGTTTTAAAGACATCATCATGTAAGGCCTTATCCGGCAACGGTGAGCTAGGCTATGAGCTCAGTTTAGATAATAAAAAGGCATTTCATATCCGTATCACATCAAATAGCGGTGGTGGTTTTTTCAGCGATGAATCAATATCTCTGGCAGAAATCGAGCGAATTCTATTTTCACAAAATGACCCCTCTCGCCTTACCTCCGTTGCACTTCAATCTCTCTTCAAGGGCAAGTCAGTCAACACGCCAGCATTTCTGATGGCTGTCCTGCGAGAACTGGGCTTCGTAAAACCCATCGGTGAGCTAAAACGATTCCACCAACTTATTGACGCAAAGTCATTCAAGGCAACCATTAAGAAGTTACATAAACTGTCTTAGCCATACATTCACCGTAACAACATTCCCCTCCACCGTACTGTCTAACGGTGCTTTCTATCGCTCTCGTTTAAAACAGTACACAGGTACTTTAAGTCTTAGGGTCCACTAAGCCATAAACCTCCGTAGCCCTTACATTTAAAGGCTTCCAAGAAAACCTCAGAACTACCCATACAGGTCAACCGACCTTTTACCGACCCAGCACCGATTGACTACTTAAGAACTAACACTTCTCCCTCACCCCTTTAACTACAAGGCAAATCAGGAGATAGCATGATTCTAATGGTTCTATTCGGCCTCATCATTACCGGCCTTTCTTTCAGGTACTTACCCGTTTTCGCGGTAGGGCTTGTCGGCCTATTTCTTTATATCTATCCATTGCAAACCATAGCCGCACTCGCTGCTGTTTACATCTTATATCAATTAATAAAGGACAAATTACCATGAACTATACAAACGACTTCTACAGCCAGAATACGTATAACAACCACATTAACTATGACCATATATCGCAACAACAAAACCTCATTGAAGCCATGGATCACCTTGTCATCGAACCTTCAAGCGAGCCTCTAGACATTCCTGACTCAGATGATTTATTGCTATGAGCCGCACGCTTGCAGAAGTAGCTGCTTACATCGATGAACACTCCAACGCACTCCCCACACAGTCACCTCAGGAGCAGTACGAGCATTTCGAGATGCTGGCCATCGCTGTGCTGGATTCTGAATTTGATAATTACCCCGAGGACGTCCTGCAGGAATTTCTGATGGATTACCTCGCCACTAAACGCAAGCAATTGGGCTTGTAAGAATCCCCTGCCCCGCACTTGTCTTGCCATAACGGTGGATGAGTGTGGGGTGGCAGTTTATTTTTTTTTGGGAATAATTCACGCACACACCTGACGACCCGACGCAATTGACGCGAGGAGAAACTGCTGGGATCCCTTGGGCTACATGGGGTGGCGACGAGGCGTCAATTGCGTCGATTGTATTGGGGAGCTCTTTTGTTTTCTCTGGGCCACCTCTGAGAGCACTCTAGGTTTCCCGCTGTGGCCATTTGAGGCATTCCGGCAGGGCCCACCTGTGGCATCAAAGGGGTAATCATGGGGTTCCTTGAATGATTTCATTGATTACATATCAATGAAACTTATTCATCCCCAAGGGTCTGTGTATTATCATCATTTGCTACTTTTGCATTCCTTAGGGAGCCCTTAGTGTTTGACCTTTTTGTTAGCATCTACGGCTTGCTTGCCTTTGGGGCTTCCTTGTTATTCTTTCTTATCCCTTATGGTTTATTTAGTTGTATTTATATGTTTTTAGCTATTAGCTGTTTTCTTTTTTTTTAAAATTAATTAGTAATAAATGGATCTATATATATAAATGATATGCAAAATATTTAACTAATATTGAAGAGTAAGGAATAAAGGCACTAATCAATAGTATCGAAAGTAACTACTGCAATAGTGCTCGCCATTGAAAAAGCGGTTGTGATTACACCCTACGGAATCGCCCCAGAAAAAATAAATAAAAACTTAAGAAAACACCCGTCGCAATCGACGCCTTGTCGCCATCCCATGCAGGCCAAGGTCACCCGTAAATTTCCCACTTGACGCCCATCGTCGCCACCCAAATCACTCGACGCTCTAACCACCTTGTTTTACATAGTCGGCGTCAACTCGTCGATTATGACGGATGGGGCTGATGCTTTTGGTGCTTTTATTTCATTCATATCGTGAGAAGATGTTATTAATTTAATGCTTAAGGAATTTGCTATGTCTAGAGAATTGCCAGAATCGCTCGGTGTTGATGAAGCGGTGGCGTTGATGATGAATATAGGGCATTGCAGTAGCTCACATTCAATTTACGATGAACTGGGTGAAATGCTACATGATGCCAAATTGAGTGTTCATGAATACAAAGCTAAGGGTGTTGAGTCTTTGCAAGAACTGGCGTTTCTTGAACGCGTGGTAGATATTGCAAAAGATAGATGCAATCAGGCTCAAGGGATAAAAGATTGCTTGTATGACATGGGAGCGCTTGCTACATCAGGCGAAAAAAGCCCTCTTAAAGTTTCATCAAAATCAACAGCAAATATACGTTTCACAACACAAAGTATCGTAGAGTTTGCCCAATCATACTTTGGGATAACGGTAGAGACTCAACCTCTTCCACCGAAATCCAAAAGAGCTTACAAAAGCGTATTGTTAGATATTTTGGATACTGCTGTAGATGAACAGTGGGAAGATGGCAACCCCGAAAGGCACCCAACAAATGAATCTCTCAGATTATGGATTAAATCTAAATACCCAAATATTCACATATCTGAACAGGTATTTAGTGGCTTTTGCAAAATAATTCGTCCCGATCAGCACAGACCCGCTACAGAAAAAAAGGCTATTTTTAAATAAGCATTCCATACAGCCTAAAATTATTTCTAAACAAATTTCTCCTACAACACCAATTTTTATAGGGGGTGACCCTCTTTAGGTGACCCCGGATGATCTTATAAGCATTACTCCTAATCCTCATAATCCAATCATGAGTTGAAAGCCCTCAAGCCTACAACTCATTTTTAAAAAAAATTGGAGATTAAATATGAGTAAAGTTGATAATCAATTATCAAAAAAAATACAAGAAGACTTAGACAAAGAATTTACATATTGCTGTAACGAGAACAAAGAAACATATGCAGTAAAGAAAGGGCCATTTCACAACCCTATTACCTATTCTATTTATGATGATGACTTTAAGGCCAAGTGTTATGAGCTAGGGTTAAATCATGATGAGCATGTTACGGAAAGCGTATATAAAAAAATCATCGAAATTTGCTCAGCCAAAGCATACGTATCCAAAAAAATCATCCATATGCCGCTTCGCGTGGCTGCTATCGAGGACGGAATCGAAATAGATCAAGGCGATGAAAAACATACGGTATTTCAAGTCAAAAAAGATGGTGTTAAATCGATAACAAGTGGTTCACAAACGTACTTTAAACGGTCAGCTGCGATGTTGTCGCTACCAGATTTAATTGATGACGGTGATATTAACGAGTTAAAAGATTATGTAACCTTTGAGGAGATTCCTTTTCAGTTATTTGTTTGCATAATCACTTTCTGGCTTGCACACCCGAAGATTGATTCGACGAGCTATCCATTATTAATACTTATTGCTGATCAAGGCTCAGGTAAAACGTTTCTTTGCAAAACGGTGCTTCGATCCCTCATAGATCCATCTATATTTGGCGTACAAGCTTACCCAAAAAATATGCAAGACTTAGTTCTTGCAAGTCAACTCTCTCACCTGCAAATTTATGACAATGTGACCTACCTATCTCTAGATGATGCAAACATATTGTGCATTATGTCTACAGGTGGTTCATTAACCACAAGACGGTTATATAGCAACTCCCAAGTTGTGAACCATAAGCTTCACGCCCCTTGTGTTCTCAATGGCCTTATTAACTTTGTCCCCACCCCTGATCTAGCGCAGCGGTGCTTAATGCTAGAGCTTCCAGTTTTAGAGCCCAACAATAGGCGCTCCGAGAAAGAATTGATGGATGCTTTTAGCGAAGCCAAACCACGCATCTTGACGGGATTACTCAAACTAATCTCTCAAGTGTTCGGTGTATTAGATGGTATTGAAGTCATTCATAAAGAACGCATGCTGGACTTTTCTAAATGGATTGCTGCCGTTGAAAAAGTCCAAGGACTTGAAGCAGGTCTACTACAAAATGCATATCACCAAATACTAGTTGAGTCACAAATTGACAGCGTGCAGGGGGATCAATTGGCATCTGCTGTACATCAGGCTGTAACAGAAACAGGAAAAGACAGTTGGTCTGGTACGTCCAAAGAGCTCCTAACGCACTTAGAGACCTCCATGAAGATTGACTGTGGTGACACTCGCTCGAACAAATGGCCTAAGAATGCGATCGCCTTAAGTAAACGACTAAGGATCGCTAAGGCTGCTTTGCTCGTACAAGGCGTTGAAGTGACCTTCACCCGCGGAAAGGAACGCATTATTAAAATAACCAATTTGGAGACTTACTAATGGGCCCTTACTCCACAGAAGATGCTTTAAGTGACCTTATTGAAATGGTTTTACCCCAAATCAAGTTATTACCAAAAGGCACCACAATCAGAACTAAGCGCTTGTTTGAGCCGGAGTTTTGGCGAACTACCTCTAAAAGCCTTCATCTTGAATTTGGGCACCTTGTAGCCGATCTTGTGCGACAAAAAAGGCTGCCACTCACCTTTGTAAATAAAGCCACAAATAACCACCAGCAATACATCGTTATTTAAGTTTCATTTTCCATACTTCCCACGGTTACATCTTAATCAGGTGTAGCTGTGGTGATTCAACCTAATCTTTATTCCATTTCACCAACCCAACAGGAGCATTCACATGCCAATAGTAAACTTAACCAAAGAATTCATATCCACAAAGCTCACATGCCCACCTGGAAAACGCAAAATAGAATATGTATCAGATGATCGCAGCGGGCTATATATTTCAGTAACCGCATCGAATCAGAATTCCGGTACATTCTACCTTCGTTACAGAAGCCCCAACAACGACAAAACTAGCCATATCAAACTCGGCCGAACATCTGACAAATCGTTCGAGGAAACGAAAACAAAGGTCACTGAATATCGTACTCAAATAGCCAAAGGTATCGACCCAAGGGATAGCATAAAGGACGCTAAATCTATACCCCTGTTCAGCACTTTCTGGGAGGAGCAATTCCTGCCACATGCAAAGCTACATAAACGCTCTTGGGTTTGTGACGAAAGCTTATATAACTTACATCTGAAAAAAGAGTTCGGCCAGCTGAAGCTAAACCAAATTACCCGTGGTCAAGTACAAGACTTGCACTCAAGGTTACGTCAGTCTGGCTTAGCACCCGCAACATGCGATCATTACTCCAAGCATATGCGCCACGTACTCAACCTTGCGGTTAGCTGGGACATCATTGAGAAAAATCCGGTTACTGCCATTACGCTTTTCAAAGCTGACAACCAGATCAATAATACGCTGAATGATGAAGAGCTTGGTCGACTGGTATCTCTCTTGAAGGAACACCCTAATAGGCCAACTGCTAATGCGGCCTTATTTCTACTCAGTACGGGTGCAAGGCTCAATGAGGCATTGAAAGCTAAGTGGGAACATATTGATATTGATAATAAGGTTTGGATTATTCCATCAAGTAACTCAAAGTCAAAACGTGTTCGCTCAATCCCCCTTAACTCAAGTGCCCTTGCTGTTCTTAATGATCTGGGAACGCGTGGTGAGCATGAGTTTCTCTTCGTAAACCCTAGAACAGGCAACCCATTGACATGCATTCAAAAGGGCTGGAGAAGTATTCGTGCTGAAGCTGGCTTACCTAACCTTAGATTGCATGATTTACGCCATTCCTTTGCAAGTCTTTTGGTGAACAGTGGGCAGACTCTCTATTCTGTTCAGCGAATCCTCGGCCATGCAAACCCTAATACGACGCTTCGTTATGCCCACCTCTCCACTAAATCACTACAGTCAGCCGCTGATAGCGCTTCAGATTGTATGGAACGTG
Organism: uncultured Piscirickettsiaceae bacterium; assembly: GCA_913061075.1. Taxonomy (GTDB): domain Bacteria; phylum Pseudomonadota; class Gammaproteobacteria; order Methylococcales; family Cycloclasticaceae; genus Cycloclasticus. The sequence goes on along the minus strand of CAJXSK010000010.1, from coordinate 66,417 downwards.
CATTAAAGAAAGTTTCATAAAAAACTGGTCAACCGATGGGAGCTCACGCTTCTGTTGGTTGGCCACCCTCCCCCTATTTTTTTGGATTCAGGCCCCAAAATTCGGCCCCTCTCCGCCCGCTCTGCCTTCCTCTCGGAAAAACTCAGGGTCGGGTAACTGGGGCCATCCGGCGGAGAAAAGTGGCGAGAGCGGCAACCTCTGACAGATCGAAAAGTTAGGTCACCTAATATTTTGACAGTATGCACTATGCACTAATATATTTTACATGCGTCAGCTTGTTCACAATTGATGTCTGCTATAGTCTGATAAAATTGGGTTATTTAAATCAAAGGGAATCATGAAAAGAACAACAAGGATTATTACAGTAGTTTTATCACTGTTTTTAATTGTAGGTTGCGCAACACCGAAGCAAAACTACATGCCAGAAGCAACAAACATAAGTGAACCCCCTATCGGTTCTATTAACACCGCGTTTGTTGGAGATGAAATGCTGAAACAAGGCAGATTTATTAAGTGGGATGCAATATATATAAGCGAGATCATTAAACCCACTTGGAGCTATACATTATTTCCCGGTTATTATATTAAACAGGGTGAAGATACAGAAAGCAGCTTTTATCTACCAAGTAACGAAGCAGGTAGCGGTAGAGTAGAAAAAAAAGCTGTGTCCGATAACTGGAAAAGCATACAGGTTTATAATTCAGAGAATAAAATTTGTGTTATTACAGTCTACCATGTTGCTGGATGCACTAATTCAAATGCCTTTGAGCGGACTACGACTCATTTGCGGTCCAGAAATTCATTTCAGCAAACATTAATTTATAGTGGGCGTTTTGGTAATAAAGTTAATGTTGGATATCGAGAGTTCTCCAGTAGCGTAGCTAGACCGGCTTTCAATAACGATGTTGAATATGACATCTCTGTATCCAACCATATTGGTTACAAAGGTTCTAAACTTCAGGTATTAGAAGCGACAAATGAACATATAAAATACAAAGTAATTAAAAACTTCAACAGGGCCGTAGAATAAGTTTAGGTGAAGAAACCAACCACGATTTCGGCATAGGTTCGAAGTTCGGTTTTGAGAATCCCTTACGCTTCTTCGGCTTACTGAAAAATCACATGGGTATGTTTCCATAGAGGTTCGACATAGGTTCGGAAACTGGGATTTAGGCTCAACTCATAATGGAAATCCCTTCATTTTCTTAAGCTTAGGGAAGTCATAAAGTCCGGTCAAAGGTGCTGTTAATCATTGGGTCACTGGTTCGAGTCCAGTCGGAGGAGCCATTTATCAAAGCCTTAGCATCGAAAGACGCTAGGGCTTTTTTATTGGGTTAAACTTTCGGTTAACCTTTTTAAAATTTGACAACATTTCGAGCATCTTCACCCGAAACTATACTGCGGCATAGCTGCTCATTTCCAAAAATCAACACTAGCTTTTCCAACTTAATGTCAGTTTTTACGAAAAAATATAGTGAAAATCAGTGACCGCTTCTCTTATGTCGTTACGTTCTGATTAATTTATTCCTGTATGTTTTATTCTTTTTCAGCAGTGTTTGCATGTTTGTAATAGCGGCAAACCCACTCTACAACAGGACATTAAACGCTCGAGATGTAAGGGTTAATACATTACTGATGAGCAATGTCATAATCAAAGTAATCTAAAACAACCTAAAACAACCTCATTTATTTTTCTAGGCTCACAAAACGCTTAATAAGTAAGCCTCTTACCCTACTCTTGCTCTAGACAATGCATCTGTAGGTATCCATATCCAACCTTCACGATTGGAAATATTATCCTCTGGAGGAACAAGCTCCTCACGTCTCTGCGCAAATAAGCTCGCTACTAGAGCACAGGTTAGAGCGTCCTCAAAGTCTGAATGACCAAGTTCAAAATATGGTTGGCGTAAATTTTTAATGAGCACTGACTTTTCGCAAGGTGATGGGTAAGATTCAATGGCAGTGAGGAGACTACCATCACCCCAAACACCACAATCGATTACCTTCGGTGCATAACATGCTAGAACATGCATCCCCTTTGTGGCTTGAGAACCAATCATGTCTTTTATTGCAGAAAGCGGGGTATGTCCATGCTCAAACAGAAATCGCTCAGTACGTCGAAATAAATAGGGGTTCGTACAAGATTCCTCGATGGATGTAACAGGTTTGGTTTCAGTTGCTAACTGTAAAAATGCCTCTGAAAAACCTAAGGGAGTATCAATAGCGAGGGTCACCGAACTGTCTTTAAGAGATATATCACTACGACATAATTTAAACAATTCTACGACCCAATCGTAAGTCGTTGAATGCTTATTAATGACTTTGCGCAGGTTACCACGCCATGGTCTACCAACAAGTTTACGATTTGCATCGAGAATCACGATGGCATCACGGCTTTTTGGATTCTTATCACAATTCCAACCGCCGACATCCCAACCAATAAACCATTGTTTAACAAGCATAACTATTTGCCCCCTATCAATTATAAAACCAGACTCTTTTTACACTAGTCACTGATAACTCGATCAACCGCCTCACTCAAGGCCGCATTATACTCAACACCCTTGGCTGCCATCCGGATTAATCGCTTCATATGACGAGAAAAAGTGTTTCCATAATCACTATCAGAAAGCATTGATAGGAAAGTGACTACAACTGCTCGTTCTGTATAACCATTATCAATGAGGTTTAATAATTGTTCAGAAATATATGAATTGAGCCCCATGACTGTCAGCACTGAAACCGTTATCACCTCAAGCTTTGCTGTATGGGTGTCTAGGTAGCGGTCATTCAACTCTTCAACCAAATGGGAAAAATATGAAGACTCCCTACGCAAAAATGTATGCAAGTCAAAATCAACATCTGTATCCATAAATTCGCAGCAATCAACACTACTAATACCCCCCCAACCAGCCGCTAATACTTGCGGTACTTTACGAATCGCTGGAACTTCCTCTGCTTTTTGACTTTCTTCGCGCTCATAAACCAAAACGCAGCTTGTATATTGGGTCATAAGTTGATATTGCTCTGCTAACACTGCCGACTGATCCGGCGCCATCTCTGGCAAACGAGCATACGCAGCAATTCGTGCCAGCCCATTTTCTGCATGATGCAATGTTTCTGAAAGAATTTTTATGTCCTGGTGAATTGTTTGTCCATTTTCAAGCTCCATCGTCAGCTTTACGATTCCAGCAATCGGTTCGTTGAACCAACCAAAAATATTTAATGTATCTCCTGCATAAACTGCTTCAACTTTTGAAGGTATTTGACGAACTGGCGGAACCGGCCATTCAACTCGAACCGTTTTTGACTTAGGCTGTCCGATACGTCGGAAGTGATGAACGATACGATCTGCCATGTTTTCACCAGGGCTGACCAGTTCACAAGCTCCAGAGCTGACATCAGCGATTTGCCTGACAAACCCTTCAGAAACAGCACTACCTACTCCAACAGTAAAAACCCTGTGACCTGATTGGCGTGCTGTTTCAATAACACTTTCGTGATCCCACACCTCTCCATCAGTAATCAATAAAAGATCAGATGACGGGCCGTCACTTCCATTGCCGTGGTAGGCCGCTTCCATTGCTAGTCCAATTTCGGTTCCTCCCATGTCAGCATTAATTTCTTCAACATATTCTTTAGCCATCAGGAGGTAGGCATCAGATGCTATGCGCGGTTCTTTAAATAGCATTTGGAAGTCAGAGCCAAACCGAATTATATTAAAACTATCGTTCGGTTTAAGTAGAGAAAGAATTTCATGCAACGCCACTTTTGCTTGCCTGATTGAGTCACCACTCATTGACCCCGAACAATCGACAACCAGTTTTATACAGCGTGATAAGCTTGGTTTCTCAACGGGAAAGGTCGGATGAAATGAGGTAAGAACAAGTGAGTAGCCTTGGTCAGAAACTGTGAGCGCCTCATTAACGGATCCTTCTGGCTCCTTAATGATCAGCACAAAATCTCGATCCATTAGCGCTGTACTACCCGATAAACTAACCTCTTTTACCGAATCCACAGTCGAAACAGCAATAGTATGCGTGGGACAATTGAAATCTGAGTGCGCCAGTTCTCCTTTAATTTTGACAACCAATGAAAAAACATTTTCAGCCATTAAGGCAGCTTCTGGCACCTGATGTTGCGCCAAACCGGAAGCAAGTGGGTCGCCATATCGAGGAGCAACCGTCGTCGGCATGTAAAAACGTAAACTGTCTCCTTGCCACTTATGTAGCTGACCATACTTCAATCGAATGACGGCTTTTTCACTAGGCTGAATATTACCCACATTTAAGGTATAAAGACCGGGCTCTATTTGTTCAAGAAGCACAGCAGAATCTCCGTCTGAAATAGCGTCTTCATATTTATCTGCAGCTGTAGATTTACTTTGTACAACACCTCGGAGTACTTTGTCGTTGAGCTCCAACGATAGACTAAGTAGTACGGCATCCAGTGGCAATGGAAATGTGTAGACCGCTTCAATATTATGCTGTTCTTGGTTCCGATAGACTTGGGTGACATCAACCTCAGCGTATACCCCTTTTAATGTTGCATCAATATCAACTGATTCAAGAACAATGTTGTTATCATTCGCTGACCCAAGTACCGCAGCTGTGTTTTCCATCATCGTTTATTCTCCCTGTCTGAGCGTATTTTTTCATAGAGTTGTATAACATTTTTTGCTAATTTCCGAACTTCTTCATGGGACAAATTTGCCTGCTTCGGGTTTATCGTTATTTCTATTCCGTCATCAATCACAATGTGGCTCCAAACCTCTACTGCTCCTTTCTTACGTTTTGGTAAAGGTGGAATCACAGTCTCACTAGTCGGTGATGTAACAAGCTCACGGATACGTTCGAGAGACAACCCTGCTCGTTGCCACTTTCGAACTTCTAATAGTTGGTCTAGGTGCTGATTGTTATAGTGTGCGCCTCGACCCGAACCACCTGGTCGATCAATTAATCCAACTTGGATGTAATAGCGCACTGTCCGACGAGGCATATCAACTAAACTACATAGCTCATCTAATGTGTATAAACTCTTTTTTTCTTTCATGACAGTTAATATAAACAGTAATACTGTCAATATCAAACAAAATCTTTTAATAAATAAGAATCACCTCATTTTTAGATATAAAAAATACATTTATGCCGTCATGCAGCACATATGGACAACTCCTTGTCTGGAGTAAAAATAAGCTTCCTCTGATAAGCCTCTTCATCGGAAATCGGGCTCGGGGTAATATGCTGCCTTTTTAGCTCGCCCGTACCTCCTTACAAACCGCTCCTATAAACACTTAGTACAAAGCCCTCAAACAACTTCGCTTCTTCGATATATTGTCGGAAATCCATATATGGTTTATGCTTTGTTCAAATTGTATGCATACATGATTGAGTGAGCTCATAGTTCCTCATTTTAGATGCCCGCCAAACTTTAACCAGAAGCGAAGTATGCTTTACACATCTATCAAAACAAGTGGTGAGTGTTAATCATTGGGTCACTGGTTCGAGTCCAGTCGGAGGAGCCTTATATCAAAGCCTTAGCTTTTTACGATGCTGGGGCTTTTTTATTGGAGTAAGGTTATTCAAGTAAAATCACGGGGCTAGCTATTCTGACAATCAAGAGATCAGCCAGCTTGATCGTTAACTAAATTGGTGAATTTACCATTAACGATCAGTTTTCAAACTGCAAGTCAGCAAGCCTTGCGTACAAGCCGCCTTTTTTTCGTAGCTCGACCGCATCGCCTGTTTCTACAATCTCACCATTTTCCATGACGACGATTTTATCGGCTTTTTGTACCGTGGCTAACCGGTGGGCAATAATCAGTGTCGTTCTGTCTTGCATGGCGGCATCGAGCCCTTCTTGTACGAGTATTTCAGATTCAGCATCCAGTGCGCTGGTGGCTTCGTCTAATAATAAAATAGGCGCGTTTTTTAACATGGCGCGTGCAATGGCAATACGTTGCCTTTGCCCACCCGACAAACGTGTACCACGCTCGCCTAAGAAGGTGTTGTAACCATCGGGTAATTGCGGCACAAATTGCGCGACTTGTGCGGCAGTCGCCGCGGCGATTACGGCGTCATCCGTAGCGTTGGGTTGTCCGTAACGGATATTTTCTAATACATTGGCAGAAAATATCACGGGATCTTGCGGGACAATTGCAATTAAGCCCCGTAAATCATGCAAGCTAATGTCATTAATATTTTGATCATTTATGGTAATGCTGCCAGTTTGCGCATCGTAGAATCGTAACAACAGTTGAAAAATGGTGGTCTTTCCTGCACCTGATGGCCCAACTAAGGCAACGGTTTCACCTGCGTTAATGTGCAGATTAACGTTATTTAATGCAGGGCTACGTGGCCGTGATGGGTAGTGAAATGTCACCTTGTTAAATTGAATGTTGGCTTGTGACAGGCTTGCTAATGGTAATGGATTTATTGCTTCAGTAATCGCTGTTTCTGCATGCAATAATTCGAGCAAACGTTCAGTGGCACCAGCTGCACGCATAATGTCTCCCCATACCTGTGCCATAGTACTCACACTACCGGCCACCATGGCGGCATATAAGACGAATGAAGCCAGTTCGCCTCCAGTCATTACTCCTTCACTTACTTGGCGCGCACCTAACCATAATACAAAAATAATTGCGCCCATTACTGCGGTAATAATCACTGCAGTGAGTAATGCCCTGACCTTTGTTCTACGAATCGCGGTTAAAAAGCTTAACTGTGCGCTATGAGTAAAGCGGTTCGTTTCTCGCGTTTCTTGCGTATAAGATTGCACAGTTGGCATCGCATTTAAAATTTCACCGGCCATCGCGGAACTATCGGCGATACGGTCTTGTGATTCACGTGAGAGTCTTTTGACTGAACGGCCAATGAGCATGATGGGAAAAATCAAACAGACCATTAAACCGATGTTGATTGAAAACAAGTAAAAGCTAGTCACCGCGAGCATAATCATGCCACCCACAAACTGAAACACGCTGCGTAATCCCATTGATGCGGAGCTACCAACAACCGTTTGAATAAGCGTGGTATCGCCCGTTAAACGAGAAAGCACTTCACCTGTTTGCAAGGTTTCAAAAAACTGTGGCGATTGCCTTAATACACTGGCATACACACCACTGCGTAAATCCACTGTTACTCGCTCACCTATCCATGACACCATGTAATACCGAGAAGCTACCATAAGCGCCCAAAAAGCAGCCAAGCCAAATAGCACGCCAAACTTAGTATCAATATTAATAGCCGGGACGGCACCATCACTTTCACCAAAGCCCACATCAATTAAATCACGAAAGGCTAATGGCACTAATAGTAACGTTGCAGAAGCCAAGCTTAGTAACACAAAAGCAATAGCTACTTGTAAGCGATAGGGCTTTAAAAATGGCAATAAATCTTTTAACGAGACGATATGTTTTGGCTTGGGACTGTCGCCTTTTTGATTCGTTGTATTTGTTTGCGCCATTGGCTGAAGTTTATATCTGGGAACTTAGTACGACATTATGTCAGCTTTACTGAACAAACTTGTTAATTCGCGCGCTTACTTTTATCGCAAAGGGCAACCATCCTTTAAACACCACTCTCTGTTCATAACAGGTCTGCTGTTGGCTTTCCTTTGTACGATGTTAAGGCTTTGATACTTGGCTAGTTATTTAAACCCCCAAAAATTAGCAAAATTAATTGGCTCATCAAATTCTGGCTGCGCCATACCCGTAATTTTATACATATCCATATTGGCATCCCACATTAACGGGTTTCCATATAAACCACCTCTTGGGCTTATTAGGCATGAAACAATAGGCGCTGAAGCACTGCTACCTTTTTTTACAATAGCTCGCTTAATAACGATAGCTGTATCTCCATTTACTAACTTAACAAAAGACCCCGGCGGATAGATACCAACTTCTCGAATTAACAATTGGGTAAGGTGATCATCAACCGATTTCCCGCGATCTACAAATATTTTCTTTAATGCATCATGAGCCATAATTGGCTCCCTGTACGCACGTGGCGTAATCATGGCCGCGTACATATCCGCAAGCGATACTACTTTTGCACCTTGATGAATTATATCCCCGGTCAGGCTTTTTGGATAACCACCTCCATCTATACGCTCATGGTGTTGAAGTATAATTTTCAATAAATGCTCATCTTCTACGCCAGCCGCTTGAAGAATGTTTACGCTTTTTTGAGGATGAGCATGAATATCAATTCGCTGTTGTTCTGTTAGTGCTTCGGTTTGAGAAAATAACTGATCTTGCAATTCAAACATCCCAACATTCATTAGCAAGGCAGACGCCATAACCGTTTGCTCTTGGGCATCTGTAAAATTTAAACGGCGCATTAAAAGCTCACTTAATGTAGCAGCGTGTAGTGGGTGTAATATCCCGTACGAGAACTCATCTGACAAATGTATCGCTGCCAATGTTGCATTGGCGTTGTATTCACACGATTGCTTAATGGTTTTAGCTATATCCATAGCCAATGAGTATGCGTCTACTTTGTTACCCTCTATTAAATTTTGAATAAGTGTTTGCAAATTTTTTGCACAACTCCTTTTCATTTCAAAAGGGTTTTCTGGCTTTCTTTTACATCTATCCTCTAACTTTGCTTGTTCTTTTTGTTTCTCTTCAACAACTTCATCTTTCGTCATCCCTCGATAAACACCTTTTTCCATAATAATGTTCATTTGCTTTTCGGAACGAACCACGGTGCCTTCTTGAAGCAATAACGCTTTTTCAACGTCGTAAACGGGCCAAGGCAAAGGCTCACCGACACTTATTTCACCTGGTAGTATTTTTCTTATTGTTTCCATTTAAAGTACGATTGGACTATTCAGTGGTTTGCTCATTACAAAGTATAGTGAACTATTTAATCAATTTTAAGATAGATTTGAATTCATAAAAAACTACCCATCAATAGTTATTGAGTAAAGACTGTGCCAGCCAATCAATTGCCATAATAAATACGGCATAACCTAAAAATCACCTCATTCATGGATGAGGCACTAACCGTTTGAACAACTGCTTGCGATTATTTCTTCGACCAAGAGTCTCGTAGCGTGACGACTCTATTAAAAACCAGTGCATCAACTGTTGAATCAACACTGTCTTGGCAAAAGTACCCTTGTCTCTCAAATTGGCGAACTTCTGTGCCAGATTGAAGCATTGATGGCTCCATTTGGCAGTTAGTTAGCACTTGAACAGAGCTTGGATTGAGTAAAGATTTGAAATCCTGCTCCTTATTTGACGCAGGATCTGGCACCGTAAAAAGCCGATCGTATTGCCGCACTTCAGCTGTAACCGCATGTTTAGCTGATACCCAATGAATCGTTCCTTTTACTTTGCGACCATCTTCTGACTTTCCTCCTTTCGTTTCAGGGTCATAGGTGCAATGCACTTCAGTCACCTCACCATTTTCGTCTTTTACAACGTGTGTACAGGTAACATAGTATGCAAAGCGTAACCTAACTTCGCGCCCCTCAGTTAAACGGAAGAATTTCTTTGAAGCACCTTCCATGTAATCACTGCGTTCAATGTATAGTTCTTTAGAGAATGGAATATCTCTCGTGCCTTCTTCTGGTTTTTTTGGATGATTTACACCCGCCAGGATTTCTTCTTTATCGTCTGGGTAGTTATCTATTATTAATTTAATCGGATCAAGAACTGCCAATGCCCTCGTTGCATTTTCATTAAGGTCTTCACGCAATGAATTTTCGAGCACACTCATTTCGATGATGTTGTCTTTTTTTGTCACACCAATACGCGAACAAAAATCTCTTATCGCGTTAGCGGTGTATCCGCGACGGCGCATTCCGCTAATTGTTGGAAGCCTCGGGTCATTCCATCCGTTAACGTAGCCACCTTCAACCAACTCATGTAGCTTACGTTTGCTCATCACGGTGTAATCTAGGTTTAACCTTGAAAACTCAATTTGTTGCGGATGGGCTGATGTATTTAGCTCATCTAAGAACCAGTCATATAATGGGCGGTGATCTTCGAACTCCAACGTACATAGTGAATGGGTAATCCCCTCAATCGCATCAGAAACGCAATGTGCAAAATCATACATGGGGTAGATATGCCATTTATCACCCGTCATAGGGTGCGACATATGCTTAATACGATAAATAGCTGGGTCACGCATATTGATATTGGGAGCAGCCATATCAATCTTTGCACGTAACAAATGCTCGCCTTCAGCAAACTCACCATTTTTCATGCGTTCTAATAAATCAATATTCTCTTCAACCGATCGGTCTCTGAAAGGACTGTTTTTACCTGGCTCTGTTAAATTACCGCGGTATAAACGAATATCCTCAGCAGACAAACTATCAACATATGCTTTATCATTTTTGATTAGCTGAACTGCGTAAACATAAAGCTGATCAAAATAGTCCGATGTGTGATGGAGATTGTCGTTCCATTCAAACCCTAACCAACGAACATCTTCTTTAATCGCTTCAATATACTCAGATTTTTCTTTACCTGGGTTTGTATCATCAAAACGTAAATGGCAAATCGCATTCGCGTAATCATCAGCAATACCAAAATTCAAACAAATTGACTTAGCGTGCCCTATGTGTAAATAACCATTGGGCTCTGGCGGAAAACGCGTCACCACATTTTCATGCTTACCCGATTCAATATCCGCATCAATAATATTGCGAATAAAATTACTGGGGGCTAATTCGGGGCTGCTATCACTCATTGACTGTAAACCTATGGTACGTGGAGTTAATTAAACGCTGAATTTTAAAGCATCTAAGAAAGCGCGTCTCTAATAATTGTACTAGATGCTATCGCCCCACCAAGTCTCGAACAGTTCGACCACCTAACGTATTAGTGACTGCTTCATCCATTCTGGATGTCACTTCTTGAGCCTCAGTGGGAAGTTTAATAGCGGAAGCCGACATAAACTGCTCCTCCTCAGCGCTCCTTACCGCTTTAATCACATCGTCCAACATCAATGCATCTAACGACCGTGCTGGAACATATCCTGTTGGCTCATCATTCGTTTCAAGCACTAATTGTTTTGTTTGAAGTTTTGTTAGCACGTAACGGACAACCGTATGAGATACCGCTGACATATCTGTAATTTCATCCAGCGTGTAGGGCTTACCACCCTCGAAATGCCTTTTGCCGATAATATGCATAAGCAATAACGCCAAACGTTCCTTAACACGGTTACTAATCTCAAAGCCTTCGCGACTGACCCTTAATGATGATGGGTTCTGCACATAGAAAGCAATGTTAGAGCCAAACAACAATATCAACCAACTAATATAGATCCAAATAAGCAACATAATGACCACTGCAAAACTTGAATAAATAGCCGTATATTTCGTTGAATTAACGACAAACGTAGCAAATAGCACACCCGATGTTTGCCATAAAAACCCCGCCACGATGGCACCAATTACCGCCGGCCCGAACCGCACCTTGGTATTGGGCACAAACATGTAAATAAAAGCAAAAACAACCATCACCATAATATATGGCAACAGCTTAGTAGTTAATATAATTAAGCTACCAAACGGTTCAATGCTAGCGAAATAAGAAACAGCTGATGAGTTCATCACCGTTGCCGTCATACCGAGCGCAGAGACCATCATCACCGGCCCTATTAAGATGACACTTAAATAACTACTGAACCGCTCACCCAAGCTTCGCGTTGCTTCAACATGCCAAATCATATTAAAAGCATTCTCAATTTTTTGCACGAGCGACAAGACGGTGTAAATCAACAAGCCCAAGCCAACCGAGCCAAGCACACCTACTTTAATATTATCGATAAACGAGATAATGTTGTTACCAATATCGACACCTTGTTCACCTAGTGGTGCTAAAAATTGGAATAAAAACGGTTCAATTTCATTATGAGCGCCCATCGCTTTAAGCACAGAAAAACTTAGCGCTAACAAAGGCACAATCGACAGTAACGTTGTATAAACAAGGCTCATGGCTCGCAAGTTAAGCTGCCCGTTCAACATGTCCATTAACAACACATAGATAATACGTAACGTCTGAAGTCCAATTTTATTACTAGAAATTGACGATGTTTTATCTGGCCATAAAAAAGCCTCAACTTTCGACAAAATATTCAATCTATTATCAGCCAACCTAACTCCCAAATTAACGTAAAACAACGATAAAACATGCGCATAAACATCCTACAGGTTTGGCTTTTTTTAAACAACAAAGGTATTATTTACACTCTTCAACTTAAACACACCAAAACCCCATGCCTGATCAAGAAGCCATCGTATTAAATAGAGATGTTAACGCTATTGTTATCCCAGCCGGCGTACACGTCATTCTTAAAAAAGACGATGTTGTAACCATCATGCAATCACTCGGTGGTTCTTATACCGTTTCTAGCGAAACAGGCATCATGGCCCGTATTTCTGCCATTGATGCGGATTCACTGGGTAAAGAAGTTGAAGTTATCCACGCCTATGACACCGGAACTGATCCAGAATCTATCAGAGAAGCAGCATGGACTTTCATGAAAACTGTTTATGACCCTGAAATTCCCGTTAATGTCGTGGATTTAGGATTAATCTATGACTGCACTGTTCGTGCGTTAACTGATGGACTTAACCATGTACACGTCACCATGACTCTAACTGCACCCGGCTGTGGCATGGGTCCTGTTATACAAGCTGATATTGAGTCCGGCGTTAAGAGCATGGAAGGCGTAGAAACAGTTGATGTTGAAGTTGTATTAGACCCACCATGGAACCAAAACATGATGTCTGAGGCAGCCAAACTGCAATTAGGCATGCTTTAACCAAATACAAACGTAATTCTTTCTCTATCGAGACCTTTGTGCGTCAAAATTTCGACACTCAGATGAAAGGTTAATTTATTTTAAAATAAATAATTTCTAAATTTCTGTTTTTAAAGCGTTTTTATTTTTTGGCACGTTTATGGCTATCTATTTACCACACCGCCCAAATACAGGTAAACTATGGCTATCTCAACGGAACAAATTGTAACAACGCTAAAGAGAAAAAAACCAATGGACAGGAATTCCAATAAAACAATCACTAGCGCCCAAATTCTTACTGGGTTAATTAGTAAGCTTCAAAAAACACTTGTTTTAGAAGATTTGTTGGCCGTGTTTTCAAAGGAACTTAATAAGGAAGTAAAACATAACGGTTTTTTGTTTGAACAGAATGAAATGAGTCTTTATGTAAGCGGCGGGGTCAGTAAAAGCCATTCTTGCGAATATAGTTTGTCAATCGATAAAATTGAGCTTGGTAAAATAACATTCATGCGTAAGTCACGCTTTACTGAAAGTGAACTAACCGTTATAGAAAGCCGAATTGGCGCATTGTTATATCCCCTAAGAAATGCACTACTATATAGACAAGCCATTCAATCAGCACACACAGACCCATTAACAGGCGTACTAAATCGCTCAACACTGTTAAATGTATTCCAAAAAGAAACAGCGCTAACAAAGCGCCACCACTCTTCATTATCGCTACTGATGCTAGATATCGATTTTTTCAAAAAAGTAAATGATTCTTATGGGCATGCGGCCGGTGATGAAGCTCTAAAAACACTCACTAATTGCATGCACGAAACAGTTCGAGAAAGTGACCCTATCTTTCGATTAGGTGGCGAAGAATTCGCAATTTTATTAAATGATACTGATATTGATGGCGCCAAACTGTTGGCAGAAAGGTTACGCCATGCGGTTGAAACCAGCTCCATCACTCACGAAAAACAACAGTTTAATATGACCGTTTCCATTGGCTTAACTGAACTCAAAGAAAATGAAGCACTCGATTGTATTATGCAACGTGCTGATAATGCACTTTATTCAGCGAAAGAGTCAGGTAGAAACAAAGTCGTGACGAGCTGATTTACTTCTAATCAGATACTAACAATTTGAGTGATTCTATTTCTTTTTTATCCAGCATTTGGCTTCGCCCCATAGGTAAGCCTGGCGGAAGAAATACATTTCCGTAACGTACTCTAATCAAACGACTTACTTTGCACCCTTGAGATTCCCATAAACGCCGTACTACACGGTTACGTCCTTCTGCCACTACCACATGGAACCAGCGGTTAATCCCCTCACCTCCGGATTCTTGTACATCTTCAAATCGCGCTTTACCGTCTTCAAGTTCCACACCATTAACTAACGCCTGCACCATATCGTCTGTTACTTGGCCCATAACTCTGACCGCATATTCTCTGTCAATTTGTTGAGATGGGTGCATTAACTTATTGGCAAGATCACCATCATTTGTAAAAATAAGTAAACCTTGTGTGTTTAAATCAAGACGGCCGACAGAAACCCAACGTCCGGCTTTGAGTTTTGGTAGTTTTTTAAATACACTCACTCGACCTTCTGGGTCATTTTTACTGACTATTTCTCCAGCTGGCTTATGATAAATAAGCACTTGCGTGTCAACGCGTAGTTTTCCGGCTAATTTTACAGGCCGGCCTCGTAGCTTAACTTCATCGTATACAGTAATTTTGTCACCTAATTTAGCCACTGCACCATTAACACTGATTGTGCCTTCACTAATCCACTGCTCAACTTTGCGACGGGATGCCACGCCAGCTTGTGCTAATAGTTTCTGAATTCGTTCAGGCTCATGGCCTGGTTTAGCGGCTTTAGTTGGACGTTCTGGCGGTACTTGATTCTTCATGATGTTGATTCTCTATTGGGGTCTGTTCACCCAGTTCTAATTGAATTTCACCCACCTCACGCATATCCAAATCCATAAGATTTGCTAGTGGCGGAAGGTCGGCCAGTGTTTGTAAATTAAAATAATCCAAGAACCCAACAGTGGTTGCATATAATGCAGGCCTTCCGGGTACTTCTTTATGTCCTACGACACGAACCCAATCACGCTCCATCAACGTTCGGATTGTGTTTGTACTGACCGCCACACCCCGAATTTCTTCGATATCACCACGTGTTGCAGGCTGCTGGTAAGCAATTATTGCCAATGTTTCTAACAATGCGCGTCCATATTTTACAGGTTTTTCTTCCCATAAACGGGACACCCATGATGCATATTTTGTTTTTACTTGAAAACGATACCCACTGGCCACTTCAATTAACTCAATAGGTTTTTCTTCATACTCTTCTTGTAACGCCAACAAACAGTCACGGACTCGGTGCTTATCTGGGCGATCTTCGAGCATAAATAAATTTTGCAATTCAACAATTGATAACGGCTCAGTTGCTGCAAATAAAGATGCTTCTAAAATATTTTTTACTTGATCACTCATTCTTCTATTATGGGTTTAACCCACACTTCCGACAATGGTTCACCTTGCACGATTTCCAACAACCCTTCTTTACAAAGTTCTAACAGTGCTAGAAATGTTACAACAGCGCCCGCTTTTCCTTCTTCAAGGGTAAAAAACTGATGAAAAGCAAAAAAATTTCCATCGCCTTCATTTAATTTACCTAATATTCTCGACATTCTCTCACGAACAGACAATGGTTCTCGTTCAATATGATGATTTTTAAGTTTTTCTGCGCGTTTTAACACGTCTTGAAATGCCAACAAAACCGCGTCTAACTCAACATCCGGTAAAGGCTTAGATACTTTATCCATCACCAATTCAGCCGTTGCTCTGAAATTATCTCTATATAAACGGGGTAACTCATCAATGCCTTCAGCTGCTTTTTTAAATCGCTCGTATTCTTGTAAACGCCTAATTAATTCCGAACGTGGATCGCCCTCTTCTTCCTCATCAATCGTTTGTCTCGGTAACAACATTCTCGATTTTATCTCAGCCAACATCGCAGCCATAACAAGATATTCGGCCGCCAACTCCATGCGTAAATTTTGCATAAGCTCAATATATTCAATATATTGCTGCGTAATTGTTAGAACGGGAATATCGAGTATATCTAAATTTTGATGCTTAATGAGATACAGCAACAAATCCAAAGGGCCCTCGAACGTTTCGAGAAACACTTCTAATGCATCAGGTGGTATGTATAAATCGTCTGGTAACTCCCTAAAAGGCTTTCCATCTATCAGCGCAAGTGGCTGTTGAAGAGGTATTACATTGTCAGGAAGCTCGCTCATGACGAAAGTTTAACATAAGCTAAGCGACTGCCAACTATCTACTCAATTTGCATGATTTTCATTGAGTTAGTTCCACCGTGCGTTCCTGTTAACTCACCACACGTGATGATAACTAAGTTACCTTTTTTGACGATACCAAGCTCTTTAAGCTTGCGTGTGCCAGCCATGTTGATATCCGTACCGCTTACTTGGTGAAGCTTAAGAAGAATAGGAATAACACCTCTAGACAATGTCACACGACGACAGATTTTAGCATTCGGCACCATAGCGAAAATGGGGATTCCTGAACTAATTCTAGACATTCTAATCGTTGTAGAACCCGTTTCAGTAAATGCAGCGATTGCTTTAATATCAGCATGATTAGCAACGTACATTGTCGACATAGCAATCGCTTCATCAATTCGAGAAAAGCCTCTGCCAACTCTATGATCAGAACGAATAGAACTGGGTTGACGTTCTGTTTCCATGCAAATTCTACCCATCGCCTCAACTGTTAAAACGGGGTGTTTTCCAACCGATGTTTCAGCCGATAACATCACAGCATCCGTACCATCAGCTACAGCATTTGCAACGTCAAACACCTCAGCTCGAGTAGGAATAGGGTTTTCAATCATAGATTCCATCATTTGCGTCGCCGTAATAACAACTGTATTACGACTACGTGCCAATCGAATCATTTTCTTTTGAACAGGTGGCAAATTAGCATCACCTATTTCTACGCCCAAATCGCCACGTGCCACCATTACAACGTCAGAGGCATCAATAATCTCTTCAAGCACATCAAGCGCTTCTGCACGTTCAATCTTCGCTACCATATGGGCATGGCTACCCGCTGCCACGGCTAATGCTCTTGCGCGATTCATATCATCCGCACTTCTTGGAAAAGACACCGCAATAAAGTCGACGCCAATGTCCGCTGCAGTAACAATATCTTCCTTATCTTTTTCAGTTAATGCGTCAGCAGATAAGCCGCCACCTTGTAGATTGATACCTTTATTATTTGATAAATCGCCACCTACGTTAACCGTACAATGAATCTTACTTCCAGAGACTGACTCAACGTCCAAAACAACACGGCCATCATCCAACATCAAGCGGTTGCCCGCTTTAACATCTTCTGCTAAAGCCTTATAAACACAACCCACTTGAGTTTGATCACCATCTGTTTCTGGCATGTTCACATCTATCGTAAATGCCGCGCCTTCTTGAAGGTTTACTTTGTCATTTTTGAATCGAGAAATACGGATTTTCGGCCCTTGTAAATCAGCCAAAATACCTACGTGGCGACCTAAAGAATCTGCAATTTCTTTAACTTGGGTGGCACGTTTGATTTGTTCTTCGGCAGTACCGTGCGAAAAGTTTAAACGCACAACATCTGCGCCCGCTTTTATTAAGCCCTCTAGTACAGCTGGATCATCAGTAGCCGGCCCTAATGTGGCGACGATTTTTGTTCTTCTTGGTGCTGTATATGTAGTCATGTCATAACCTTGCTTTGTCTGCATTCAAGTATAGTTGTTTATATTAATACAACCGGCATTACTAAAAGGTTACAAAACGGTCATGTGACTATTAACGAATTACGCTACGGCTTTATTAAGCCGGTAGAAATGA
Organism: uncultured Piscirickettsiaceae bacterium; assembly: GCA_913061075.1. Lineage (GTDB taxonomy): Bacteria > Pseudomonadota > Gammaproteobacteria > Methylococcales > Cycloclasticaceae > Cycloclasticus. The sequence goes on along the minus strand of CAJXSK010000010.1, from coordinate 48,732 downwards.
ACAACAGTAATCCGTGGCTTCATGAATTTTTAATTGGAAATTGGAATTCCCTTTAACATTAAACGACTCACCGCCCGTTATTGATTGCCATGTGCCTTCGCCTGGCAGCAGCACATCTAATTTACCAGCCAATATCTCCATTAATTCTGGTGCTTCCGTATTGAAGTCGTATTCACCAGGCATCATAAAACCCAGTGTTTTAATTGACCCATCTTCAAACTTAACTGTTCTACTAACCACATCACCATCAAAGTAAACGTTGGCTTTTTTGATGATTGTTGCATTCTTAAACTCTGACATATTGTTCCCTTTGAACTCCTAAATAATATTCATACACATCGCAGCTCTAACTTCTTCTATCGTTTCTTTAGCAACGTCTCTGGCTTTTTCGTTCCCTTCTATGATGATAGAACGTACTAACTCCGGCTGTTCTGTATATTCTTTGGCGCGCTCTTGCATTGGTTTTAATTCTCGCAACACCGCTTCTATAACCGGCTGCTTGCACTCTAAACAACCAATGCCAGCTGACTTACAACCTTCTTGCACCCATTCACAGACGCCTTCGTCTGAATAGATTTCATGAAACTGCCATACAGGGCATTTAGTGGGATCACCTGGGTCTGTTAAACGGACACGCGCAGGATCTGTCGGCATCGTACGAATTTTCTTTTCAATATCCGCGGGATCATCTCTTAACGCAATGGTATTTTGATATGACTTGGACATTTTTTGTCCATCAAGGCCTGGCATTTTTGATGCTTTTGTTAACAATGCTTTAGGCTCAGGCAATATCACACGGCCACTGCCTTCCAAGTAACCAAATAAACGCTCTTTGTCGCCAACGGTTATATTTTGTGAGGATTCTAGCAAGGCTTGCGCAACACCTAACGCTTCTTGATCACCATTTTCTTGGTACGCACTGCGAAGCTTTTTAAACATTTTGGCATTCTTTTTGCCCATTTGTTTAATTGCTGCCTCTGCCTTTTCCTCAAAATCTGGCTCACGCCCATATAGATAGTTAAACCGGCGAGCAACCTCTCTCGTTAATTCAACATGAGCCACTTGATCTGCACCCACGGGCACTAACCCGGCTTTATACATCAAAATATCGGCGCTTTGTAATAGCGGGTAGCCCAAGAAACCGTAGGTTGCTAAATCTTTTTCTTTTAGTTTTTCTTGTTGGTCTTTATAACTGGGCACGCGCTCTAACCAGCCTAGTGGTGTCATCATAGATAACAACAGGTGTAATTCCGCATGCTCTGGAACACTAGATTGAATAAATAAGTCTGATAAGCCATGATCAACACCCGCAGCTAACCAATCGATGACCATTTCCCATGTGCTCGTTGATACGATGGATGGGTCTTCATAATGCGTTGTTAATGCATGCCAGTCTGCAACAAAGAAATAGCATTTATATTCTTGTTGTAACTCTACCCAGTTTTTCAATACACCATGATAATGACCAAGATGTAACTGACCTGTAGGTCGCATCCCTGATAAAACACGGCGATATTGTTGTGGTACTTCAGAACTCACTATTTTTCCCCTAATATTCCAATTAAACTAAAAATTTCATGTTGAATATACATGACCGGCGGCCCTAATATACTAGACAGCCAACCCATCATAATAATGATAACCAAAATTGGAAAACCAAACCGTTCTAACTTTGAGTACTGAATGCTTAAAGCACTTGGTAACAAACCTGCTAGTACACGACCGCCATCCAAAGGCAATATGGGGAGCAAGTTCAATGTCATCAAAACAACATTAATCATAACACCCGCAAAACCCATATATATTAAAGGCTGCCCTATGGTTTCAGCTTCACCGCCAGCCATTAAAACAAACCCGACTTTAATAGCGCCTGCCCAACATAGTGCCATCACTAAGTTTGCCAACGGGCCAGCCAATGCGACATACACCATATCTTTTTTAGGGTGCTTTAAATTCCGCCAGTTGACTGGAACCGGCTTAGCCCAACCAAACATGAACCCCCCTAATGCGAGCAATATGCCTGGGACCAATAGTGTACCAACGGGGTCAACATGGCTCACTGGGTTTAACGTCAAACGGCCAAGATTTTTAGCCGTAGGGTCGCCTAATTTATTCGCCACCCAACCGTGCGCCACTTCATGTACCGTAATCGCAAATATTACAGGCAGAGCCCAAACAGCAATTTTACCAACAAGGGTTAATTCGTCCATTGGCATTACGTTTTGTCCTGTTTTGTAATAAAGTCCGCCTCACCTTTGCCCTCTCGAACAATTTCGGGAAAATCATTATCCCAAACAATCATCGTCGTCGGTTGGTAAGGAATAATCCCTGCGTCTACGATGGCATCTATTTGATTACCAATTGCCTCGCTTATGTCGTACGGATCGGCTATCGCTTCAGAGTCATCAGGTAATATTAATGTGCTCGTCAACATTGGCTCACCCAGCTCTTCAAGTATTAATTGTGCAATATGCTGATCTGGCACACGAATACCAACCGTCTTTCGTTTAGGGTGTTGTAAGCGTTTTGGCACTTCTTTTGTTGCTTTTAAAACAAACGTAAAAGCGCCAGGGGTTAATGACTTTAGTAAACGATACGTATCGTTATTAACTTGAGCATAATTGGAGATATCTGTCAGATCGCGGCACACTAAGGTAAAGTTATGTTTATCATCGATACGTCTGATTTGGCGGATACGGTCTAACGCTTGCTTATCCCCTAAATGACAAGCGAGTGCATAAGAAGAGTCCGTTGGGTAAGCAATAACACCACCACGGCGCACAATATCCACCACTTGCTTAATCAACCGTTGTTGCGGGTTATCTGGGTGAATCGATATATATTGAGTCATGTTAATTGTTGAGCTTTTTTCTTCGCAACATTATCTCGCAAATAAACAGGCATTGCATGCTCTGCTGCGACTGTTTCACCCTTTTCAACAACAGGTATAGCGAGTTGCGCAACATCAACAGCCCTAGGAAGGGCATCAGGATATACTACTAATGTTGGGCAGCCGATTGACGTTTGTATAATGTCCAAATATGTACGCCAACCGTGACCAATACCGACCGTATTTTTAGCCGATAGCCGGTTAAGTTTCTCAGGCGCTATTACTTGTTCTTCAGACGTTTTTTCAAACACGCCGTTTTTTGCCTCATATTCACAACAATAGATTTCACCCATGCGGGCATCGAGTGCCACAAACACATGTTCTATTTGTGAATTAAGCTCTACTTGGTTAGCCAATGCATGAAGTGTAGAAATGGCCGCCACGGGCAAATCCGCAGCAAAAGCCAACCCTTGCACAACACCAGTGGCCATACGTACACCTGTAAATGACCCAGGCCCTCGCCCAAACGCAAGTGCATCCAGTTGTGCTAGCTGTACACCTGAATCAACCAACAATTCGTCTACCATCGGCAGAATCAAATTACCGTGTTCACGTGGTGCTACTTTAAACCGTTCGGTGATTTCGCCATCAATCAACAACGCTGCTGAACAAGCTTCTGTTGCCGTTTCAATTGCTAATATTTTCATGCTGACTGTTGTATCTTGTTGGCAGAACGAGCAGAGGCATTTTCTATACGTTTATAAAAACGCTCTACATCTTCAATATCTTGTGTAATTGGCATAGACGGTAGCGATTTAACAAATACTCGGCCATAACCTTTTGATGATAGTCGAGGATCACATAACATCAATACGCCTTTATCTTCCATATCGCGAATTAATCGGCCCGCACCCTGCTTTAACATTAGCGCAGCTGATGGTAGCTGAAATTCGCCAAAGGGAGATTGGCCGTTGGACGTCATATGTTCTAAACGTGCTTTAGTGACGGGGTCACCGGGTGAAGAAAACGGTAATTTATCAATAATAACACAAGACAGCGCCTCGCCTCGCACATCAACACCTTCCCAAAAACTCGCTGTGCCAAGCAAAACAGCTCGATCCATTTCACGAAACTGTTCTAGCATCTGCTGCTTAGGTAAGTCTCCTTGCACCAATAAATTAAACCCACCTTTTTGAAGCAATAGCTCTGCCGCTTCTTGCAACGCACGGTGGCTGGTAAATAACAAAAAAGCCCTACCATTACTGGCTTCAAGTACCGGCAATACTTTATCCAACATAACGCGCGTGTAATCGTAATCTCTTGGTTCAGGTAATCCTGTCGGCACATACATTAGTGATTGTTGAACGTAGTCGAACGGGCTATCCAACATGATCATATCTGCATCATCTAAACCTAACCGTTTACTAAAAAAGTCAAATTTGCCATTAACGGATAATGTCGCAGAGGTAAATATCCAAGTTGCTTCTGAAGCAAAAGCAAAGCTGGAGAACGCTTTAGAAATATCTAGCGGTGTTCTATAAAAAACAAATGTTTGACGGAATGTTTCATACCATTGAATCCAATCACTGGGGTTCTGTTGGGCAAACAGTTTTAATCGAACGAGAATGTCATCACACCGTTTCCAACACGCCTCAAGGCCTTTAGATCGTACTGACGCTTCTTGCAGCATGGCAAATAGCTGTTGTATACGTTCCAATAAACAGCTTAGCCCGTGCTGAAAGTCTTTTAAGGTAAGCAATTCATCCCAAGACCCTTTTGAAGACTGGTCCGGCATCAGTTTACGTAATTCTTTTAAGTCCTCGCTAACGACATGCGTTAAATCAATTAATGCCGGCATATCGGAAGACAGTTTTATTTGTTCCGCACTGATATCACTGAGTAATGACAATATTTGCCGTGCACTGACAGTAACGCCCAAAAAGCGTGATGCGGTATCGACCAGCTGATGCGCTTCATCAACAATCACCACATCCACCTCTGGAAGCAATTGCCCGAACCCATCGTCTTTCAATGACCAATCCGCACATAACAAATGGTGATTAACGATTAGCACATCTACTTCTTGTGCATCGCGTCTAGCCTTTAATGGGTAACAATCCGCAACAAAGGGGCAATCTTGGCCCAAACAATTATCTGCGTTCGTCGTGACATATCCCCAAACGTTTGAGTCTTCAGCAATGCTTGTCATTTCGACAACATCACCGATAGTCGTTTGATTAGACCATCGTTTAATACTCGACAATTCAGCTTCTAATTGCTTATCAAAACCAACGTGCTGTTCAAGTGCTTGTTCCATTCGGTACAAACATAAATAATTTGAACGGCCTTTTAACACCGCCGCTTGGACGGGTACATTTAAGGCATCACGAATTAACGGGAAATCTTTTTCGAATATTTGATCTTGAAGGTTTTTAGTACCCGTTGAAATAATGGTTTTTTTACCTGACAAAATTGCCGGAATTAAATACGCGAACGTTTTACCTGTACCGGTGCCAGCTTCAGCCACTAAGTGTGATTGTTGGTTAATGGCTTTCTCAACAGCGTCTGCCATTGCTTGCTGGCTTTCTCTAGGTTGAAACCCTTGAATGTGTTCAGCTAGCTTTCCTGAGGAACCAAAAATTGTATCGAGTTCGTGTAACAAAACAGTTAGGTCTACTTATCTTAGTTAAGGGTGGCGTTATAAATGTTGCCATGCGGATGCGTCTAAGCCGTCTTCTTTAGTCCAAATCAACGTTGCAATGATCCTGAACTTAGCCACTGACATAGCACCTCTTTTCATACGGTTAGTATTATCATCCATATGATTGAAAACGTCCTCTCTTGTTGCTTCAAAAATCTCTTCTGTCTGATATTCAGCGTTCATTAAAACTAATATAACGGAGTCCCACTCTTTATCAAGCTTGAGCTGCCCTAACCGCTGACCACGAAAATTATCATTGAAGATAGCGCGTGCTTTTATTTGAACACGTTTGGGCCCAACACCTTTTTTTCGTTGAGCGTCATAACCCGCCGTTCGGTCTTCGCATAAAGTTAAATTCAAGTACCTTGCAGCATCGTGCTCTGCAATTTCATTACTGACACCCGGCAACGGTTTACCCATCATTTTTTTATAATCCGCGGCAAGCAGTCTTGCTTGCTCTATTAATTTTTCAACGGAATATATATTGGTTTGACTCATCGTTATCAATACTTACCGGCTTCAACTCTTGCTTGCGCAGCCGATGTGGTTTGACCTTGCTGTTCGCGGCTGTCAGCTATTAACAACCAGTTCTTCTTTAATAGCGCTCTATCATTACTCGAATACACGATTGATTTTTTTGCGAGACCTTCAGCTGATTGAAATCTGTTTTGTTGAAAACGGATCGACGCTAGCTCATGCCACACGTTGCCGTCTTGTGGCGCTATTCTAACGGCACGTTCCAACTTTGAAGCAGCAATACTTAACTCACCTTGTTGGCGATTTGTCTGGGCATCATCAAGCAATGCAATCACGGCTGGGTTTCTAACTGTACTTGCTACTATAGGCTGCTTAACAGGTTGCTGCTGTTCAATAGGCTCATAGCGCGGCGTCTCAATTGGGTACGTGTTGACCTCTGATTGACGCTGCCTAGTGCCTTCAATTGGCGCAGGCACCTGATTATACATAGACATATCTGCACACGCTGTTAGCCCTAAAACCATCAATAAAGCCAACGGGGGATTTTTAATTTTCAACATGTGTCTTTTAATCTTATTCATTCATCAAACCGTCAAACCAACGCCCTGCATTCTCAAGCCCTCTATCAATAACACCCATACAAGGTGATAGTGCTAATGGCTCAGAACCCTTAATAAACGGGTATTGTACAGCATCAACACAAGATTCACTGGCCCTAAGCCCTAGTTGATCTACCCACACAAAAACAATATCATCGGGCGGTAGCAAATCAACGCCTTGTTTAGTTATCACCTTCATAACAGATGCCCACACTCTCAATGCTCCTTGAGAGCCCGTTAAGTTAGCCGGTTTATTATCATCCCTACCCAACCACACTGCAGCCACATAGTCTCCACTATAACCAGCAAACCAACTATCTCGCAGTTCATCCGTGGTCCCCGTTTTACCAGCAAAGTTATATTCCCCTGACATATAACGATAAACGGACGCCCCTGTCCCTGTTCGCATCACCTCTTGCATCGCGGTGTTAACTAAATAAGTCGCTGATGAATCAACCGTTTCTCTAATCGCCAAAGGATAACGTTCCAACGGTGTTTTATCATTAGCCATAATAGATTGTATGGACCTTAATGGCGTTAAAAACCCGTCAGCTGCAAGCGTTTGATACATTTGCGTCACTTCAACCGGTGACATGGGCAAAGCACCCAACAATAATGATGGATAAGGTTTTATTGGCCGGTTAACGCCTAACTTTTCCAATGTTCTTTTAACATTAGAAACCTTTAACGCCATACCTAACCGAACAGTGGCAAGGTTATAAGAATGTACAAGCGCAGACTGTAACGTCACGTCGCCATGCTCAACTTTATCGTAATTTTTCGGCGTCCAAAGCTCACCACTTTGTTGTTTCAGACTTATAGATTCATCCTTAATACGCGTTGCTAGTGTATATCGAGTGGGGTCAAGCAAGGCGGTTAAATAAACCGCTGGCTTTACCAGTGAGCCAATCGGTCTTACTGCATCAAGCGCACGGTTAAACCCATTATATTGTGGGTTTTTATCGCCTATCACCGCCACTACTTCGCCACTCTCTCGCCGGCTTATAACCATGGCGCCTTGCAATAATCCCTCATCTGAACTTACTTTACTTAACTGGTCCAGCTGACGAGTAAATACCTTTTCTGCTTTTGTTTGAACGGTATAGTCCAGCGTTGAAAAAATATTTAAGCCTTCAGATGTTAAATCTTCATTATTATAGTCACGGCTTAATTGACGCTTCACCAAATCAAGAAATGCTGGAAATCTAGAGCTTTTAATTTGTTTGAATCTCGAAATACCTAAACCAAACCCCGTTGCGATTTTTTTTTGCTGATCAGGTAACAGGCCTTGTTTAGCCATTTCATTTAACACCAAGTTTCTGCGTTTTAACGCTCTAGTTGGGTGCCGTCTAGGATCAAAATATGAGGGGCCTTTAACCAAACCAACTAACATCGCAGTTTGATGCGGCTTAAGCTCTATAATCGGTTGATTAAAATAAAACACACTAGCCATTCCAAAACCATTAATGGAGCGCTCTCCATCTTGACCCAAAAAAACCTCGTTTAAATAAGCCTCTAAAATATCGTCTTTTTCATACCTTAACTCTAAAATAATCGCCATAACTGCCTCTTTGGCTTTGCGCCAGAGACTTCGCTTAGGGCTTAAATAGAAATTCTTAACGAGTTGTTGCGTTAGCGTGCTTCCACCTTGAACAATTGAACCCGCTTGTAAATTTACCCACATCGCACGCAAAATGCCTTTTGCCGACACACCAAAATGCTGATAAAAGTCCCTGTCTTCCACCGCAAGAAGCCCATCAATGAGTGTTTGTGGCACTTCGTCAAGCTTAACTAACACCCGGTCTTCTTTATGACTGGGATAAAAACTACCAACTTGCACAGGGTCTAAACGTAACAAAGGTATTGAGCGGCCAGATTCAAGTTCCACTATTCGCGAAACCTGCTGCCCTTGAAAATCAACTTTGACTGTCTTAGCCTTTTCAACGCCATCCCAAAACTCAAACTTCCGCGTAGACAACAAAAACTCAGAGCCAGAACGTTTATACACGCCTGACCCATTAAGTGTCTGACGACGTTCGTACTTTAAGTCCTGAAGTAATTCATCGAACTCTGACGCTGATAAATGCAGCCCTTGAAAAAGCTCAACAGGGTTAGCATAAACATGCGCAGGCAATTCCCAACGTTTGCCTTCAAATTGAGAGCGCACTGTGAAATCCAGATAAGCCACATAACTGCACGTAACAACAAGGAGGAATAATAATATTTTAAAAAAAATAGAACGTAAGAAACTCTGTTTTTTTTGTCGAGTTTTTCGTTTTACTTGTTTCTTTTTTGATTGTTTCGTACGAGGTTTTGGCTTGGCCATATAGGTAGACAACTAGCGAGCATTAGCGCCATGTAGCGTAAATGCTTATCATGTCACAAATACATAACTATTGGGTAATGAGTTTATTAATATCTAACGGCTTATTTAATAATTCTGAAAAGGATATATGCTTCGTGTTTAACAACTCTGTTTCAGGCTTGCCTAATAAATAACCTTGAACATAATCTACGCCAAACTCTTTTAATAACCTTAAAATTTCGGCGTTGGATACGTATTCCGCGATCGCTTCTTTACCTAAACTATGCGCCACATCAATCATCGATTTAACAAGTACTTGGTCTGCCGCATCACACGCTAAGTTATTAATAAATTGCCCATCAATCTTCAGATAATCGACAGGAAAGTTTTTAATATAATTAAATGAGCTGAAGCCTGCACCAAAATCATCTAGGGCGAATCGACAACCTAAAGCCCTGATTTTTGATACCATTTGTCGCGTTTTTTCAAAATTTGTAACAGCAGCTGTTTCTGTAATTTCAAACGTCAAACGGGATGGAGATACCCAAGTGCTCTCTAACTTTTGCTTTAATACCGGCAATATGTAATCACATTGTAAAGCGTGGCTAGATAAATTGACTGTAAAGGAAACATCTTTGTTTTTTTCGGGTAGTTCGGCAATAAAATCAATAATGGTCGTTACGACCCACAAATCAATTTGTTGTATGAGTCCCATCCGTTCTGCAACAGGAATAAAGTCTTCTGGCGATAGTAATTCACCTTGTTCATTTTCTAAGCGTAATAACGTTTCGTAATGCGACACATGCCCATTTGCCACTTTAACAACCGGCTGAAAAACTAGCCTAAACTGATCTTTACGTAAGGCTTCCTTAATTTTCGGCACCCACTTAGCATCATTTCTTAACGTAGATAATTGAGCGTCATTCGCCTCGTATACATAAACCTTATTTCTACCTAATTTTTTTGCATTACAGCAAGCATGGTGCGCTCTAGACATTAGCTCACTGGCGCGGCTTACTTTTTGACTAGGTTTTAGAATTGCGATGCCTATACTGGCAGAAATGTTGTAGACATCACTACCCGCCACAAACTCAAAATCATCTACAACCAAACGTAAACGATCGGCTATCTCTATCACTTCTTTCTTTGACACTTTGCTCAATAAAACTTGGTATGAATTTGAACCCACCCGAGCGATAAAAGTATCCGTATCTAGCTCTGACCTAATTAGAGTCGACATCTCAATTAATAATCGATCACCCACTTCGTGACCTTCAATATCATTAATTATTTTAAATTGGTCAAGGTCAACATCTAACAGAGCACCCTCTTGCTTAAAATTTTTGCAACGAAGTAATGCAAAATTTAATGCCTTTTCTAAACCGCTTCTATTGGATAAACCAGTCAGTTCATCATGTGACACTAGGTACTGCAACCTAGCTTCCATAATCCGTCTTTCAGATAGCTCTACCACCAGCTTAGCTTCTTTATTAATTCTCTCATCACGTTCACTTTTGAGTGCTAACGCTAGTGATATTATTGACCTAAACGAGAATGAGTCTTCTGGATAATGGACAATCGTAGCTGCATTTGCCTGATGACATTGAGTCTGTAACTCTTCATCTATACTAACCGCCTTGTCGACTAAAAAAATTAGTGGAATAGCATCATGCCCGTCTAACGTGGTCAGCAACTTACTTAATTCATAAGTATTACTGTTAGGTAAATCATGAGATAGCAGTATGACGCCCAATTCATCAACTTTGTTTTGGAAAGGTTGAATCGCCTCAAATACATCTTGGTGATTAGAAACAGCTAAGAGATTTCTAAAACCCGCCATAGAGAGTAAGTCCTGCAATTGAATCAATCTATCTTGATTGTTTTCAACGATCAGAATTTTTTTGTCTCTTAACTGGTCTAATTGACTCATGAGCAACCCTTTCTTATTCTTATTTTTGACAATCCATATCGTGAATATGCATCACCAACCATTTCTTATCAACAACTTTAAGCGCAAAGCTAATGTCATGTCAACATTAATTATGTATCACTTTGAATTTTATATAAAACAAACACATTATTCTTTAATATTTTTTTATTGTTTGTATTCTAAGAACGCGTTTTTGAATAATAGTTGAAAACCACTGATTAACAAGCCGCCCACAACTTTTTTTATTTATCTCACCATTAAAATAAAAAATAATTCTGCTAAAGTTAAGAGATGGTACAAACAGTTCAAAATATAGCCTCTGTAAATGATTTCTTAACGGGCGAGATAGATTTATGCTCGCCTCCAGAAATTTTTATGCGTATCTCGGAAGTGTTAGACAACCCGACAACAACTGCTGCAGATATCGCTCAAATCATCGAACAAGATCCCGCTTTAACAATCAGAATGTTAAAAGTAGTTAACTCTGCATTTTTTGGTTTCCCTGCCACGGTACAAACCATTAGCAAAGCAATAACAATATTAGGGGACCGTGAAATACGGCTACTGGTCATGGCTACCAGCGTTGTAGAAAAGTTCTCTAGCTTTCCAAATACAATCGTCAGTATGAAAGCGTTTTGGTCACATAGCCTTCAAACCGCCTTGTTCGCCAAAGTGCTCGCTGAGCATCACCCTAAAAACAAACAACTATCTTCTATTTTCATTAGTGGATTACTTCACGACATTGGCAAATTAGTTCTGTATAAAAAAGCACCAGATTTATCTCGCTCAGCTGCCCTGCTGAGGAAATCAAATAACCTTAACGATGCAGATGCAGAATGTGCTGTTTTTGGTTTCAACCACTCGGATGTTGGAGGTGGCCTATTAAGTATGTGGAAAATACCTGAAGCCATTCAACAAGCTGCCGAACACCATCACCAACCCGAACAATCCAAAGATCATCAGCTTGAATGTTCTCTTATTTACCTTGCCAACCAGTTAGCTCACATCAATGTTGCCACTGATGCACCTTCCGCTACCGAAGCGTTTTCTATCGATCCAATATGGGACAAAGTAAACCTTTCTAGTAGACTAATCCCCTCGGTGACAGAATTAGTCAATGATCAATTTAAAGAAACGTATCGACTTTTTTTTAACCGTTAGCGATGTGGCACTTGTTTGCCTAAGCTAACCACCATGAATTCATTTCTTCCCATTTGAACCCACTCCTCATTCGTGGTTAAAGGCTCAGTAGCAATCACTGTCACCACATCATCTATTGACGTTTCATTTTTAAAATCAACACTCACGTCCGCATCTTTAAGTTGTGCTTCTTGAAAAGGTGCCTGTCGTGTAATCCAGGATAATTTAGTAGAACAATACACATAGAGGTTAGCCGCATCACTCAAGAGCATATTAAATACACCAAGCGTAGCTATTTCTCGACATAACCTATCTATCACCAACCGTATCTCTTTTTTTTGTTTAGGTTTTTCTGGAAATGTTTTTTTAAGCTGCCCAAGCATCCAACAAAAAGCGTATTCACTGTCCGTTGTTCCTACTGGTTGATAGTGATTAAGTTGTTTATTTTTGATTCCTTTTAACTGGCCATTATGGGCAAAAGACCAGGTAATACCCCAAAGCTCCCTTGAAAAAGGATGCGTATTTTCTAGGCACACACGACCACGATTAGCCTTGCGAATATGACAAATAACAGCAGTGCTTTTTATCGGGTAACCTTGTATGAATTTCGCCACTGCTGAATCCGCACTGGCAATAGGGTCGTGAAAAGAACGATAGCCTTTTCCCTCATAAAAAGCGATTCCCCAACCGTCTTTATGATCAGCCGTTTCACCACCGCGCTTGATTAACCCACTGAAACTAAAGCGTATATCCGTAGGAACATTGGCGCTCATGCCAAGTAACTCACACATAATTAATTAAATTTCCTCAATAACAGTACGATCAATAGGTGTTTGAACATATTTTTTCTTACCGTTATCTAATACCCAAAAATAGTAATAACCTTTTTGCGCTTCTGATGTGACCTTACTGTCTTTAATCATCCATTCCTTTTTGTGATTCCCTTCGTAAAAAGTCACTTTATAGTCACCTTCTAACCAACTCACACCCAGTCGTGAAATTCTGTTTTGCTGCTCTTCAGAACACGCGCTCAGCATTAATAAAAGCCCTATTAAGAATATATGTTTCATTACTTTTCCAGTTTCTTCATTACTATAAATACCATGATAAAAGCACCTGCAACGGCACATAACCAAACATCTGATTTTTTTAATTCCAACAAGTTACCTATTCCAATACCCATCGCAGCACCAATACCGCTAAACGCAAGGCTCCGCATCATTTTACAAATAGGGCAGTCAGAATTTGGTCCAAAAAATTTCGCCATCAGTTCACCTCTTTTTGCTCTACCACAGCCGGTTTGTTGTTAAGCTCTACCAAAGAAAATAAGGCTTTTGTATGTAGTTCATTGTCATTTAGAGCAGGGATATATCGGTAATTTTCACCACCCGCCTCTATGAAAACCTCTTTATTTTCCATAGCAATTTCTTCTAACGTCTCTAGACAATCCGCTGCAAACCCAGGGCAAATTACATCCAACGTTTTAATGTCTTCCTCCGGTAACGTCTTTAGAACATCCACACAATACGGTTGAATCCATTTAGCTTTGCCAAACCGAGACTGGAACACTAATCGCCATTCTAAATCCTTTAATTCGAGCTTCTCAACAAGCAACTCGGTTGTTTTAGTGCAATGCGATAAATAAGGGTCACCTTGGCGAATTGTTCTTTCTGGCACACCATGAAATGAAAGTAACAAACAATCACCTCTACCGTTTTTTTTCCAATGCTGTCGGACACTATCAGCAAGCGCTTCAATATAAGCATCGTTATCATGGTAATCAATGACCGTTTTACTGTGCGGCGCATCTTCCCATTGATGATATAAGCTCTGGTAAGCATGCCAAGCAGTACCTGTACTCGATGTGGCAAACTGCGGATAAAGTGGCAATACAATAATATTGTCCGGCTCACCCTCTTGTATAGCTTGAAAAACTGACCGAATAGATGGCTCACCATACCTCATGCTTAAAAAAAATCTGTATTGCCCTGGACAATTAGCATCTGCTAACGTTTGAAGAGATGTTGCAATCTGTTCACTGTGAACCATTAAAGGTGAACCCTCATCCGTCCAAACTTTTTGGTACGCTTTAGCAGATATTGCAGGCCGCTTTCTCAGCACACCCCAGTTCAAAATAAACCACCAGATAAAACGTGGGATTTGAACGACCCGAGGGTCCCATAAGAATTCTTTTAAATAAGCCCTGACAGCTTCTTCTGTCGGTGCCTCTGGTGTACCTAAATTGATTAACAAAACGGCTGTTTTTTTCATACGAAACCGCTATTTCACTTTAAGTAAACTTAAAAACTCCGCCCTGGTTTCAGCGTTCTTACGGAATTGTCCCAACATACTTGACGTTGTCATTTGTGAATTCTGTTTTTCCACACCACGCATCATCATGCATAAATGCTTTGCTTCAACAACAACAGCCACACCTTTAGCGCCAGTTACTTTCAGTATCGAGTCAGCTATTTGCGTTGTTAATTGTTCTTGGATCTGTAAACGCCTAGCAAACATATCCACGATTCGCGCGACTTTTGATAGGCCAAGCACCTTACCCGAAGGCAAATAAGCAACATGGCATTTCCCAATAAAAGGCAGCAAATGATGTTCGCACATTGAATAGAGCTCAATATTCTTAACTATTACCATATCGTCGGCATCAGAATCAAATATCGCTCCATTCACTACTTCTTCAACCTCTTTTTGATACCCGCTCGTTAAAAAAGACATCGCTTTAGCTGCACGTTTAGGGGTATCAACCAACCCTTGGCGGTTAACATCTTCGCCAATACTAGAAATAATCTGTTTATATAAATGTTCCATGCTATTTATCAATTAAGTAGGGAGTTAGAAAGTATACCGTTTTTATTTAAATTACTAAAAAAGATTATTGGTATTGCTTCATCTCTTCAAACGCAGCAATCAGCACATCTGTGCCTGCATTATTTAAGCGCGCATTTTCGCTTAAATATCGCCGCCAATGCTTCCCGCCTACTTGGCCAGCAAACAACCCTAATATATGTCGAGACATGCTTTGCAAAGCAACACCTTTTGTTAACTGTTGTTCAACATACGGTAAAAAAGATTGTAAAACCTCTTCCCTTTCTTGTAATGGCCGCTGAAATAACTGATGTTCTATTTCAGCCAAAAAAAAGGGGTTGTGGTACGCTTCTCGCCCAACCATCACACCGTCTAAGTGTTGCCAGTGGTTTTCAATTTCTTTGGTTGTTTTAATACCCCCATTAACAATAACGTTCAAATTTTGGAATTCTTTTTTTACTTGATAAGCCCTACCGTAGTTCAGCGGTGGAATTGTCCTGTTTTCCTTTGGTGACAAGCCATTTAAGATGGCTTTACGGGCGTGAATAATGACTGTCTCACACCCAGCATTTGAAACTTCTTCAACAAACTTAAACAAAAATTCTGGTGAATCAAAATCATCAATACCAATACGGGTTTTAACCGTCACTGGAATATCAACGCTTGCCTTCATTTCAGATACGCACTCGGCAACCAGCGCAGGCTCAGACATTAAACAAGCTCCAATACGCCCATTTTGAACGCGGTCACTTGGGCAACCTACGTTGATATTCACTTCCATATACCCTGCTTGTTGGGCCAATTCAGCGCAAGCGGCCATATCACTTGGCACACTTCCACCTAGCTGCAACGCAACGGGCTGCTCTTCATCATCAAAAGCTAAGAAGCGTTGTTTATCACCATGAATTAACGCACCAGTCGTCACCATTTCGGTATACAACAAAGCATTGGGGGACAAAAGCCTGTGGAAGTAACGGCAATGACGATCTGTCCAGTCCATCATGGGGGCAACAGAAAAAGACCGATTGATATCAGACATATATTAGGGTACTAACACAATAAAAATTGTAAGTGAAACCTGATAATAGGTCCTCACCTAACTCAATATGCAGGTTTGCTAGCCAACAATGGCCAGTAAAACACCCGCAGCCACGGCCGAGCCAATAACACCGGCTACGTTAGGCCCCATTGCATGCATTAATAAGAAATTATGAGGGTTGGCCTCTTGACCGACTTTATTAACCACACGAGCCGCCATAGGTACTGCGGAGACACCAGCCGCACCAATGAGTGGATTTACTTTGCCACCCGTTAGCTTGTGCATGAGTTTACCCATCAACAAACCACCCGCCGTACCAATAGAAAAGGCCACCATTCCTAATACCAAAATCCCTAACGTTTCAGCAGTCAGGAATTTATCGGCAGATAATTTAGAACCCACAGCTAACCCTAAGAAAATAGTAACAATGTTGATCAATTCATTTTGTGCTGTAGAGCTTAACCTATCCACAACACCACTTTCTCTCATCAAGTTACCAAAAGCCAACATACCAACCAAAGGTGCCGATGCCGGTAAAAACAAAATAACAACGGTTAAAATAAGTAGCGGAAAGATAATACGTTCTTTCTTGGTAACGTGCCTCAAGTGCTTCATTTCCACTTTGCGTTCAGCTTCTGTTGTTAACGCACGCATGATAGGCGGCTGAATAAGGGGCACTAGCGCCATGTAAGAATAGGCAGATACGGCAATAGCACCCAACAAATCTGGCGCTAATTTTGAAGCTAGAAAAATAGCCGTTGGGCCATCTGCACCACCAATAATCGCAATAGCAGACGCATCCGCTAAACTAAACTCCATACCCGGTATAAAATTCATCGCCAATGCGCCAATTAGGGTAGCAAAAATACCAAATTGTGCGGCCGCACCAAGCACGAGCAAACTTGGCATAGCAATCAAGGCACCAAAGTCAGTCAAGGCTCCCACGCCCATAAAAATCAACAATGGGAACAGGCCTGTATCAACACCCATGTGATACAAGATACCTAATAGGCCATCTGGCCCACTGATACCCGCAATAGGAATATTGGCCAAAATGCCGCCAAAACCAATCGGTAGCAATAGCAATGGCTCAAAGTTCTTTGAAATAGCCAAGTAAATCAACAACAGGCCAATACCTATCATGACGACATTCCCTATCTCAAAGTTAGCAATGCCTGTTGATTGCCATATCTGTAACACGCCGTCCATTATATTAATCCTAACAAATTAAAATAAGTGGTGCGCCCGCCGGAATGGACTCACCTTCTTTAACAAAGACATCTGAAATCTGACCTTCAATGTGCGCTCTAATTTCCGTTTCCATTTTCATCGCTTCAAGAATAATAACCACATCACCTTCATGCACATCATCGCCCGCTGCGACACCAATTCTGATGATATTACCCGCCATCGGTGACGTCAGTGGATCATTTTGGCAGAACTCACCTGATGGCTCAGGCATGCTAACAGCCGATACAGGGGGAGCTGATTGACTAGCCGCCTTTGCCGGCACTAGACTCTCAATACTACCACTCGCTCCTACCTCAACCTGATACAGCTTCCCATTAACAGAAACATCATATGTTTCGTTACCTTTTGGTTCTGCAGATACCGTTACCAACCCCGTTGGCACTGGTTCAAACGCATCTGGGTTGTTTCTATTTTTAATGAAGTCTAAACCCACTTGTGGAAATAACGCGTAGGTCAATACGTCATCAATTGTGTCTTCAGCCAACGTTAGACCATCTTCTTTTGACTTAGCATCCAAATCAGCCACTAAAACATCTAACTCATCATCAATTAAGTCGGCGGGGCGGCAGGTAATTGCTTCAGCACCTTCTAATACACGCTCTTGTAATTCTTTATTGACCTCAGCAGGTGTTGCGCCATATTCACCTTTTAATACGCCGGCCGTTTCCTTACTAATGGATTTGTAACGCTCACCCATCAGCACATTCATGACTGCTTGTGTACCAACAATTTGTGACGTGGGTGTGACTAATGGCAAATAACCAAGGTCCTTCCTGACAGCAGGTATCTCAGCTAATACGTCATCAATTTTATCGCCAGCATTTTGTTGTTTTAGTTGGCTTTCAAGATTAGTCAACATGCCACCCGGTACTTGTGCGATAAGGATTCGAGAATCAATACCTTTAAGTGACCCTTCAAATTCGGCATATTTTGGACGCACTTCTCTGAAGTAGGCCGCAATCTCTTCAACGGCATTAATATCAAGACCCGTGGCACGCTCTGTCCCTTCCAGCATTGCTATGAAGGTTTCTGTCGGCGAGTGGCCATACGTCATACTCATAGACGAAATAGCCGTATCCAACATATCCAATCCAGATTCAACCGCTTTCAAACACGTGGCAACACTCATGCCTGTTGTTGCATGGCTATGTAATGCAATAGGAACATCGCAAGCACTTTTTAGTGATTTAACTAAAATTTCAGCGTCGTAAGGCTTTAATAATCCGGCCATATCTTTAATAACAACAGAATGACAACCGGCATCTTCCAGTTTTTTACCCATATCAACCCACCCCTCTAAGGTGTGAACAGGGCTTTCAGTGAAAGAAATTGTTCCTTGCGCGTGTTTACCCACAGCCACGGTTGCTTTAATAGCTGTTTCAAGATTTCGAACATCGTTCATCGCATCGAAAATACGGAACACATCCATTCCGTTGTACGCTGCACGTTCTACAAATTTATGTACGACATCGTCTGCATAATGCCTATAACCCAATAAATTTTGGCCACGCAATAGCATTTGTTGCTGCGTATTTGGCATTGCAGCTTTTAACAACCTTAAACGTTCCCAAGGGTCTTCTCCTAAGTACCGTATACAGGCATCAAACGTTGCGCCACCCCATGTTTCTAAAGACCAATAGCCTATTTTATCTAGCTTCTCGGCAATAGGCAGCATGTCTTCAATACGAAGACGTGTCGCAAAAAGAGATTGGTGGGCGTCACGCAGGACAACATCAGTAATTTTTAATGGATTTGTCATAGTTTTTTATTTCGAACGAAAACGTTCTACAGCAATTGTTATTGCTGCAACAACATCTTCATCAATTGAGTTTAGACGGGCATGTGTAGTTTCAATAGAAACTGGAACTGGGTCATAACGCGTAGTTAATACTGTTACACCTTTGATAACTACTATCAACAGACCTAGGATGAAAAATACCATTCCCATCCCAAGAACCATTAGTTCAACACCTTGTGAAAGCAAGTAAGAAATATTCATGATGGGCATTATAGAGCATTTAGTTGAAAACGATAAACCTTCCCAGCTAAATTTTAATATTTACAGCAGTAAACTATGTAAATCGCCACATAAGAACATCATCTCTGGTGCTACCGCCGGACGTCCTATCGTCCGCTTCATTCTGCTCTGAACGTTGCTCGCTTTTCGTTTCTTGAATGGTTGATTTATCTATTAATTTTTCAACAACTTTTTTACGACTATTTGTTTTCTGAAAATCCTTTTGTCGATCATCAACCTGTTGCTGGGCCGACTGAATTGTTTTCAATTGCTCATCAATGGCATGGTCAATTTTATGCACAAATGCTTGGTACTCTTGCAATCTAGAAGCACTAATGCCACTTTCGCCCTTCGTTTTGAATTCAGCAATATAGTCTTCACGGTACTTTTTCAGTTTATCTAGCTGATCGAGACTCGAAGCTTTCTGTTGAACAGATTCATTGACTTTCTGTGCTGCAACAGCCTCTTTATTCTTAGCAATCTTATGAACGGGCTCTAAACGTTTTGATCTTTTCAAGAAACACCTCTACCTATTGATTGAATAACTATCAAAATTCCACCCCACCTTGTTTTAACACATTATTTAACGCTAACGTACTTGTTTCGAAGTCCACAGATTCATGCAGGCCTTGTTGCAAAAACTCCAACATCGACTCTCGCATATCAATAGATAAGTCGACTGCGGGGTTACTCCCTGGTTGATAGGCGCCCACATTGATTAAATCTAAATTTTGTTGGTACGTTGAATTAATCCTTCTAAATTCACGGGCCATATCTTGATGCGTTTCTGGCACCACCTCAACCATCAACCTACTGACTGAAGCTTCCATATCAATGGCTGGGAAATGGCCAGCTTCAGCCAACGACCTAGACAAGTGCACGTGACCATCCAAAATAGCTCTGCTCGCATCTGCGATGGGGTCATTTGTGTCATCTCCTTCGGTTAACACAGTATAAAATGCTGTAATAGACCCGCTGCCATTATCAGAGTTACCTGCGCGCTCAACCAAGCTAGGTAATTTACTAAATACAGATGGCGGATAGCCCTTTGTAGCAGGCGGTTCATTAATCGCTAATGCTATTTCTCTTTGAGCTTGCGCATACCTTGTTAAAGAATCCATCAATAACAAAACACTTTTACCTTGATCACGAAAATACTCGGCGATACTGGTCGCTAACATAGCGCCGTGCATACGCATTAATGGCGGATGGTCTGCCGGCGTTGCAACAACGACTGCTCTAGCTAGCCCTTCATCTCCAAGATTCTTTCGGACAAACTCATTAACCTCACGGCCACGTTCTCCAATCAACCCCACAACAATAATATCCGCGGTGGTATAGCGAGTCATCATGCCTAGCAATACACTTTTACCAACGCCACTGCCAGCAAACAGACCGATTCTTTGCCCACGACCTACTGTTAATAACGAGTTAATGGCTCTAACACCAACGTCTAATGGTTCAGAAATAGGTGTTCGCCCTAATGGGTTTATTGGTCGCCCATGTAAAGGAACCGTGTCCGTCGTATGTATTGCCCCCTTACCATCAATGGGCTTTCCAGAGCCATCTACAACTCGACCCAATAAATTCGGACCCACATGCGCCATGCTCGTTAACCCCAATGGAATCACACGACAATCTTGCTCAAGACCTCGAATATCTCCGGTTGGCATGAGGTATAAACGCTCCCCTGAAAAGCCGACTACTTCAGCTTCAGTTCGTGCCCCATCAATGGTTTCAATCAAGCATCGGCCACCAATGGTTGAACGGCACCCGACAGCTTCCAGTGTAAGCCCCACCATTCTCGTCAGTTTTCCTTCAACTAACATCGGTTTGGTTTCAAGAATGCGACTTTTATATGACGCTAACCGCGCAAGCCATTTCTCCGAACGCTGTTTTGTAATGCCATCTATCACTTAGGTTCTCTTTGGTCACCAAGTGCTTCCGCAATAATTGTGGCTAATCTGTTTTCAATAGTTGCATCAATAGTTGACGCATTTGTTTTTACACGACAGCCTCCGCGCGTAATAACGGGGTCTTCAATAAGTCGCCACCTATCTTCGCTCGTATCATCTATAGATAACGCAGACTTCACCAATGCAGCGTCTTCTGGGTGTAGATGCAGTTCAATATTTTGCGAACTCGATGGCAATGCCGCTATTGCCTCTTTAGCGACGGCAACAACTTGCCCAGAATCCGCTTTTAGCTCCCGCCGAATCAGCTGTTTAGCAATTTGAATCGCCAACGTAACCAACTCATGTTCTACACGCTCATCAAACTCATCCAATGGCGCTGCAAGCGACTTAATTAACTCTTCTAACCGTTGAGCACTTGCTTGCATTTGAGCTTCGCCCGCTTGCAGCCCTTTTTTCAGCCCTTCTTGATAACCTTGTTCGGCAGCTTCTTGTTGTGCCTGAAGCTGAATTTTTTCTACATCTGACGCGGTTAATGCTTTTAAATCTTCAATGGCAACATCCGATGAGCCAGAATTAGCAAAAGATGGAAATTGCCAAGATGAAACCGTTTTATCATCTGAAGAACTAGACAAGCTCATCTGCTCCACCGCCACCTAACGAAATTTCACCCGAATCAGATAAGCGCCTAGCAATAATTAATACTTCTTTTTGCGCCGCTTCTACATCGCTTACTTTTACGGGTGGTGCAGCCTCCATATCGTCACGCAACATTTCAGCGGCACGTTTAGACATGTTTGCAAACACTTTTTCTTTTAAACCTTCTTCAGCAGCTCTTAGTGCTAGCGTCAAAATATCCGTAGAAACTTCTTTCAGCAAACCTTGTATACCCCTATCATCTACATCGATAAGGTCATCAAACACAAACATTTTATCCTGAATAAGTTGACCAATTTCTTCATCCGATTCAACGACTGAATCAATTAGCTCTGCGCTCATTGAACCTTCCATAAAGTTAAGCATGTTGGCAGCAGATTGAATCCCTCCCATAGATGCTGTCTGAACACCTGAACCACCAGAGAGTTGCTTTTCCATAATCGCATCTAGTTCTTGCAGTGCCGCAGGCTGAACGCCTTCCATAACAGCTACTCGCAATAAAATATCTGCTCTTGCTCTGACGGGAAGGTAACTGAGTGTTTCAGCTGCTTGGTCACTATCCAAATAGGACAATACAATGGCAATAATTTGCGGGTGTTCTAGGCGAATTAAATCAGCGATTGATCTTGGGTCCATCCACTTTAATTGTTCCAACCCTTTCGAGTTTCTACCCAATAAAATACGGTCAATAACGCCGCCGGCTTTATCCGCACCTAAAGCATTCGTTAAAACGTTCTTAATGTACTTATCTGAATCAATGCCTAAGGCTGTTTGCCCACCGATAGTCGTGATAAAAAGACCAACAACTGAGTCTAACGTTTCAGTTGTAATGTTTTCTAATGTGGCCATGGCTGACCCAACTTGTTGTACTTCTTTGGGCCCCATGTGCTTCATCACACCAGCAGCATGATCTTCACCCAACGACAATAACAATACTGCGGCTTTTTCAATGCCACTCATTGAACTTTCTATTTTTGTTTCGTCTTCCATTAGTCTTGTATCCAGGTTTTCATTACTTGTGCAACTCGTTTAGGGTCTTCTCCGGCTATTTTTTGAGCCATTTCTAAACGTTGCTCATAACTTTTCGGTGCCTCTAACCGCATTAATTCCTCATCACTGTCTAATCCTAAATTGCCACCTTCTTCCTGCCCCATTGGCATTGGCACACCATCCGGGCCAACCATCATCCCTTGAGGCCCCGCAGGCACCATGGTCATTTCTGGCTTAGCCAACAAGCTTTTAATCGTAGGTTTTAAGACCAAAAAGACCAATAACAACGCAAAGACACCACCGATTGCTTGTTTTACAACATCCCAAAACCATGGCTGCTCCATCATAGGTATTTCTGGTAGCGCCTCAGGTGTGGCTGGCTGCATAAATGCCAAGTTAGATACTGTCACGCTGTCACCTCGCAATTCGTTATAACCTATTGCTTCTTTGACTAAGTTACTAAATTTTGTCAATTCTTCAGCCGTATAAGGTTCTGATGTTGCTTGACCATCTTCCCCCACAATACGTTTGTTATCGATTACCGCTGCCACAGAAACCCTTTTTAATCGCCCCGTTGATAATTGAGTATGACTAATCTTCTTATTTAATTCGTAATTTTTAATTGAGCGCTTATTCGAATTTGATGCACTCGCTGCTGGCGCAGGCTCTATACCTTCAACTGCGGCAAGCCCTTCAACCACCTCAGGCGCTTCACCGGCTTGAGGAGGTTGGTTAGACAATGCACCGGGGATCCCTTGTGCACTAGGTAAACTGTTTTGTTCTTCCGTTATTTGCTCACTCCTAAGCGCTGGCAAATCCGGGTTATATTGCTCTTGTGTTTGCTCTGTTACAGTAAAGTCAACATCCGCAGAGACAGATGCTCTAATTGCACCAGCACCCACGATAGGCTGAAGTATTGACTCAACTCTGCCAATCAAATGCTCTTCAACACCTTGTATAAATTCGAACTGATTACTGGTCATCGACATGGTATCGTCAGACGACTTTGAGCTAAGCATTGTTCCTTTTTGGTCAACAACCGTTACCTGTGTCGGATCAAGCTGCGGCACAGCTGAAGAAACCAAATGTAAAATTGCAGCCACTTCACTTTTTTTCAACAACCGGCCTTGATACAAATCAACAACAACCGAAGCACTTGGCTTTTTTCTATCCCTTAAAAATACTGACTGTTTCGGAATAGCTAGTAACACGCGCGCTGAACGTACGCTTTGTATCGTTACGATTGAACGCGCAATTTCGCCTTGAAGGGCCCGTTGAATCCGTACTTTTTCAATCGATTGACTCGTTCCAAATCCCATATCTTTTTCTAGCAATTCAAAACCGCTTCCACCGCCGCCACGAGGTAGGCCAAGACCTGCTAATTTTATCCGCAACTCATCGACCATCGATGCTGGCACCATCACAGTACCTGATGCCGCATCTATTTTGTAATCCACACCAGATTGTTGAAGTCCTGAGACAACCGCACTGAGTTCGCGCTCCCCTACATTGCTATACAACAATCCGTAATTAGGTGTTTGTGACCACAACACAACCGCAACACCCAATGCGACACTCACCGCAAGCGCCACCATAACGCCCAACTGACGAATCATATGGTTTGGCGAGGCTTGTAATTGCATTGCTGCTTGCTCTGCTGGAATTGACATGCTGTGTTCCTTAATTATTAGCTAGTTTGATAAAAGTAATATTACATCGACATCCGCATAACATCTTTATATGCATCAACCAGTTTGTTTCGTGTTTGCATGACCGTTTGGAAGGACATACTCGCTTTTTGCAAAGACACCATCACTTCCGCCAAACTGGCATCGGTTTCACCTTTAGTAAACGCCGTAGACAACGCACCTGCATCCATTTGCGTTTTATTAACCGCCTCAATTGACTCGCTCAACATACTAGAAAAGTCTTTTGTCTTATTTGTAGCCATGGGAGCAGTTTCAATGCCCTGCACTTGCGATGACATTGCACGCATCTGCGCTAATACATTATTAATTTCTATATTACTCATCAGTATTTTCCTTTTTTAAGGTTTTTATGCCGGTATTGTTATGCCAGAGTCTTTCATTCTGGCAATTTTATAACGTAAGGTTCTAGCGCTTATTCCCAACCGTTCCGCGGTGTTTTTTCGGCTTCCATTTACATCTTTTAACGTTTCTAAAATCAGCTCATCTTCAGCCGCTTTAACGCCTTGGCTTAGGCCTTTAGTAACTGGCTCTTCATTTCTGGTTGAGTTCATCACATCAGGTTGCTCGGTCTCAAATACCAAATCACAGTCTTCGATAACGGAACCAGATGTCATAATTAATGCGCGTTGTATGACATTTTCCAGTTCTCTTACATTGCCCTTCCAAGAATAATTTTCGAGTGATTTAATGGCTGCCTTTGATAACACGGGGATAGACCCTAGCTGCCCTTGATGCCTTGCTAACAATGTTTTTGCGAGTGCTAGTACGTCAGACTTTCTTTCCCTAAGCGGTGGAATTGTTATCGGAAATACATTTATTCTGTACAACAAATCTTCTCTAAACTTTGCTTCGTTTACGTATTCACGCAAGTTTCTATTGGTGGTTGCCAAAACACGCACGTCCAGTGAAATAGTTTTCTTACCACCCAAGCGTTCAATTTCTTTTTCTTGCAGAACACGCAATAGCTTCGCTTGTAATGAAATATTCATTTCCGATACCTCATCAAGCAACAAGGTTCCGCCTTGAGCTTGCTCAAATTTGCCTTGGGTCATTTGGTGCGCACCTGTAAAAGCACCTTTTTCATAACCAAACAACATCGCTTCAAGCATGTTTTCAGGAATAGCTGCGCAGTTTATGGCCACAAAAGGCTTCTTATCTCTTAACGAGTTTTTGTGAATAAACCGTGCCAACACCTCTTTACCGGTGCCACTTTCACCCTGAATTAATACCGTTGCGTCACTTTTTGCCACACGGCCAGCCAGTGCAACGATATCTTGCATACTTCTATCCTTGCTGGGCATTTCTCCAAAAGATACCTGCTTTGGCGCAATGGTTTGTTCAACTTTATTAAGTAATAGGTCGAACTCAAACGGTTTCGTTAAATAGTCAGATGCACCTAATTGCATCGCTTTAACGGCTTTATCAACCGTTGCAAATGCTGTCATTAATAAAACAGGAAGATTCGGGAAACGCGTTTTTAACGTCTCTAATAATTTAAACCCATCCATAGGTTTCATTTGCACATCACTAATCACCAGCCGTGCTCGATTCGATTCAAGCACTTGCAGCGCTTCCTCTCCATCACTTGCGCAAACTGTTTTATACATAGCCAACGCATCTTGTATCGCCTCTTGAAGCGACGGGTCATCTTCAACAATCAATATATCTATTTCCTTCATGCCGTTTCCTCCATTTCCATGACACTTCCTGCCATTACTACCGGCAATAACATCGTGAATGTCGTACCAACACCCTCTGTTGAATCACATGTAATATGTCCACCGTGGGCATTCACTATCTCTTTAACCACGGCTAGACCCAACCCTGTTCCTTCAGCCTTATTTGTATAAAACGGTTCAAATACCTGCGCAACTTTTGAAGAGGGTAAACCAACGCCTTGGTCACTAACGGATATACTCAGAATGCTTTCATTTACTGTTTCAATAAGGCAACGTACTTCATCATCAGCATTACCAGCCTCTAACGCATTGTTAATTAAGTTATCTATAGCGCCGATTAACGCATCCTTACTAATTTGAACAGATATATTATTGCGGATACTCTGTGTTTCGAACGTAATATTGGCTGGCTTAGCTTGATATGAACTTGTTAGCTGAAATGCTATGTTCTGCAAGTTGTATACGGCTTTTCTAAAGTGTCCTTTATGGGCATAACCAAGCATATCCGACACTTGATTGTTGATATGCCTCAAGCGTTCAAGCAGCTTCGTCGAATACTTTTTCCCTAATTCGACATCAGGTAACCCGGAATTTAGTTGAGATGCATACAGTAGAGCTGAGCTTAAAGGTGTTCTAATTTGATGTGCTAAACCAGCTGAAAATTTACCCATAGCGGCTAACTTTTCTTTGTGCTCTAGCTTATGATGAAGCTCACGCTGCTGTGTAATATCACTTAATAAGATGACGAAACCTTGACCAGACTGCAACGTTGTTCTCGACAGCGCGATGACTCGGTTATCTTGTAATAGATATTCGCTGTCTAATTGTTCCGAACCAACCAAAAAAGATTGCTCTATAGAACCCCAGCTTTTACCAATCAAACTCGCTGTTAACCAACCTCGAGCACAAGCATTCGCCTTAATAACTATATTTTCGTCATTTAAAACGATCACTGCCCCTGGCAAGGATTCCAACATACACTCCAACTGGTCAGCTAACTGTTCTTTTTCAGATAAAAACTTAAGTTTTTCAGTATTTGCTTCAGATAGTTCCGCCGTTAAGCAAATCACTTGTTGTTCCAACAGTTGATATGACTCAGTTAAGCGCTCCGAAACTTCATTAAATGCGTGAAACGCATTTTCTAAAGGAATATTATTTTGTATTAGTTCTGTGCTAGCTATTTGTCTCATAATTTGCAGTTAAATATTTACTGTGAAAGCAATACTGCAAAAATCATTCCAATTTTATTTATGTTTTAATTCAATAGTTTACCAACATCAATGAAAAATACGTCAATTATCGGACAGCTATAAGTCTGGACGCTGTATGTCGTGCTTGCGCATTTTTTCAACCAATGTGGTTCGTCGCATATTAAGCCGCTTCGCTGCGTGCGCAACCACGCCATTGGTTTCATCTAGAGCCTGCTGAATGAGTGAGCACTCAAGGTTATTCATATGCTCTTTAAGATCCAACCCCTGTTCAGGGATAATGTTTTGCGAACTTGGAGAAAATAGCGGGGTAGCACTAGATTCAGGCATGACGGCTGGAGATAAAAAATCTTCTTGTAAAACAATGCCTTCTTGAGCTTGTACAACGTCCGTCGAATATTGATGAAACTTCTCAGGCAAGTCTTTCACATCAACCACGCCGTAAGCATGTAACATGGCTAACCGCTCAACCATATTCGCCAACTCTCGTACATTTCCCGGCCAATCATGTTGGCATAGCGCCATCATTGCCCCCGACGTAAATCGAACCGAACCTTTGTTGTCATGTTCAATACGTTGAACTAATTCATTTATTAATACAGGTATATCATCCACCCGTGAACGTAATGGCCCGATTTCTATGGGAAAAACATCTAACCGATAAAACAAGTCTTCCCGAAATTCACCTTTTTCAATTTCTTTTTTTAAATCACGGTGTGTAGCAGCAACAATACGCACATCGCACTTAATGGGTTTATCACTACCAACCTTTTCATACACCCTTTCTTGCAAGACCCTCAGCAGCTTTACTTGCATTTGCAAGGGCATATCACCAATTTCATCTAAGAACAACGTGCCGCCCTCTGCTAAGGAAAACCGACCTTGGCGTGCCGTTAACGCACCGGTAAAAGCACCTTTTTCATGACCAAACAATTCGCTTTCAAGCAACTCCCCAGGAATTGCGCCACAGTTTATTGGTACAAACGCTTTATTTCTTCTACTTGAGTGGTAATGAATATTCCGTGCAATCACTTCTTTGCCAGTACCAGACTCGCCGAGTATCAGCACCGTCGCATCCGTCACGCAAACCTGTTGAATAAGTTGCCTAACACGTTGAACTTCTTGGCTATTACCCACTAAACTTCTAAACAATTCTGATGCACGCTGAGACACTTCATCATTAATTTCGCCCGTCGCAATTTGAATGTTACGTAACCCCTCAATTAACTTCTGATAATTGGTTGGCCATTCCAACGGCACCATATACCTCTTTAACGACTTAGGGATGGACGGGCTTTTACCCTTGTTAAACAGGTACAAAAAAGGTTGCTGAATAATATTTTTTTCGAATAGTTTATTTATTGCCGTTTCTGTATATGTAACGCCCTCACATAACACAATTAATGAAGGCTGGGCATTCACGTCTAGTTTGATTAACTTAGGAATCGATGTATGTGTCACATTAAAATCAATAAACTGCATGACTGCAGAAACATCCGCTCGTCGAATGTCATCTTCATCGATTATCAAAACATCTTTTACGGACATAAGTGCTAAAGTGAGTTTATTATTATTTAAATTATAGTATGTCAAAAAACTGACACTTAGTGAACATTATCTTTGAAAAATTCAAAAATAACGAATTATTGTTACCATTCGCTACTATAATTGGCCGTATATATAACTAACCCATCGATAAAACCGACCTTCACAATTGAGCTTATATTTTGACTGATTTATCCCTAGGTGCTTTATTCGGCATTCTCGCCTTGTTGGTTATTTTATCTGCATTTTTTTCAGGGTCTGAAACGGCACTAATGCGCCTTAATCGCTACCGCCTGTTACACCATATTAAAAATAACAAACTAGGTGCCGAACTAGCCTACAAGCTATTACAAAGGCCTGACCGTCTGATAGGCCTGATTTTATTGGGTAATAATTTCATAAATATTTTTGCCTCGTCCATTGCCAGCATTATTGCATTAAGGCTGTATGGGGAAGCAGGGATAGCCATTGCTGCCGGTTTATTAACATTCATTATTCTAATATTTTCTGAAGTCGCACCAAAAACATGGGCTGCTCTTCATCCAGAAAAGTTGGCTTTTCCTGCGGCTCTTATCTACACACCTCTATTAAAAGTTCTTTACCCGATTGTTTGGGTTGTTAATAGCTTATCAAGTATCTTATTGAAATTATTTGGTATTGATATTAATGAACAAAAAACCGACGCCATGGAAACTGACGAGCTGCGGACTGTGGTCACAGAAGCCGGTGCGTTGATACCACGCCAGCATAAAGACATGTTATTGGGCATTCTCGACCTTGAACATTCTACCGTTGAAGACATCATGATTCCTGCTAACGAAACAGCAGGCATTGATTTAAGCGATGATATCGAAGAAATAAAAAAACAACTGCTAAATTCATCGTATTCAAACCTACCCGTTTTCGATGAAAATATAGAAAAGATCCAAGGTGTCATTAGAATAAAAAATACGTCTGCTGCTCTTACAAATAATGAATTAACCATTACAACAATACAAGAACTCGCCTCAGAACCCTATTTCATTCCAAATAACACATCACTGTATACACAACTCATTAATTTTCAAAAAAACAAACGCCGTTTTGCAGTTGTTGTTAATGAATATGGTGTTATTTTAGGTATCATTACACTTCAAGATGTTTTAGAAGAAGTCATTGGCGAATTCACTACCGACCCGTCTGATAGTTCTCCAGATATTCAGCAAAAAGAAGATGGATCACTGCTAATCAGTGCCAATATAACTATTCGAGAACTCAATCGTTCATTAAATTGGACCTTACCTACATCTGGGCCCAAAACGTTGAATGGTTTAATAATGGAATACCTAGAGGCCATTCCTGAGCCCGGTACCAGTTTGAAGCTCTACGACCATCCAATAGAAATTATTCAAATGGAGAGTAATGCCATTAAGTTAATAAAAATAAAGAATTAGCCCTCTGAAATACATTTTCTTCTTTTCTTTACTATACTTATTTCAATTATCACACTTATATATGTATGGCTAAGCTCACCCTATTTTTTAAAGACAAAATTGTTGAAGTTTTCCACTTGATAGAAGATGGCTCGGTAACTATTGGCAGAGATACAAGTAACACATTCTCTATCGATAGCCTTGCTGTTGCTCCAACACACCTAGCCGTTAGTTTTGAAGGCAACCAATATTATATTGAAAGCACCACTGAACAATTCGCATCGTTCATTAATGGTAAGCCCATTAAAAAACAACCCTTACAACAAGGCGATAGAGTTCAAATGGCTAAACATGAGCTTTTATTTACTGACAATGTTGTGGACTATGTTCAATTATCTCAAAACGAACAAGCTCCCTCCGAAGAAATCCAAAAAAAAACACCCATTACAAAAAGCGCTGAAATAGCCAACTTACAAATCATGAGTGGTTCCGACATTGGTCGTGTGATCACGCTGCACTCCGCATTAACTGAAATAACACAAGATGAAAAAATACCCGCCATCATTGCAAAAAGGCAAAGCGGTTACTATATTTCAAAATTAATTGATAATATCGACATATTTATTGATGGAAGAATCATAGAAAATGAAGCCAAGCTAGAACACAACGCTAAGTTTCGTATTGATAAAAGCAAATATGTTTTTTTTACGGAATAACCCAAAACAACAACATCGATTTTTAATATGAAAATGGATAAACGAAGACAATTTGTACGAATTTTTCATGATGCAGCCATTCAACTTAAACTACCGAATGGCCAAAATCATACAAGTCAATTGCTGGATATTTCATTAAACGGCTGTCTGATAGATATGTCAAAAAGTGATATCAATTTTAATGACATGAACATTGCCAAATTAACCATCACGCTCGAAGATGGCTTTTTAATTACAATGTTTGTCGAAGCTACTTTTATTAACAAACAATCACACGTCGGGTTCCACATAACCGATATTGACTTAGATAGCATCACACACTTGCGACGCTTAGTTGAACTTAACTTAGGCGACACAGAATTGATGGAGCGCAACTTAGATGCGCTGAGCGCTAGTGAGCGTTAAATAAATTCCAGTGCATCGCGCAATACACTCACCGTTTTTATATCCAACCCTTCCACCCCACCTTTAGGCACATTACCTTTTGGTGCGATAGCAACTTTAAAGCCATGCTTGGCAGCTTCCCTTAAACGCTCTTCCCCATTAGGTACGGGCCTAACCTCACCAGACAAACCTAATTCACCAAAAACAATCCAATCTTTAGGAATATTTTTAGATTTAAAACTAGACATCAACGCAGCAACTACTGCTAAATCTCCACCGGTTTCCATCACTCTCAAGCCACCGACAATATTCACGAACACATCTTGATCCAATAACGAACACTGTCCATGACGGTGCAATATAGCTAACAACATAGCCAGCCGATTTTGATCCATCCCCACAGTAACTCTTCTTGGATTGCCGAATTGGCTTTCATCAACTAACGCTTGTACTTCAACTAATAAAGGCCTTGAACCCTCACGCGTAACCATTACCACGCTGCCCGGCACTTCTTGTTCATGGCGCGAAAGAAAAATAGCAGATGGATTACTTACTTCACGCAACCCTTTTTCCGTCATCGCAAAAACACCCAACTCGTTGACAGCACCAAAACGATTTTTTATTGCCCGAATAACTCGGAAACGACTACCCGAGTCACCTTCAAAGTAGAGCACTGAATCCACCATATGTTCTAGTACTCGCGGGCCAGCTATAGTGCCTTCTTTCGTCACATGGCCGATTAGAAATATCGTTGTATTAGTACGTTTAGCAAATCGTACGAGGCGTGCAGCACATTCTCGTACTTGCCCCACTGAGCCGGGCGCTGATTGTAATTCATCAGTAAATACCGTTTGAATAGAATCAATCACCAATACATCTGACGATAACTTTTCTGCTGTCGCTAAAATTGTTTCAAGAGATATTTCACAAAGTATTTTAACGTTGTCTACGACCAATTGCAGCCGCGTAGCGCGCATGCTAACTTGCTGTGCTGATTCTTCACCACTGACATATAACGTATTAGCGCGTTGACTTAATGTCGCCATTGTTTGTAGTAACAATGTTGATTTTCCTATACCGGGGTCCCCCCCCAATAAAATAGCCGAGCCCGGCACAATACCCCCACCCAGCACGCGGTCTAATTCGCTAAGCCCCGTTAATATTCGATCAACACTCGTTGCTTCCACATCAGATAAGCTCACGACCTGAGCTGATTGTGCTTGATCAGCATACCCACTAAACCGATTATTATTTGAAGAGCCCGATTTAACTGATTCATCAAGCGTATTCCAAGCATGGCAGTCCTGACATTGCCCAGCCCACTTGGTAGCACTAGCACCACACTCTCTACAATGGTATAAAACCTTACTCTTAACGACCACCTAATTTACCTCTATATAACGTCGTGGCACTCTCTCTGTCACACCACACATCAAGTCGTACGATATAGTGTCACTCGCTTTAGCCACATCCTCAATTGGCAATCCATTTCCCCATAAAATAACGTCGTCACCAATACAAATGTTCTCACACTCCGTGATATCAACTGAAATTGAATCCATAGATACTCGCCCCACTAAATAGGCATGTTGCTTGTTAATTAACACGGGCGTTCCCATTGAGGCATGCCGAGGGTAGCCATCTCCATACCCTATGCCTACCGTAGCAATCAAACTTGTTTTCGATGCTATCCAAGCACCACCATAACCAACAGATTGCCCTTTCTTTACGCGGTGAATAGCCAATATATTACTTTTAAACGTCATAACGGGCTTCAGCCCATTATCTTCAGCTGCTTTGTTAGAAAACGGGTTGCCGCCGTACAACATAATACCCGGCCTTACCCAATGGCGTTGAGCATACGACCAAGCCAACAACCCAGCTGAGTTTGTAATGCTTTGTTCACCTATTGTGTTGCTTACCAGTTCATCAAACAATGTTACTTGATTTGCTGTTGCATCCGAGCACATATCATCAGCGCACGCCAAGTGCGTCATTAACTTAAATGGTTGTCTTATATTTTGATTAAGCTCAAGGCGATGAATAACTGACGTAACATCAGCTGGATCAAACCCTAAACGATTCATTCCTGTGTTTATTTTCATCCACACGGTTAGAGGCTTATCAAAATTGGCTCTGTTCAATAACTCAATTTGCTGCTCACAATGAATAACAACATCTAACTCGAGTGCGTTACATATTGTTAACTCTGACGCGGTATTAAAACCAGCTAATACGACAATGGGGCCTTTGATATTGGCATCTCGAAGCTCTACTGCTTCTGCAACGCGTGCTACAGCAAAAGCATCTGCATCAATGAGTGCTTGTGCAACTTGGTACATACCATGGCCATAAGCGTTCGCCTTAATAACCGCCATTACTTTAGATTGGTATGCTGTTTTTTTTACAATAGCCAAATTATGCTTAAGAGCACTTAAATCTATTTCTGCAACAGCCTGGTTAATCATTCTTTTTTTCAACCAACAAATAAAATGGCTTTAGGACGTCAAGAATAAGCGCTCGCATTAATAATCATCATCCGAGTAAGAATCATGTGCATAATTTTCGAAACGGGTGTATTGCCCCAAAAATGTTAATCGACACGTACCAATGGGGCCATTCCGCTGTTTGCCAATAATGATTTCAGCAATGCCTTTTTCGGGCGAATCCTCGTTGTAGACTTCATCTCTATAAATAAACACAATAACATCTGCATCCTGTTCGATACTTCCAGACTCCCTTAAATCAGACATAACAGGGCGTTTATTAGGGCGTTGTTCAAGATTACGGTTCAATTGCGAGAGTGCGATGACTGGTACGTTCAATTCTTTTGCCAACGCTTTTAATGATCGTGAAATATCAGAGATTTCAGCCACCCTACTTTCACTACTCGAAGGCGACTGCATCAGTTGTAAATAATCTAATACAATCAACCCTAACTGCCCATGTTCTTTCATTAAACGACGCGATCTCGCACGAACTTCAACCGGGCTAAGCGCCGCGGTATCATCAATAAATAGCTTAGCCTCTGCTAATAAATTAATGGAGGACTGCATACGTGGCCATTCATCCTCTTCTAATTGCCCAGTACGAACTTTATGCGAATCAATACGCCCGAGTGAAGACATCATTCTCATTGCTAAAGAATCAGCTGGCATCTCCATACTAAACACAGCCACAGGCAAACCACTTTGTATGCCAACATTCTCGGCTAAGTTCATCGCAAAACTGGTTTTCCCCATTGAAGGTCGTCCTGCCACGATAATTAAATCGGCCGGTTGTAGACCCGATGTCATCTCATCTAAATCTTTAAAGCCTGTACTGACACCTGTTATGGAGTCTCCAGTTTCATGTAATTCAGTTATGCGTGTGACAGCCTTTGCCAATATATCTTTAATCGGCTCAAAACCATTTTTTCCCTTAGCCCCTTGTTCAGCAATCTGAAAAACCTTTGTTTCCGCAACATCTAACAATTCGGAAATTTCGCCACCCGCTGTATCAAAACCCGAGTCGGCTATCTCGTTACCAATGTGTATTAATTGACGGCGAACAGAACGTTGACGAACGATATCAGCATAACTCTTAATATTTGCCGCGCTGGGCGTATCTTTTGCCAGTGTCCCTAAATAAGCCAACCCGCCTACTGTGTCCAAATCAGCTGTTTTTTCCAAAACTTCTGAAATTGTTACTACATCAAATGGTTCATCTTGTTTAGCTAAATTAGCAATAGCACCAAAGATTAGCCGATGATCTTTACGATAAAAATCCTCTTCTGATACTAATTCAGCGACAACATCCCAACAATGATTGTCCAACATTAAACCACCAATCACAGATTGCTCAGCTTGTAATGAATGTGGCGGCACTCTGAGAAACTCGGTCTCGTCTGGCATATCGTAGTTAAGTTGGCTTTCAGGCATACATCGGCAATATAAAAATGATTAAAGTTAATTGTACATGAAGAATTAGTACAAAAATATCGTGCAAAAAAAAGCCGGCGCAAATTGCACCGGCTTTTTATTTAAATAGCTTAACTTAGCTTTCTGCTACTACAGTTAATTTAAACGTTGCAACAACATCTGTATGTAAGTGAGCAAGTATATCGAACTCACCTGTTTGCCTAATCGGACCATCAGGTAGCTTGATTTCGTTTTTAGATAACTCAACCCCAGCATCTGCTGCTAATTTAATAATATCCGTCATACCCACAGAACCAAACAGCTTACCTTCTTCGCCTGCTTGATGAGCAATCTCTAACGTTAGTTTATTAATTGCTTCAGCTCGTTTTTCTGCATCAGATAAACGTTCAGCGGCTGCTTTTTCAAGCTCGGCTCTACGTTTTTCGAATTCTTCAATACGATCCGCAGTCGCTAGTACTGCTTTTCCATTGGGAACTAAAAAATTACGACCAAAACCTGGCTTCACAGAAACTCTGTCACCTAAGTCACCTAAATTTGCTACTTTTTCAAGAAGAATAACGTCCATCGCACATATCCTATTAATATTAAAATTTTATTTTCGCCACGCTTTACAACCGTTGACGCCAATCCATCCAAACATCTGACAAGCCAATTAAAACAATTGGAAAGATCAAATGCGGTACAAAAAATACAGCCAAATAAAAGACAATTAAAATTGCTCGCCCCTTACTTTTCTTTTTTACAATGCCTTGTACAACTGACATACCCACCATTAAAAACAATAACAATACAGGTATATCAACATTCCATAACACTTCAGCCAGATCGTTACTTAATATTGATGCCGCAAACATTAACGTAACAAAAACAACTGCGTCTCTAGGTAATAAGCGAATACCAGCAAACTCCTCGCTAAAACCACCCGGGTTATATAACAACCCTTGCCACCATCTGGCTAATATCAAACTCACAACAAGTGTAGCTAACGACCCCGCCACTACAATACCTGTGATGTAATGGGACCAAAATTCAATCCCCGCATTTAACTCTTCTTGCGTAACAGGTAGCTCTTGTTGCTGACTAATTTTTCCAATAGCGCTTTGAATACCCAAAGCCCATTGTTCTGATGGATTATCAACCATCATGTACACGCCCAACACCGCTATCATACCCAACAACACCAAGACTTCTAATGCTTTGCTGAATTGACCCGTCTCTCGCAACACTAGCGAAACAAGGTACGCGGGCATCCACAGTACAAACAAATACGTCAGTGAAATGACTGGTGTCCCAAGTAAGACCAAACCCATCAGGGCTGTTGCTACTGTAGCACCTATGATGACTCTGGCTGCCTCTGCTGCTCCATTTCTCAATGCAACCAAACAAAGTGCCGCCACACTAAAGATAACTAAAGGGGGGAACAATAGCGATAAAACCGCTAACACCGCTACGACTACAGTCGCTTGGCGCCCACCTTGCATGATAAATGTTGCTAGTGCTTTCATACAAAAAGCTTATTCGCAGCCAAAGACCACGAATGAGTCTATTTTATCTTTCGTGTGCGTCGCAATATGGAATCAACGATAAAAAACGTGCTCGCTTAATAGCGGCTGTTAATTGACGTTGATACTTAGCTTTAACACCAGTAACACGAGCAGGCATAATTTTACCTGTCTCAGTCATATATTCTTTTAATGTATCGATATCTTTATAATCGATTTGCTTTACGTTTTCAGCTGTAAATTTACAGTGACGTGGACGTCTAAAACCTTTATCAAATGTCATTTTTATTCCTTAATTATTTTGTGTATAACGAGCGAGGTGAAGAAATTACTCTTCTGTTGCCGCTTCTTCTGTTTTAGCTTTTGCTTCCACAGGAGCAGCTGCTGGCTCTTTATATTCACGTTTTGGCTTAGTATCAGTAGAATCTTTTTCATTAGATTTAGCAAGCGGTGTTGTGCCTGATTCTGCATCGTCACAACGCATAATAAGGTTTCTGATCACTGCATCGTTAAAACGAAAAGATTTTTCAAGTTCATCAACCACGCTTTGGCCACATTCAATATTCATTAATGTGTAATGTGCTTTATGAATTTTATTAATTGGGTAAGCAAGTTGTCTTCTGCCCCAATCTTCTACACGATGAAGTTTACCATTGCCTTCTTCAATCGTAGCGGTATAACGTTCTATCATCGCAGGAACCTGCGCACTTTGGTCCGGATGAACCAGAAATACTATTTCATAATGTCTCATACTATGTCCTTATGGATTATCAGCTTCCCTTTTACAATGAAGGTGAAGCAAGGGTTGTAGCGTTTTAAATAGCTACAAATTCGAACGCGCGATTCTACAGCCTAGACCAAATTAAATCAAGCTAGCCGTCTATTTCCTTGTTTTTTGTATGTAATCAACCACGTCATTATTAAAATCTTTTAAATTACTTTCATCTGTCATGGTATCTTTCGGGATAATCAATGCAGCATCATCGCTTATGTATAAAAACAAGTGGCGCTTTGTTTTTTCGAGTCGGCGTATTTCTCGCCAAGTGATCAGCGTTTCCCCCGAAGGTGTTATTTCTTTTATGCCCTTAGGCTGAGTGATTAATGTATACAAACCTGCTGTTTCGTTAATCACCTCTTCTGACAACCCTTCTAACACTTGTTCTTGGAACCTTTTCTTCATCCATGCGGGGACAACTAGCGACCATACAAATGCGCCTACCAAAAAGTACACACCCATTTGAGCTTGCTTAGTTGACATAACAACGAATAAAGCCACCAAAGCCACCACACCTGGCCAGATCATTTGATGCCTTGTAATGCCCTTACCGTAAACCCCATTTCTACGGGCATGGTATTCATTAAAATCGACGATGTCTGACGTACGTAACGTATAGGTAATGGATTGCATAATTAAATATGGTGTAAGTTAAACGAATCTATTATATAGATGCTAGCGAGTTCTGTCGGACTACTTCATACATAATAATGCTTGCCGCGACGGATACATTCAAACTTTCCATGTCATGGACCATCGGAATTTTTATCAACTGATCGCACTGTTCTAGTGTTAATTTTCTTAAGCCCTTCCCTTCCGCACCCATTACTATAGCGACTGAACCCGACAACTCAGCGTCAAACAAACTCTTATCTGCCTCACCTGCCGCACCACTCAGCCAAACAGCCTGTGTTTTAAGCCATTTCAGCGTTCTAGTTAGATTGGTTACCCGATAGACAGGCACAACCTCTGCCGCCCCACTAGACACCTTACACACTGTCGCCGTTATTCTGCATGCATTATCTTTTGGCACAATAACGCCATCCACACCCGCAGCCAATGCCGTTCTTAAGCAGGCACCTAGGTTATGAGGGTCGGTTACTTGATCCAGCACCAAAAAGAACGCATTTCCTTCTTTCAACGCGAGCGCATTCTTCAGCGCATCTTCACTCAACTCTTGGGGTAACCTTGCTGTTAGCAACACACCTTGATGATTACCGTGTTTGGACAGTTTATCTAAGGTCTTTTTATCTACCAACGTAAAGGCAAGGCCTATTCCAGCCAATTGTTCTTTTAACCCAGTAAGCTTTTCATCTCCCCGCTGTTGGTCAAACCATACATTAACAATACGATCGGCTCTTTTAGCAATAAGGGCTTCAGCTGCATGTATGCCATAAATTGTTTGCAATTCAGCCATTAACGTTTTTTTCTTTTTTTACGTTTTGGCGCTGCTTTTTTACTTGATTCAGCGCCCACTAATGCCAAATCAATTTTTTTATCGTCTAAGCTCACTCTTACTAACTTTACATTTAAGGCATCACCTAAGCGAAAAGACCTATTAGTACGTTCACCTAACAACCTATGTTTGCCAGCATCAAAATGGTAATAATCGTCACCTAATGCGGTTACATGAATTAGGCCGTCAATGTGAATATTATCCAGCTCAACAAAAAGACCAAATGACGTAACTGAAGAAACAACACCCGTAAACTCGTCTCCGACCTTATCAGACATGAATTCACACTTTAACCAACTTTCGACATCTCTCGTTGCTTCGTCTGCTCGCCTATTACAAAAAGAACAATGCTCTCCGAAGCCAACCATATCTGCCTCAGAATAATCAAAACGACTTGGCTTTTTACCCTTAATAATATGTTTAATAGCGCGGTGTGTTAGCAAATCAGGGTAACGGCGAATCGGCGATGTAAAATGCACATACAACTCTAATGCCAATCCAAAATGCCCCTTTTGCTCAGGACTGTACTGCGCCTGAGACATTGACCTTAATGCGACTGTTTCAATTAAATGCGCATCAGGGCGGTCTTTCACTTTTGT
This sequence comes from uncultured Piscirickettsiaceae bacterium, assembly GCA_913061075.1. Lineage (GTDB taxonomy): Bacteria > Pseudomonadota > Gammaproteobacteria > Methylococcales > Cycloclasticaceae > Cycloclasticus. The sequence continues at coordinate 9,155 of CAJXSK010000010.1, read as the reverse complement.
AATAAGCTCTTTATATTCGCGCGGCGTTGGCGTATCCCCACCACCTAGGGTCAGGCCTATTTCCGACAAGAAACTTCTTAACTTCAGCAACTTATCCACACTGGGGCCATCGTGGACACGCAGCAAGTTAGGCATGTTGTGTTTTACTAAGAACTGGGCTGTGGCTGCATTAGCTGCCACCATACACATTTCAATAAGTCGATGTGCGTCATGTCGAACTAACGGCTCAATTGCTTTTATTTTTCTATCATCGTCAAAAATGAAACACGTTTCAAACGTGTCGAACTCAAGCGCACCGCGATTATTTGCTGCATTTTTTAGCACTTGATACAAACGATGAAGCTCTAACAAATGCGGCATCACCGCCTTGTTTTTTTCTATCAGCGGCGCATTGCTCCCTTCGAGCATTTCACCCACTTGATCATACGTTAACCGTGCATGTGAGTGCATGATTGCCTGATGGAAAGTTGAATCTGTTATCCGGCCATCTTCATCTATCTGCATTTCACACACCATGCATAAACGGTCGACAAGTGGGTTTAAACTACACAAACCGTTAGACAGCACTTCAGGCAACATTGGAATTACTTTTTCTGGAAAATAAACCGAGTTACCGCGTTCATAAGCCTCTTTGTCAATCGCTGAGCCAGGCTTTACATAGTGTGACACGTCGGCAATTGCTACGCTTAACACCCAACCATCTGCTGTTTTTTTACAATAAACAGCATCATCAAAATCACGTGCATCTGCACCGTCTATGGTGACAAACGGTAGCGACCGCACGTCTGTCCTGTCACTTATATCTACATCATTGGTATCAATTGAAAATTGTTGCGCCTCGTCTAACACTTGCTGAGACCATTCATACGGTAAGTCGTAGGAACGTATAGCCATATCTATTTCCATGCCTGGCGCCATATGGTCGCCCATTACTTCAACCACTTTGCCAATCGCTTGAGTACGCGCAGAAGGGTAACGAGTTACCTCAACCATGACGATTTGCCCATCCTTAGCATTTAATATTGCATCACTAGGAATGAAGATATGTTGGAAAATACGCTTATTCTCGGCCTCAATATGGTAAACACCCATCACATCAAAAAACCGCCCCACAATAGTTTTAACGTGCCTATCTAGCACTTCCACAATCCGCGCTTCGACCTTTCCTTGCCTATTAATTTTTCCGCGACTTGCCAGTACCTTGTCACCATTAAAGAGTGCACGCATTTCTCGTGGTGGAATAAACAAATCATCACCACCGGCCTCACATTTTAAAAAGCCAAACCCATCTGCGTGCCCAATGACCGTACCCGCCTCTAAGTCACTTTGCTGCACTAAGCAATACTGTTCTTTTCTATTAAACAGTAATTCCCCTGTACGCAACAACTCGGCCAGCTGGCTAGATAATGCTTTTTTTGAACGCTTAGAAGCAACGCCAAGCCCACGTGAAATAGCGAGCCAGTCTTGCGGTGTTTGTTGTTCTTTTAAGTAGCTCAGTAACTGTTTTTTACTGATGATGCTTTCTTGATCTGGTGCGTCAACCTTAGATTTACGGGTTGTAATTATTGGCCGTTTTTTAGACACCTTATGTTAACCGCACGTTAGTTGAAACAATATATTGGTAGCGCACCGCTAGCAGTATAGGCACATTTATCGCACCCTGTTCACCACAAGACGCTGAATTACTATGTTGTTTATGAATCAAATGGCGCCCTAATAATAATGGTTTCTGTGCGTTCTGGCCCCGTAGAAATAATATCAATAGGCACGCCAACAAGTTCTTCTAATCGTTTAACGTACGCCAGCGCACCGGCTGGAAAATTGTCTAATGACTTACAACCTTCTGTTTGCCCTGCCCACCCTGGCATGCTTTCGTACACCGGCTTACATTTAGCATATTGCTCAGCGCCGATTGGTGGCACATCAATGACCCTGCCATCAAGTTCATAACCCGTACAAATTTTTACTTCGTTAAGTCCATCCATAACATCCAACTTGGTAAGACAAATACCCGTTAAGCTATTTAATCTAGCAGAACGACGCAATGAAACCGCATCAAACCAGCCGCAACGCCTTTCACGTCCTGTTGTAGCACCAAACTCGTGGCCTTGTTTGCCTAAATATTGCCCTACTTCGTCATCTAATTCTGTTGGAAATGGGCCACTTCCCACCCGCGTTGTATACGCCTTGGTAATGCCCAGCACATAATCCATATCACAAGGCCCCATACCGCTTCCACTGGCCGCGCTACCCGCTGTGGTATTAGACGATGTGACATATGGGTAAGTACCGTGATCAATATCTAGTAACGCGCCTTGAGCGCCTTCAAATAAAATATTTTTTCCATCCGCATCGTATTGGTGCAATGTGTCGGCCACATCAATTAACATCGGTTTAATAACCTCAGCCTGCTTCATCACATCAGCATAAACAGTATCAAAATCAAATGTATCGGCATTGAAATAGTTTTTGAGCACGAAGTTATGGTAATCAAGCAACTCTCGTAACTTGGTCGCAAATATATCTGGCGTTAATAGATCGCCAGCACGTAAACCTCGTCTAGCCACCTTATCTTCGTAAGCTGGGCCAATACCACGACCTGTTGTTCCAATCGCCTTATTGCCTCTGGCTATTTCACGCGCCTGGTCTAAACCAATATGCACCGGTAAAATCAAAGGGCATGCTTCACTAATTTTCAAACGCCCTTGTAAATTGACACCAGCGCCTTCTAACACGGCCATTTCTTCTAATAATGCTTCTGGTGAAAGGACGACACCATTACCAATTAAGCATTGAACATTATCACGCAAAATACCTGATGGAATGAGATGTAATACAGTTTTTTTATCACCAATAACTAATGTATGCCCTGCATTATGTCCGCCCTGAAAGCGCACAACAGCCGCTACATTATCAGTCAATAAATCCACCAATTTCCCTTTGCCCTCGTCACCCCATTGGGTGCCAATGACGACTACATTCTTTGTCATTTCTTTCTCTATTAAATTATTTTTAAATAAAACGTTTGTTATTCACTGACCAACCAACGTCCATCTTGTTTATACAACGTACTGGTATGCGCAGGCTCATCACTAGAGTCTGGTAGCTGCTGAACAACTATCTTACCCGCTGCTCTTAAGTCACGAATTGTTTCGTACAAGTCAGGGTCTGAATCTACTGGCGCTAAAATAACAGGCGCAATTTCAACTGAATTTACTGTACTCAATCGCGACAACACCTTTATGTCTGCACTAAAGCCCGTTGCCGGCTGTTCGCCACCAAGTTCTTCTGCCATCGCATCATAACGTCCGCCTCTGGCCACTTCAGAACCAAAACCTGGAACAAACGCAGCAAACACCACCCCTGTTTGATAGCGGTAACAACGTAATTCTGCCAAATCAAAATACAAAGGAAGCGAGGGGAAGTTGGCTTGCATTAATATCGCAATGTCTTGTAGCTCACCAATCGCTTTTTGCACACTCTCATCAGCAATTGATAAAACATCTTTAGCTGTTGATAACACATCTATATCACCATTAAGCGATAACAGGCTTTGAAACACATCAACCCATTTTTTATCGCAATCAAAGGTTTGTAACAGCTCCTCAACCTCATCTGTAGACTTGCGCTGCAGCACATCAAATAAGTCAGCTTCTTGTTGCTCGCTCAACCCAGCTTGTTTCGTTAGGCCTCTAAAGATACCCACGTGCCCCAAATCAAGGTGAACATTCATTAACCCGGCTGTAGCCAGTACTTCTAACATTAGTTGAATAATTTCAACATCGCTTTTTATATGGCGACTGCCGTATAGCTCAGCTCCTACTTGAATAGGACTCCGAGATTTTTCAATTTTTGCACCACGAGCTTGTAACACTGAACCCAAATAACATAAACGTGTAGGCGCATTAGATTTAATCTGATTCATCGCCATACGTGCAACTTGAGGTGTCATATCTGCACGAATACCTAACGTTTTTCCACTGATTTGGTCTATTACTTTAAACGTTTGTAAATCAATTTCTGGGCCAGTACCTGTTAGCAAGGAATCTAAGAATTCCACCATTGGCGTAATAACGTATTGATAGCCCCACTTGTTAAACACATCTAACAATTCACGCCGCATAGTTTCCAGCCGCGCAGCATCTTCAGGAAGCAATTCTTCAATTCCTTCTGGCAACATCCAATTATTTTTGTTTTTCATCGACCTACTTCACTCTAACGAATTAATGTTAGCAACAATACACCCGCTATCATACTGACCAAGCCAGACATCCGAATTGTTTGATCTTCCATTTCCACAAGGCGTTGATATGTTTTACGTAAGGTGTCCGGACTCATAAAAGGAATAACGCCTTCCAGCACTAACACCAACGCAACTGCGGTAAATAGATCCTGCCACGCCATAATAAAGACTCAATAATACTGAATCAAACGTTACTGTTTTTTAAAGTATTTAAAAAAGTCAGACGTAGGTTCAAGAACAATCAAATCATTACCTGATCCCATGCTTTTACGATACGCGTCTAAACTACGATAAAAAGCAAAGAATTCTGTATTTTTATTATAGGCACTGGCATACGTTTTTGCCGCTAATGCATCACCTTTACCACGTAGCTCTTGTGATTCTTTATATGCATTGGCCAAAATAATCTCACCTTGTTTGTCCGCATCCGCCTTAATTCTTTCAGCCGCTTCCTTACCTCGAGATCTAAAGTCACGAGCAACACGTTCACGCTCTGATTCCATCCTTTTAAACACGGAGGAACTGACTTCGTCTGGCAAATCAATTCGCTTGATTCTCACATCAACAATATCTACGCCCAACGCTTTTCCTAAGACATCCATATCTTTAACAAGCCCGACACGAATGATATCTCTACCAACAGAAATAACCTCCGATATAGTTTGCTTACTAAACGCTGCTCTCATACCTTCTTTTACATATTGATTCAATCGCGTATCAACCTGACGCGGATCACCACCAACAGCACGGTAGAAATCATCAACACTTGCAATTTTCCACTTTACAAACGTATCTACAATCACGTTCTTTTTCTCAGATGTCAAAAATCGCTCTGGTTGTGAGTCTAATGTCTGAATTCTGCCATCAAACTTTCTAACATTATTGATAAAAGGCGTTTTAAAGTGAAGACCCGGCGTTATGTCTGAACGAACAATTTCACCCAAACGAAAGACCATTGCTTTTTCACGCTGATCGACGGTAAATACACTATTAGCACCTACAAATAAGACACCTAATATTCCAAAAATAATTACTGGACTAATTTTCATTTATCTACCCCTTCCTGCTCTATCTCTATAACTAGTATCTCTACCCGATGTTTCTGGCGCGGTTTTTTCTGGTGGTGTGATAAACCGGTTTGTTGACGACTTTTCGTTGCTTGATTGCATTAATTTATCAATCGGCAAATACATGAGGTTATTCCCCCCCTTCACGTCCATTATTACTTTTTTCGAGCTCCCTAAAACATCTTCCATTGTTTCCAGATATAGCCTTTTTCGTGTAACTTCCGGTGCCAACTCATACTCAACAAGCAATTGGTCAAAACGAGAAGCATCACCTGATGCTTCAGATACCACTCGCTGCTCATACGCTTCGGCTTCTTGAACTATTCTAGAGCCGGCACCACGAGCTTTTGGTATTACCTCATTCGAATACGCTTGAGATTCATTTATGAACCTCTGTTCATCTTCTCGCGCTTTAATAGCATCAGAAAATGCACCTTGCACCTCTTCAGGTGGCTGCGCTTCTACCAAGTTAACTGAAGATACTTGCAAACCTGTTCCATAATCATCTAACATTTTTTGTAATTCAGTTTCAACGTTAGCAACAACATCACTTCGTCCTTCAGTCAATACGAAATCCATTTTACTTTTACCAATAACCGACCTTAAAGCACTTTCAGTCGCTTGTTTTAACGTTACATCTGGCCCACGCACATTAAACAAGTAATCTTGCGCATTTTTTACTTTGTACTGAACGGCCAAACGCACATCGATAATATTTTCATCTTCTGTCAGCATTAATGCTTCTTTTCTTACACCGCTTGAAGACTGTTGATTAGTACCAGAACGGTAACCTACCTCAATAAATCTCTGCTGATCTACATTGACGATCAATGTGCTATCTATTGGCCTAGGAAAACGCCAATGAGGCCCTGGCATTGTAGTTTCTAAGTATTTTCCGAATCTTAAAACCACACCTCTATTACCTTCATCAATGATATAGATGCCTGAAGCTAACCAAACCAGCGCAGCGACAACAATAATCACTGTGAAATTAAATCCTGTTGGCGCTGGACCAGAAGTTTTAGCGCCGTTACCATTCGGTCTTTTGGGGTTTTTAGCACCGCCACCGAATAACATGCTTAATTTCTTTTGCATAGAACGTATCACCTCATCAAGATCTGGCGGGGATTGCTCTTTTTTGCGACCACTCCACGGGTCTTTCTTATTTTCTTTATCTTTATCTGATTCGTCCCAAGACATAGTAAACCTCTATTAAATCGTTTTTATTTGTTCCAGCTAGCAATTTTAGGGCGGTATTGAATCGCAAGCAAGGAGTTATCCTATTAATTAATCATCAAAACCGAACTAACCACATTCAAGCTCTGCCAAAAGGTGCCCATACTTATTGGGTAAATTTAATTCCATTTCCCAACAACCATCTTCTCTATTTTTTTCTTTTATTACCTGCGCCACTTCAAATAACTTTGCTCGTAATTTCGCCTGACTCGGTTTAATAACAACGTCCACGTGCATATCATCCTTATGACAAAGAGTAGACAAGCTATCCAACAAAAGATTCAACCCATCCTGCTTTAAAGCAGATAACCAAACCGCTTTGATTTCTCCGTCATCCGTATATTCAATATGTGACTCAACTGCAGGCATGCAGTCAATTTTATTATAAATCATCAACTGCGGCGTTTTGTCTGCACCAATTTCTTTAAGCACACTATTCACTTCTCGAGCTTGCTCGTACCTATTCGGACTACTTGCATCAACCACGTGAAGCAATAAGTCGGCTTCAATTGTTTCTTGTAACGTTGATCGGAAGGCTACCACCAACTCATGTGGCAAATCTTGAATAAAGCCTACTGTATCGGCAACCACTAATTCACCATAATCAGGCAATTTTATTTGTCGTAACGTTGGATCTAGCGTGGCAAACAACTGGTCTGCTGCGTAAATATTTGCGTTTGTTAATTGGTTAAATAGCGTTGATTTTCCAGCATTCGTATAGCCCACTAAAGATACCGTTGGAACGTCGGCCCGTTGGCGGCTACGACGCCCTTGGTCACGTTGCTTGCTGACCCTTTTTAACCTAGACTTAATCTGGCGCAAGCGCTTCCCGATGAGCTGCCTATCTGTTTCAAGCTGCGTTTCACCAGGTCCACGCAAACCAATTCCGCCCTTTTGTCGCTCTAAGTGAGTCCAGCCTCTCACCAAACGAGTGGATAAGTGTTGCAGTTGAGCTAATTCAACCTGCAATTTTCCCTCAAATGATTGCGCTCGTTGGGCAAAAATATCCAAAATTAGGCCCGTACGGTCAATCACTCGTACTTGCAGCGCCTCTTCAAGATTTCGTTGCTGGCTAGGGCTAAGCATGTGATTAAATAACACCACATCTGCACAGCTTTCTATCAACACATGCTTAAGTTCGTCGAGCTTACCTTTACCCACAAAATACCGTGAATCTGGAGATCGCCTTGAACCCGAAATAGACACCAACGGTTCTACATCCGCCGAAATAACAAGTTGCTTGAACTCGTCTAAATCATCTCCAGTAAAATCACCATTAATAGACAAGTAGACAATAACAGCCCTTTCGCCAAACTTTGGGCGGTCAAATAACTCCATTAGCGATTATATTTTTGGCGCAATAAAACGTTAGCCTGGTTGCTGCTCATCTGAGCGAGGCATTTCCACCGCACGAGCAGGTACAACAGTTGAGATAGCATGCTTATAAACCATTTGGTTAATTGCATTCTTAAGAATAACAACGTATTGATCAAACGATTCAATTTGCCCTTGTAACTTGATGCCATTAACCAAGAAAATTGCAACAGGCACGTGCTCTTTTCTTAATGTATTTAAAAATGTGTCTTGTAAATTATTTGCCTTTGCCATGCCTTGCTCCTGTTTTTATTGTTGATAATACTGGGCTATCCAGAATAGATACGTTCATCAATATATAAAGAACGACTAAGATAACAAAATCTTACTTAGACGCTATGTTTTTCCTTAAACACAGACACTTTCTCTAAAAAACATATGATTAATTATATTGCTAGACTTATATATAATGACTTTTTAAAATATTTCAAGGCTTAACCTTTTATTTTATCGTAGTTATTCAATATTTCTTTTAAAGCGCTGCCATCTCCCGCTTCAAACTCATGCACACCTTGTTGAGAACGCAACCAAGTAAATTGACGTTTTGCTAACTGACGCGTCGCTATGATGGCCTTTTCACGCATTTGACGATAATCATAGGTCCCCTTTAAATAAGCCCACATTTGTCTATAACCAACAGCTCGTATTGCTGGAAGATTTTCATGCAAACATGGCTGCTCAAATAAGCGTTGAACCTCTTGCTCAAACCCTTGCTCCAACATCTGATCAAAACGTTGTTCAATTTTTTTATGCAGCGCTTTCCTATCCGAAGGCGAAATAGAGAATTTTAATGGCCTAAATGGTAACTCTATTTGTTTTTGCTCTTTCAACCAGTCCGTTTGAGTACGGCCAGATACCAAATAAACCTCTAATGCACGCTGTATGCGTTGTGGGTCATTAACATGAATTCGCTCAGCTGCAACTGGATCAACTTGTTTTAAACGATGATGGACTGAAGCCCAACCGTTCAATTTTGCTTGTTCATCAATTTCTTCCCTAACCTTTTCATTTGCCGACGGCAGTTTAGCCATGCCTTCGAGTAAAACATGAAAATACAACATCGTTCCGCCAACCAAAATGACTGTTTTACCTTGTTGATGTATCTTCTTGATTAACGATAACGCCTGATCACGAAATTGACCCGCAGAAAATTTTTCTGAAGGATTGAGAATATCAATCAAATGATGAACAACCCCATCACGCTCAGCCATATCTGGTTTCGCCGTACCGATATC
>CAJXSK010000009.1 GCA_913061075.1 uncultured Piscirickettsiaceae bacterium | reverse complement strand
TTCATTATAAGAATTTTCTACTTAAAACGTCGATTAATTATCGGGGGGATTACAAGCAAGCCTGCGAAAGTGAAAAATCATTAAATAATGAGAAGCCAGCCAAAATCACAGTCGTAGAAAATGGGGATCACGCTGTTGTTTGGCGTGTTTCTTATTGGGTTAAAAATACATATGGCTTATTCGATGCGAAATTTGCTATTAATCGTGCCGCATATGATTTGTCTTTACAGCAAGGTGTTGCTCTAAATACGCCTGTTACCCATGAAGTGGAACTTTCTAAAGAACGTGTTAAGTATCAAGATAGTTAGACATTTTTTAAAACGTATTTTAATTAATTGCCAGTAATTCCACATCAAAGATCAACATCGAACCACCCGCAATTTTCCCCATAGATTGATTGCCATACGCAAGATTACTTGGAATATAGAAGCGGGTCTTCTCGCCCACTACCATTAACTGCAGGCCTTCAGTCCAACCTTTTATGACACGGTTTAAAGGAAATGTGGCTGGCTCCCCACGCTCTACGGAACTGTCGAATACAGTACCATCTATTAACGTACCGTGATAATGAACGGTAACACTGTCTGAAGGTTTGGGATGGATAGTCTCTGTGCCAGTAGTAATGGTTTCGTGTTGCAAACCAGATTCAGTTGTCTTAACACCTTCTTTTAGTTTGTTTTTTTCTAAAAACTCACTACCAATTTGGTTGTTCTCTTTTGATGCGGCAGGGTTATTCATAACGCGTTGAATAATAAAATATACGGATGCAACAAGAATAAGAATAAGAATAATTTTCATAATTTAACTACTTTATAACAACGAGTTGAGAGTTGACCTTTTTAACACCATTCACAGCTCTAGCCAAGCGTATAGCACGAGTTATTTGTGGATAACTATTAGCATGCCCATAAAGGGTTACAACACCTTGGTAACTATCAACCCTTATATCAAAGGCATCAATTTGATTATCTCTTATTAAAGTGGCTTTTACGTTAGCAGTTATATTGACATCATTTTCAGCCTTATATTCACCGACACGGTTTGTTCCAGCCTCATCAAATAATAAGGTAGTACAACCATTCAGAAGCAACGAACTGATTATCAAATTAATTACAATACAAGTTTTTTTCATAGGGTTACCTTAAAGAAATAAAGTGACGGGGTAAATAATATAGTCCGTTTAATAACGTATGTTTACTGATAGTAAGGTGCATAAAAATTTATCTCTCAGCAACGTCGCCATATCACGACATGTTTGTTTTTTTTAATATGGAGGTAAATAAATTTAAAATACAACATAAATATCAAGCAGTTGGCCTTGTGGTTGAATATTCCATTATTATTTTTTAGGGTAAGAGAATAGTTAAAATTGTCTTTGAATGGAGACATAAAGCTTTTATCGAAAAATTAAGATTATAAACATTTAAACTATATTTAATAATATTTATCATATAAAACAGAGGTTTATGTTTTTTTATTTAAATTGGCATTGTATTTGCCTTTTCATAACTGCTGAACAAATTCAGTGAATATTTATTTAAACGTTATGGAGATTTATTATGAAAAATCAAAAATTTACATTATTAATTATGCTCGCCTTATCATTCGTTATGGCCGGGCAAGTTATGGCAGCTATTGCAACTGATGGGTCAGGTGTACAAAGATTATGGACATCATTAGATAGTAATGTCGATGGCTTCCTAAGTGAACAAGAGAGCGGAGCATCTGTCAGTGTTATTGATAATTGGGATGAAATTGACGCTGATAAAGATAATAAAATCAGTGAGGAAGAGTTCATGAAGTTTTTCACGAAAAAATAATTTTAAATTTTAAATTTTAAATTGTTGGTTAGTTGTTGCTAAAAATAAATTCTCTCCTCCTCTATTTATCTTTGGTTAACAACTGGTCAGCAATTTTTTATGTTGTTTGTTTATTAAGTTTTTTTAGGTGACGTAGTTTTTCAGAAATTTTTATTTCTAAGCCCCTTTCTACCGGCTCATAAAAAACTTGGTTTTGTAACTCTTTAGGTAAATACGTTTCGCCGGCTGCAAAGCCCCCTACTTCGTTATGAGCATATCGATACCCAGCATGGTAACCTTCATCTTTCATTAGTTTTGTAGGTGCATTTCGCAGGTGCATCGGAACTTCAAGGCTTCCCGTTTGTTTTATAACAGTTGTCACCGTGTTAAATGCTTTATACACAGCATTGCTTTTTGCAGCACAGGCTAAATAAATAACGGCTTGCGCTAAGGCCAATTCCCCTTCTGGGCTTCCTAAACGTTCTTGTGTTTGCCATGCATTGAGTGATATGTCGAGTGCTCTCGGATCGGCATTGCCAATGTCTTCGGATGCGATCCGTACAACCCGTCGGGCAATATATAAAGGGTCACAGCCGCCGTCTAACATGCGTTTTAGCCAGTAAAGCGAGGCATCTGGGTCACTGCCTCGAACGGATTTATGCAGAGCAGATATTTGGTTGTAGAAGTCTTCGCCTTTGTTATCAAAGCGTCTAAGCCCTGTTGATACAACTTCATTAACGAGACTCGATGTAATTGTTGGGTTTTTGGTATCCGTCCGAATAAGCTTAATAGCCAGTTCTAGATAGTTTAATAAGCGCCTTGCATCACTATCAGCTGCATTTATTAACAGTTGTTGAGCATCGTCTGACAATTCAATGATTTGCTCTTCTAATGCAGAGTTAACGGCAGATAAACTGTTTTCCAAAATACGTGCCAAATCAATTTTCTGCAATGGTTTTAAGGTATAAACACGGGCCCTAGATAACAAAGCATTATTCAATGAAAACGATGGGTTTTCAGTTGTCGCACCAATGAACGTAAATAATCCTGCTTCGACATGAGGCAAAAAAGCATCTTGTTGAGATTTGTTAAAACGATGAACCTCATCAACAAACAACAAGGTGTTCATTTGCAGGTTTTCTTTGTTATTTTTCGCCCGTGTTACCGCATCACGAATATCTTTAACACCCGCTAATACAGCTGATAACGATACAAAATCCGCATCAGCCTGATTGGCAATGATTCGAGCCAAGGTAGTCTTCCCTACGCCAGGTGGGCCCCAAAGAATAAGCGAATGTAGTAAACCAGAATTAATCGCTTCGAATAACGGTTTGCCTTTGGATAAAAGGTGAGATTGTCCAACAAACGTATCAAGTGAATCGGGCCGTAACTTATCAGCTAAAGGTTCATTGGAGAACATACTTGTCGACGTTACTGTTCTTCGAACACATCAGCACCTTCAGGCACTATAAATTCAAAATCAGCTGCATTGATGGGTGAATGTTGGGCGATTTGAGTAAATAACAAGCGTGTTGTTTGGCCAAAATTATCTTGAAGGGCCATTTTGTAGAGTTTATTGTTTTTAAAGCCAATATCTATATATTGAAAGCTACTGTTTTCTTCTTTTGGTGTAAGCCTTATCCAGTCAGCATCATCTGAGAAAGGCTGGCTTTCTATGACAAAGATGTTTTCAATGGGGCTGTCACTAACAAAAATTGAGAGTGGTGAAGAGTTTAATGATTCTGATACTTGTCGAATACTAACTTGCTCAAGGTCTTCATCATGAATCCAGATTTTTTGGCCATTGGATACAATCTGTTGGCTATAAGGTTCTTTATATTGCCAGTCAAACATCCCCGGTTTTTTAATCTTGAAAATGCCCGTTGCTGAACGGATGGTTTTGCCTTGCTCACTAACAATTAATTGTGTGAACTCACCACTCATTTGATTTAACTTACTTAAAAAAGATTGAAGCGTTTGTTTGGCGCTTACTTCTGCGTATACGGCGCTAGAAAAAATGAATAATGTGAATAAGAAGAGTGTTTTTAATCGCATAAATATTATGTGCTTTAAAGTTGAGGTGGCGGTGGCGCAAGTACTTCACGTGAGCCGTTGGATTGGGCTTCACTAACAACGCCAGCACGTTCCATTTCTTCAATCATTCGAGCGGCGCGGTTATAACCAATTTTCAATTGACGCTGGACACCTGAAATAGATGCTCTTCTGGTTTCTGTAACAATACGAAGCGCTTGGTCGTAGAGCTCATCCATATCATCAGATGGTTCACCATAACCACCACTTCCTTGCTCGTCAGATGCAGTTAGGATGCCTTCAATATAATTAGGTTTGCCCATTTTCTTCAGCTGTTTTACAACCTTGTGTACTTCATGATCATCCACAAACGCGCCATGAACTCGTTGTGGCATGCCAGAACCAGGTGGAAGGTAAAGCATGTCACCGTTTCCGAGCAGTGATTCAGCACCTGACTGGTCAAGAATCGTTCGAGAGTCAATTTTGGACGATACTTGGAAAGCAACTCTGGAAGGAATATTGGCTTTGATAAGGCCCGTTAAAACATCCACAGAGGGGCGTTGCGTGGCAAGAATGAGGTGTATGCCAGAGGCACGAGCCTTCTGTGCTAATCGCGCAATGAGTTCTTCTACTTTTTTGCCCACCACCATCATCATATCGGCGAGCTCATCAATAATAATAACGATTTGAGGAAGTTCAATGAGCGTGTCCGGTTGTTCTTCATCTAAAAATGGCGTCGGTTCCCATAAAGGGTCATTAATTGGCTTACCTTCTTTATTAGCGTCACGAACTTTTTTGTTGTATCCGGCTATATTACGCACGCCCAATAACGACATTAGTTTGTAACGACGTTCCATTTCGGCCACCGACCAACGTAGGCCGTTTGCCGCTTCTTTCATATCGGTTACAACGGGTGTTAAAAGGTGTGGAATACCTTCATAAACTGATAATTCAAGCATTTTTGGGTCTATCATTATCATCCGCACTTGATCAGGCGTGGATTTATATAGTAAGCTCAAAATCATTGCGTTAATCGCCACAGATTTACCAGATCCGGTTGTTCCTGCAACCAATAGGTGTGGCATTTTCCCAAGGTCTGCAACAGTAGGTTGTCCAGAAATGTCTTTACCGAGTACTAACGTTAGCGCGGATGACGATTTTTCAAATGATTCAGAAGATAAAATTTCACTGAGTCGAACAATTTCTCGTGACTCATTTGGGATTTCTAAACCGACATAAGGCTTCCCTGGTATCACCTCAACAACCCTTACACTGTGAGTCGACATGGAACGCGCTAAGTCCTTTGCTAGGCCACTGATACGGCTTGCTTTTATGCCTGCCGCTGGTTGAACCTCAAAACGAGTCACAACTGGTCCTGGTATTACGGCAACAACGTTTACCTCCACGCCAAAATCGAGCAATTTTAATTCCACTAGTTTTGATAAGGCGCTTAAAGCTTCCGTAGAGTACCCCTCTACGTGCTGGCTTGCTAAGTCGAGTAATGATAACGGTGGTAGCCCCGCATCACCGGTATCGGCGAATAAAGAAGCTTGGCGTTCTTTATCTAATCGTTCACTGGACTTTATTTCTCGAATACTGGGTTCAATTCGTGCTTTTGGTTTACTAGCAAACATGGCAGATTTGTTAATAAACGTATCACCACGTTGTTTTTTTGCAGAAAGAGACGTTTTTCTTTCTTTGCCATCTTCTATATAGGTCTTTAACGCATTAAATAGTTTTAACGTTAAATAACCTAATTTATCCATTAAACCAAGCCAAGACAGGCCTGTAGATAGGGTTATACCTATAATAAATGAAATAAATAACAGTAAAGTGCTTCCTTGAAATGCAAATAATTGTATCAATGACTCGCTTATCTCTAAGCCGATAATGCCACCCGCATCATTAGGCAAGCTAATCCAGTTTTGGTAATAATGCATGTGAAGCAAACCCGCTCCAGCAATCAACAGCATAATGAAGCTAGCCCAACGAATGATTTGGTGGGTCAAAATAGAAGGATCGCTTTGTCTGGCGTCTTTTAGAAATACCCATGCGCTATTAAATAGCATAAGAGGGAACGTGAACGCCATTAGTCCGACAATAGAAAACATAAAGTCAGTAACCCAAGCACCTACAACGCCGGTGGCATTAGTAACAGGTTGCCCTACTCCATTATGTGTCCAACCAGGGTCTTCGACATTAAATGTAAAAAGTGCGCCTAATAATAAAACACCGAGTGCTAACAATAAAAAAAATGCAGACTCTTTTAAAAGTTTAATCACTTTTAAATTAGCATCTGAGGGTGGCGTTGTTTTTTGAACCATTTCTATTAAATATTATTTCTAGAAGTTAAAGATAACGTATTGTTTTATATGTGCTATTAAAAATATATAGAGATATTTTAATAGACAAGTTTACCAGCATTTATGTTAACAGCATTTTTCATTATTTCGTCGTTTTCAAAATAATTATTTACAGTTAATCGGTGAATATAATCGGGCAGTAATGCTGATAATGCTTGTGTCGCTGTGCGTGGTACAGCGCCGGGCATGTTGGTTACACAAAAATGTGTAACGCCTTCTTTTATAAATGTGGGCGCATCATAACTCGTTGGCCTGGTCGTTTCTATACAGCCCCCTTGGTCAACGGAAATATCAACAATAACAGAGCCCCTTTTCATTGTTTTAACGTGTTTCTGGGGTATCAGTTTTGGCGTTTTTTTGCCGGTTACCAATAATGCGCCAATCAAAAGGTCTGTCGTTTCTATCAAGGCAAGGCATTGGTCGATGCTAGAGATTGTATGAATGTCTATTTGATGTGATTTTAGTTCAAGTAAGGCCTCATCACTGTGGTCATATGCTGTGACATTGGCGCCCATTGCATGTGCCAAAAGCGCAGCCTGTTTGCCGGCTGAACCCGTGCCCAGTACCAGTACATTGCCATTGTCAGCAGTAGAGTTATCTAATCCGCCTAATAGAATGCCAGACCCTCCTTGCTCTAAGTGCAATAAATTTACACCTATTTGGATAGATAGTTTTCCGGCTATCTCACTCATGGGTTTTAATAAAGGCAAGACATTGTTTTCGCGCAATAACTCAAAACCAACGGCGGTTAGACCTATATCGATCAAGCTCTTTGTTAACGATGGGTTTGCAGCCAAATGTAAGAAGCAAAATATTGTGTGTTTTGATGTTAGATATTGAAGGTCAGCTGATAGGGGTTCTTTTACTTTTACAATTAAAGAACATTCTTCGTATAACTGTTTTACCGTTAAGCAAATATGAACACCCAGCTGTTTATATTCATCATTACTGTAACCACTTAACTTCCCCGCATCGTGCTCAACAAACACCTTGTGTCCACGCAAAACAAGGCCTATACACGCTTGGGGTGTTAATGCGACCCTACCTTCAAAGGGTTTGAGTTCCTTAGGAATACCAATATTCATATTTTCCCCTTTACCCGATAAACGCTTATGGCCATACTACCCCATTTTAAATAATGACAGAACGATACAGACGTGCTGTCGTTCTCCTTTTTGATACTTAATAGGACTGTTTTATGAGTGATACACAACATCATCGATTAATTATTTTAGGTTCGGGCCCTGCGGGCTATACAGCTGCTGTCTATGCTGCCAGAGCGAACCTGAACCCATTATTAATTACCGGTATTGAACAAGGTGGTCAGCTAATGACAACAACCGAAGTTGATAATTGGCCAGGTGATGTAGAAGGCCTACAAGGGCCGGCGCTAATGGAACGAATGAAACTGCACGCAGAACGCTTTGATACAAAAATCCAATTTGATCATATTCATACAACAGAACTCGGAGAAGCGCCTTATAAGCTAGTCGGCGATGCAGGAACGTATACTTGCGATGGCTTAATTATTTGCACAGGGGCTTCTGCTAAATATTTAGGCTTGGCGTCTGAAGAAGCATTTAAAGGCAAAGGCGTGTCTGCTTGTGCTACATGCGACGGTTTCTTTTACAAAAATCAAAAAGTAGCGGTTATTGGTGGTGGAAATACCGCCGTTGAAGAAGCATTATATTTATCAAATATTGCTGATCATGTGACTGTTATTCACCGTCGTGATTCATTCCGTTCAGAAAAAATATTGTCTGATAGACTGATGAAAAGAGTGGCCGAAGGTAAGATTTCGGTTGAATGGTTCAATCAGCTTGATGAAGTTCTTGGTGATAAAATGGGTGTTACCGGTATCCGCATAAAAAACACCCAAGATGACACAACTAAAGAGCTTGATTTACAAGGTGTGTTCATAGCTATTGGGCATTCACCCAATACGAGCATATTCGATGGGCAATTGGATATGAATCACGGTTATTTAACAACCAAAAGTGGTAATACTGGCAACGCAACACAAACAAGCATGCCCGGCATTTTTGCTGCTGGTGATGTGGCAGATTCGATCTATAGACAGGCTATAACCTCAGCTGGCTCGGGTTGCATGGCGGCTTTAGATGCTGAAAGATACCTGGATGATCTAGCAGAGCAAGAGTCGTAATGATGGCATATGCTGCCTTGGCTTAACCCAAATGACGATTTAGACCCATTCCCAAATTTAGAATCGGCATTAGTCGAACCTAATGGTTTACTAGCTGCTGGTGGTGCATTAACACCTAAGCGTTTATTAAATGCCTATCAGCAAGGTATCTTTCCGTGGTTTGAGGAAGATCAGCCAATTTTATGGTGGTCGCCTAATCCAAGATTAGTCATAAAGCCAACAGACTTATATATTTCTTCAAGCCTAAAAAAGCAAATTCGGAAGGCCACTTACCGCTGCACGATAGATACCGCATTTAAGGACGTTATGGTTGCTTGTGCAAGCCCACGAGACGGCCAAAATGGTACGTGGATAACGCCAACCATGTTATCGGCCTACAGTGAACTGCATGCACTAGGTTATGCACATTCAATTGAGGTATGGTTAGATGATAACTTGGTTGGCGGTTTATATGGGATAGCAATTGGCCAAGTTTTTTTTGGAGAATCTATGTTTAGCAGGCAAAGTAACGCATCAAAGATTGGTTTTGCCTTCCTATGCAAGCATCTTAACGAATTTGGCTATCAATTAATCGATTGCCAAGTTGAGTCCAATCACTTGCTCAGTTTAGGGGCTTACAATATCTCTCGTAAGGCGTTTTCAAAACAATTAGCACTACTGTGCCCTCTTCCAATTAATGGAATGGCTTGGCAAAAAAAATGAGTGACACTAATCAAGCTAGGCAAAAATTAGACCTTTATATATCCTCCCCACAAGTGTGTGATTACCTTGAGGAAAAAGAAGCGCAAAATATATTCATTTCACCCGAAGTAACAGTAACGCCTGGTATTTATGATTATTTATTAAGTGTTGGTTTTAGGCGGAGCGGTCATTTTGCCTACCGCCCTCACTGTTCTGGTTGCCGTTCATGTATATCTTGTCGTGTTGACACACAGCGGTTTAAACAGTCAAAAAGCCAAAAAAGAATTCTACAAAAAAACAAACAATTAACCTTTAACGCGGTAACAGCCCAATTTTACGAAGAGCATTACCAATTATATATGCGTTACCAGACTTATAAGCACCCTGGTGGATCCATGGCCAAATTTGGCGCAAAAGAATACAAGGATTTTTTGTGTAAAGCGTTTGGAAACAACACGATGTATGAAACACGATTGGATGGAAAATTGTTAGCCGTGTCAGTAACAGATTTTTTCGCTAACGCGTTGTCTGCTGTTTATACCTTTTTTGACCCAGATTATTCCAGTAATAGCTTGGGAACATACTGTGTTTTAAAACAAATAGAATTAGCGGCTAATGAGAACAGGCAATATGTTTACCTTGGTTACTATATTAAAGACTCGAATAAAATGTCATATAAGGCAAATTTTAGACCGATTGAATTATTGATTGAAGGCGAATGGGCCTCATATGACAAAGAATCAACACTTGCCACACAAAGCGCGAGTATTGACTCACCGCTAAGTTTTTAATACAAACAATGTCTAATAGTCGAAAATAGTGTAAAATCGCGCCGCATTGGCGATTAGTCAGTTGCATAGCCAATAAGGCATATTAAATTTAAAGGAAAGCATGGCAAAAGAAGATCAAATCGAAATGGAAGGTGTTATTAAGGAAACGCTGCCCAACACAATGTTTCGAGTAGAACTAGAAAATGGGCATTTAATTACGGCTCATATCTCTGGGAAAATGCGTAAACACTACATCCGAATCCTAACCGGTGACCGTGTAAAAGTAGAAATGACACCTTATGACTTATCAAAAGGCCGTATAACATATCGCGTTAAGTAACGCGAATCACTCTTTTTGTTCAACTAGGCCTTTACTGGCTTCAGTAATAATAAAATCAATTTTATTATCTTTGACATAGACTTTCACCGTTCCACCATTAACTAACTGTCCAAATAACAGTTCATTAGCCAGTGGTTTCTTAATGTGTTCTTGAACAGTGCGCTCCATCGGTCTTGCACCCATTTTAGGGTCGTAACCTTTATTGGCTAGCCACGTTCTAGCTTCTGGTTCTAAACTAAGCGTTACATTTTTATCGTGTAACTGCGCTTCCAGTTGGAATATGAATTTATCAACAACATGAATAATAGTTTCTTCAGTTAAGGATTTAAACTGCACAACAGAATCTAATCTATTTCTAAATTCAGGCGTAAACAACTTTTCTATCGCCTTCATACTGTCTGATGAATGCTCTTGTTCGGTGAATCCCATTGACGCCCTACTGCTCTCTTGAGCGCCCGCGTTGGTTGTCATTATTAGCATTATGTTTCTAAAATCGGCCTTTCTGCCGTTATTATCTGTTAACGTGCCATGATCCATAATTTGTAGCAGCAAGTTAAAAATATCTGGATGTGCTTTTTCTATCTCATCTAACAACAAAATCGCATAGGGGTGTTTATTAACCTCTTCTGTTAACAAGCCACCTTGATCGTACCCAACGTAACCAGGAGGTGAGCCAATCAATCTAGAAACGGTATGTCGTTCCATGTATTCAGACATATCAAAACGAATGAGGTCTATCCCCATAATTTTAGCTAACTGTTGAGTCACTTCTGTTTTACCCACACCAGTAGGTCCGGCAAAAAGAAATGAACCTATGGTACGTTCTTCTTGACCTAGCCCAGCACGGCTTAAAATAACAGCGTCAGACAGCTTGTTAATGGCTTCATCTTGCCCAAATACAACTAGTTTTAGATTACGTGCTAAGTCCTTAAGCTTGTCTTTATCTTGCGAAGAAATACTCTTTTCAGGAATACGTACTATTTGAGCAATGATCTTCTCAATATCTGATTTACCGATAAGTGTTGGACGTTCATCTTCAGGCAGTAAGCGTTGTTTCGCGCCGGCTTCATCAATAACATCAATCGCTTTATCTGGTAAGAAACGGTCACCAATATACCGTGCTGATAATTTAGCAGCCGTTTCCAGGCTATCTGTGCTGTATTCAATATTATGGTGTTCTTCGTAGCGTGATTTAAGGCCTTTAAGGATACGGATGGTATCGTCAACACTCGGTTCGTTCACATCGATTTTTTGGAAACGTCTCGCTAACGCATGGTCTTTCTCAAAAATTCCACGGAATTCTTTAAACGTTGTAGAACCAATACATCTTAAGTCACCTGAAGCAAGTGCTGGCTTAATCATATTGGATGCATCCATTACGCTGCCTGACGCAGACCCTGCACCGATAATAGTATGTATTTCGTCAATAAAGAGAATGCTTTTATCAAGCTTCTTTAACTGGCTTACAAGGCCTTTTAAACGTTTCTCAAAGTCACCCCTATATTTAGTGCCTGCAACTAGTGTACCCATATCTAAGGAGTACACGGTGGTACCTTCTAGCACTTCAGGCACATTACCTTCTATAATTTTTAGAGCCAAACCTTCTGCAATGGCTGTTTTACCAACACCTGCTTCGCCAACCAATAAGGGGTTGTTTTTACGACGGCGACAGAGCGTTTGAATAGTACGTTCTACTTCTTTTTCACGCCCAATTAATGGGTCTATTTTCCCTAACTTTGCTTGCTCGTTAAGGTTCACTGTGTATTTTGTTAAAGGGTCGTTTGCTTCTTCGCCTTCTACCGGTGGAATGTCTTCAAAATTACCTGACTCTTCATCATCTTCAACACGGGCGATACCATGAGAAATGTAATTAACAATATCTAACCGCGTAATATCCAAGCGGTTCATTAAATAAACGGCTTGGGAATCTTGTTCACTAAAGATAGCGACTAATACGTTTGCCCCAGTCACTTCTTTTTTACCAGACGATTGAACATGAAATACAGCGCGCTGTAATACCCGTTGAAACCCTAACGTTGGCTGAGTTTCGCGCTCAATGTCTTCAGGAATAACAGGTGTGGATTCATCGAGATAGGCAATCAGTGATGTTTTTAGTGCATCAGTATCACCGCCCGCTGCCCGAAAGACGTCACAAGCTGATGTGTTATCCATCATTGCTAGCAGTAAGTGCTCAACAGTAATAAATTCATGCCGTTTTACATGCGCCTGACTAAACGCATCATTCAGTGACTTTTCTAGTTCTTTATTTAGCATTTATTTACTCCGCTTCTTCTAATGTACATTGCAAAGGGTGTTGATTTTCCTGTGCATACGCTAAAACTTGTTGCGTTTTTGTTTCCGCAATATCCTTAGTATAGACGCCGCACACGCCAATACCACTGGTATGGACATTCATTGTAATTCTGACTGCCTCATCTTTATCTTTATAAAAAATAGTTTGCAAAATAGACACAACAAAATCCATTGGCGTAAAGTCATCATTTAATAACAACACCTTATACATAGGAGGCTTTGAAAGCTTAGGCCTCGCCTCTTGTACGGCAAGGCTTCCATCGTCATCGTGTTCAAAAGGTTGGTCTGACATAGCGTTAATCGTGTGTATCATCGATAGTTATTTTGACAGAAATATTCAAGATTTGTTCTATAAAACTGAATAAATAATCATCTTGGTTCATGTTTAGTTTTTAAAATATAAAAAACCCGAGAACCACTATATGGCGTCTCGGGTTTGGTTTTTCAAGTTAGATAAGTCATAGTAATTGAATCGACGCTTCACCTATGTATCAAAGATTGATACTCAGCTAGAAACAAGTGAAACGTACTCAGGGTCAATGTCTTGGTTTATATAGGCCATTCCGAGCTTATTCAAATATTCTAAACGCCCGGCCGTCATCAAATCAATATCAAGCACAGCCCTATCGCAGTTTTGGTATATTTTCGCAGCATAAGCCATATACGCCTCACCCTCTTTAACCATCAATAACGTAGCTGCGCCCACATCAGGCTTAACCTTTGTATTGAGTTCTTCGGGCAACTTAACGGCAAAAATGACAGATTTTTCTTCGCCTTCAAACCGAACGCTTCGCTCTTTAACCGTCTGTTCTGCCCAGTAGTAAGCAAGTTCCTTACTTTGTGTTAAAAATACCGGTTCGGTAGATTCAGTATAGGTATTGCCAACGGTTGCCATTGTGCTTTTAGCTGCTTGATTCATCGCTTTATCGCCCGAACGTTTTAGTCCATAAGATTCAATGGAGTTAACTAAAGCTGAAGACGTTCCGTGATACCAAACATCACTCGTTGCAAAACCCTCTTTTGTTAATAGATCAGTCGCGTCTTGTAAGTAGCTTGGAGTTTCACTCATTATGTATTTTCCTTGGGTTATGTCTTAGTTCATTATATTGCAGCTGAAAAACTAAAACGCCATAAAAAAGGCGGCTTACAATGAAGAAAGCCGCCAAAATAGTACATCAAGCTTTCAAAAAGAAAGCTTGGTTAGCCAGTGCTTAATTAAGAGAACTGGTTAGATGTGTTTTTAGCACCACCGGCTTTAAGCGCGTTCTCACCAGCAAAGTATTCTTTGTGATCATCACCCATGTCTGAACCAGACATGTTTTGGTGTTTTACACAGGCAATACCTTGACGGATTTCTTTACGTTGTACGCCAGCCACATAGCCCAACATACCTTGGTCACCGAAGTAATCTTTCGCTAAGTTGTCTGTAGATAACGCAGCTGTGTGGTAAGTCGGTAATGTAATCAAGTGATGGAAGATGTTCGCTTCACGTGCTGAATCCGCTTGGAATGTGCGGATTTTATCGTCCGCATCGGCAGCCAATTCAGTCGTGTCATATTTAGCATTCATCAAATCAGCACGGTCATAAGCAGATACATCGTTGCCTGCTTCAACCCAACGATCATAGGCTTGTTGGCGGAAGTTTAACGTCCAGTTAAATGATGGACTATTGTTGTAAACAAGCTTTGCATCAGGAATTTCTTTACGAACTTCGTTCATCATACCAGCAATGTCTGCAACACTTGG
The DNA here is from genome assembly GCA_913061075.1 of uncultured Piscirickettsiaceae bacterium. GTDB lineage: Bacteria > Pseudomonadota > Gammaproteobacteria > Methylococcales > Cycloclasticaceae > Cycloclasticus. Next base: position 78,638 of record CAJXSK010000009.1, on the reverse strand, counting down.
CGTTGCTGTTTCAATCCAAAGAAGGTCAGCACCCGCTTTAATCGCTTCGATAGAATCGAATACACAACGCTCTTCACCCGTACCTTGACGGAATTGGTATAGACCTGAAGGCAAACGCTTAGGACGAACCAATTTTCCGTCACGGTTGAAGCATACGTCGCCTTCAGCCATGTCTGCTACGTCAATTTCTTCAACGTCTAAGAAAGAGTTGTAACGATCACCTTGATCGCCAGGCTCTTTAACAACCGCGATTTCTTTTGTCAGGCCAGCGCCTTCAGAGTCAGTACGTGAAACGATAATACCGTTGTCGATACCTAGCTCTAAGAATGCATGACGTAATGCGCGAATTTTAGCATGGAAGTCAGCGTGAGGCACAGTGACTTTACCGTCTTGGTGACCACATTGTTTTTCATCAGCCACTTGGTTTTCAATTTGCAGTGCGCAAGCTCCCGCTTCAATCATTTGCTTAGCCATTAAGTATGTCGCTTCAGCATTTCCAAAGCCCGCATCGATATCTGCAACAATAGGCACAACGTGCGTTACGTGGTTATCAATTGCGTCTTGTACACTTGCTTCTTTAGCGGCATCGCCTGCTTCACGCGCTGCATCTAACTCACGGAACAAACCGCCAAGCTCACGTGCATCTGCTTGACGTAGGAATGTATATAGCTCTTCAACCAAGCTAGCAACCGATGTTTTTTCGTGCATTGATTGGTCAGGTAAAGGACCAAAGTCAGAACGTAATGCAGCAACCATCCAACCAGAAAGGTAAAGGTAACGACGATCCGTTTTGCCACCAAAATGTTTCTTAATAGAAATCAGTTTCTGTTGACCGATAAACCCATGCCAGCAACCTAAAGATTGTGTGTATTTTGTTTTGTCTGCATCAAATGCAGCCATGTCAGCATTCATGATGTCTGCTGTGTATTGAGCAATATCAAGCCCTGTTTTGAATTTGTTTTGCGCGCGCATACGTGCAATAGATTCAGGGTTAATGGGTGCCCAAGAATCGCCTTTGGCTTCAACTAATGCTGAAACAGCATTGATATCATTTGTGTAAGATGACATTTAAATCTCCTTTCGGTTAGTTTTCGTTAAGTTAAATAAAATTTTATAGATAGTCGTAAGCGGGGACAGTTAAGAAATCTACCAGTTCTTCAGATGTTGTGAAACGATCCATGATTTTTGCAGCCTCGTCAAAACGGCCCGCATTAAAGCGCTCTTCGCCTACTTCGCCTTTAATGGTTTCCATTTCTTCAGCCATTAGCTCACGGAACAGTTCAACGGTCACTTTTTTGCCGTTGCTCAAGTCTTTACCGTGGTGAATCCATTGCCAGATTGATGAACGTGAAATTTCTGCCGTTGCCGCATCTTCCATCAAGCCGTAAATAGGTACGCAACCGTTACCTTGGATCCATGCTTCAATATATTGAACAGCAATTCGTAAGTTGGCGCGCATGCCCTCTTCTGTTCTATCGCCTTCACAAGGTTCTAGTAGTTCGGCAGCCGTCACTTCAAGATCATCGGCACGTGACACATGCATTTGGTTAGCGTTACCTTCGCCAATATATTCATCAAATACAGACATGGCAGTGTCAGCCAAACCTGGGTGAGCCACCCACGTACCATCATGGCCATTTTGAGCTTCTAATGTTTTATCGCCTACTACTCGTTCTAATACCGCCGCGTTAGCGTCAGGATCTTTAGCAGGAATAAACGCTGCCATACCACCCATGGCCAATGCGCCACGTTTGTGACACGTTTTAATGAGTAAACGAGAATAAGCACTTAAGAAAGGCTTATTCATTGTCACTGCTTGGCGATCAGGAAGCACACGGTCCGGGAAGTTTTTAAGCGTTTTAATGTAGCTAAAAATGTAATCCCAGCGGCCACAGTTAAGCGCCACAATGTGATCGCGGAACTCATGCAGAATTTCATCCATTTCAAATACAGCAGGCAACGTTTCAATAAGAACGGTTGCTTTAACTGTGCCGCGCTGTAGGCCAACCAATTCTTCCGCTTTGTCCATTACATCAGCCCACCAACGTGCTTCTTGATGTGATTGCAATTTAGGAATGTAGAAATATGGCGCAGACCCTTTTGCGGTTAATGCTTTGTAGTTATGGAAAAAGTAATATCCAAAATCAATTAGACCACCTGGGATTTCTTGGTCATATAAATGGATGTGTTTTTCAGGTAAATGTAAACCACGAGCGCGACAAATCAATACGGCTGGGTTATCGTTTAACTCGTAATGTTTCCCTGATTTAGGGTCATCTAAACTAATCGTGCCATTTACCGCATCACGCATGTTTATTTGACCTTGAGCCACCTTCTCCCACGTTGGAGACAATGAGTCTTCAAAGTCAGCCATAAAGACCTTAACATTGGCATTAAGCGCGTTGATGATCATCTTACGGTCAACAGGGCCGGTAATTTCTACGCGGCGGTCTTGTAAGTCGTCTGGCACGCCTAGAATTGACCAATCGCCTTCACGGATGGCTTTTGTTTCAGGTAAAAAGTCAGGTAATGCACCTGCGTCAATCTCAACTTGTTTTTCTTTTCGTGCGTCTAATAAAGCGCGTACACGTGGAGCAAACTCTTCAGCCAGTGTTGCTACAAAATTATTTGCCTCATCAGTATAGATGCTGGCGTATTCGGGTGTCATTTCACCTTTAAATGTTAATTCTTTCATGCTGAACTCCTACAAACAGTCTTATTTTGGGTTGTGCGGTGCATTATATTGATTTTCTATCCCTCTACAATCCCAATAAAGCTATCTCTATTATTAAGAAAATCAATGATAGAATGTCCGTATGAGTGAACGTATCGTAAAAGCCAATAGACACAAGCAACTTAGATCTTTTTGTATGGCAGCCAAAGTGGGCGGGTTTTCCAAAGCAGCCGATTTATTACAACTAAGCCAACCCTCTGTTTCATTACAAATTCAAAGCTTAGAAAAAGAACTAAAAGCGAAATTATTTATAAGAAACGGGCCCAAAATCACCTTAACGGATGCCGGTAAAAAATTACTTGAACTGGCGCAACCGTTAGTTGAGCAATTGGATAGCTTACCCACGCGTTTTACTGCGATGAATGAACCAGAAGAAACCGGAGAAATTAACATAGCCGCGGGTGAAGCCAGTATTTTGCACCTACTTCCTACTATTATTGAAACATTTAAACAACGGTACCCGAATATCCATATACGTTTACATAACGTCTCGGGGAAATTAGGTGTGGATGCAATAAGAAATGGTGAAGTTGATTTTGCCGTGGGCCCCATGCTCGAAGTGCCCGCGGATATACTTTATAAACAAGTGTACCGATTTGTCCCGGTTCTCATTATGCCATTCGGACACCCGCTAGCCTCGTTAGATGACATAACCTTAAAAGATATTGTTAAATACGATCTTATCTTACCGCCGCAACATCTGAATACTTGGCGAATAGTCGATGATGTTCTTCAAAAGCATAAACTACGTTACAAAACATCGTTAGAAGCGTGGAGCTGGGAAATTATTAAAAAATACGTGGAACTGGGTTTGGGGATATCAATTGTTACCAGTGTGTCATTGACCGGTGATGAAAAGCTTATATCTAAGCCATTATCAAAGTATTTTCCTGATAATTATTATGGTGTTACGATGAAAAGGAAAGGTGATTTGTCACTTCCGGCTAAGAACTTTATTGAACTAATTGACCCGCGATTTTTTGGGGATAGTTAGACTATAAATCTATTAAAGAAATATGGAGTATTGCTTCAAAGCTAACTTAAATGAAAGAGCTTCCGCGTCAATGCGACGTGACGGTAGGATGAAGCGTATATATTTTAGAAAAAAAATGAGCTAAGGCCTATTTTTCAAGACCTTAACTCAATTTTTAACTAATGCTTGTGCTTATAAAGCTTGAACTTTATTTGCACATGGGCCTTTTTGACCTTGGCCTACTTCGTACTCTACTTCTTGACCGTCATTCAATGTAGCGTATTCGCCACCAGCTTGAATTTCTGAATGGTGAACGAAAAGATCTTTACCACCGTCTTCAGGAGTAATAAAACCGAAACCTTTGCCTGCATTAAACCACTTAACTGTACCTTTACTCATAATATGCTCTCTATATTGTATGGTGAAAAATTTAATTCTGTTTTAGCTATCACCATTACAAAAACAGATTCTTGAATCTTTAAACGCAACCACATCTTACGCCCCTTTAACCTATTGGAACAGGTTTCATGTCAGTTTATTATACAAACTGGCCTGCTATTCGCTTCATTTCTCTTATATTTGATTGATTAGGCCCTAAATTTACTGAACCTGACAAAATTAGTTGGTTTAACTGTAATCCCCGTTAAATAATTACGCCGTCTTAAAACGGACACTTTGATACTCAAATGCTTAAAATATAATAGATTTTATACGCTGTCCTGCGCATTTAAATTAATTCGGCTAAAATACCCACCTCGAATAATTTTATGACCCTGTATGATCTGGAAACCCAATGTAACCGTTGCTTCAATTGTTGAACTAGACGGCAAATTTTTAATGGTTGAAGAAGAGTCACCTACTGGCCCTGTGCTAAACCAGCCTGCAGGGCATTTAGAGATGCACGAAACCTTAGAAACCGCTGTGGTACGTGAAACGCTTGAGGAAACAGGTTATAAGTTCACGCCAGTCGCTTTAATTGGCTCTTATCTTTGGCACAATCAAGAAAACGATACAACCTATTACCGCACGACTTACACAGGAAGCGTTTGCGAAAAGTTTATATCTGCTGACTTAGACGATGGAATCATTCGTGCGTTATGGATGACATACGATGACATCATAGCTAACGAACACCGTCTAAGAGGCCCTATTATCATAGAAAGCCTTAACGATTACCTTGCAGGTAAACGACATCCTTTGGATGTAATAAAGCATTTCGCGTAATAACATTATAACCTTCTCTTTTAGATGAAAAATCATAACGTAATGGTCGGTATGTCGGGTGGTGTTGATTCATCCGTTGCTGCCTTACGTTTGCTAGAACAAGGGCACGACGTTACTGGTTTGTTTATGAAAAACTGGGATGAAGACGACGGCAGTGAATACTGCACCGCTAAAGAAGATTTAGCCGACGCTCAACAAGTGAGCGATAAATTAGGTATTCAACTTAAAACCGTGAACTTTGCCGCTGAATACTGGGATAACGTGTTCGAAGATTTTTTACAAGAATACGCTGCCGGGCGTACGCCTAACCCAGATATTTTATGTAACCGTGAAATTAAGTTTAAAGCCTTTTTAGATTACGCCACCGCACTAGGCGCGGATTACATTGCCACAGGGCATTACACACAAATTAGCCACCAGGGAAATGAGTTTCAGTTACTTCGTGGGCTTGATGGCAATAAAGATCAAAGCTATTTCCTATACACATTGGGGCAAACACAATTAAGCCGCTCCCTCTTCCCCATTGGTGAAATGGAAAAACCTGCTGTTCGTGCATTAGCTGAAAAAGCCGGGTTTATTACCAGCCGTAAAAAAGACAGTACCGGTATTTGCTTTATTGGTGAGCGTAAGTTTAAAGACTTTTTGCAGCGTTACTTGCCAGCACAACCGGGTGAAATGAAAACTCCGGAAGGTCAAAACATAGGCGAACACCAAGGGTTGATGTATTACACACTGGGTCAACGCCAAGGATTAGGCATTGGTGGTGTTAAAACCGCTGCTGAAGAACCATGGTACGTGGTTGAAAAAGATTTAATTAATAATATTTTGGTTGTTGCACAAGGGCATGATCACCCGCTAATGCAAAGCAGTACACTTAACGCATCACAATTAAGCTGGGTAAGTGATGATGCGCCAACAGGCCAATTCAATTGCACTGCCAAAACACGTTACCGACAAAAAGATCAAGCGTGCCAGGTAACAATATTAGATAACGGCGCTTGCGAAGTAATATTCGACGACGCACAGCGCGCTGTTACACCTGGTCAATCTGTTGTTTTTTATGACAATGAAAACTGCCTCGGTGGCGGTATAATAGATTCAACTTCTTAACTTAACTTTATAAACGCTTACACATATGACATTAAATAAATTAAACGCTCTCTCCCCTGTTGATGGCCGTTACGCCAGCAAAGTAGATGAACTTCGCCCTATTTTTTCTGAATTTGGTTTAATTAAAGCCCGTGTAACGGTTGAAGTGCGCTGGTTGCAGGCATTGTCTGAACACGCTGATATTAACGAGGTTAATGGGTTTTCAGATGAAGCGCATGCTGTATTAGATGCCATTGTTAGTGACTTCTCGCAAGATGACGCACAGCGCGTTAAAACGATTGAAAGCACGACCAATCACGACGTAAAAGCGGTTGAATATTTCTTAAAAGAGAAAATTGCTAATAACACAGAGTTATTGGCCGTTAGTGAATTCATTCATTTTGCCTGTACTTCAGAGGATATCAATAACCTGTCATATGCCTTAATGCTTAAGGAAGGCCGTGATGAGGTGATAGGCACTGCTATCGCGGGTGTTATTGACGATATTAAAGCGAAAGCAATTGATTACGCCGGTATGCCGCTTTTGTCTAGAACACACGGCCAAACAGCTTCCCCCAGCACTATGGGTAAAGAGTTTGCTAATGTAGTAGCACGTTTAGAACGTCAATTACTACAATTAGAAGATGTAGACATTTTAGGCAAAATTAACGGTGCTGTGGGTAATTACAACGCGCACTACTCTGCTTATCCAGATACTGATTGGCCAGCCTTTGCAGAAGATTTTGTTGAGTCTTTAGGTTTAACGTTTAACCCATACACAATTCAAATTGAACCGCACGATTATATCGCTGAATACTTTCATGTATTAGCACGTATTAATACGATTTTGATTGATTTTTCTCGTGACGTTTGGGGTTATATCTCTGTTGGTTACTTCAAGCAAAAAACGATTGTCGGAGAAGTGGGCTCATCAACTATGCCACATAAAGTGAACCCAATTGATTTTGAAAATGCCGAGGGCAATTTTGGTATTGCCAATGCGCTCATGAATCATTTTTCTGAGAAACTGCCTATCTCAAGGTGGCAGCGTGATTTAACTGACTCAACCGTATTAAGAAACTTAGGGACTTGTTTAGCCCATAGCTTGATTGGCTTTAAATCGTTACAAAAAGGCGTTTCGAAACTAGAAATTAATGAAGTTAAACTCTTAGCTGATTTAGATGCTAATTGGGAAGTGCTCGCTGAGCCAATTCAAACAGTTATGCGCCGTTACGGTATTGAAAAACCGTATGAAAAATTAAAAGAATTAACCCGAGGCCAAGGGATAGATCAACAATCTATGCAAACCTTTATTAAAACGTTAGCGATTCCGGATGAGGCCAAACAGCTACTCTTAGAAATGACACCGGCTAGTTACACCGGCTGCGCCAAAGAATTAGCTGAAAAAATTAATGAATAAGCTCAAAGTGTGATGTAGTTCAGGTTTAATTAAGGTTCTCCTGCCATAATTTACCCAACGCAGAGATTAATGCAGGGCCTTTTACTCCCCTCTCTCTCCTTTTAAGGGTCTTGTACTTTGCTACTTAAAACCGAATTGTTATGCAATTCGGTTTTTTCTTTTATTACACATTGAAATTGGTTAATTCTAATGATTAACTGGTCATATGAATGATGTAACAGAAAAAATACAAACGGCTGTTTTTAGAGAAACAAATGATACGTTTAAATTGAAATCGTATGCTGATGGACAGCAAGCACTGGTTCATTTATTCAAACAAGCTAATGTTTCTATAAAGATCTACAGCCACTCACTTTGCCCCGCCCTTTTTAATTCAAGTGCGGTTATTGAAGCGTGTGAGCAATTTTGTTTAAAAAACCATCGCACCCAAATACACATTATTGTGGAAGAAACACGATCGTTAACACAAATTTCTCACCGTTTGTTGTCTTTAGCCCATAAACACAGCAGCAGTATTTTTTTGAAAAAAATGAAAGCAGATAGTCCAAAAAGAAATGACGATTACGTTTGTATAGATCGAAGTGCTTACTTCCAGTTGCCTAGCTCACAGCATTATGAGTCCATTTGTAATTTTTCAGATGCTCACCGTACTGCAATATTCTTGACACATTTTAATGACGCATGGGATGTTAGTTTTATTGACCCTGAATTAAGGGCACAATTATTATGAAAATACGTTATTTCGTTTTTTTCTACACATTCCTAACGTCGGCGCTTAGTTTTGCACAGATGGAATTTATACCTTTAAATCACCAAAGTCCCCAATATATTGTTGAAAAAATTAAACCTTTTTTAGGTGACGGAGAAAGCGTCATAGCCGGACATAATGAAATTATCATTAGTGCTGACCCAACAAAAATTGATGATATTCAACAGTTAGTTAAGAAGCTGGATCAAGCAGCACATAGGCTGCTCATATTGGTTAACCGCGATGGTAAATTAAATGAAAAAAACGAAGGTTACCAAGCAAATATTATTGGACACATTGGTACTGGCTCTCGAGCCAATTCATCGGTATCAAGTCGTGCCAATGTATATAGTAACAACGATGTATCCAGCGATAAAAGTACTGAACAAATTAACGTATTGGATGGTTACCCCGCTTTTATTGCAAGCGGAGTGAGTGAGCCAACAGCCATTGTTCAAATTCAGCAGTTTGGTGGGCATAGCCAGATAACAACAGGGACGCAGTACCACGATTCATCCAAAGGGTTTTATGTTACGCCTCGTTTATCTAGAGAGTCTGTTGTCCTAGAAATTTCGCCTTGGAAAGAGTCACCGTTATCAAAAAACCGCACAGGTGCAAAGTTTGAACGATTATCTACAGTTGTACGCGGACCGTTAAACACATGGATAGCTTTATCAGGCGTAGATGAGACAAGGCAACAATCACAGTCGGGCATATTAGGCCGTCATTACCAAACAACATCAAACCGAAATAATATTTGGGTAAAAGTGATTAATTTAGACAGCCAAAGCAATAAGTGACATATCGCCACTTCGTTCATTATTTATTTTATTTTACCCGGCAAAAAGATAGACCATTTTTGCCCGCCCAGCTCACCCGTTAAGGATTCTATAGAGCCGCCATACAGTGTAATGAGTTCCTTAACAACCGCCAATCCAATACCGTGACCATGCGTTGTTTCATCCGCACGAATACCACGTTTTAAAACATCATCAAGTTTATCATCCTCAATTCCAGGGCCGTCATCTTCAATGACGATACTAATACCACTTACCTCTTCTTGCAGGTCGATTGGTTTTTGCACCGTAATATGAACTTGGCTTTTGGCCCATTTATAGGCATTGTCTAACAAATTACCAAACAGTTCATAGAGGTCGCCCCTTTCGGCATAAAAATCTATTTCGTCTAATTGCTTTGAGACATTCAGCGATTTGTCAAAATACACTTTATCCAATGAATCTGTAATTTGAACAACAACAGCTTTTAATGGTATTGATTCTGTCAGTGTTTGATGCCCTTTAGCCGCCGCACGATTTAATTGATAATCGACTAACTGCCTCATCATTAAAGTTTGTTTCTCAAGCGTTTTAATGTCGCCCGAATTGAAACGATCTTTTTCGTACAACCCGGTCAGTACAGTCAATGGGGTTTTGAGGCTGTGCGCTAAATCAGATAATGTGTTTCTATAGCGATGTAGATGTGTACGTTCATTTACAATTAAACTATTAATCGTGTGAGCAATATCTTTGAGTTCTACACTGTAGTGGCTACCTAATTGTTGCCTGCTACCTTGTTGCATCGCTTCTAAGTCAGAGACTATTTTATGTAACGGTCTTAAGCTACGTTTCAGCACGAACAACTGCGCGATAATTAACAGCAACGTTATACCGACCAGCCATTTCCATAATACTGAACGAAAATTAGCTATTTGAATATCAACTCCTTTGGTTGACTCAACAATAACAAATTCGAATACAGCTGTTTTATTGAATTTATTTTCCAGAATGGCTTTGTAATGCAATTGTAAATAATTAGTGTTATTAGCTTCGGTACTAATGATGAACACCCTTTCACCAGCCGGTATATCTACAACAGGTTTAACGCTGTAACCTGTTGATGACTTTGTTCGCCATATTTGTTCGCCCGAATGACCAAACGTAAAAGCCATTAAGCCCGATTCTACTTGCGAAAAACGTGGTTCAGCTAGGTTACTCGAAATAACTATTTTTAAATTTTTGGTGAGTTCAGTACTGGCAAGAATTGAATAGAGGTGGATTTGAAGTCTTTCACGTAGCGCACTTTCACTGCCTTCCTTGTATGCCTTGTCTATAACAAAGCCAGCCAAGCTTAAAAAGAAACATAGGATTAAGCTAGCGGAAATTAACAGCCTTGACTGAATGCTGCTTCTCATCAATTTATTTAATCGTGTTAACTGTCGGCTGGGATAGAGAAACGATACCCTCGCCCTCTTAGTTTTTCTATTGGTTTATGCGTATCATTGGGGTCAAGTTTTTTTCTTAAACGGCCGATGAAAACTTCAATAACATTACTGTCTCGATCAAAGTCTTGTTCATAAACGTGATCGGTTAATTCGGTTTTTGAAATAACCTTGCCTGAATTAATCATCATATATTCAAGCATTTTATATTCGTAAGCTGTTAATTCAATAGGTTTAGTATCTACCAGTACTTGTTGTGAGCTGGTATCTAATATAATAGGGCCACATACAAGCTGTGGAGCAGCCCAACCTGCTGAACGCCTGACTAACGCGTTAACTCGGGCCAAAAGCTCTTCAATATGAAAAGGTTTAACCAAGTAGTCATCAGCACCAGCTTCCAAGCCTTCTACTTTCTCTTCCCAACGCGTACGAGCAGTAAGAATCAGTATGGGGAATTTTATATTTTTAGCACGAAGCGTCTTGATGACATCAATTCCCGATATATCGGGTAAGCCAATATCAACAATGCCAATGTCAATGGGATATTCTTCGCCAAAATACAACGCATCCTTTCCGGTTGCTGCACAATCAACAGCAAAACCATTTTTTGATAGTGCCGTGGATAATTGTTCTTGTAAGGTAAGGTCGTCTTCAACAATTAATAAACGCATTTGAAAAACCTAAGAGTTTTATTTGCTAGGGGATGAAAAAACATTAAGTTTTTTAACGTGCCCATCATCTTTCAATACTTTTATAACATGTACAGTCTTGCCTTCTACTTGAACAGTTTCAGCGCTTAAAACCTTTCCAATTTTGTTCTTTTTTACGTTAGCAACGGCTTCATCCAAATTTACTGTCTTTGCTTCTGCTAAGACAATATGTGCAGTTTCACAGCTGTATGCAGCACCAATAAAGAGCTGACTAACAAACAATAATGTGATAATTTTTTTATATAATTTCATAGTTGTTCTTGCTAAATTTCATTAAATTATATGTTCGACGTATGAACTTTAGCTGAATATTAAAATAGGGTTGGGCTTTTATTAGACGTAATTTGTAAAGTAAATTCAGCCATGGCAGCACCCATGTTTTTAGCAATTTTTTCAAACAAAGGGCGCTGGGCTGTAAAATCAACAATATTCTCTTCACCGATTTCATTTTTTGCGACTGATTTAACATTGCCGATATCATCAGTTAAGCCTAGCTTTATACTTTCTGTCCCTGCCCAAACCAGCCCACTAAACATGTTAGGATCATCTTTTAGGCGGTCTCCACGCCCTTGTTTAACGGCTTGAATAAACTCCTGATGAATATCATTCAACATGGTTTGCACATGCGCTTTTTCTTCGTTGTCTACTTTAGAAAATGGATCTAAAAAACCCTTATGTGAACCAGCTGTATATAAACGGCGTTCAACACCCAACGTTTTCATCGCATCGGTAAAGCCAAACCCATTCATCACCACACCAATTGAACCGACAATGCTTGATTCATTAACAAATATTTTATCTGCTGCTGATGCAATGTAATAGCCTCCAGATGCACATAAGTCTTCAACAACCGCGTACACAGGGAGGTCTGGGTGTTTGGTTTTAATATCACGAATGGCTTCATAAACATAACTGGATTGTACTGGGCTACCACCTGGCGTGTTTAAACGTAAAATAAGCCCCTTAGTACCCGGGTTATCAACCGCATTATTCATGCTATCAATAATCGTTTCGGCATCTGCCTCTGCACCCGACATAATCACGCCACGTATATCAACAACAGCAGTATGTGACCCCGACGTTTGAATACTAGACCCTGACAAAGGTGATAATGCAAACACACTAATCATCACAATGTAACCAAGGAAAAGTAACTTAAAAAAGATACTCCAGCGCCGAGCGCGTTTTTGTTCTTCGATAGATGCCAAAGCAACTTTTTCAAGGACCGAGCGCTCCCATGGTTGATTGGACATATTTGATGGCTCTTTATTAAAGAATGACATAATTACCTCTTAAAAATATCTGTTAGTGTGTCAACACACGAAATAGGTTGGAATGTACTTAGTTTAGCGTATGTATGGGCACCTGTGGTCACTCCTATGCTGGCTATGCCCGCATTTTTGGCCATTTCAAGATCTAAGGTGGAATCTCCAATCATAATGCTTTTATCAGGGCTTATATTAGTTGCTTGCATAATATCAAACAACATATGAGGGCTAGGTTTAGACTTCATTGTGTCGCCGCAGCGGCATTCAGAAAAATAATCTCTCAACCCTGTACCATCAAGGCCACGATCTAAACCATTTTGCCCTTTTCCGGTTGCAATAGCTAAGGTTTTATTAAGCCTCTTCAATTCATTTAAAACATCTAATGTATCCATAAATAAATCGTTCGGCTCAGAAGGTTTTGCCATGTATTTTTGACGGTAACCTTTGACCATCACAGCTTTTTGTTCAACTGAAATAGTTGGAAACAATTGAAACATGGCTTCAGATAAGCTTAAACCAATAATATCTTTACAGGCTTGTTGATCTGGTTTTATAAAGTTTTGCTCTTCAGCAACCAACTGAATACATTCAACTATCCAATCAATTGAATTCACTAAGGTTCCGTCCCAGTCGAAAATAATTAAATCGTAGTCAGTGATCATAATGTTTTTAAAAACGCTGCTAGCTCTTTATCTAAAGGGGCCTGAAAATGGTACTTTTTGTTGGAAACCGGATGCTCAAAACTAATTTCGCTTGCATGTAGAAACAAACGTTTAAGCCCATGTTTACCAATTTCTTTATATTGTATAGCTGAAGAATAACGTTCGTCACCCGCTATTGGGTGGCCTAAATGTTTTGCATGCACACGAATTTGGTGTGTGCGACCCGTTTTGGGGGATGCAGACATTAAGGTTGCACGACGATATGATGTCAGTTTTGTATATATCGTTTGTGATGGCTTACCGTCAGGGTGAACCCTGACACGGTGCTCACCACTTGGTAATGTTCTTTTTTCCAACGGCGCTTTAACAGTGATTTCAGACTGATGTATTGCCCCTAATAGAAGGGTCGTATACGTCTTAACAACCAACCGGCTTCGCAATAACGATTGGACTGCATTGAGCATTTTTCTATTTTTGGCAATCAATAAACAGCCTGATGTGGCTTTATCAATGCGGTGAATCAATTCTATGAACTTTTCACCTTCGCGTAAGTAACGTAAAGCCTCAATAACACTATAGCTTGTGCCGGTACCGCCGTGAACGGCTAATCCAGACGGTTTATTCAATACAATTAAATCATTGTCTTCAAATATAATTCTAGATTCAATCAAAGAAAGAATACTCGACGAAGGCTGATGAACTGGCTTGTCTAACACTTTAACCGGCGGGACTCGAACAATATCGCCCAATTTCAAACGATAAACGTTTTTAATACGCCCCTTGTTAACACGTACCTCACCACGACGAATAATTTTGTAGATATGGCTTTTAGGAACGCCTTTCAGGAAAGATAACAAAAAGTTATCTAAACGTTGCCCTTCAGCGTTCTCATTCACCTCAACCAGTTGAACGGTTTGTTGTAACTCGGTTTTCATTAAATTTGCTAAGTTTCCCGCTTATCTGATTGATGTTACTAGAATTTGTTGCTATAGTCTGGTGTATATATAGCTTAACATTGTGTTCGGCATATAACGCGAATGCTGTTTTAAACAGTTTGATTCGTAAACAGAATCTGAATGTTCAGAAGAATTTCCTGACATTCAAACAGGGTTTTTTTCGCTCAACCCAAGATGAGCGACTAGATTTGCCCGCACATACCAGATATTAAATGGACTTTACAAAAACCAAGCTCATCATAAATCAAAATAGCTTTAAAGTCAGAATCTTGAGAAACAAACTACTTATAAATAACCATTTGAAAACATTCAAACTTATACTAAAGTAATGAAACAACATAAAAATTCTCATAACCAAATGATGTCTGTACCCTGCGTGGCAGTTGGGATACAACAAAATGAAAAGAATGCTAATCAATGCAACTCACGCAGAAGAGTTGAGAGTTGCGCTTGTCGATGGACAAAAATTATACGACCTTGATATAGAGGTTCCTGCAAGAGAACAAAAAAAGTCTAATGTATACAAAGGTATTATCACCCGCGTAGAAAGAAGTTTAGAAGCTGTTTTCGTAGACTATGGCGCAGATCGCCATGGTTTTTTACCTTTCAAAGAAATTTCTGGCTTTTCTATCGGTCTAGATTCCGTTGATATTAAAGATAAAAGCCTAATCAAAGAAGGCCAAGAACTTGTAGTACAAGTTGAAAAAGAAGAGCGTGGCAATAAAGGTGCAGCCCTAACCAGCCAAGTAAGCCTTGCCGGTAGCTATTTAGTCCTCATGCCTCACAATCCAGGTGCTGGTGGTATTTCGCGCCGTATTGATGGTGAAAACAGATCAGCGTTACGTGCAGTGCTGGACCAGTTAGATATTCCAGATACTATTGGCCTAATTGTTCGCACGGCGGGTGTTGGCAAATCTGTTGAAGAATTACAATGGGATCTTAACTACCTTACACAGTTATGGGACGCTATTAGTGTTGCCTCTGAAGGCCGCAAAGCACCTTATCTAATTTTCCAAGAAAGTAACTTCGTTATTCGTTCTATTCGTGACTATTTACGTGCAGACATCGATGAAGTTCTAATAGACAGCCCAGAATCATTCGGATTAGCCCGTGACTTTATGCAGCAGATTATGCCGCAATACTTATCACGCGTTAAATTATACGAAGATACTGTGCCCCTATTCACTCGATATCAAATAGAGAGTCAAATAGAAACCGCTTATGGCCGTGAGGTTCCCTTACCCTCTGGTGGCTCAATTGTTGTTGACCCGACAGAAGCTTTAACTTCTATTGATATTAACTCTGCGCGAGCAACCAAAGGTGCCGACTTTGAAACAACAGCGCTAAACATAAACCTTGAAGCGGCAGATGAAATTGCTAGACAATTGCGCATTCGAGACATGGGCGGCCTGTTTGTAATCGACTTCATTGATATGGGGCCAAGCAAAAACCAACGCTTAGTTGAAAACCGCATCAAAGAAGCAATGAAAAATGACCGCGCACGTATCCAATTTAGTCGGATATCCCGTTTCGGTTTATTAGAAATGTCTCGCCAACGAATCCATTCATCCCTTACTGAATCAAGTTTACCAGTATGCCCTCGCTGTCATGGCCAAGGAACTATAAGAAGCGTTGAGTCACTTTCATTGTCTGTTATCAGAATTCTTGAAGAAGAAGCGATGAAGGATCAAACTGCACGTGTTATTGTTCAATTGCCGGTAGATTGTGCGACCTTCGTGCTGAACGAAAAACGTGCAGAAATAACTCAAATTGAGAAGACACACAATGTCGCTCTTATTGTCGTTCCTAACAAACACCTAGAAACTCCACATTTTGAGATTGAGCGAATTCGCACTAAAGAAGTACAAGGCGATACATCAGCTAGCCATGACCGTGCACCGATAGAAAATAAACGGGATGTGCAGCCTTACCAACGTGATCCGGTTGCACAACAAAAAGCTATTGTTCAAAACGTCATGCCAGCAACCCAGCAACCCGCACCTAAAGTAGTAGAAAGTGGCGGGTTCTTAAAACGCATGATCAGTAAAATACTACCATCAGGTAACGAAGAGCCTGCTGAGGAAAAGCCTAAACAAAATAGAAGGCCCCAACAAAATAGGGAGCAGAACCGCCCGAAACAAGGCGAAAGTCAAAACCGAAACAGAAACCGTAATAGGAATAAAAACGCATCTCAAAACAAACAAGGTCAACAGAACAAACCTGACCAGAAACAAAACCAACAACAGGCACCGAAACAAAATGAATCGAACTCAGTCGATACTAAACAACAAGCTAATGCGCGCCCTGCTGACCCAAACAAACCAGATGTAAATAACAGCGATAAACCACCAGCACGCAAACGTAGAAGAACTAGGCGTCCAAAGAGCAATACTGAGAATGCTGTACAGAAAACTGGAGATGCCTCTACCGTACAAACCAAATCGCCTGAACCGGTTAAAGCTGCACCAACTGAAAATCCTACTGTTAATAAGCCAACGCCCGTGCAAAAGGCACCTGAGTCAGTTAAAATAGAAACAAAGCCTGTTGAAACCAAACCAACAGTAGCTCCAAAAACCGAACAAGCTGCAAAACCTGTAACACCAGATGTTAAAAAACCAGAAGTACCTAAAGTTGAGGCTGCTAAACCGGTTGAGAAAGCTAAAGCCAACTCAGCTGATGTCAGCAAACCGCCAGAAGCACCCAAAGCTGCAGCCAATGCTAGTGATGGCACTAAAACGGCTAAAACAGGTGTTAGACACCCCCGCCGTAGAAGACGTACTGCTGAAGCAACAGCCAAAGCGCCAGAGACTGTTACACAGTCGGCTGATGCACCGAATCCTGCGCCTCAAAAAAAGGCACCAACTGAAGGTTCAAGCTTAATTGAGAAAGCGGTTAGCCTGCCAAAAAGTACTGATTCAGCTAGTTAAAACTTTATGATGTATTAAAACGACAAAGCCCGGCAATAGCCGGGCTTTTTAATTGGCGGAGAGACAGGGATTCGAACCCTGGATGGGCGTTAACCCATGCTAGTTTTCAAGACTAGTGCATTCAACCGCTCTGCCATCTCTCCAGATTTAAGCGGTTATTTGTATTGTGAACCTTGAAATTCTCAATACAGGCGGCATATTACTTAAGTATGAGATTATTTTCCAGTACAATCAGCAAAAGACTTGAAGTATTTTTATTTAGACGTACGATTGAACTTAATCTAAGTTTTTTAATCTTATGTAATAGCATTTATTTATTTTTAATGAGGTAATCAGATGAATCAATTTAATCAATCAGTAACACGTAACGAACAAAGTATTTTAGAGACGAATAAAGTCTTAAAGAATACATACATACTATTAGCGTTAACACTGTTATTCAGTGCTGGCACAGCTGGCCTATCCATGTCCCTTAATTTGCCTCATCCAGGCATGATTATCACGTTAGTGGGTTATTTCGGTCTGTTATTTTTAACCACTAAATTAAGAAACAGTTCTTGGGGCATACTTTGCGTATTCGCCTTAACTGGGTTTATGGGTATGACACTAGGCCCTATCTTAAATATGTACTTAAATGCTTATTCAAATGGTCATCAGCTAATAATGACATCACTAGGTGGCACTGGCGTTATCTTCCTAGGTTTGTCTGCTTATGCATTAACAACTAAGAAAGACTTTAGTTTTATGTCTGGATTTTTGATGGTGGGTATCTTAGTTGCTTTCTTAGCCGGCATTGGCGCTATGGTCTTTAACATCCCAGCTCTTTCATTGGGTGTTTCTGCTATGTTTATTATGTTGATGTCTGGCATGATTTTATACCAAACAAGTGCAATTATTCATGGTGGTGAATCTAATTACATCATGGCTACAGTAACTTTGTACGTTAGCTTGTTCAATTTATTCACCAGCTTATTACACATTCTTGGTGCGATGAGTGGCCGCGATTAAGCTTCAGCCTCAACCATAAAAAAAGCCCCGTCATTACGGGGCTTTTTTTATGCATATATTTTTCGTTAAAGCTTGATGCTTTTTAACCCACCCATATAAGGCAGCAACACATCAGGCAAGTTAATTGAGCCATCCTCTTGCTGGTAATTTTCCATAACAGCAATCAGGGTACGCCCTACAGCTAAACCCGAACCATTGACTGTGTGTACCAATTCAGGTTTTCCTGTGTCTGGGTTACGCCAGCGGGCTTTTAAACGGCGTGCTTGGAAGTCCCCAAAATTACTGCAAGATGAAATTTCACGGTAAGCATCTTGCCCCGGTAGCCACACTTCAAGATCAAGGGTTTTTGTAGATGAGAACCCAGTATCACCAGAGCATAACAACATCAATCTATAGGGTAGGTTAAGTGCTTGTAAGATATTTTCAGCATCTGCCGTTAATTGCTGGTGAGCGGCGTCGGACTCCCCTGCTTTTACAATTTGGACTAATTCAACCTTCTCGAACTGATGTTGTCGAATCATTCCACGTACATCACGCCCGTATGCGCCCGCTTCACTTCTAAAGCATGGCGTGTGTGATACAAACTTAAGCGGCATATCGTCCGCACTAATAATTTCATCCCGTACCAAGTTAGTAACGGGTACTTCTGCCGTTGGAATTAAGTAGTAAGGTGACTCATCACCTATTTTAAATAAATCTTCTTCAAACTTAGGTAATTGCCCTGTGCCCAGCAAACTTTCTTTATTAACCAGATAAGGGACATACGTTTCACGATACCCATGGCTATCTGTATGCGTATCCAACATAAATTGAGTTAGCGCCCGTTGCAGTCTAGCTAAGGGACCAGATAAGGTAACAAACCGAGAACCAGCAATTTTTGCACCCGCTTCAAAATCTATACCTTGAAGCTGTTCACCTAGTTCTACATGGTCGTGAACCTCAAAGTCATACTTTTTGGGTTCTCCCCATGTTCGTACAAGCTGGTTTTGCTCTTCATCTTTGCCATCTGGCACATCAGCGGACAATATATTGGGTAATGTAAGTTGAATCGCTAATAGCTCAGCTTGTATATCATTTAATTCGGCCTCAGCCGCTTTAAGCTCATCACCTAATTGTGAAACGCTATCAAGTAGTGGCTGTATATCCTCACCCTTGGCCTTAGCCATTCCAATTGACTTGGAACGCGTGTTACGTTCGCTTTGTAATGTTTGTGTTTTAACTTGAATGTCTTTACGGCGACTTTCAAGGGAGTTAAGCAATGCCAAATCTAAATCAGCACCATGACGGTTCATCTCTAGTTTTACATTTTCTGGGTTTGCTCTTAATAACTGTGGATCCAACATCGATACTTTCCTTTAATTGGGTGGCACGATTAATGCCGATATTTAAAATTGTCTCGCTATTAATAAACCTGCCCATGTAGCGACTATGCAGACGATAACACTAACGATGACATTCATCATCGCTTTGAATAAATTACCTTGTTCGAGTAATAAAACGGTTTCAATAGAGAACGTTGAAAACGTTGTAAATGCGCCTAATAACCCAACTATTAAAGCTGCTTTTAATTCTGGCGAAACGGAATAACGTTGTAAAAATAGTTGGTACAGCAGGCCCATCAGCAACGACCCTATAACGTTTACTACGATTGTCCCGTAGGGGAAATCACGCCCAAAACCATTATAAACTTGACTAGATAACAGGAAACGCAAAACAGCCCCGATAGACCCACCGGCAGCAATGGCTAGTAATTGGTTCATGTATTAATAGACGCCATAAAAGTTTGCATTTTACGGGTATTAGGCGATTCAATCACGCCTTTTTCTGTGACGATGGCGGATATTAGTGATGCAGGTGTAATATCAAACGATGGGTTTAGGACATTTATCGTCTCCTTGGCATAAGGCTTAGAAAGCACTTCATGCGCGCCCCGTTGTTCTATCTCAATGTTATCACCGTGTTCAGCGCTTAAGTCTATCGTTGTAGTCGGTGCAACAGTCATCACTTTAACGCCGTGATGTTTCGCTAAAACAGCTAACGAATACGTGCCAATTTTATTGGCAATATCGCCATTTAAACAAATGCTATCGGCACCAACAATTAACCAATCAACATGACTTTGCAACATAGTTGATGCCATCGCACTATCAATTAATAAGTTAGCGGGAATGTTTTCATGTTCAAACTCCCAACGGGTTAATCGTGCCCCTTGGTTCCAAGGGCGTGTTTCGCCAAAGTAAATTCGTTTTATTAAATTATGTTGATGAGCCCAACGGATCACACCTAAGGCTGTACCGTAACCGCCAGTTGCTAATGCACCCGCATTACAATGTGTAATAACAGTCGAGCCTTGTTTAATAAGCTCTCCTCCTAACTGCCCCATTATTTTATTGGCCGATATATCATCTTCAAGCCATTTGTGCGCCCAGCTAAGGAGGTTTTCTTTTGGGTTATTAACGTGCTTTGCTGCATTTAGTGCATTGGATAGATTAATCGCTGTTGGTCTAGTAGATGCTAACAAATCGAGCTTTTTATTAAACGTTGAATCAAAATCACTATCATCAGCCTCTTGTGAGGCTAATACAGCACCGAATGCTGCAGCTATACCTATCGCTGGCGCTCCACGAACAGCCATGTCTCTTATCGCCTCATAGAGAGCTTGCGTGTTATTTATATGAAGATATACTTCTTCATCAGGTAAACGACGTTGGTCTAGTAATAACACGCCATTGTCCTTCCAAGTAACGGGCCGTATGCTGTCGTACAATAAATTTTCTTTAGTTAACATCTTATGCAAAACACTCATCAAATTAATGCCCGTTGGATTATAACGGTAGACAATGAAAATACCGTACTAGAAAATCATGCGTTGATTATCCAAAACGATATTATTCTAGATATTTTGCCGCAAGCTGATGCCATTAAATACAAGCCTGAGCAAGTTTCTGATTTAAACGAACATGCAATCTTCCCTGGCTTCATAAACGCTCATACACACGCAGCGATGAGTTTATTAAAAGGCCTAGCCGATGACATCCCCTTACAAGAATGGTTAAACGAGCACATATGGCCTGCTGAAACTGCGTTGGCAGATGAAGATTTTGTAAACGATGGTACTGAGCTGGCCATAGCTGAGATGATTAAAAGCGGTACGACATGTTTTAACGATATGTATTTTTTTATAAATAAAACAGCAGAAGTTGTCATACAGTCTGGTATTAGAGCTTGCCTTGGTATACCCATTATTGATTTTCCTACGCGCTGGGCTAAAGACCTACCTGATTATATTAGTAAAGGGTTAGCTGTTCGAGAACGTTATAACAATGACAAGCTGCTGAATTTTTGCTTTTCCCCTCACGCACCTTATACCGTGTCTGATGAGTCATTAAAAACCATTCAACCCATAATGGATGAACTAGGCATACGTATGCACATGCATGTTCATGAAACTGAATCAGAGGTTTCGCAAGCAATTTCAGAAAACGGCATGAGCCCGTTAGACCGGCTTGATGATTTAAATCTTTTAAGCCCCGACTTATTAACCGTGCATATGACGGCACTCAATAATGCTGATATACAAAAATTAGCAACTCATGGTGTACACGTCGTGCATTGTCCAGAGTCCAATTTAAAACTGGCCAGTGGCAACTGCCCTGTCACCAAGCTAACAAATGCCGGCATTAATGTTGCTTTAGGTACTGATGGCTCTGCCAGTAATAATGACTTGGACATGTTGGGTGAAATGCGAACAGCCGCCTTACTCGCTAAAGGCGTTACGAAAAAAGCAAATGCATTACCTGCGTATTTAGCGATGCGAATGGCCACCATCAATGGCGCAAAAGCACTGGGTATGGATAATGAAATTGGCTCGCTTGAAGTAAACAAACAAGCCGACATCGTAGCAATTGATTTAAACACCATCGAAACTCAACCTGTTTACGACGTGATTTCCACATTAGTTTATTCTGCAAGCCGTTCTCAAATAAGTGATGTATGGGTTGCAGGCAAACAGCTGATGGCACACCATAAACTAACCACCATAGATGCTTCAGAGCTTTTGAAAAAAACAAAAAATTGGCAAAAGAAAGTTTATCCATTCCATCATCAATCCTATTAAAGCCGTGTAAAATGCACCTTATGACTGAAACTAAAAACAATGTAGACCCATCCGAAATTGAAAAATTCAGCTCAATGGCAAGCCATTGGTGGGATACTGAAGGTGACTTCAAAACGCTCCATCAAATTAATCCATTACGCCTTAGGTTAATTGATAAAACCATTTCGCTGAAGGATAAACTAATCCTAGACGTAGGCTGTGGCGGTGGCATATTGTCTGAATCTATGGCGGCTAAAGGTGCAAACGTAACCGGTATAGACCTTGGAAAAGACCTCCTAGATGTTGCCGACTTACACAGTTTAGATACGGGTGTGACTGTTAACTATCAACATATTAGTGTTGAAGAGTTAGCAGAAAAACAGCCAGCTAGTTTTGACACGGTCACCTGCATGGAAATGCTTGAACACGTACCTGACCCTTATTCCATTATTGAGTCATGCGCTAGTTTGGTTAAAGATAACGGCTATGTGTTTTTATCAACATTGAACAGGAACCCAAAGTCTTACCTTCTTTCTATTGTTGCTGCTGAATATATTCTAGGCATGCTGGCAAAAGGCACACACGATTACAACAGCTTCATTAAACCCTCTGAACTGGCCGGTTGGGCTAGAAAAGCTGGACTGGAGCTTATAGACAGTAAAGGCATCGAATATAACCCCATCAGCAAGAGTTTTTCGATGACAGACGATGTCAGTGTTAACTACATTAGTGTATTTAAAAAGAACGTCGTTTAATGAGTTTAACGCTAGATTCTACGTCTATTGAAGCCGTTTTATTTGACCTCGATGGCACGTTATTAGATACAGCACCAGATTTAGCAGCCGCATTAAATAGCACGTTAAAACAAAGGGCGTTAGAAACGTTAGACTATTCGTTGATACGGCCCTATGTGTCATATGGCGCTGATGGCTTGATAAAGCTTGCTTATGGCAACCAGCTAAATGCCGAACAACATCTGCAAGTCAAACAAGAACTCATCACCTTTTATCAACATAACATCGCCGAACAAACGCAGTTATTCGAGAGTTTGAATGCTGGCCTTACGCACCTTGAAAATAACAATATCAAATGGGGCATTGTGACCAATAAGCCCGAATATCTCACAACACCACTTCTAAAAGCGTTAGGTCTTCACGAAAGAGCAAGTTGTGTCGTCAGCGGTGATGAAGTTAAACAGACCAAACCGCACCCAGAATCAATTTATATGGCCTGCGAACTAATTGCAATAGCACCTGAAAACGTGGTTTATATCGGTGATGCCGAGCGAGATATTCAAGCGGGCAATTCAGCAGGAACAAAAACAATAGCCTGCGCATATGGTTATATTCCATCAACTGAAAAAATAAACAACTGGCAAGCTGATGCCATAGTAGAACAGCCTCTGCAATTATCTGCTTGGCTAAAAGGCCTTCAATAAACACCTATGAATAACGCGTTAAACGATATTTTATTACGCCTCCAAGGCATTACTGATGATGACCTAGTATTGATTGTTATCGGCTTTTTGATCGGCGCACTTATTATTTATCTTATTATGTCACGGTCTATAACGCGGCTAACAAAGCAAATAGTAGCCTACGAAACAAGGTTCTCAGTTGAGAAAGAGTTGGAACAAAAAGTAAAAGACAATCAAGACGATTTGGTCCAGCATTTTAGAGACTCTTTCTCCGCATTGTCTGGGAAGGCACTAAAAGATAACAACGAAGAGTTCTTAAAACTCGCCCGTGAAAACTTTAGTAAACAACACGCCACCTCGGAACACTTATTATCTGAAAAAGAAAAAGCGTTTTCAGACATGGTTAACCCCATTAAAGACGTCCTTAAAAAAACCGACGAGCAACTAAAAAAGCTAGAAGCAGACCGGCAACAATCTTACGGCTCAATCAGTCAATACTTACAAACCATGACTGAATCACAGACCCAATTGCAGCTTGAAACACGTAACCTTGTGCAAGCATTACGCCGCCCTGAAGTTCGTGGGCAATGGGGCGAATTAACGCTTAAACGTTTAGCTGAATTGGCAGGCCTTGTTGAACACTGTGATTTCTTTGAACAAGAACACCTCAACACGGATGACGGTGCTTTAAGGCCCGACATGATTATCCGCATGCCCGACCAACGAGATATCGTTGTCGATGCAAAAACACCGTTGGATGCTTATCTAACGGCAACAGAACAAAGCAGTGATGATGAAAGACAAATACACCTTGTTCGCCACGCTAAACAGGTTCGTGCACGGGTTAAAGAACTGTCACAAAAATCGTATTGGTCACAATTTAAAAACACCCCCGACTTTGTTGTTCTATTCATACCAGGCGATCAATTTTTAAGTGCAGCATTGGAACTAGACCATGCCCTTTTAGAAGATGCATTGGCACAACACGTTATTTTAGCCACACCAACAAGCCTGGTTGCCCTGCTTCGAGCCATTGCGTTTGGTTGGCGACAACAAGCCGCAACAGAGAATGCTGAAGTGATTCGTGAACTAGGTGAAAACATGTACTCTAGATTGTCCACTTTCATTGACCATATGGCTAAAGTAGGTAACTCATTGGATAAAAGTGTTGACCATTACAACAAAGCCATTGGTTCTTTAGAGCGCCAAGTTTTTCCTAATGCACGCAAATTTAAAGAGCTCGGTATCGAAAGTAGAAAGGAAATTAATGAAATTGAACCGATAGCTAAAACTGCTCGAAAACAAACTATAGTTAATAAATCAAAAGATGACTAAAACCATACCTGTTTTACCCATAGAGAATCAAGAAGAAAGTTTAAATGGTCGTGTTTACCTTGTTACCGGTGCAACCGGTGGTTTAGGTCAAGCTGTATCTCTGCAACTTGCAAAATTAGGAGCCACTATCATTCTTAGTGGCCGCAATGACGATAAATTAAATCAAATTTATGATCGGATAGAACAATCTGGCCACCCTACACCCGCTATTATTTCGTTTGATTTAGAACAGACAGACGAAGATATTTATAAACAATTTGCAAATTCAATATACAGTGAATTCAATAAGTTAGATGGAATAGTTCATTGTGCTTGTCAACTTGGTGTTATTGGCCCAATGGATAGCCAAGATGGCTCTTTATGGCTACAAACCCAACAAGTTAACGTAAATGCTGCCGCCATACTTAGTAAAGTTTGTTTGCCGTTATTACAACAAGCACGTGACGCTTCTATTACATTTGTTTCAGATTCATCTGCCCGTCAAAGTAAAGCCTACTGGGGATCGTATGGCGTATCGAAAGTTGCTGTTGAATCACTGTCCGCAATATTGGCCGATGAGTTAGAAAATACCAATACCGTTAGCAATGTATATATCCCCGGCCCCTGTATCTTACCAATAAGAAAAAAAACCCACCCCGGAGAAAAAAATTCGACATTAGATACTGCTCATCATATCGCTAAAAAACTCGTTAATTGCATAATATCTGAAAAGTCAGGCTCCTGCTTTAGCTAATGAGCATTCGCATATTATGCTTGGTCATGGAGATTATAATCTCGCATCGGGGGCAGCTTTGCTGTTAATGATTAATGTGGTTAGCGTCAATCTGTCAAGCAAAATTGTATTTTTTATCAAGGGCATCCGCCCACGGACTTGGGTGAAAAAAAAGAAGGCCAATCACTCAATGATTATATATATTCTTGCTTGGTTAGTATCATTAATGGTTCTGGCGCTGGCTGTTTTTCTCCGCTAAGCATAAGCGAATAGTTTAAGTTAGTAGAAAATTCATCAAGCTCGCTGTATCCCAATAAACACAAAAAAACCCCATCGAGACATCATCCAGCCAATACAGGAAACAAGCCTTTGATGCCATTAACTATAAATTCTACAGCAATAGCTGCCAACACTAGACCCATGATTCGAGTAAATATATTGATGCCGGTGGCACCAATGCGGGTAGCTATCCATGGCGAAATGCGCAACACACACCATATCACCAGGCTTAGCAATATAATGCCAACTGCGATAGTTATAAAATGACTGATACCGCTACCTTTGTGCGCCGCTAATATAACCGCACTAATCGCGCCCGGACCGGCAAGCAATGGCATCGCTAATGGGACGATGGCGACTGATTCCTTAACTATAGACTCACCTGCTTCCTCTTCAGTTTGCTTAACCTGACTGGTTTTAGCGTGCAACATATTAATCGCCATTAACAAGATGAGAATGCCACCACCAACACGAAAGGAGTTAACGGTAATACCGAAAATTTGTAAGATAAGTTCGCCAAAAAACAGCGTAACCAAAAGAATGATGGCTACCCCTAATGAAGTCTGATGGATTGTCCTACGACGCTCACTTTGACTGTCGTCGGCAGTCATACTAATAAACATCGGAATTGCCCCGAAAGGATTGGCAATCGCCAGCAGTCCAATAAGTATTTTTATGTATTCGGTATAATCAAGCATGTGTATTTGTCCTCTATGGCAGGGGATATGCCCATCTAGTGTGATTTTGATATATTTGCTACCGATAGCAGCATGTCAGGCATGCAGAAATAGCCAACAGCGCTGGATATAAAACAGAGATGATAACCGCTCATATAGATCTTCATGAATATATAAAGATTCTTTCATGGCCTAAAACTTTCTACTTCGGCTCACTGATTACCCGATCAATATTTATTTTTGTATTATTCATCTCACGTTCCACCTAGCAAAGGCGTAAGGATTCAAAAAAACTTAATCCATCACTCCATCAGTCAAATTGGCTCACCAAAATGAGCCGCCAAATCATCTAATTTACCGTAGATCACAAGGCAATCATCTGTCAGTAGCGTTCTACTTAATTTAGGCGTTGGAAACCAGTCTTTATCGCGCTCGATACCAAGAACAAATGAATGTTCAAGGCCGGCATTAATCTGTGAGAGTGTCCGCCCGATAAATACAGAGCTATCCATCAATTGAACACGCACTACTCCATAGCCTTCGGTAATATGTAACAATTCGTCAACCGTCGCATCGTCGTCAAATATTTTAAAACGTGCCAATCGCCTCTAAGCAAATGCCTCCCAGCGCCTTACAAACGGTGTATGCCGAGCTATCATGATGATAAGACCAAGTCCTGCAAGTAATATGAGGACATTCAGGCCTGTTTGCAAGCCTTGCATTTCAGTGACTGATGAAGTCGCAGTAACGATAACGGTGACGATACCGACATTACAGAGAATCATCAGCCACACCACAATTTTTCGTCGCCGAGGATTATTAACCACCCGTTCAGCTTCACGAGTAGTGAACCCCGTACCAGAAAAAGCAGATAGCGCCTGAAATTTGGCTTTGTCAAAATTCATGCCCGTCATCATCAACGCTACTGCGCCAGCCCGAACGATCAGCAGAGAGATAGCAATAGCCACCAGCGTTGGTACAAAATAGTAAAGTTCACTCATAAAAACCCCATTGTTAACCACTGCCTTGTTGAAAAAGCAACATAAAACTCTTTAACATAGCATTGCAATGATAACAGAATTGATATTACGTACTTAAGACGACAACTAACGCGTGAATCATTGTAAATGAGAGCAAGGTTAAAATAACTACTTACAATCTCGATAAAATAAGAATTTTCAGATACATTCACTGCAAATTTTTCGATGATAGTTAGCATGATATTATACAAAATAGCACCACGTTCTTTAGCTTGTAATGGCTCTATTTTTTTCTTACTTAATTTAATTTATAGGTTAAAAAACTATGTAGCGGCCTATACTAGTTGGTGTCAGAAAAATAAAGCAAGTAAAAATGTGTCATATGAATTAAACATTGTATGATTTATTAAATTGAACAAGCACTCGGATTAGTAAACCGGAAATAAAGGTAACATGGATCGAAAATTAATAACCGTAGGTTGGCGTGAATGGGTATCACTCCCCCATCTAAACATTCAGTCAATAAAAGCTAAAATTGATACTGGGGCTAGAACGTCCTGCCTTCACGCATTTTCTATTCAGCCATTCCAAAAAAATAAAAAAGAATGGGTTCGTTTTGGCATGCATCCAGAACAACAGAACACTGAATTAGAGGTATATTGTGAAGCGGAGGTAGTAGATAAACGTATTGTTACAGACTCTGGCGGACACAAAGAAGAGCGTTACGTTATTATCACTGATTTGGTATTATCCGAACAACGCTGGCCGATTGAGATTACACTTTCTAACAGAGAGAGCATGCTGTTTCGAATGCTGCTTGGCCGTACCGCTATGGAAAATAGAATTTTAGTTAACCCCCATAAATCTTTTTTATCGGGCAAACAAACAGCAGAAAAGCAAAAAGATATCATCGTATGAAAATAGCAATTTTATCACGTAACAAAAAACTCTATTCTACCCGCCGCTTAATAGAGGCCTGCGAGGCAAGAGGACATGAAACGATGGTTCTAGATGCACTCCGTTGTTATATGGAAGTGGTACAAAGTAAACCAACTGTGCATTACAAAGGCGAGGCATTACCTCACTTTGATGCTGTGATACCGCGCATCGGTGCTTCCGTCACTTTTTATGGCACGGCCGTATTAAGACAGTTTGAAATGATGGGCGCCTTTCCACTTGCTGAGTCGGTCGCCATTTCTCGATCACGGGACAAACTACGCTCTTTACAGTTGCTTTCACGTAAAGGTCTCGGTTTACCCATCACCGGTTTTGCCCATGATCCAGATGATGTTCAAGATCTGATAAAGATGGTCGGAGGCGCTCCACTGGTTATCAAACTGCTCGAAGGCACACAGGGGATTGGTGTAGTACTCGCCGAGACTAAAAAGGCCGCTGAAAGCGTTATAGAAGCCTTTATGGGGTTGAAAGCGAATATTATGGTACAGGAGTTTATTAAAGAATCTGATGGTTCAGACATCCGTTGTCTAGTGGTAGGCGGCAAAGTAATTGCTGCAATGAAGCGCCAAGGTTTACCCGGCGAATTTCGTTCAAACCTGCATCGCGGTGGTAGCGCAACATTAGTGAAGCTAACACCTACAGAGCGTGCTACGGCGGCCAAAGCAGCCCAAGTCATGGGTCTTGGCGTGGCCGGAGTAGATATTCTTCGATCCGAACGTGGACCGTTAATAATGGAAGTCAATTCATCACCCGGGCTGGAGGGTATTGAAAATGCTACCGGTAAAGATATTGCGGGAATGATCGTCCAGCATATCGAAAAAAATGCCAAGCTTAATAATACAAAAACACGAGGTAAAGGTTGATTCTATGATTGCTGGACCATTAACAATCAACGGTATTGTCTTTAAACTGGGAACACGTACAACAGTTGAGCTGCCGGTTGGTAAATTATATACCCATGCTCCAATGACAATGCCCGTTCATGTCGTTACGGGGAAGAAGTCCGGGCCACGGCTGTTTGTCAGTGCGGCGATTCATGGGGATGAAATTAATGGTGTGGAAATTATTCGGCGACTTTTAAAATCGCCTGCCCTAAAGCGTTTAAAAGGAACCATTATAGCGGTGCCCATCGTCAATGTTCATGGCCTAATAAATCATTCGCGTTATTTACCCGATAGACGAGATTTAAATCGTTCCTTTCCCGGCAGTGAAAAAGGCTCGATTGCGGCCAGACTGGCCCATCTTTTTATGACAGAAATCGTTGAACAAAGTACTCATGGAATTGACCTGCATACAGGTGCGCTACACCGTGATAATTTACCACAAATCAGGGCTAACCTGGATGATCAGATAACTGAAAAACTTGCCAAGGCATTTAATGTTCCAGTTATCATTTCTGCCACTTTACGCGACGGATCACTTCGTGAATCGGCTGCAACGCACGGTATCCCGATGCTTTTGTATGAAGCAGGTGAAGCACTGCGTTTCGATGAAGTCTCTATTCGGGCAGGCGTTAAAGGTATTATCAACGTGATGCGTACACTTAACATGCTTCCACCTTTACGCAGTCAATCTAAAAAAGTTATCGAGCCGATTGTTGCTCGTTCCAGCTTTTGGGCGCGTTCACCAGACAGCGGTATATTACGAGCTATGGTAGCACTAGGTAGTCAGGTAAAGAAAGGTACTTTACTTGGTATGGTAGCGGATCCTTTTGGTGAATCGGAAGTCGCTATTACCGCCGCTTTTGGCGGCATCGTCATCGGTCGCACAAATCTACCGCTGGTTAATGAAGGTGATGCCTTATTCCACATTGCCCGGTTTGAAGATGTTGTTGATGCTGCTAATACCGTTGATGATTTTAATGAAGAGTTCTCTCATGAGCTAGCACCATCACCACATCCTGAAAGCCCCATTACTTAATAAATAATTCAGCACTTTTTAAGCAGGAAGGCAACCATTGCGTACGCTTTACCATTTAAGTCAATTAAAATTTACCTGCTGACAATACTTTGAAATTATCGATAAAGTATTAATTGGAACAGTTTATCTGATATCGTCAGATTGTTCAGATTGAACAACAGCATTTTTTTTAGCTATTCTCAAGTCAGGTTCAAACATCCAGTTTAATAACTTAATACCTGTTAGATTTAAGGTGGATCCAGTTCCAATAAGAATAATGATAGCCAGCGTTAAAGCATGCAGTTCAGGGTAAGACACTAAAACCTGCCCCAAATCAGACTGTAACAAAACAAATAACGAGAATAAAGCGGCTGTTATTGTCCAGAATAGACGAAGCATCGCAGTATGAAATTTTCGTTGATCCATAACGGCATAAATCCTATCAATAAGCATTGTAAGAATAACGACAGGCAAGAGAACAACAACGCTGTCAATTTCCGGATCCAAATAATGAAGAAAAGAAATAATAAATGCCATACTCAACACAACTAAAGTAAATACTACGCTTAACAATGGTGTCCTTTTGAGGTGTAGCAAAGGCAGTAAAGATCGGATAGAAATACCAATAATGGTGACAATCAAAAATATAATCATTGCAAGCTTAAGGTCAACATGAACGACCGCTAAAGCTAACAACGTAGGCGTAAACGTGCCATAAGTACGAACCCCTACAATTTGTCGCAAAATTTCTGTGATTAAAATTCCCAACGGCATCAATAACAGTATGCCTAGGTTTTCTCGATCATCAGGCGATAACCTGTTTAAATTCAAAATACCTGAAAGATGTTTAGATTCTGTGGTAAGCAATGAGGGTGACACATGAGATGCTGTAACATCAAGATCTATTGATTTTATTTGCATACCATGAATGCCCAAAATATCGCTTTTTCCTTTGACAAGTGGAATATATTGAGCTGGTAGCATCATAAAAAAACCAAGCGATGGATTAAGTGAAAACCAACGTTGATCATAATAAACCTCCGTCCAATAGACAGGTTGTTTTTTTGAGTCGGAAAACAAGTCCACCCCCGTTATTATTCGTGCTGGAATATGTGCCGTTCTTAACAAGGCCACCAGTGCCCTGTTGACGCCCAATTCTGTACCAAGTTGTTTTGATAATACAGTTTCTGAATTATTGTTGGTACGTTTTTTTATTCTGGTATTGTTGCTGACATAATCAAATATTTTTTCAATTAATCCATCTGTCGAGTTTGTAGAAGTAGACAGTTGTTTTATAATATTAGTTGCTTGGGAAGTATTTATTTGGATTAAGTATTTTTCGCTTTTTAACCATAGTGAACGATCAACTTCTCTTAGATTAGACTTGCCCAAATTTTTCCTCGGAATACTAGAAATTTGAACGCTAAACTCTGATTTAATAGCATAGCTTCCTGGCTCAGTTGCGACCAAAATAATTTCCCGATTTTTCTTACGTTCTCCTGTTTTTTTTTCCCTTAAACCATAATGTGACACTGATTGGGCATACATTCTAGAATATGGCGTATCCCAAGGACGAGGGATCTTAACTGTTGCCCCTTTTTTATTTGCATTTGCCAGTACGGTTAAATTAATTTTCCATGCACTATCACCTGTTGGCAATTCATCAATATTTTGATTTAAGATTTTGTATGCTACAACAAAAATAGTTAGGAATATAAATACTAGTACGATTATATAGATAAATTTTTTTGATGCTTCTGGTTTCAACACTTTTTCCTCATGTATTTATCACTAATTGTAAAACCAGTTGACTTGATTATTAAAAATTTATGCTGTCACACAATTACTATACCAAAACCTTGTTAATTAAAAGCCCATGGAAAAAACTTTATGTGCATTTATATTCCTTTTTTAGGACCATTTGAATTTTTTTAATGACTATAAAGTAATTGCCTAGATATTTTATAGATAATCTCCATATTTCTGTTTTTTATATACTTCAACATAACGCCTTTAATTGTTATAAAATTATATAAACCATTTCGACATCACTTCTTACTAATCCATCTTCGTACCATGTTAAATTCTTTGTATGCATATTGACCCCCTTTTACCTGTTATTGTTGCAATTCTATGTGTCGTTCTGCTTATTGGTTTGTCTTTGCAACTTCTTCGTTTGCCTCAAGTGATAGGGTATCTATTTGCTGGTATCGCAATAGGCCCATACGGTCTATCTCTACTAACAGATGGAGATGTTATAGCCAGGCTCGGAAGTTTTGGGGTGGTGCTTTTGCTATTTTTCGTCGGTATGGAAGTTGTACCACGGCAGCTATTAGCAAACTGGCGAATTGCTGTCATCGGCACATTAGCGCAGGTCTTACTCAGTGTTGCCCTAATCGTACCTATCGGTTTATGGTTCGACTGGCCGATAGAGCGCGTGGTACTGCTTGGTTTCGTCACCAGCCTTAGCAGCACTGCTGTCATCGTCAAGCTTTTGCGTGACTCAGGCGAAATTAATCGCAAAGAAGGACAAGCCGTTCTCAGTATATTATTAGCGCAAGATTTGGTCATCATCCCAATGTTAATCGTTATTAGTATGATGGGAGGCTCTACTCCAAGCTGGCATGAACTCGGTCTGCAGGTTGGTGGCGCTATCAGTATTATTGCAATACTGGCATGGGCACTCTCACGCCAAGCATTTCACCTACCCTTCAGAAAGTATTTGCGCCATGACCCTGAACAGCAAGTTTTTAGTGCATTATTGATTTGTATGGGCTTGTCTTGGTTAACAGGTATAGTCCATCTTTCAACTGCACTAGGAGCTTTCGCCGCCGGAATTTTAATCACGACCGCACGAGAGACTGAATGGGTTCATCATGCTCTTGGGCCCTTCAGAGTGGTTTTTATTGCCCTCTTTTTTGTTTCAATCGGTATGCTAGTAGACATCGTATTTGTATTGTCGCATATCACACAACTCGTATTACTGGTCGTTATTGTCTTGCTTGGTAACACTGTTTTGAATGGCGTTATTTTAAAACTGCTCGGTTATCAATGGCGAGAAAGTTTCTATGCTGGTGCCATGCTTAGCCAGATAGGCGAGTTTGCATTTGTACTAGCCGCCGTTGGCTTATCCGAGCGATTTATTAGCGACATTGCATATCAATATACCATTGCGGTTATCGTATTAACATTGATAATTAGCCCATTTTGGATTATGGCCGCCCGACGGGTACTTGGCGTAAAAAATTTGGCAAATACAACAAACCCATAAATGACGAAATAATGTGTAATATGAACTAAGCGCTGCTCAAATACTTACTACTAATAACGATAAACTAGTTTGGATAGCATGGTTCTATAAAAAATGTACGGAGACAAATGTTGAAACTTTTTAATAAAGACTATCACTCCCCTGGAACACCACCAGGTACACTTGCATCAGACACTATCGACGACTCTGCACCATTAAACTTCCTTACCTTGGATTATTCAGAAGATAGTTTAGTGGAAATTGACAATGCCCTGCCGTCCGACATAGAAGCAAAACTTGAATCTAATACTGCGACTTGGTTTCAAGTTCAAGGTTCACCAAATGCTGACTGGATGCAGCAATATGGCTCGCTTTTTAAATTACATCCCTTAGTTCAGGAAGATATTTTAAACGGCGGTCAGCGACCTAAACTAGAATCTTATGATGATCAGCTATTCATTGTTATGAACCTGCCTGATGATGTTGATGGTGTCATTACTATCAATCAACTTTATCTATGTTGGCATAAGCACTATCTTATTAGCTTTTATACCGGTGATAAAGATACATTTTCCCCATTACTAAAACGGTTACGCACCAGCGGCACACGATCAAGGCGCAGTGGCCTAGACTATCTGGTGTATTTAATTATGGATCTTGCCATCGATCAGGCATTTCCTGTATTGGAAACCCTAGGGCTAGGACTCGAAACATTAGAAGAAAAATTGTTACAAGAACCTGATCAATCCGTACTACACGAGATTCACGAGGCTAAACGACAAATTATTTTGCTTCGACGTGGTATTTGGCCACAGCGTGAAGTGTTGAACCAGTTGATTCGTGATGAAAATGCGTGGGTCGAGGATCCAACACAAGTTTATCTACGTGACTGTTATGATCACACCATACAGGTGATGGATTTGCTTGAGTCTTATCGTGATATGAGCGCCAGCCTATTGGATTTATATTTATCCAGTGCCAGCATGCGCATGAATGAAATCATGCGCTTACTCACTATATTTACGACGATATTTATCCCATTAACATTCATCGCAGGTGTCTATGGAATGAATTTCGCTGGGGAGTCCCAAAGTCCTTGGGCCATGCCAGAATTACGATGGTCTTTTGGCTACCCCTTTGTCTGGGGCTTATTCATTGTTATAGCTATTGGTATGCTTATTTTCTTTCGCCGAAAAAGATGGTTATAAATGCTGCCGGTATGTGTGATGTTAGCGAACGTAAAAATTTACACACATTTTAGATTCTTAAAATAGAAAGCTCTCTATTGACACTATGCCAATATATTTAGAAAGCCAATGAGATAAAAATTTGATATATTTGATTAGTTTGTCATTTACAAAAAGTTCCAGCCGAAATTCAACAAAAGCCTCATCGTTTAGAAAAAATAAAATTAATATATGAGAAATTTTAGTCGCGTTATTCTTAAGTTAATCATTACCTTGTTATTTGTTGGTTGCCAATACGTATGGGCTGACACCACGAAGACCTTACACGCAAACATTACCAAGCTCTCACAAAACATAAGTGCAGAGCGATCACGTATTGAGGCCACAAAAAACCTAAGCGATGATGAGCGAGATTTAACGTTAACAAAACTCGATCAAGCTGCTAACCTTGTGGAACAAACTATTCAGCTTGAAAACCAATCAAATCAATTGAAATCATTGATTGCTAGTGCACCTGCTGAACTGACCCGCCTACGCAAACCGAGCATCAATAAAACGTTAGATTCGTCCACGGTTAAACGCTGGTCTCAACAACAACTGACAAAAGCATTGGCCAAAACAATAATAGAGATTGATGACGCTAATAGGCTGAAAGAAACAGCCGAAAGGTCTCTCTCAGAGTATATTGATGCTGCTCAAAATGGAGGTGCCGAAATAAGTCAGATTAGTAATCAATTAAGCAAGCTCCTTAGCCCATCAGCCATTAACGATAAATCACTAACCAATACCGATATACTACTTAATCAGGCTAATAGCTATACGTTATCAGCACGCCTATCACTATTAAAAACTCAACAAAGTAACCTTGGCATACTAACAGAGTTAGCCACAGCTCAACGAGATACTGCCTCCCTCACCATCAGTTCTTTACAAAAACGCCTCGAGCTAATTCGTTCAGCACTTGCTGAAAAGCAAAATATTAACCTCAAAACTGCACAAACTATTGCGGAAAATTCTGTTGATAGTGCAATGCCCGAACTGAAATCATTACAAAATAAAATCATCGCGTTACTTAAAGAACAAAGTGACCTATTAACGATTAAAACTACCCATGAGCATCGGCTAGATACCCTGAAGCAGCTATTGGATGAGTTAAAAAGTGACCGTACACGCATACAGCAAGCCATCAACATTGCAGGTGATAACGAGCATATCTCTGATTTACTACAAAAACGTTTGGCCGCAATACCCCGCATATCCTCATTGAAAAAAGATATCATTACTTATCAGAATGGCCTCAGTAATACCTTTATGCGCCAACTCGCGTTGAATGAGATACTTCGTGATACGCGATCGGCCACAGAGTTCTCTGCACAATTATTGGCCTCACTGCCAGTCGAAACAACAGAGAATCGTCGAAAAGAGTTACGTAAAGATGCAGAGGTAATCTGGGCTCAGTACCATAAGGTTATCCTGGAGTTGCTTAAAAACTATAATAGCTCTATTGCTGTTCTATCCTTCTTAGACTCTAACACGCGTCAACTACTACAAGTTGCTGGTGATTTTAGATTATTTATCAGTGACAACCTACTCTGGATGCCGAGCAACGGGTTTATGCTGTTGACTCAACCTAAGTTGCTGATTAATGGGCTAGAGTGGTTGATAGAAAAGCAAAACTTAATACAGCTGCTCGATGATAGCAAACATACATTTTGGAAAAAACGTAGCTGGGGAGTTATTTGGGCTCTACTATTATTGGCACTGGCATTTTCATATCGACGTGCATGCAATGGGCTGGCAATAACATCTGCTGAGACGGCCAAACCAAGTAAGGATAATTATGCTGCTACGTTTAAAGCGATTGGCTATACGCTAATATTAATTTTACCCTTACCTCTACTATTATTCGGTTCAGGATTGCTCCTCGGTAATACCACCAACGTTAACGAGTTTACTATTAAAATAGCGGCTGGGTTACAAGGCAGCGGACAAACACTATTCTTTTTGCTATTTTTACGTCAACTCTGCCATAAAAATGGCTTGGCAATTAACCACCTTGGCTGGCACCAAGTGTTATGTAACAAACTCCGCACACAATCCGACTGGCTGATGCCATTTGCAGTACCGATGGCATTTTTGATATCTGCCAGTGCATCGGGGATACCGTCTGATTTTATTTACCTCACTGGTGCTGCACAGGTCCGTGAACCGGGCCTACTTGCATTGGGTGGCCTATCTTTTGTGTCTCTGATGATTCTATTTTCGTTAGCAATACACAGAATATGGCGTCGTAATGGACCGGTATTGCAAAAACTAGCCTCTGCCTCGGACAGTAAACGCTGGGCTGATTATCATCTTTTCTGGTTTATTCCAGCATTGTTGCTACCACTAGTCTTTGTTGCTACCGCTTTACTTGGGTATTACTACACAGCTGTTTTCTTTCTCTCTTTGCTTGGAGAAATGCTGTTGTTTTTTATAATCTTGCGGTTATTCAGAGATCTGTTGCTACGAAGACTCTACCTTACCCAACGAAATCTGCGCATACAGGAAGCTAAACGCGCACGCGTAGCACTTCGTGAAGCTGAAAAAAACACCTCAGCAGAGCAAAGAAACGACACAATGCCACCAGTGATTGAAGAGGAAAAAATAGAGTATACCGCTCTTAGTGAACAGGTACGTCAACTAGTGCGCACGGCCTATATCAGTGGTCTAATCATTGGTTTATGGTGGATATGCAAAGACATCATTCCTGCATTAAGTTTTCTCGACAATGTAAAACTCCCCATTACTAACACAGTGCTGGTTGAAGGAGTCACTAAAGAAGTTCCTTTATCACTCGGCAGCCTTATTGGCGGTTTAATTATCGGTGGCTTGACACTACTGGCAGCACGAAGCATCCCTGGCCTGCTAGAATTCACACTGTTACAACGCCTACCTATCACCCAAGCTTCACGTTATGCGATAACTACATTGACCCAGTATACGGTTGTGATGATTGGCTTGGTGATCAGTTTAAACAGTATCGGACTGCAATGGTCCAGTATCCAGTGGCTGGTGGCTGCACTTTCGGTTGGACTGGGGTTTGGTCTTCAGGAAATTGTTGC
This sequence comes from uncultured Piscirickettsiaceae bacterium, assembly GCA_913061075.1. Taxonomy (GTDB): domain Bacteria; phylum Pseudomonadota; class Gammaproteobacteria; order Methylococcales; family Cycloclasticaceae; genus Cycloclasticus. The sequence goes on along the minus strand of CAJXSK010000009.1, from coordinate 40,808 downwards.
CAATTTCGTCAGTGGCGTCATTCTACTCTTCGAGCAACCGATAAGAATCGGTGATGTCGTTACTATCTCGGGCATGCAAGGCAATGCAGCTGAAGGAATATCAGGCACTGTTTCACGTATCCGTATCCGTGCCACTACAATCATATTGTGGGGTCGTGAAGAAGTTGTCGTACCTAACAAAACATTTATTACCAGCCAACTTACTAATTGGACACTTTCAAATAACATAACCCGCGTCATCATACCTGTTGGTGTTGCTTATGGCAGTGATGTTGAAAAGGCCATGCGTTTAATGCTCGAGATCGCAGCAGAACACCCCGACATATTGGATGACCCAGAACCTAGAGCTAGTTTTGAGGGCTTTGGTGATAACTCATTAAACTTGTTTCTCCGTATCTATTTGAATGATATTGGTTTACGTGTGAGCACAATGACTGATGTTTGCCTGAGCATTAACAAAAAATTCAATGAAGCTGACATCGTGATTGCCTTCCCTCAACGTGACATACACTTTGATAATAACCAACCACTGGAATTGGTGATGCGGCGTGAACCAGCTAGAAAATAGGAAAGTAAATTTTAATGGGCCAATAGCCAGTTTTTAGCACTAGCCTTATATACTCGCTATCTTTCATTTGACCGTTATACCTTTTTACGGGTGCCCAGTAATATATTATTTTAGCCAAAAGTTATAGCAGCCAGTATGGCTCTATTGGCCCGCTACTTTAGCGTCATTAATAATGTAACTCTGACCGAATAATAAAGACTTTATTATTCAGCCACAGTAACTTTAATTAATAACTATCCATAGTGCCTATGGATAAAAATATCAATTCTATTTAGAAAGCCAAGTCAACTAAGCAGTCTGGGCAGGTATACAGTTTATAGAATTAAAAACTCTTGTTAGTTATTCTTTGGCACTAACACATAGAATTTTTTACGCGACTATTCTCTCAAATCATCCGCTGTTTCATTATCAAGCGCTAACCTATCAAAATGAACTGTTTTTGTTCTACTGTCTACGCCAATAATAAAAATGGGGACAGCTGCACTTTTAGCAATACGAATAAAGCTCGATTTCCATTGTGTTACCGAGTCCCTCGTTCCTTCTGGCAGAATGGCTACCCAGTATTTTCATGTGCTTGGAATCCGCTAATAACGCTTTTAATGACTTGCTGTGGAGAACTTCTATCAACTGGAACGCCGCCTAAGGTCATAAATAAAAACTTAAATGGAAAAAAGAATGCTTCTTTTTTCATCATGCAATTGATGCGAACGCCAAGTGATAGCATCAATCCAACGGCTAAAAACAAGTCCCAGTTTGATGTATGGGGTGAGCCGATGATGATCATTTTTGGTTCGTTGGCAAAGCGTCCTTCAATTTTATAGCCAATCAATTTCAGCATCACTCGCCCTATAAAACAAGTAACACAATTACCTGTTGCGGGTGCATTGCTAGGTACGTGTTTTTGAATATTTAGCATCAAATAGTTTACTGGTTGCTATTGATAATGCTTTTAAGTACCGAGATAAATTCCTGTACTTCTTCATGTGTGTTTTGTTGGCCTAAACTAACCCGAATCGCACTTAATGCAAGCTTATCGTTATAGCCCATCGCTTTTAGAACAGGGCTGGGGTTTTTGCTATTGCTCGAACAGGCCGAACCACTTGAAACAGCAATGGACTGCTTATCTAATTGCATTAGCAGCATTTCGCCATCAACATTATCCATTAAGATTTGTGTTGTATTCGGTAGCCGTTCGCTTTGGATCCCCGCTATAGTTAGGCCTTTTATGTCACTAATGCCCTGCTCTAATTCTTTTTGCAGAGCCACTAGATGCTTGGCGCGCTCTGCCAAGTGTTGTTTAGCTAATTCAGCCGCTTTTCCAAAGCCAACAATACCGGCCACATTTTCGGTGCCGGTTCTAAACCCCAGTTCTTGGCTACCGCCGTATAACATAGGTGATAACGTGGTTTGATTATCATGGATTAAAGCGCCCACACCCTTGGGCCCGTAGATTTTATGGGATGATAACGTCATTAAATTCACGCCCATTGCATTAAAATCCACCTCAAGTTTGCCTAAGGACTGAACAGCATCGGTATGGAAAACTGTTGGCTTATCCTTAACCAATTCAGCTAACGTTTGAATACCTTGTATGACACCCGTTTCATTATTGGCATGCATCACACTGATTAGCCCTGTGTCCGCCGTTATGCAAGATTGCAGATAATCCGGTGTTAATAATCCTCCCTCGTCAACATCCAATACATCGACAGAGCAACTGGCTGATAAATAGTTTCTGCAACATTCAATAACAGACGGATGCTCCGTGGCGCCTACAAGCACATGTTTGTATTGTGTGTTCGTTGCGGCGGTTAACGCCAAGTTGTTTGCTTCAGTTCCACCAGACGTAAAAATAACTTGTTCGGGCTGAACATTAATTAGCGACGCCACGTGTTGCCGAGCTTGTTCTACGGCTGTTTTAGCTAAACGCCCATGGCGGTGCAAGCTAGAGGGGTTTCCATAAAAACCCATCAAAAATGGCTGCATAGCCTCAACAACCAAAGGGTCTATTGGCGTTGTCGCATTATGATCAAAGTAAATCATTGTTCTAAGCGGTTACTATTTGGCTTTTTTTCCCAAGCACGTCGAACCGGTTCCATCATCAACCCGTTCGCTACTTAATTCTTGGATAGACTTCTCGTCTAGACCACCACCGAGTCGTTTGATTTCATGGCACATCTGCTCCATTTCTTTATCCATTTTATGAATATGTTCCAACATACTATTAATAGCGACAGCAACTGGGTCTGGAACCTCTTGTGATGCGCCGTAAGCATCGAAACCGATTTTCTTTGCCATTGCCTCTTGCTCAGCACTTGGCTTGGCTGCATCCGCATTGACGATGCGGCCAGGAATACCTGTAACGGTGGCATCAGCGGGCACGGTCCTAATAACAACGGCATTAGAACCAATTCGAGCGTTAGAACCGATATCAATCGGGCCCAATACTTTAGCGCCAGCACCAACAACAACACCATCACCTAAGGTTGGGTGCCGTTTTCCTTTATTCCAGCTGGTTCCGCCTAATGTTACACCGTGGTACAACGTACAATCATCGCCAATAACCGCTGTTTCACCAATAACAATCCCCATACCGTGATCAATAAAAAAGCGTTTACCTATGATAGCCCCGGGGTGAATTTCAATACCTGTTAACCAGCGGGAGAAGTAAGAGAAAAAGCGCGCTAAAAATTTCAAATTTGAGCGCCATAACCAGTTATTTAAACGGTGAAATAGGATTGCATGAAAACCCGGGTAGGTTGTAACAATTTCAAGCGTGTTACGCGCAGCCGGATCGCGATCAAATACAATGTTGATGTCTTCTTTAAGTTGCTCAAACATAACTAATAACTAGAGGTAAATAAATTATATTCTACCGCGTGTTATCACCATCAAACCGTATTATTTGAGTTAATCCAGCTTTTTATTAAAGGCCGTTAATATTCCTCTAAGAATATTAACTTCCGTACGGTTTAACTCTGATCGATAAAAAATTCGCCTAATTCTCTGCTGTAACCGTTTGGTTTTATATAATTCTAAAAAATCTGTTTTTTCCAACGTGTTTAATAAATGTTCGAAAAAACCCTCAAATTCTTGGCTTGTTGCAGGCCTGTCTTCAGGTTCTGGCGCTGTAATGACATGCTCGCCAATAAGTGTCGAATATAATTCATAACAAATAACCTGTACCGCAGAGGCGACATTTAGTGAACTAAAATCAGGATTAGTTGGAATATGTAATAGATGATGGCAAAGCTCTAATTCTTCATTAGTAAGGCCTGAATTTTCACGGCCAAACACCATGGCAACCTTTGATGTTTTAGCCGCTGTTAATAGCAATCCGCAGCCTTTTTTTGGGTTTACTTCAGACCATCCCAAATGCCTTATTCTAGCGCTAGCACCAATAACAAGTTCGCACGGTTCAAGAGCTGCTTGTAACGAGTCATATGTACTTGCAGACGCCAAGATATCGTCCGCGCCAGATGCTCTTGATGTAGCATCTGCGCTAGGGAAAGTCTTCGGGTTTACTAACGCAAGGTCGGATAAGCCCATATTCTTCATTGCCCGTGCTGTTGCACCAATATTCCCAGGATGGGAGGTATGCACCAGTACAACCCTTATATTTTGTAAAATTTCACACTTTTCATCTACTTTCAAAAGACATACTCCACTTGTATCTGTTATCCTTGCGCCACTTTAAAGGTTAGGCAAAATTATGCATCCAATGTTGAACACTGCTGTAAAAGCAGCTCGTCAGGCAGGTGATCTGATTATAAGATCAAGTGAGTCTTTAGGCACGCTTAAAATCACTGTTAAGAGCCAAAATGACTTTGCAACAGAAGTAGACAAGCGTGCTGAAGAGTTAATTATTACAGCATTGCTAACGGCCTACCCAGATCACGGGGTTTTAGCTGAAGAGTCGGGCTATACTAATGAAGGTGCGGATTACATGTGGATTATTGATCCTCTTGATGGCACTACAAACTTTATCCATGGCTTTCCGCATTATTCCGTTTCAATTGCATTAAAACACCGTGGCGTACTTGACCAAGCTGTAATCTATGACCCGGTTAGGCAAGATTTGTTTACTGCATCAAAAGGTAAAGGCGCTACGCTAAACAACCACCGCTTACGCGTATCGCATCAACGCAGATTAGAAGGTGCATTTTTAGGTACTGGCTTCCCGTTCAAAAACAGAACACATATCGAACCTTACCTTGATATATTCCGAGACATTTTCTCTTCCACATCAGGCGTACGCCGTGCGGGTGCCGCTTCGTTGGATTTGGCCTATGTCGCCGCTGGAAAATTGGATGGCTTTTTTGAGATTGGATTAAAGCCATGGGATTTAGCAGCGGGCGTATTAATGATTCAAGAAGCTGGTGGATTAGTGACCGACTTTGAGAATAACCATGGTTACTTTGAGACCGGTAACATTATTTGTGGCAACCCTAGAATGCATCGAATTTTATTAGATAAAATTACACCACATGCTAAAAAGGTGCTTAACGAAGATTAAGTTTATCTGTGTTTTTGATAAATATCTAATGCCCATTTAGCCACGGGATGGTCTAAATAACTTTCGTGTAACGCCTTAATATCGGCATCTGGAATCACTCTCTCTCCCCATGGGAATGCGTGTTCTTTTGGTAATACTAATAAAGACAACATGGAAGCAACAGATAAATCGGCTCGCGTAAACGTATCACCTAATAAATAGGGTTGTTTCCGAATAATTACGCCAACTTCATCTAATGCTTCATCAAACTCTAATTGAGCTTCAGCAACTTTCTCATCTGATTTAACATAGGTTTTATAAATTTTCTTTTTTAACACTGGGTACATTGCCGAGAATATTACTTTTTTATATTCCGGCATCGGATATGTAAAACAAAAACGAATATAGCTAGGGTAATCTAATAGTTTTGCGTATAGAATTTGACGAATATTCACACCTAAGCGTTTATCCATCTGTTCTTCAATCGATAAGCATGTTTTAAATTGCGCAGGGTCTTTTGGCGTTAAACATTTGTCAGGAAACTTTTCTTCAAGGTAATTAATAATGTCACTGGAACCTTGAATTGCCATATCGCCATCGAGTAAAACTGGAACAGAACTATTCTTAGCATGCCGACGGACAGTAAACATATGCGTGCCTGGCATAATAGTCACTGTTTCATACGGTATGTTTTTATAATCTAATACCCAGCGGGCCTTTTCGCAATAATGCGAATGTGGGAAGACCAATAATTTCATGTTTGTTCTCCTTCCTTGATTTGCCAACGTTCTATACTAATGTAAACATAATACCCAATTATTATGTCATAGGCTAAACAAAAAGCAGCATACCCCATCGGCACCTGCGTCCATACTATGTTATCAGCAATAACCTTTACAAAGATTTCATGAAACACATCCCAAACAGCGTGAAGAATATAGGCCAAAGGTAGTATTTTTAGTGATATGAATTGAGCAGTTAATGAGAAAATTGAAAAAATAAGGACACCAATTAATTCTGATGGCAACGCATCCACATCACCATAATAGAATGTGAAGCCGATATAAATTAGTGCGATGGGAATGAGTGAAAGCGCATAAAACGCCTTCTCAGTTGATGGTTTTAAGTATCGCCGCGTTATCATTATCGTGCCGGGTACGGCGATGATAATTCCAACTAATAAGCCTATTACTGTGCTGGCCATGGCGATGTGTTTGATTTGTTACGTTAGCTTAGCCTACCAAAAACGAATCAACATGTTGTGAATTTTAGAGTTTATGGAATTTTATCTAATTCGTCTTGGTCTACTTTTACAATCATCAAGTCAGCTTTTGATATGCCGAGTGCTAGTGTAATTGGGCTCGCGACATAGATAGACGAGTAAGTCCCTATAAACACGCCAATAATTAAGGCTAATGCGAAATCATGAATGATTTCTCCACCGAGGAAAAATAGCGCGAACAACACGAGCAACGTCGTTACCGATGTCATAATGGTACGGCCGAGTGTTTGATTAAGCGAAATATTCACAACCTCTGTCGGCGTTCCTTTTCTCAATTTTCTAAAGTTTTCACGGATACGATCAAATACGACGATCGTATCGTTCAAAGAATAGCCAATCACCGCCAACAAAGCGGCTAATACAGTTAAATCAAATTCAAATTGAAAGACTGAAAATACGCCTAATGTAATAATAACATCATGGGCCAAAGCAGCTACGGAGCCTAATGCGAAGCGGTATTCAAATCTAAAGGTGACATAAATCAAGATGCAGATTAACGCATACAATAACGCTAATCCACCATCTTCTGTTAGTTCTTCACCTACTTGAGGGCCAACAAACTCTGCTCTTCTCAGCTCACCTTTTTGACTGTATTTAGTATTTATTAAGTCCAACATTTTGTTACTTAATGTTGCAGTGTTTAGGGCTGCATCAGGTAATAACCTAATCAATACCTCTTTAGAAGAACCAAAATGCTGAACGACAGCACCTTCAAAATTCTCCTTGTTTAATATGTCTCTAAGTTCAGCTAAATCAGATGGTTCAGTAAAACTAACCTCCACTAATGTGCCACCCGTAAAATCAATACCTTTCTTAAGGCCTTGTGTTGCAAGTGAGCCAATTGAAACAACGATTAATAGGGTGGAAAAGACTAAAGCAATCAGTCGTTTACTTAAGAAATCGTATTTTATTGTATTATTTTCTTTCATCATTATATCTTCAATGTGTCTATATCTCGGCTACCGTACGCCAAGTTAACGAGTGCTCTCGTACCGATAATCGCAGTAAACATAGACGTTAAAATACCTATGCTCAACGTTATTGCAAACCCTTTAATCGGGCCTGTTCCAAAACCAAATAATATAAGTGCTGCGATTAGTGTGGTTATATTCGCATCAGCAATCGTTGAGAAGGCTTTTTCATAACCTGCATGAATACTAGCTTGCGGCGAATTACCATTTTTAAGTTCTTCTTTAATCCGTTCGAAGATAAGCACATTCGCATCAACTGCCATACCAACCGTTAAAACGATTCCGGCTATGCCAGGTAACGTAAGGGTCGCCTGCAATAATGATAATACTGCAATAATAAATACTAAGTTTAAGGCTAATGCGACATCTGCAATTAAACCAAATGTTTTGTAAAAAATCGCCATAAACACTAATACCAGTACGAAGCCAATCAATACAGAATTGAAGCCTTTATCTATATTATCTTGGCCAAGACTTGGTCCAACGGTCCGTTCTTCAACGATATCAATTGGGGCAGCAAGAGCGCCAGCGCGAAGCAGTAAAGCCAAATCACGCGCTTCAGCACCATTATCTAGGCCTGTTGTTTGAAAACGGTTACTGAAATGACCTCGAATTGTCGCGACATTAATAACTTCTTCAACAATCGTTTTTTCACGAATAGTTTTACCGTTTACAATTTTCGTTTCTGTTCTATTTTCAATGAACACAACAGCCATCGGTTGACCAATATTATCCCTGGTTGTTTTACTCATTTTCTTACCGCCAGGGCCATCAAGTGAAACAGACACCATTGCTGAGCCTGTCTCATTTTCAATACCCGATGAGGCATCTACAATCTCACTACCTGTCACGATAATTTGTTTTTTGAGCAATACATGCCCGCCTTCTCGGTTTTTGTATAGTTTTGACCCCAGAGGAACACGACCTGCTAAAGCAGAGCTTACACTGTGTTTTGTATCGACCATACGGTATTCAAGCGTAGCCGTTGCGCCTAAAATTTCCTTTGCACGCGCCGTATCTTGGACACCTGGTAACTCCACAACAATTCGTTTATCGCCTTGGCGTTGAATAATGGGTTCAGCCACACCCAATTCATTAACACGGTTTTTAAGCGTTATGATGTTTTGCTGAAGTGCGTATTGACGAATATCAGTTAGCTCACTCGTAGACATCTTAGCTATTAATGTAAGCGTTGAACTACCCCCTGCTTCAGGGTCAATATCCCATGTTTTGAACTCATCTGATAACGTTTCTTCAGCCTTGTCGTAAATAGCTTCAGTTCTAAATTTTATACGAATGTCACTTTTATCTGTAACCACACTTAAATAACGTAACTTGTTTTCTCTTAAAAGCTGACGTATTTCAGTCGCTGTTCTATCAACCGCTTGTTTCTCAGCCGCTTGCATGTCAACTTCTAATAAGAAATGTACGCCACCCCTTAAATCTAAACCAAGGTACATCGGTGAAGCATTTAAATCACGTAACCACTTAGGCGTAGCCGGCGCCAAATTAAGTGCAACGATATAGTCATTGCCCAGTGAAGTTTTAATAATATCTGACGCCTTCAATTGATCTTCAGTATTAGAAAAACGCAATAAAATCTGATCTTTTACTAATTCATCTTTTAACGTTGAAATGTCGGCCGTTTGAAGTTCTTTCTTAACATCAGCCAATACACTGTTATTAATGACAGCCCCACGAAGAGGTGAAATTTGTACTGAAGGGTCTTCACCATATAAATTTGGTAAGGCATACACAGCAGCAATAACTATTGCTACCACCAACAGTAAGTTTTTCCATGCGGGAAAATGATTCATTATGACAACTCGTTTAACAGTTTATTTTTTTGCTTTAGTCTCAGCTTTACCAGCTGTTTTATACGTACCCTTTGGCATAACAGATGAAATAGATGTTTTCATCAGCTTAACCGATAAGTTATTCGCAATTTCAAGTGTTATAAAATGATCGCCAACTTCAGTGATTTTTCCGAGTATGCCACCGTTAGTTACAATCTCATCACCTTTGGCAGCCCCACCAACCATTTTCTTATGGTCTTTATTACGTTTTTGTTGAGGACGTATCAACAAAAAGTAAAAAATCGCAACCAGTGCCACTGGAAATATTAAGCCTTCCCAACCTGGTTGAGCAGCGTCAGTAGTGGCAGCAACTACTTCTTCGGCTGCCATCGCATTTGATACAAAAAAATCTAACATATGTTTTTCCTAAATTAGTTTTAAGTTAATCGCATATTATGCCACAGGCTTTGTGTTTTTACTTTGCTGGGCATAAAAATCTCTTACATATTCATCTAAAACATCATCTTCAATCGCACTTCTTAGCCCACGCATCAAATCTTGATAATAGTGAAGATTATGAATCGTATTTAAATGCGACCCTAAAATCTCTTTACACTTATCCAAATGGCGCAAATAAGAACGCGAATAATTCTGGCAGGTATAACACTCACACTCAGCATCAACAGGGTTCGTATCAAACTGGTACTTTTCGTTTCTTATTTTCACTAACCCTTTGCGTGTAAACAAATAGCCATTACGGGCATTTCTTGTAGGCATGACGCAATCAAACATATCAATGCCTTTTAACACCGCTTCTACAATGTCTTCTGGCTTACCTACACCCATTAAGTAACGTGGTTTACTGCTCGGCATTTTAGGAACGATATGCTCAAGGATACGCTCCCTGTCATCTTTAGGTTCGCCAACAGACAAGCCACCAACCGCAAACCCATCAAAATCAATATCAACAAGCCCATCTAATGATTCATCTCGCAAGTGTTCATACATACCCCCTTGGATAATGCCGAATAAAGCGGATGGGTTATCCGCGTGTGCATCTTTACTGCGTTTCGCCCAACGCATCGATAGCTCCATTGACGCTCTAGCTTCTTTCTCAGTCGCTGGAAACGGTGTACATTCGTCAAAAATCATAACAATATCAGAACCTAATTGTCGCTGAACTTGCATAGATTCTTCTGGCCCCATAAAGACTTTTCGCCCATCAACAGGTGAACGAAAATGCACGCCCTTTTCAGTGATTTTCCGCATCTCATCAAGGCTGAAAACTTGAAAGCCACCAGAATCCGTTAAAATGGGTTTCTGCCAGTTCATAAAGTCATGCAAATCACCATGTGCTTCTATTACCTCAGTTCCTGGGCGCAGCATTAAATGAAAGGTATTACCCAAAACAATTTCTGCGCCTGTGTCCAATAGGTTCTCAGGCGTTATGGCTTTGACTGTTCCATAAGTACCTACCGGCATAAAAGCAGGCGTTTCAATCGTGCCGCGTTCAAACGTCAGTTGGCCACGTCTAGCTTTATCGTTCGTTTTAAATACTTCAAACTTCATCATTTAGTCCTCATCATCCATATTGCTTAAAAACATGGCGTCACCATAACTAAAAAAACGGTAACGTTGATTAATGGCATGCTTATATACTTCTTTAATGCGTTCATAGCCCGAAAACGCACTCACTAGCATCAGCAATGTAGATTCAGGTAAGTGAAAATTAGTCACCATCGCATCGACCACATTAAATTGATAACCCGGTGTTATAAATAAATCTGTATCACCTGTAAACGGCTTTAATTTGCCATCCTTAGCGGCAGACTCAAGCGAACGCATAGCCGTTGTTCCTACAGCAATCACACGGCCACCTGCTTGTTTTGTTTTATTGACTTTATCTATAACCGATTGGTCAACCGTTAACCATTCCTTATGCATTAAATGGTCATCTAAATTTTCTTCTCGTACAGGTTGAAACGTGCCACTACCAACGTGTAGCGTGACATGGGCAAAATCGACATTCATTGTTGAAATTTTATCTAATAACGCTTCGTCAAAATGAAGCCCTGCAGTAGGCGCAGCAACTGCCCCTGGCGTTTCGCTAAAAACCGTTTGATAGCGCTCAAGATCTAACGATTCATCTTCCCTGTCAATATACGGTGGCAACGGCATATGGCCAACGGACTCTAATACAGTATGAATAGAATCAACAAACGTTAATTCCAACAAGTCATCAACCTTGCCCTCAACAGTGCAATGATAACCCCCATCTAAAAGGATGGTAGCGCCAATTTTTAGTGATTTACTGTTTCTAACATGCGCTAACGCAGATTTATCATCAATCACTCGTTCCAATAAGATTTCTAATTTCCCACCCGTCTTTTTATGCCCATATAAACGAGCAGCAATCACTCGAGTGTTATTAAACACCAATAAATCACCCGCTTTTAACAAACCAGGTAAATCAGTAAAGTGTTGGTCAATTAATTGCTCATCATCCACCACTAATAAACGACTATCAGTTCGCTTTTCTAAGGGATAGCGTGCGATTAATTTATTTGGTAATTGGTAATTAAAATCACTTTTTTTCATGGCCGAGGATTTTACAGGAACTCAACCTTTAGGGAGAACAAACAAAAGATTAATTATTAAATTCGATAGAGTTTGTATTTGAAACTGTCTATAATGCCCACACAAATTTGGCCGGGGTGGCGGAACTGGTAGACGCGCCGGATTCAAAATCCGGTTTCTTCGGAAGTGCCGGTTCGATTCCGGCCCTCGGTACCAAATCACAATAAAAAAGGCCTTATCATTGATAAGGCCTTTTTTATTTAATAATTCAATTATTTACATTTTTTACCACTTGCCTACCACATTAAAGAAAACACCTTTACTGTCGTAATCAAGGTCTGTTAGGTCGTCTGAAAAATCCGTGAAGTTGTAACCCACACCCACTTTCAGGTGATCTCCGAAGTGTCTGTATATAGCAGCAAGAAAGCCTGCTCGTCTATCTTCAGCTTCATCAATATCTAAGACACGAGCTTCAATAAGCGCATCCCAATGTCTAACCACATGCCAGTCTAGGCGTACTACACCTAGTTGAGCTTGGCTTCTAAACCATTCACCTGTGCCCCTTCCTGCTCTTAGTTCTCCAATACGCGTTGCGTATTTACCGCCTATTGCCCAACGCGGGTTTAAGTCGTACGTCGCATCAACAGAAAACACATGGCTACGTTGTTCAAATTCGTTTTGTTGCTCACTGGCCGTAAATTGATCCGACGGTGATTGATCGGCAAGGTATTTGTATTCAACCAGTAAATTCAACTCATCGTTATCAATAGGTCTATACGCATATCCCCAAATTAATTCAGCGTAATCGGCATCAAAGAAGTCATCATTACTGTTATCACTTAAGGCTAAGTCTAATTGAAAGCGCATTCTCCAATCTTCATTGACCATATAAGCAAAGTTATTACGTGTTAACCAATTATTACGGACGTCGCCATCAATGTTATCTCGCCTGTATTCAAGGTTACCGCCGTATTTAACATCTTCAAATTTATAGTTTGCAGAGAAGCTAGCTGCCCGCCTACGCAATTTACTGTTTTTGTTTGTGATATGCCCACTTTCTACGGCAAGACCAAAGTTCCACTGCTCATTTGCAATTAAGTCAACACCATAGGCATGGGTTAAGCCTTCATTGCTTTCGCCGTGTAGTAATTGTTCTTCACCATACACACTAATAGAGTCTGAGTAGCGTGTACGAAGGCCAGACACCAATTTACCTTGCCTGTTACCAATGCCACTGTTTGCATTGTCTGGGTCCAGTGCATAATTTAAATAGGTCGTTGTACGGTCTGATAATCTATAGTCCGCACCAATCAATGCACCAAAACCGCCTGTGCCAGATGACACTTCACCGTTAAGACCTAAACGATCATTTGCTTGAAAATGCCCACCTAAACCAAGTCGGTTGTTTTTGTCTCTATCACCATTGGTTAATAATGACCCTTGTACAAAACCAAACGCGCCCCACTCTTCATCAATGCCATAATCTGCTTGAAGTGTTAAATCTACGCGATCACCGTCATTGTTATTCGACGGTGTGCCTGTATTGTCTTGACGGCTGTCACCTCGAACACCGGCACTAATTCTCCAGTCTTCATTTAGCTTATGATGCACATTTGCTTCTGCAATCTCTTGATCAACACCGCCTTTTTGATCAGTTAAGTCCACTTTCAAACTAACGCTATTTTTATCACTTAATGGTACGTTAATGCCACCACCAAACTGGTTCGTATCAAAGCTTGTTTGTTGGCCAGGTGCGGTGAAGTTCTTTTCTCTACGCCGTAAATAAACATGACCTTTGCCATCCATATCCATTGCAAAGTCATTAAACACAAACCCACTTTCTAGTTGGAATGCATTAGCGCCTTGGTTGTTAGATGGGTTAACACCTGTTGAAGAAAAGCTGAAGCCGCCATCAATTGAACCATTGGAACTGACACCTGGCCCTTCTGTTCTAGCTGCTTCTAATTTTAAATAGGTTTCTGCCGTTTTACGGAACAGAACATCTAACCCTGTTAAGTTTTGGTCTTGTTGATCACGTTGTTGGTGTGAACCCGTTATGCCTAAACGAACTGAATCATTTAACCAATGCGATGCTCTTCCACCTACCGCTAACTCGTCAAAGTTGGTTAAATTGCCGACGTATTCATAGTTAACAACCAAAAACACAGGGTGACCAGAATAACTTCCCGCACGCACTAACTGACTATCATCGGCTGTTGAGGGTAATGCACGGGTCAATAGTATTCTTCCTTGAATAGCGTCTTCTTGGTAATCCTGCCCTGCTACTAACGAATTAACGTTTAAAACAATGCCAGAATCTTTGTCTCTCACTTCAACCTGTACGCGTTCTGAGCCATTCACTATGTCTTGATGACCTAGGTAATACAACGAGCCACCTGTTCCACGGAACTCTTCCCTAGCGGCCTGTGTGCCAGGTTCTGCAGCAAATACATTAACTTTCGTTATGCTTTCGCTTCGGCTATTGAATGATTCACTGTTCCAATCAACAACGGCCCCATACAAGCCTCGGTTAATTTGCGCTAAATCAGTTTCTTGTTGAACAATTTTGAAATTTCCCCACATAGCACTTGAACGTGCATCTTCAATTTTTGCGTAAAACTTTCCTTGTGTTGGCGCATCTTCAACTAGCGTGCTGTCATCACCGTATACAGGGTAATAGTCTTTATCATTTAAACGGCGTAATAAACTTCTTGGGTCTTTATCCATAAAGGTTGAAAAAAGATCTTCTAGCGGCTGCTCTCTTGTATCTGCACTGGCTGTGACAGTGTATTTATTACGCCACTTACCTTTTGTATAAAACGCTAAACGTCCATCTATAAAACTATTGTCAGCTAAGTGCTGTTTATCTTTAGTCACGACGACTGCATTATTATTAGCCTTGTATCTACCGGCCGTAATATCAGCAATAGCCACATAAAACCAATCATCGGATTTGAACTCAATATTGCGCCAATATAACGTTCCGCTACGTTTTGAATCCAAGGTCACTACTTCAATAGTATGTCGCCCATTAGGGACTATTTGACGTGCAACGAAGTTTCCTTTTGAATCGACAGGTATCGAGCGTCCCATAAAAAATACGCTTTCATCACCAGGCACACGTCGCCCGCTGACTGTCACACTTCCACCTTGCACTGGAATATTGTGTTTCTCTAACCGTGTTTTACCGTACGCTATAAACGCGCTTTCTTTGGCAGACAGCTGTTCATCATCGAGTGATTTTCTTTTAGCGACTCGCCATAAGGGTAGGCTGGTTGTTTCATCGAACCTCCCTTTTTTATCATATACACGCAACCGGTATTTCAATGCTTCTGGCGATTGTGATTTAACGCCCCAATCAGCGGATAAGTTGTTATCCAATTTAATAACGTGTAACGGCTTACCATTGTCAGAATCAGCTGCTTTAAAAATACGTATTTCCGCACGTTCAACCCATGCTAAATAATTACTGTAAGCGTTAAATTTAACCGTTTCATTATTAACAAACGTTGCAGGCCAAGCAGATGCATTTAGCAAAGGCGCGGCGGCTAAGTTATCATATTGAAGCCGTATGTCGGCTACTGATAATTTTTTGTCTATACAGCGTTGTTCATCTTCATTATCTTCTACCAAACCTGCATTCGATTCACCATCAATACGTATATTGAAACCCTTATCTGATTGCTTAGATAACATTTCACCCTGGCAAACATGTTGATGGCTCATGATCTGTTGAAATGCGATTTGATGAGATTTAACAACGTTCTCATACGACACTAAAATTTCTACACGCCTGTTCTTAGCCATCCCAGAAGGGGTAGCATTACTCGCTATGGGTTCTTTGCTTCCTTTACCTTTAATAATAATGGACGCGTTAGACAAGTTAAGCTGTTTTTGCAAATAGTTAGCGACCGCTTTTGCTCGTGCTTGAGATAACGCTTGATTATTGTTAAACCAACGTTGCGCCTTTAATGATAATGGCTGACTATCGGTATGACCAATGACTTCCAGTTTAAGTGAGTTTTTACCTTTAAGTTGCTTAAGAAGCTCATCTACTCGCTTTACTTTAGATAATTCAATCGTCGCACTGGCTGATGCAAAATGTGTAGAAGAAACATCCACTTTTACCTGTTCTAAATCATCGTGGGTATAGTGTGATGTATTATCTATTGGTAAAGACCATAGCGTCACTTTCTGCTTAATTAACTGACGCTCTGCGTTTTCAGGGATTGAAACCGTTCTAATGGAACCATCGTCTGAAAGCGTTGCTTCTTCACGCCATTCTTTATGTTCGCAGAATTTGTCTTCACCTTTTTCGTTTACTGGACAAGACTTTTCTTTATCTGACGCAAGCGCTGTAAATGAAAGAAGGACGCTAAATAATGTAGGGATTAAATATTTCATTTTTTATCTCCTACTAGGCTATTTAAGCTGGTTTTTCCAAACGCCTGAGGCACTATTTCTTGTTCTACTGTTAGCTCATAAAATGAACAATCACATGACTGCCATCTCGAGGTTAATTCATCAATAAATAGTTTCATTTTCTCTTCAACATCTGCCTTAGGTTCACCTTTGCCTTCAAAATAAGCCAATCGGACTAATGAAGGTTTTTCTTTAAGTATGTCAACAAGCTCATCTATTTGAGAAATTGAATTGACTCTTAATGTTTCTCCCTCTTTATCAAAGCTTAGGTTGTTGATGTCGACTCGTACCACACGATGAATGCCTGCACCGAAATTCAACTTAGTGATTTTGCCGCGTGTTAACCGAACAACACGTGGGTTTTCAGTTGTTACACGGTAGCCAGATGGTAATGTTCGTTCATCTAGCTTCATAATAAAGTTTGAACCATGTAATTCATTAGGCACATCGGCACAGGCAACATGGAATCGCCCATAATTATCTGTCGTCACTAACAAGCCTCTAACAGTTGCTAATCTAACCCCAGCAATGCCTTTTTCATTGTTATCTTGATAACCGTTGATATTTTCATCATCAAACACTTTACCGATGAGGTCAGAACAGTCGAATAATGGATCAGGAACAACTCTCACTGTTGCAGACGCCACATTCGACACTCTAGCATTAGCGATATCATTATTAGCCCAAGCTTGGTTTACATATTCGCCTTCACTCACACCCGAACCAACAATCAATATAAGTTGAATGGTTTTTGTTTCACCCGCTAAAAAGGTTAAACCACTCCAACTTAATAAACGGCCGGCAACAATTGGCTCTAGCGCCGTACCATTTAAAGAAGATGAACCGGATATGTATTTAAAGCCAGCAGGTATTTGATCTTGAAGCGATAAGTTCGTTAACGTTGCTGTTAATGTATTTGTCGCTGTGACCGTATAAGGAATCAAATCACCTCGTACAACATTTTTCTTTGGCGTTGTTTTAGTGACTAATAATGCACCTTCTAGAATGGGGTCAATCGGAATATGATTGTTGATGACGCCTGACCCACCTAACGTTAAGTTAAAATCAAAGTAATAAGTAGTCGCCTGCCCACCTGTTGGTGGTGTTGCTTGTGGTTGAATTGCATCTATTCCACCAACTGGCGTATATGGACCACCCGCTGTTTCAGGAATAATTGTTGAAGCCGGTGGCAAATAACCACTTGGTTGCACTACTTCTAATAAATAAACCGCATCGCCGGGGCATCCAACAGGGGCTGGGTTTACCAATAAGAATTGATATATGCCTAACGCACCAACTACTTGGTTGTTATTTGCCCCAACTAAACAAATATTGGGTACCGGAACACCCCCACTCACGAGCGTTACCGTCGCACCAGCGACAGGGTTACGTGTCACTGAGTCATAAATGACACCAGATGGGTCAAGCGGCAAACTTTGATTAGACGTTGTTGTACCAGCTAGTAATGTAAGGTTGTTTAATGTACCGTCCACATATTCTGCACCGGCTGGGTTATTTACAGGGTCCGTTACACCACTCGTTGAAGCGCCACCTGTTTCATTCGGCAATGGTTGCCCTAACACAGCGCCACTTGTTGGTTCTGTGAATCGTATTTGATAACCTGAACCTGGTGCTAAGCCAGTAAATGAGTAGTCCCCATTGCTGTCTGTTAATGTAGAGGCAACCGTATTACCATTTAAGACCAGCTCAACGACCCAACCCGGCACTAGCTGTTCAGAACCGTCTAGAACTCTGTCATGATTGGCGTCTATCCAAACAGTGCCTTCAACTGCCGCCGCTGCTGCAATTGAAACGCTGTCACTATCATCATTGTTACCATCAAACCCTGGTGGTTCATTGCCGCCCGATATAACGACATTATTTGTTAGAATTTGTCCTTCAGTTCCTGCTGCTACAGCTACTTGCAATAAAATATCGCTTCCTACACCGCCTGCAGTTATAACCGCACTACTGTTACAAGTAACTATTTGCCCTGCTACAGAACAAATCCAATCACCTGTTGTTGGCTAAGCAAATGCTGTCATTCCTGCAGGTAATGTATCAACAATCGTTATCGTTCCAGATGAATCTAACGTACCAATATTGCTTGGTGTAATGGTGTAAAACCCTGTGTTTGACCCTGCACCAAAACTGGCTGGGCTATGCGTTTTAGTAATAGCTAAATCAACAGCGGCCCCCGGTAATTCAGCAAAATTATTAGCGCCAGATACCGTATTTGCACCCGTTAAATCTATAACAGATATAGCACTAGGTGTTACACCAATAGCTGTTGCTGTACCTCCAGTGCTCCCTACAGTCGTTATCCCGTTTGTTGTGCCGACAGGTTGAATAGGTTGTGTAACCGTATACGTTCCTTCTGGCAATCCATCAAAAACATAAGAACCATCATTAGCTGTAACTACTACTAAATTAACCGGGTTACCATTAATGTCTGTCCCCGTTAAATTAACTGTTTGCCCACCAATGCCATGGTCTGAATTATTTTCTATACCATCACTGTCATAATCTAAAAAGATAGAGCCTGATATTCTTCTGGTCTGCGGAATTTCAGCAAAATTATTCGCCGTTACCGATGTATTAGGTGGCAAAATAATGGTTGATATCTGGCTAGGCAATGTTGCTATGTTAGTAGCTGTACCATCGGTTCCAGCGTTTGCTACTACACCAGCTAATGTTTGACCATTAGAGGTACTAGCAGGCTGATTAGGTTGCCTAATTGAATAGGTACCTGGCCCAAGTCCGGTAAAACTATAGGCTCCATTAGCATCAGTAACGACCGATGTGATTACAGCACCTAAGTTGTCTAACAGTTCAATGGTTTCACCAACTAATGGCGTATCAGCACCATTTTGAACTCCATTATTGTTTTGATCTAAAAATACAACACCAGAAATGGATGAAGGTGCAATTTCTGCAAACGTATTGTTTGCACTACCACTCACTTCGCCACTTGCTCCATCACCGTTTAGAATAATGTTTTCTATTTCACTACTCGTTACAGTGGGGTTTGTTGCTGTACCAGCAGTACCCGAGCTACCATTACTTGTTGAAATAGCACCTGCTGTTGTCGTACCATTTGCCGTATTAGTTGGCTGTACTGGCTCACATACAGAGTACGTACCGGCTGGTAAGTTAGCGAATAAGTAATTTCCTAACCCATCTGTTGTTGTTGGGTTTGTTACCCCAGCAATAACAGCCAATGGCGCTGCACAAGTTGCGCCTGCACGAAGCTCAATTGACACACCTGATAACGGCGTATCAGTACCACTATCAAAAACGCCATTTGGTACTAAATTATTGTCTGTAAATACCTGCCCAGAGACAAATCCCAATGGGCTAATGATTAAACTCGTATTCGCAGGTGTTTGGTTATTACCAACTGTTGTTTGTAGGTCTCCTGCAGGAATATTGTTAACATGCTCTCCTGCAACAGTGCCCGATACATCAACACTAATAGTACAACCACCTGCTGGTATAACAGCCCCATTTGCATAGGTAACTGACCCACTTCCCGCTGCAGCCGTTACTGCACCCGGACATGTTTTTACGACATTAGGTGTACCAGCAACAACAATCGCCCCAGGTGATGTTGGTAGAGTATCAACAAAAGAACTTGTTAACGTAATATCCGTTGCATTCTGATTATCGAACACAATCGTCAACGTAGAAATACCACCTGAAGCAATAACCGCCGGTGCAAACTGTTTATCGACACTCGGTGGCGTTGATACTAATAACTCGGCACTCGTTCCTTCTTCGTTAGAGACACCTTCGTTTGATGTGACCGCGTTAGGCGCTATTGAATTAACATAGTTACCAGAAATATTACTTAAAACATCAACAGACACTGTACAAAACCCACTGGCAGGCACAGTCGCACCAGACAAACGCACGCTGGTTGCTGAAGCTAATGCATCTACAAAACCACCTGCACACGTTGTGCTAGCATTTGGTGTTTGTGCAATCACTAAATTTGCAGGCAAATCATCTATAAACGCTACACCCGTTAGTGCCTGTGCATTAGGGTTGTCCATTCTTATCGTTAACGTTGAAGACGCACCTGGGCTAACCGTCGATGTGCCCGTTGTCAAACCAACGGGGTTACCTGCATCCAATGTATTGTTATCAAATGCCTTATGAATCGTTAATGGTGTTTTAACCGATAACGTGTCGCTCGTCGGTTGTGAATTGCTAATCGTTGAGCCGCCTGCTACACCCGTTACCGCACCCACGGGAATGGTATTGACGTAATCCCCTTGAGCAGCAGAAGTCACATCAATTTCAGCATAACAAGAGGTCGATACGCCACCAGACGCTGCTGGTAAATTAGCACTAACAACTTGTACTTGGTCTGCTGCTGGAGATGACACGACGCCACCTAAGCAAGTTGTTATTGGATTGGCACCACTTGGTATGGTGACGCCTGCCGGCATTGTATCTATGACAGATAAATCACCAATGGCTACATTTGTTGGATTTAAAAATGTAATGCGTAATCTAGACCGTTCACCAGGAAGAATAGTTTTGGGCGTGAATTCTTTCACAACACCCAAATTACTTTGTACCGTTAAACTAGTTGTTGCTTGGCCTGCATTTGTAGATCCTTGATCAGACGTGATCGAACCAATAGGGATAAAATTAGTAATACCGCCAATACTAGTAGATGACACATCGACCGTTACCGTACATGCTTGGCTAGCTGCTAATGAAACATTTGATAAGGCAACTTGTGTGCCCCCAGAAACAGCTGTTACTGTGCCGCCTGTACAAGTGGTTGATGCATTAGGGGTTACCGCAACAACCATCCCATTTAATGCGCCTCCAACAGTTCCATCGACTGTAAAATAATCTGTGACCGCCATGTTAGTAACGGCATTCGTGCCATTAGTAAACGTAATGGTTAGCTGGCTTGTTTCTCCTGGAAAACTAAGCGTGCTTGGGTTGGATGTTTTACCAACGCTAATCCCCGTGCCGGGCTGAAATAACAGTGTATCTGTCACAGCAGTCGTATTAATAATGCCACCATCAGCCGTAATATTTCCTACAGGAATGGTGTTTATCCAATCTCCTGCACCCGTTGCGACCACATCAAAGAGAACATCACAAGAGCCCAGACCCGCAATACTAGCACCCTGCATTGTAATGGAACTTGCGCCAACAACCGCAGACGTAAATACAGGTGACCCTGCACAAGTTGAGGCCGCATTAACGGGGTTTGCTAAAACCATCCCCGCCGGTAATGGGTCAGTTACAGACACATTTGTTAACGCCACTGCCCCTGAATTAGATAGCCTAATCGACACACGCGATGTACCACCAGATGAAACAGCTGTTGGGTTGAAACTTTTATTTGCCAACAATGAAGATAAGTAAACAAGACGCGCCGTATTAGTATCGAATTGCGTAATATTGCCAGTGCCGCCATTAGCAAAGGTTTGCGTACCTGCTAGTTGGGCAACATTATCAAATGTTCCCGCAGGGCCAATAACATCAACATTAATAACGCACGTACCATTTGCCCCTGTTCCGTTTGCCGCTCTCGCTGGAACGGTTCCTCCAGTTAAGGCTAGTGAGGTAGTACCAGCCACGGCTGTTACTGTTCCACCACATGTAGTAGAAGCATTCGCCGGCGTTGCGACTTGTAATTGACCTAAACCATCGCTTGGGAACGTATCTGATAACGTTACATTTGTTAACGGGTTCGCTGAAATATTAGTTAACGTAACACTAAGCGTTGCAATGGTTCCTTCAGGTAAGGTGACCGTACTTGACGTGTTATTAAAACGTTTGGTTGCTGAAAAAACGGTTGTTTCCGCAGTCGTAGTACCTGAACTAACACCTGAACCATTACACGTTGTACCGGCGTTATAACAAACCTGTCCTGCATCAATGGTATTAGCTGTTGCCACACCATCAGCAGCAAGAGGGTCTAACATTGCCCAAAAGCTGATATCACATGCCCCGGGAGAACCAATAGCTGTCCTGGCAGGTAGTGTCGCTACAGAAAATTGTGCTGCCACGTCACCTAACACACTTGTTTCTGTTAACACGCCGCAAGCTGCTGTTAATGTCGGATTAAAATCATTACCAGCAATAACGCCTGTTAGATAAGTGAACCCTACCGGTAGAACATCATTAATAGTTACCGCATTTATAACACTGTTAGAGAAATTCTGGACAGTAATAACATAATTAACTGGATTGCCAGGTGCTGCAATAGATGGATTCGCCGTTTTAAGCACCCGTAACTCATCTGCTACTAATACTGTTGCAGAACGCGTTTGGCTCACTACATTTGGTGTTGTTACATTAACGGCGTCTTCGGCAATAGTATTGGTATACGTTATAGGAACCTGTGTTACTTGTGCAGCCGCTGTAAAGTTAACGGTTACCGTACAAGAATTGTTAGCTGGTATGACACCACCTGTTATTCGAATACCATCGCCTGCATTTAATAGCGAACCTACAGCTCCGGCGCAGGTACTTGCAACACCTGTTGCGACAAGGCCAGAACCTAATACACCTGCTCCCCCACCAATACCCGCCGTTCCGTCAATAGGATTATCATCGAACGTTGTGATCGTTAGAGCGCTATTTGAGTCATTATTTAATGTAATGGTAAACGTATCAGACTGCCCGCTAGATAACACACTATTATTAAACGCTTTTGAAACACTTAATGATGATCGCACCGTAATATTACTCGTTGCGTCTCCTGCAGCCGGAATACCTAAATCATTGGTGAAATCACCGCCGCTTGTAATTCTATTTGTTTGTGCCCCTGTTGTGTATCCACCGTTTGTGTGTGAAGCAATAACATCAACAGTAAAGGTACAGCTACCATTGGCCGGAATATCGCCCGTCGCCACGACAGTATCCGCACCAACTACGGGCGTGAATGACGGTGTCCCGCTGGTACAATTACTCGTTGCATTAGCAGGATTTGCCACCTCAATAATGGCACTGCCACCTAGTTGCGGAAATGCATCTGTCATACTGAAGTTAGGAATTGCAACACTGTTCGTATTTGTCACGCTGAATGTCAATGTTGATGCGTTTCCACCAAGCGTCACTGTTGATGCTGAAAAACCTTTGCTAATAACAGGTTGGTTAAATGCTAATACATTGATGCTTTGGCTTACAGCGCCCACATTAGCAACAGCCGCACCGTCATTACCTGTAACAGCATTATTCGCAATGTCGTACGTATACGTCGCATTATTACCTGTAGAGGTACCCGCAGTAACAGGAATAATTATTGTACAAGAGCCGTCTGTGTTGCTTGCTCTTGCTGGAATTACCCCGCCAGTCAAACTGATTAATTGCCCACCAATAGTCGCCGTTAACGTACCCACGCCAGGTGTTGTTGTGGGGCCTGTTGCCGGGCCAGGGGGATCAACATAATCTGTACATTGATAAGTTGCTGCACCTGCGATTTCTAGACCGTCTGGAAAGCCAGCTGGAAGTGGCGAGTTGAATGCGAGCCCTGTTATGGTTGAACCCGTATTACTATTCCCTAACGTAATTTCAATTTGCGTTTGTTCTCCGGGAAGAATACTTCCTGGTTGGCCTGTAACAAGCGTTACAGCGGTTGTAAGAGCCGCCATTGCATTAACAGGCAACAACAAAATAACCAAAATACGAAATAATTTATTCACAAGCATCCCAAAGGCGTTATTATTTTTATAAAAAAAGCACAATATAGAATGTAAATGAATCAAACATGAACTCATTTACTTTCTTTAATTAATGAGTATGTAAGTGTAGGCAATATTCGAAAATTTGCTGTATTTACTTACATCACATAATGAGCAGTTTTAGATAGATATCTTTATAAAACGTACACGTCATAACGTGTGTTTTCACTACTAACGTTATAGCTTGGTTTGATTGATGTAATAGATTTCGCCGTCTTTGGGCGTTTTACGACAACACGGTTGATTGCTGTTGCATAAGCAGTTTCAAATAACAAACCGTCTTGTGTGTTATGACCAACCAAGTACTGAAGAATTTGCATGTCTTTTTTGATTTTTGCGCTTTTTTTACGGTCAGGATACATCGGGTCTAAATAGATAACATCAGGGCGTTTTACTGTAGTCTCTGGCATAGCATTTAACACGTCCGACGAATTACCGTGAATTATTTGGATTCGCTGAACAACAGCCTTAACTTCTTCGTCCAAAGCCGCCCTATTCAATGCATCAACTAATAGCGCATATAAAACCGGGTGTTGTTCACACAACGTTACTTGTGCACCTAAGCTAGCTAGTACATAAGCATCCCTACCTATACCTGCTGTTGCATCAAATATAGTCCAGTTTGGGTGTTTATCTAAGCCACAAGCCTTTGGTAATGGTTGGTTTTTACCACCGCCGTATTGCTGCCTATGTTTGTTCTTACCAGATGTAAAACTATGCGAGAGTGTTAACGTTTGATTGTCAGCCCGCAAGGAGTACGTGAGAGCATTTTCATCAAAAAAAAGATAACTACATAAGCCGGCATTCGTATCACTTAATTCAAACGTATCGTTTTCAATTAACGCTTGTATGGCATTACAAATAGAATCGTTTGGTGATGAAACATAGGGGAATGGATTAGCGTTCAATGTTGTTAATTGGGCTAAGAAAAAAATACATAATACAGTAGCAAATATTAAATATGTACTACGTTATTTTTTAGAGGATTCTCTTTCTTCTCTGTCGTTGAGCTCCATTATCCAAAAAGCATCAACAATGATACAAACCACTACTACAGGTATTTGGAACAATAAAGCATAGGGGCTTTCTTCCACAAAGAGCAGATATAAGCCAAAGATAATCAACAAAACCTCAACTACAATAGCAGTAGATTTTTTAGCACATTGCTTAGCTAGTGTTATAGCAACGCTATCTAAATTCATTTAAACCCCCGTTTTTTATAATCAGATTGGTATTTATCTGAATAGTTCAAAAACTGTTATTTATAATGAAGGTTTAAGCCTGATAAGAAAAGCACAACGATAAGCACTTTTAATTTAGGATGATGCGGGTGTGGTATATAGAAAGTATAGGGCGCGTGAATTAACCTATTTCGTAGGCTTTTAGTTATAAATCGAAAATGGGGTGGATGAAGGGACTCGAACCCTCGACAACCTGAGTCACAGTCAGGGGCTCTACCAACTGAGCTACACCCACCATTGACGATTATTTTTAGCTTTTAAAGCTGATGGTACGCTTGGCAGGACTCGAACCTGCTACCCTCGGCTTAGAAGGCCGATGCTCTATCCAGATGAGCTACAAGCGCTTCATCATAAAAATGGTCGGGGTGGAGAGATTCGAACTCCCGACCCACTGCTCCCAAAGCAGTTGCGCTACCAGGCTGCGCTACACCCCGACTATACAAAACAAATTAAGCTCTCGCGTCCTTCGCTTTTCTACCTACTTATTGGAAAATCCAATGTATAAATAATGCAATAAGTCTGTAGGTGGGCGATAATACGGCACACAGTAATTTTGGTCAACGCTTCTTTAAAAAAAGAGCCTCAAAAATAGTAAAAAAACACAATATGACGTTTCAAAAAATTGACGGGAAGAAAATTGCAGGCGAACTGCGCTCTGCAATAAAAAAACAAACAGAAGCAAGAATTGCTCGCGGTTTATCAAAACCGGGCTTGGCTGTTATTTTAGTTGGCGAAAACCCTGCTTCTGAAGTTTACGTTCGAAATAAATGCAATGCTTGTGAAGAAGTCGGTTTTTACTCGCTATCTAAGACCTTTCCATATGGTGTGACTGAAGAAGAGCTATTAACGCTTATTCGTGACCTAAACAATAATTCGGCCATTAACGGCATTCTTGTACAGCTTCCCTTGCCAGAACATATTAATGAAGAAAAAATTATCGAAGCTATCGATCCACTTAAAGATGTTGATGGCTTTCATCCCTACAATATCGGTCGACTTGCCCTTCGTATGCCTATTTTAAGGTCTTGTACGCCTAAAGGCATTATGACACTGCTAAAAAGCACCAATGTGCCCTTAGAAGGTAAGGAAGCTGTCGTCATCGGCGCCTCTAATATCGTCGGCAGGCCTGTATCGCTTGAATTGTTGATGGCAAAGTGTACTGTCACCACTTGTCATAGTCGTACGGTCGATGTTGAAGCGCATGTGAAACGCGCAGATATCGTTATTGCGGCCGTCGGCATTACTTCTTTTGTAAAAGGTGATTGGATAAAACCCGGCGCCATTGTGATTGACGTGGGTATTAACCGTTTAGAATCTGGCCGTTTAGTAGGCGATGTTGATTATGAAGCAGCCTCAAAGCAAGCCAGTTGGATTACACCTGTACCTGGTGGTGTTGGCCCAATGACGATTGCATCGTTGCTTGAAAACACATTACAAGCGGCAGAACTTCAAAGTAATTAAGGTTAAGCCCTACGCCAGGACGTTTCCTTGCCTTTGTCTTCAACAATAACGCCTTGAGCTTTTAGTTCGTCACGAATTTGGTCAGCTAACGCCCAATCTTTATCCGCTTTGGCTTGTAAGCGTTTAGTTACTTGCGAATCAATGTCGTCATTACTAATCGCAGCATCAGAGCCCGTCGTTGATTGTAAATACTCATTCGGGTCTTGTGCTAATAAACCCAGCGGTTCGGCCATTTGTAGTAAATCACCCGCCATTAATGATGCTTGCTCAGGATCTAAGCTTCTCTGTTTATTAATATCATTCGCACACTCAAACATGACAGAAATGGCCTTCGCCGTATTAAAGTCATCATTCATCGCTTCTTCAAAACGCTCAATGTAATCTGACTTAATATGATGTCTTTTTGGTTCTACGTCGCGTATCGCCGTGTAAAGGCGTTC
Source organism: uncultured Piscirickettsiaceae bacterium (assembly GCA_913061075.1). Classification (GTDB taxonomy): domain Bacteria; phylum Pseudomonadota; class Gammaproteobacteria; order Methylococcales; family Cycloclasticaceae; genus Cycloclasticus. The sequence goes on along the minus strand of CAJXSK010000009.1, from coordinate 13,837 downwards.
CAATGCAGAACGTGATTCATTCAACTGTTCTTCTGAATAATTCAATGGGCTACGGTAGTGGCTAGATAAAACAAAAAAGCGAATCTCTTCACCGCGGTACTTTTTAAGCACCTCTCTTACTGTGAAAAAATTACCTAACGATTTAGACATCTTCTCATCATCAATCCGCACAAAGCCGTTGTGCATCCAGGTATTCACATAATGTACACCCGTTGCTGCTTCTGATTGGGCAATTTCATTCTCGTGATGAGGAAATTGTAAATCCATGCCGCCACCATGAATATCGATTTGATCACCTAAACAACACGTTGCCATCGCCGAACATTCAATGTGCCAGCCTGGACGCCCTTCTCCCCAAGGTGAAGGCCATGAGGGCTCACCCGCTTTGGCAGGTTTCCATAAAACGAAATCGAACGGGTTACGTTTATTAGTATCAACTTCAACACGTTCACCAGCATTCATATCGTCTAATTTTCTACCCGACAGCTGGCCATACTTCTCAAACGATTCAACCGCATAATACACATCGCCATTATCACCAACATACGCATTTTCACGCTCTATAAGGACATTGATCATACGTATAATATCGTCAATAGATTCAGTCGCTAACGGCTCTAAATCAGGGCGAAGTACATTCAAATCGGCTTCATCATGGTGCATTTCTTTAATGAATCGAGTTGTTAATACCGAAAAGTCCTCTCCCGCTTCATTTGCTCGAGCAATTATTTTGTCATCTATATCAGTAATATTTCGAACGTATTTAACCTCGTACCCTAGGTATTTAAAGTAACGGGCGACCACATCAAACACGACCATCACACGAGCATGCCCAATATGACAAAAGTCATATACCGTCATACCACAAACGTAAATACCAACCTTTCCTGTTTCAATTGGTTGGAAAAGCACTTTCGTTCGATACAGTGAGTTAAAAATCTTAAGTTGGCCCATAATTTACAACATTTACTGAAAAACGAAATGATAACTGATTCATTTAATAAATATTAAAATAATATGAAGCTTTATTATCCATCTGAAAAAAGATAATATGCATCCTCTTTAAATAGTAGAGACAAATTAATGAGCACTAAATATTTCTTACCTCGTTTATTGGCAGTAATAACCGCGCTATTTTTATCAACTTCACTTTACGCAACGGATACTTCAACAATGACAATGATTAAGTTTACAACTAACCAAGGCGATATCACCTTAGAACTAAATACTGAAAAAGCACCTAAAACAGTCGCTAACTTTGTGGCTTATATTGAAGATGGTTTTTTTAATGGTGTGATATTTCACCGTATCATTCCTAATTTTATGGCCCAAGGTGGCGGTTTTACAACTGACTTCCAGCAAAAAAGCACGAAGGACCCAATTCAAAACGAGGCAGACAATGGTCTTAAAAATGACCTTGGCACCATTGCTATGGCAAGAACCGGCGACCCGCACTCAGCCACTGGCCAATTTTTCATCAATCTAAAAGATAATGACTTTCTAAACCACAGCTCTAAAACTCAACAAGGTTGGGGATACGCAGTATTTGGTAAAGTAACAGAAGGTATGGATGTCGTTAATAAAATGGCTGCTATCCCAACGGGTTCAGGCGGCATGTTCCCTACCGATGTACCTCAAGAAGAAGTTATCATTGAAAAGGCTGAAGTCTTAAAGTAATTCGTGTCTAAGCACGTCCACTTTATTTCAGATTTACACCTGACAAAAGATAGGCCAGATATAACCAACGGGTTTCTGGCCTATCTTGCTTCATTAGATAACAACGTCTCAGACCTTTATATATTGGGTGACTTATTCGATGTATGGGTCGGTGATGATGATATGACTGAACCCAACCTAGATGTAAAATCGGCGCTACAAAACATTGTGAATAACGGCATTAACACCTACTTTATAGCCGGTAATCGCGATTTTTTAATCGGTAAAAATTTCTTTAACGAAACGGGTATTATTTGTTTAAAGGATGCACATGTGTTCGATTTGTTTGGAACCCAAACACTGCTTATGCACGGTGATTTGCTTTGTACGGATGATGTTCAATACCAACAGTTTAGGCAACTTACCCATACTCAAGCATGGCAAAATAACATGCTCTCTAAGGCGTTAGAGGAACGTTTAGCTATCGCGCAGCACTATCGAGTCGAGAGTTTAAAGAACAAAGCTGAAAAGTCCATGGATATTATGGACGTTAATGAGCAAGCAGTTATTAATGCGATGCTCAAGCACGATGTTACTCAATTAATACACGGGCATACTCATCGCCCTAATATTCACCCTATTCAACTGAATGACAAAACAGCAAAACGGTTTGTATTAGCAGAATGGGATACCTGTGGAAGCGTGTTGGTTTTCTCAGCAGACGGTTACAGTATTAATGAATTAGTGTTTTAAATCACGCTTATCTAGCTGCTCTAACTTATCCATTTCATCATTTGTAAACCCAGCCCTAATACGCAATGGCCGATTGAATGGTCCCAATATTTGCCCTTTTAAATAGCTTTCAACATGTTCGAAAAAAACACCCTCCCGATCTAACCCTTCTTTTTCACAAACATAATCAAGCCATTTAGTACCGTACGCAACATGCGTCACTTCATCTTCAACAATCACCTCTAATACCGCTGCAGATGCCATATCCTTTTGCGCATACAATTTCTCCAACATACCCGGTGTAACGTCAAGCCCACGCGCCTCAAGATAACGTGGCACCAGTGATAGCCTAGCAAGTAAATCATGCTCTGTTTTAACGGCCATACTCCATAAACCATCATGAGATGGAAGGTCACCATATTCACAATCGTAGTTTTTTAAATGCTGGCATAACAATTCAAAATGTTTACATTCATCATTAGCCACGTATAACCAATCAATGTAAAACTGCTCCGGAAGGTTTTGATAGCGATAGGCAATATCTAATGCTAATTTAATCGCATTGAATTCAATGTGCGCTATCGCATGAATAAAGGAACGTTTACCCGCTTCAGAGCCTAACCTACGCCGCGGTAAATCACGTGGAGACACGCAAAGAGGCTTATCGGGGAAACACACCTCAGAAATTGGCCGTATAGCTCTCTCAGCTTCATCTCCTTTAAGCGGCATTGATTGCGCCAAGTGGAATGCTTGCCGTGTGGCACTTAGCGTTTCAGTTATCGACGCACTGAATAAAGCTTTTTCAATTAATTTAAACAAAGAGTAGTGATGTTTTATATGCTAACAATGGCTGATTTTATCGTACCTAAGGTATACTTAATAAAATTATTTAGATGATTTTATCTCTTAATTTACAGCATCTATAATAAACCTCATTATAAAAATAATATTCAAGAGAACATGACATGAACAAACATGATTACGATTTAATTGTTATTGGTACAGGCCCCGGTGGTGAAGGCGCCGCAATGAAAGCCAGTAAAGAAGGCAAACGCGTTGCTGTGGTTGAGAAATACCAAGATGTGGGCGGTGGCTGTACACATTGGGGAACTATTCCTTCAAAAGCTTTACGCCAAGCCGTACAGCGCGTTCTTCAATTTAATCGTAACCGTTGGTTCAAAGAAGCATGTGGTGGGCCACTGCACCTCACCTTCCCTCAGCTACTAAGCTCAGCAACAGAAGTCATCGCAAAACAAGTACATATGCGCAGTAGTTTTTATGAAAGAAACAATACTGACTTAATTTTCGGTACAGCCAGTTTTGTTGGTGAAAATACCATGTCGATAAAACCTGTAGCTGGTGGTAAAACAAAAAAGATTTCTGCTGAAAAATTTGTTCTCGCACCGGGTTCCCACCCCTATCGACCAGATGATGTCGATTTTAAAGCCGATAATATTTTCGACAGCGATACTATTTTAAATCTTGATTTCACGCCTCGCTCTATCACCATTTATGGCGCGGGTGTCATTGGTTCTGAATATGCCTCAATCTTTCAAGGACTCGGTGTAAAAGTTAACCTAATTAATACGCAGCCTGCATTGCTGGCTTTTTTAGATGAAGAAATTGTGCATGCACTTAGCCACGACATGCGCAACCAAGGTGTTGTTATACGTTCAAGTGAAGAATATGAATCAATCACGTCAGAAAAAGGCAGCGTCATAACTAAGCTCGTTTCTGGTAAAAAGATAACCACGGATGTTTTCCTTTGGGCAAATGGTCGTACTGGCAACTTTGCAGACTTAGCACTAGACAAGGTTGGCATAAAACCCAATTCACGTGGCCAAATTAACGTTAACGAAAACTACCAAGTAGAAGGCAAAGAACATATTTATGCTGTTGGTGATTTTATTGGATACCCAAGTCTCGCCAGTGCCGCGTATGATCAAGGACGCTTTGCTGCAACACACATTATTGATGGTGTTTGTGATGCGACATTAGTTAAAGACATTCCAACCGGTATTTATACCAATCCAGAAATTAGCTCCGTTGGCTACACGGAAAAAGAACTTACCGAACAAAAAGTCCCCTATGAAACAGGTTATTCACGTTTTAACTCGCTTGCTCGTGCACAAATTTCAGGTGAAACTCAGGGGCTATTAAAAATAATTTTTCATTCAGAAACATTACAAATACTGGGCGTACATTGTTTTGGTGATCAAGCCGCTGAAATTATTCATATTGGCCAGGCGATTATGGCACAAGAAGGCGACGCTAATACCTTGCTCTATTTCACCAATACAACATTTAACTACCCAACTATGGCTGAGGCCTACCGCGTAGCAGCGCTAAACGGTTTGAACCGTTTGGAGAACCATTAAAAGGGTTAAGTCAACGTTCATAGTATGAGGCTTATAGTGCTAATCAGTATTTATTCTAAGGAGATAACAATGAAACAACTGATTTTTTTACTAAGCTTAAGTTTATTAAGTTCAATAGCATTCGCACACGACGTAAAGCCAGAAGGTATTATCAACCTCCAAGCTTCCGCTAGCATGGAAGTAGAAACGGATACTATGCAAGCAACGGTCGCTGTTGAAGCAGAAAATTACGATCCAGCCGTTTTAGCCAAAAGAATAAATGAAAAAATGTCTTGGGCTATGGATACAGCCAAACCATTTTCAGAAGTAAAAGTTAAAGGTGGTCAATACACGACTCACCAAATTTACAATAAGCGCATTTTTAAAGCCTGGCGTGGTACTCAAACAATCACACTAGAAAGCAAAAATACTGAAGAGTTAGGGAAATTAATTGGGCTTTTACAGAAAAAACTGTTGATAAAATCTCTCCGTTACCATGTATCAAAAGAGAAAGTGCAGGCTGTAAATAAAGTACTTATTAAACAAGCCATTTCAAACTTTAAAGAGCAAGCCTCGGTTATTACAAAAGAATTTGATAAAAACAAATATGTTATTCATCAGGTTAATGTCAATGCTAACAACCGTCATCAACCTGTGTATCGTGCAAGATCACATATGAAAGCCGATATGATGATGGCCGAATCAGCCCCTGCTAACCTTCAACAAAACACCTCAAATATACAAGTTAATGTCAATGGTTCAATTAGAATAACCAAATAGTTACATAGCCTTCTTAAACTAACTTATTAAAAAAGGCGCTGTATAAACAGCGCCTTTTTTGTAGTACATATTAATATTGTCTAACTATTAACTGCCATTTCTACCGTATAAACAATATCTTGATACGATCCCGCTTTCCGGCCAACGCTTAAACCCTCTAAACGTAACGCCTAGCCCTCGTTTTTATTGCATCATCAATCCGTTCTAATCTTTTAATAACTCGCTGGTGTAGCGGATAAACCTTCATTACACGCTGTAAAGTACTGCGGGCTTCTTTAAGCTTACCCTGACGAACAAGCATATCGCCTTTCCCAATCAATGCACCGAAATGTCGGGGTTCAAGACTTAATGTTTTTTCTACGCTTTCTAGTGATTCTTCATACTTGCCCATAAAAAACAAAATAGTAGCTTGCAAATTCCAACCTTCTGAGAATTTAGGCATCTCTTGTGTAATCGTCATAACTATCTCAAGGGCTTTATCAAAAGACCTTTCACGCATTGCTGCATCACTTAAGCCCATACGCCGATCAATACTCTCATCACCCGATAAATTCCATATATGCATTATTTTAGCCTGAACAAGTTTTGCTTCCCTAACGCTATTTGCATGTTGAAGCTTATTAAACAGTGGCTTTAGTTGAAGATCATTTTGATCCGCTTGTACATTAGTCGACACAATTAGTAACATTAATAGAATGATAATTGAGCTTGTATTCCTTTCTGACATTTTTATCATAGTTAATCCTAAATACATTAGTCTCTAACAACATATGACCAACCAACTATCAATAATATTACATCAAAATTTAACAGCTATAAAATCAAATGAAAACAAGGTGTTTTCAATATTATTATTCGCACAAAAAAGGCGCTGTATAAACAGCGCCTTTTTTATAGTACATATTAGTATTTTCTAGCCATTAACTGCTACTTCTACCGTATCAGCAATATCTTGATAAGACGCTATCTGATCAAAGTTTAAATAACGGTAAGTTTCAGCGGCCATTGTGTCAATTTTATTGGCATATTCCATGTATTCTTCTTTACTTGGAATTTTACCCAAAATCGCACCAACAGCTGCTAATTCTGCTGAAGCAAGATAAACAAAAGCACCATTCCCTAACCGGTTAGGGAAGTTGCGGGTAGATGTTGAAATCACTGTGGATTTCTCTGCCACACGCGCTTGGTTACCCATACATAGTGAACACCCTGGCATTTCTGTACGTGCCCCCGATGTACCGTAAATATTGTAATAACCTTCCGCAGTCAATTGAGCAGCATCCATTTTAGTCGGTGGTACGACCCAAAGTCTCGTCGGTATTACTCCACCAAATTCTTTTAACAGATTACCTGCAGCTCGAAAGTGACCAATGTTAGTCATACAAGAACCAATGAATACTTCGTCTACTTCTACACCTGCAACCTCTGATAGCGTTTTCACATCATCAGGGTCGTTTGGACACGCTAAAATAGGTTCATGTATATCGCTCATATTAATTTCGATAATTTCAGCGTATTCAGCATCTGCATCCGCTTCCATTAACTCTGGGTTAGCCAACCAATCGTTCATCGCGTTGATACGGCGTTCAATGGTTCTAACATCGCCATAACCTTCAGAAATCATCCACTTCAACATCGTGATATTTGAGTTTAAGTATTCGATGATAGGTTCTTTGTTTAATTTAATCGTGCAACCGGCTGCTGAACGTTCAGCTGATGCGTCCGATAATTCAAACGCTTGCTCTACTTTTAAGTCGGGTAAGCCTTCAATTTCAAGAACACGACCAGAGAACGCATTAACTTTACCCTCTTTAGCAACCGTTAATAAGCCTTGGTCTATTGCGGCTAATGGAATAGCGTTAACCATGTCACGTAGCGTAATACCTGGCTGCATTTCACCTGTGAAACGAACAAGAATAGATTCAGGCATGTCTAACGGCATAACACCGGTTGCCGCTGCAAATGCAACTAAACCAGAACCCGCAGGGAAAGAAATACCTAGTGGGAAACGCGTATGTGAATCACCACCTGTACCGACGGTATCAGGAAGCAACATGCGGTTTAACCATGAATGGATAATACCATCACCAGGGCGTAAGGACACACCGCCACGGTTCATAATAAAGTCAGGCAGCGTATGATGTGTGTTGACATCAACCGGCTTAGGATAAGCTGCTGTATGGCAAAATGACTGCATAACAAGGTCTGCAGAGAAACCTAAACAAGCCAAGTCTTTTAATTCGTCACGCGTCATAGGCCCCGTTGTATCTTGTGAACCAACAGTTGTCATATGAGGTTCACAGTAAACACCCGCTCTAATACCCGCTACGCCACATGCTTTACCGACCATTTTTTGAGCTAAGGTATAACCTTTGCCACTGTCTTCATGTGATTCTGGCGTTCTAAACAATTCAGATGCACCTAAACCCAACGCTTTACGAGCACGCAGTGTTAACCCACGCCCAATAATCAAAGGTATACGACCACCGGCTTGAACTTCATCTAAAATAACGTTTGATTTTAATTCGAAGGTAGATAACACCTCATCAGAACCACTTTTTGTTACCTTTCCTTCATATGGGTAAATATCAATAACATCATTCATATTGAAATTGGATACATCCATTTCAATCGGTAACGCGCCGGAATCTTCCATGGTATTAAAGAAAATAGGGGCAATTTTTGAACCTATACAAACACCACCACCCCGTTTATTAGGAATATAAGGAATATCATCACCCATAAACCATAAAACAGAATTAGTCGCTGATTTACGTGAAGAGCCGGTACCGACAACATCACCAACATACGCCAATGGAATACCGTCTTTTTCCATTTCATCAATTAATTTGATAGGCCCTTTAACACCTGGTTCATCAGGGGTAATGCCATCTCGTGGCATTTTTAACATGGCTAACGCGTGTAAAGGAATATCAGGACGTGACCAAGCATCCGGTGCTGGTGATAAATCATCCGTATTTGTTTCGCCAGTTACTTCGAAAACTTTTACAGTTAATTTTTCAGCCAATGCCGGTTTACTTGTAAACCACTCTGCATCTGCCCACGCTTGGATTACACGTGTAGCTGCGGCATTGCCAGCATCTGCTTTTTCTTTAACATCATGAAACGCATCAAATACTAAAAGAATATGAGACAGTTGGTCAGCTGCTGTTTCAGCAAGTTCAGCATTATCAAGCAAGTTAACGAGTGGCATGATGTTGTAACCACCTAGCATTGTACCTAGTAACTCTGTTGCTCTTTTAGGGTTAATTAAAGTAGAAGTAGACTCACCCGTCGTTATTGCTGCTAAAAAACCGGCTTTTACATATGCCGCCTCATCAACACCCGCTGGTACACGGTTTGTAATAAGATTTAGCAAAAATTCACCTTCGCCAGAAGGCGGGGCTTTTAACAATTCAACAAGGCTTGACACTTGCTCAGCATTAAGTGGCTTAGGGACAATTCCTATTGCCGCGCGCTCTTCTACATGTTGACGGTATTCCTGTAACATTCATTTCTCCTGCGTATTAAATTAGGCAAAAAAAACCTAATAAGTTAGTAAATAGTAATCACCTATTTTACCTTTTTAGTCGTAAAAGTGACAGCCATATCACACAATTACAAACTTCAGCGTTGTTGCTAATACAAAATTTCAAATTTGTACCATAATTAGAGCCTATTATATAACCTTAGCAACGCCCTTCCATGTGCTTAATCGTTCTTGCCAACCATTATTCTGAACAGTATAAATTTGTGCTGGTTGCTAATAGGGATGAGTTTCATAAACGCGCCTCACTACCGGCTCAATTTTGGCCCGATCAAGATCATGTGTTTGGTGGTTTTGATAAACGTGGCGGTGGCGGTTGGCTCTGTGTAGATAAGACTGGACGACTTGCCGGTATCACCAACGTTAGAAAGCCCCCTTTTGTTGAGCAAACAAAAAAAAGTCGTGGCCAAATTCTAAAAAAGTTTCTATCAGGCAATGTCCCTGCCCCCGATTTTTTAGAGAAACTAAAACAGAAAAGTGAAGAATATGCCTTACTAAACATCCTTCTTAAGGATGAAACTGGTCTATGGCATTATTCAAATGATACAAACACAGTTAAAAAAATATCAACAGGCCTGCACGGCTTAAGCAATGCAACGCTTAACACACCCTGGCCAAAAGTTGCTCATGGTGTTACCCAGCTACAAATGATGTTAAATCGACCAAAAGTAAACCGTGTAGCCTTGTTAAAGCTTCTTACGTCCACAAACATAGTGCCCGATGACATGTTGCCTAACACCGGCGTTAGCGTTGAATCTGAACGTGTTCTATCGCCTCAGTTTATTATTGGTCCTAAATACGGAACTCGCTGTAAAACACTGGTTACGATAGATGCCAATAATCTATTGGAATTCACTGAAGTATCATTCGACGTATTAGGTGAACAAGCACACACTGTCACACAACAAATTCAACTCGACTCTTAATTTAACGGGCGTAAGTTAAAGCAAGCATTGAGCAGCTAAGATTAAAATCAAAACCACATAAGGAAAGGCCACCGTAGGGCGAATTGACTGGCTGATGTACTCAGCTATTAAAGACAGCCCCGTTAAACGAACTTTCTGATATTCACGATTAAACTGAAATGGAGCATTCTCACCGCCCTCCTGAATACACCCCTCAAGCTGCAATAACCGAGGTTCAATACGTGATTGAAACGTTTTCCAAATAGCATCTTGAAGCCACAGTACGGTTAATATCAGTATTATCAATATATTACTCATGCTTAAAGCCTCTGCCATCAACAAGGCAATGACACTTAATAACTTAATATAGAGCGAGTGTTTTTCATAACTATCAAACTGATTCTGAAGTAAACACCACTCCGTTTTAAAATCAATTGTTTCCATTTTATTTTCCATCACCTCAACACTCATGCAGGTTGATGAAATTCAATAACATTTGAATCTGGGTCTCGTACAAAAAAGAATTTAGCCCCTTCAAACTCTACTTTTTCTGTAATGGTGATTTCATGGCTTAAAAGCTGTTCTTCGATAGAACTGATACTCGTCACCTCCAAAGCAATATGGGTATAACCCGTGTGTTTAGTCGGAGTGTCCATCAAAATATTACTGGGGATATCATCCGTAGAATTTAAAATAAAATTAATATTAACCCCCGATGGGTGCTCCATTATCGCCACTGGCTCTGGACCAATTGGTCCTGCAAGAAATTCAAAACCAAGCTTCTCGTAAAACGCCCTAGACCTTTGAAGATTTTTTACTCTTAAACCAACATGATTAATTCCAGTAATTTCTTTCATAAATTCTTCCTACTCTTTAAAAATAGCCACCCTGATACTAAACGGAAGAACTTGTACGCTTGCTAGATTTTTTCATAACAAAACCAAAAACAAACCCTGTAATAAACATAAACGCACTATACGTTATCGCAGGAATCATCATCGTGTCATTACCAACCAGCATACCAGCCACCATTAATGCCAGCGTGCCGTTTTGAATACCTACTTCGTAACCAATAGATATAGATTGTGCTTGTGGCAGATTGAAGAACTTAGCCAATAAATAACCAAGCCCCAAAACTAAAACATTGAGCATTAACGTTGCAGCCCCTGTTTGTATAAAGAAATCAACCATTTGCGCTTTATTCTTCAAAAGAATAACCACTATAATCAAAAACAAAAAGATGACCGAAAACACTTTTATAACAGGTTCCGTTTTATTAGCGGCCTTTTGCCACTTGCTCAATATAAACATGCCAATAAACACAGGTATCACCGTAATAACCAATAATTGAATAATGATTTTTAGTAAAGGCAGCTCAAATGCGTCACCTGCCCCCATAAAATGATCCATCGATAAGAGCGTCAACCAGGGCAGAGTAAACGGTGTAACAAGGCTAACTATTGCCGTTAAGCTAATAGACAACGCCACATCACCGTTGGCCAAATTGCTGAACATATTTGATGTTGCCCCACCAGGCGCGAAGGAAATAATCATTAGCCCAACGGCCAATTCAGGTGGTAATTTAAAAGCAGTCGCTATAAAAAAAGCAATGGCGGGCAACGCAATCATTTGCGCAAATAAGCCAACCAATGCTGCTTTGGGCATGGCTAACACACGCACAAAATCGGCCATTCGAAGAGACAACCCCATCCCCAGCATAATAATAAATAGTGAGACAGGTAAAACAACCGTCATCAGCAAGTCAGCTTGCATATAAAATCCTATTGTTTGAAGGCGTTAATTTATTTTAACGGGACCATTTAATTTGAAACTCAATTTCTTCCTCAGCCCCATCTCGTTCATGCTCAATGTTGTAATCAGCACGAACAGGTACATAAATGCGTTCACCCGCTATTTGTATTTCAAATTTATCACCCGACTCTAGCGCATCAGCTAACCGCCTTAATTTAGAAACAAACTCTGATGTTGTGTAGCCTTTCTCAATATCTCTATCGCCTTTCATAATCTAATTCCTTATTGTTAATTAGCATATTGACTGATTAGAAAGAATATTCAAACAGTCATCTGCATGGCTTGTCACCAAAAAGTGGCTAGCGCCCTCAATGATGTATTTATTGCTATTGGGTAAGTGTTTGCTCAAGTGAGTACAAATTGCACCAGAAACTGGGTTAGACTCATCTCCATAAACCAAACGGGTTGGAACATTGCACCCATTTAAATCATTATGGGTGTTCGTCGTAGTGGAAATAATATTCCAGTGACGAATATTGTTCTTCACCAGTGATGTCATACTTTCTTGAATAAAATCAGGTAGTGCATTAAACGTATTTTCACCGCCCCAAAAATCGATAACATGGCCACAAACACGAGGTGATTCATTGAGCATATCAAGATGATGTTTAGCTAAAAACGCCTGTACGTTACTAGCCATTTCGCCGCCATTACTACGATCTAACACCCATATTGCAACAGGCTCAAACAGTGTCATTTGATGTAGATTTATATCCCCTTTCAACGCTTGCGCTAAAGCAACCACCCCCCCAAAAGAGTGACCAACAAGGTGAATAGGCTCATGGGTTAACTGTCGAACCACCTCTCCCACAATGCACAATTCTGTTTCAATAGAAGGTTCGGCAAAATCCACAGGGTCAGGTGTTCCACAATGGCCTGGCAACTTAATAGAGATACAATGATTACTCTCTGCCAAATGCCCAATCATTTTCTTCCAGGTGGACGTAGTGGCATACGAACCATGAATAAACACAATAGGCGAACCACTGCCTTGCTGTTCGAAATAGGGTTCAATTTTCATACGCATTCTCTAGAATTCAACTTAAGTTATGTCACCACTTGATGGTATCACCAGTTTTGCAGACACCATTTCTGCCATCACTACCCTGTCTCTTTCCATAAAACAAATTAGGTAAAACGCACGCGATTTTTGTGCGTCGCTTTTGACCCACTTGCTAGGTTTTCTCTTCTGTTTCAAACCACCTATAAACAATTCCAGCTAAAATAGCGCCGATAATCGGAGCTACCCAAAAAAGCCATAATTGAGATAGCGCCCAATCTCCTTGAAAGATTGCAACGCCTGTACTTCTCGCAGGGTTTACAGACGTATTAGTAACAGGAATACTAATTAAGTGAATAAGAGTAAGGCCTAAACCAATCGCGATAGGAGCTAAACCGGCAGGAGCACGTTTATCTGTAGCGCCTAAAATAATCACCAAGAACATGAATGTCATCACAATCTCTGTTACCAATGCAGCCGTTAAACTATATCCACCAGGCGAGTGTTCTCCATATCCATTTGATGCAAACCCAGCTGTAACATCAAAACCCGTTTGACCACTAGCGATAACATATAAAATGGCCGCCCCAGTTACGCCACCAGCAACTTGAGCAACAATATAAGGACCTAATTCAGCGGTTGGAAACCTACCGCCTGACCAAAGCCCAAAAGAAACAGCTGGATTAAGGTGACAGCCAGATATGTGACCAATTGCAAAGGCCATTGTTAATACAGTAAGCCCAAACGCTAGTGATACCCCCAACAAGCCAATCCCCACGTCCGGAAATGTAGCGGATAAAACCGCACTCCCACATCCACCAAGTACTAGCCAGAATGTACCAATAAATTCAGCACCTAATTTTTTAGTTAATGTCATATTTTACTCCCTCTATAAAATTACCAATATTAATTGTATTAAATTATAACGTTTTAAATAAGTCGCCGCGTCTTTTGCGGTCGGATTGAATTTTTTGTTAGGGAAGATATGATGATGTGTAATCCCCCCATTCCTAACCGAAGTTAAAAGTAGAGGTTAAGCTGCATTCAG
>CAJXSK010000008.1 GCA_913061075.1 uncultured Piscirickettsiaceae bacterium | reverse complement strand
CCGCTGACCTCAACACTGCCAGTGTTGCGCTCTCCCAGCTGAGCTATGGCCCCTCTTGGCAGGACGCGAATTATACTGAACGATACACATAGCGTCTAGCCTTCTTGCGCACTTATTTTATTATTTATGAAATCTATGCCTCTTTGAATGTTTCGAAGACACGTTTCGCGCCCCATTAAGAACAATGTTGCATCAAGTGATGGTGACACAGACGTTCCTGTTAATGAAACTCTTAGTGGTTGCGCGACCTTCCCAAGCTTTACATCTAAGGTTTCTGCTGTCTCTATAATAACCTGGTGCAACGCTTCTTTAGACCATTCAGGTAATTGTTGAAACTTACCCAACATGATATTAAGTGGTTCAACTGCCACGGCTTTCAAGTTCTTTTTTGCTGCCTTTTCATCGAACTCATCGTAATCGTTATAGAACAATAAACTTTTTTCAGCCATTTCTTTTAATGTTTTTGCACGCTCTTGCTGTGTCTTCACCAGCTCTAGTACGTCTGGGCCATTAAACACATCGCAACCCAAGGCATTTAATTGGAACGTTAACGGTTCAACTAAACTGGCTGGATCAGCACTCATAATATATTGCTGATTTATCCATTGAAGTTTTTCTGTATTGAATGCAGATGCTGTTTTGTTCACATCTGATATATCAAACAACTCAATCATTTCTTCGCGGCTAAATAATTCTTTATCTCCATGCGACCAACCTAAGCGAACCAAGTAATTTAATAACGCTTCAGGTAAGTACCCGTCATCACGGTATTGCATAACACTCACCGCACCGTGTCTTTTTGACAAGCGTGCGCCATCATCACCTAATATCATTGGCACATGAGCAAATTTGGGCTGTTCTGCGCCTAATGCTTTCATGATATTAATTTGACGTGGTGTATTATTGATATGGTCATCACCACGAATAATATGTGACATATTCATATCCAGATCATCCACTACCACCGTTAAATTGTAGGTAGGCGTACCATCCGAACGAGCGATAATTAAATCATCAAGCTCTTCATTGCTGATAGATATTTCCCCCCGTACAAGGTCATCAAACACCACTTGGCCTTGCTCTGGGTTTTTAAAACGCACCACAGGGCTAACACCATCAACACTATCGGTACGATGGCGACATTTACCGCTATAACGCGGTTTTTGCTTATTGGCGCGTTGCTCTTCTCGCACGGCTTCCACCTCTTCTGCACTACAATAACAATGGTAAGCATCACCTTGGTCAAGTAATTGTTGGATAATTTCTAGATAGCGTGGAATACGATCCGTTTGGAAGAATGGCCCTTCATCATGCGATAAACCCAGCCATTCCATGCCATCAAAAATGGCTTTTACAGACTCATCGGTAGAACGTTCCCTGTCTGTATCTTCAATACGTAAAATAAACTGCCCACTCGTTTTTTTTGCATAGAGCCATGAAAACAAGGCCGTTCTTGCGCCCCCAACGTGAAGGTAACCAGTTGGGCTAGGTGCAAATCTTGTACGTACTGTCATGTGTTTTTGTTGCTATTAAGAAAGGTCGTTATTTTAGCAAAAATACCGCCCGTTGTTTTGTTATATATTTTGTTCTCGGCGAAACTTAATTAACTGAAGAATACGTTTTTGGGTATTATCAAGAACAACAGCCATACCTGGTTTGATTCCATGTTCTGATGCGACGAACGCTTTCATTGTATTGCAAATTTGACCGTCTAGCCGAATACCTAGTCCGCGTACTTTCATCATATTGGCCCAGTCGCCAAACATTCTCAGTGTCATTTCACAAGCAGTAATAATGTAGGTTATCTCTAACTCTGGGTGCTTCTTTACTTCTTTAACAATCACTTCACCAATTTGATGAACCGTGGTAATAAAAACAGGTAAGACTTGCTTACTTGGTAAGCTGTGTACGCACTTACCAATAAAGCATTGCCCGCACACTGGATTTGTGTCATCGTGGATACATTCTTGGGTAAAACGACCAGATGGACATTCAAACGGCTTGTGGCAGTATGAAAACCCTATCACCAACTTACTGTTTGGTTTTGCGAGTAATTGTTTAAATTCTGCTTCGTTTTGCAATCCGTATAAGAAGAAATCATCATCCCTTATATAAGGTAATGTCGTTAAATAAGAACGAAGCAAGTTAAACCCATGACGAATAGGTTTAGAAAAAAAATATTTAATGAAAAACTTTTCTTCATCGTATTTCGCCAGATAATTCATAGCCTTCCAGCGAAGGTTCTTTTTCGTTTTAGGGCGAATACCGGGTAACTTAGGGATTTTCACCAACTGCTTAATTGGCTGACTTTGTTGAAGCTCGCTAGAACGCATATCCCAGCTCTTTTCAGCGTCTTCCCACGTTGGATGTTTATCCCAATGTGCGCTCATCGAATTAGCCTATTGATTAAAAAGAATCTTGCTACCGTCTAATTTGTAACTCCACGGTGCGCCACTATTTTTCCAGCCGTTAACGACACGGTGTCCTTTATCAGCACCCTCTTTCGCTTTATCGCCCTCAAACCCATCAACCACTGTATATGCCTGAGTATACCCAAGCTTAGTTGCTAATGTTGCCGCTTTACCACTGCGTGTACCTGAACGGCACATAAAAATAATCGGCGTATTTTTATTGAAGCCCTTAGCCATTACCAATTCTTCAAAAACGATAGGGAAATCACCATTAATAACCTTTTGATAACGGTGTTTCTTCTCATCCCATTCATCAAAATCATTAGTCATATAAGGAATAACAGCATCCGCCAATGATGTCCAGCCAACAAATTCAACTTCTGAAGGCGTTCTAACATCAATAAACAACACGTTATCGCCATTTTCTTGCAACACAGCGTAAGCTTCCTTTGCCGTTAAATATTTATTCGACTCTGATTGCTTTTTCTTTTTAAGTTGATCACCTATTACCGTTGATTTAATGTCTACCGCAACACTTGTAACAGGTACTATTAATAGAAGCGAAACAAACAATATCGCCATTTTAGTCACGTGATTTATTTTCATATTTTTAATTCTCAATTAATTATAGTTATCCCAAACACACTCACCACCCGACGATTCTTTAATGGCTTGCATGCGCTCATTATGTGCCGCCATTTCTTCATTATTAGCTTTTATAACGGCTAAAGGTGGTTTATTAGTACTTAAAAATGTAGGCTCAAATACTGCATCTTCGTCTACATCGGCTGCAAATAACGAGTTTTGCCCACCCGTCATCATGAGATATACGTCGGCTAATATTTCAGCATCCAACAACGCGCCGTGTAATTGCCGTTGGCTGTTATCTATTTCGTATCGTTTACATAACGCATCCAAACTATTACGCTGGCCAGGAAACATTTTACGCGCCATGACCAGCGAATCAGTCACCTCACACCATGTTGCCATATCAACGAATTCAGAGCCCATCAATTGATATTCATTATTGATAAAGCCTACGTCAAATGGTGCGTTATGAATAACGACTTCTGCCCCGTTTAGATACGCATGCAAATCTTTCGCAATATCTTCATACAATGGCTTATCGGACAAAAACTCACTCGTTAATCCGTGAACAGCCACAGCGCCTTCATCAATGTCACGCTGAGGGTTTAAATAAAAATGAAAGTTATTGCCTGTAAAACGCCTATTAATAAGCTCAACACAACCCACTTCTATTATTCGGTGACCCTGTTTAGGCTCAAGCCCCGTTGTTTCTGTATCTAATATAATTACGCGTGACGACATGATTTTATGACCTGTTTTATAACGTATCGATACCTTTGTTTGCTAACGCATCTGCCCGTTCGTTACCTGGATTACCGCTGTGGCCTTTTACCCACACCCATTTAATGTTGTGCGGTTGAGTTAATGTATCAAGCTGTTGCCACAAATCAACATTTTTAACGGGTTTGTTTCCCGCGGTTTTCCAGTTACGTTTTTTCCAATTGGGCAACCACTCATTAATGCCACTTAAAACGTATTTAGAATCGCTATTTATGACTAGCTCGCTTGGCTCTTTTAACGCCGTTAGTGCTTTGATAACCGCCATCATTTCCATACGATTATTGGTGGTTTCTTGCTCGCCACCATATAACTCTTTTTGTGTGCCGTTGTAACTCAACGTCGCACCCCAACCACCTATTCCAGGATTGCCTCGGCATGCGCCGTCAGTATATATTTGGATTATCTTTTTGGACATGTCTTCTTTTATTCGCTGGTTCTGCTAATGGTTTTGACGCTAAGGAGTCTCTAAGACGCTTAAAATGAAATACTGACGTACCTTTTGAAACGCGTTTAACAGCCATTATAAAATAAGCAGCCGGCATAAAGGGCGTCCATGCTAAAAACTTTTTTAATAATGGCAGCTTAGTTGTTGCCGTTTGTTTTTTCATCAACGGAAACAAGCAACAACCTTGGCTCTTTTCTATCTCAAAGTTTAATAGCTTTAGCCAATCCATCACGCGGTAGCGACTAATGAACTTTCCGTTCCAGGGTGTTTTTAGCTTCGCCTTAGGAAAAAACCGAGGTAAATGCCAAAATGCCCATGGGTTAAACCCCATTAACAACACAATACCCTCGGGTTTAAGAACGCGGTTTACCTCGCGTAATACTTGATGTGGATTATCGTCGAACTCTAAGGTGTGGGGCATAATCACGATATCGACACTGTGCGTTTCTATCGGTAAATTATTCGTCTCGCCTACTATTCGAGTATATTTTGATTGCTCAGCAACATGCTTGTCTAAAATTGTATAATGTGCAAACCGCATGGCTTCGTGGAACTCGTCTTCCCAGCCAACAAAATCCAGCTGTAACACTTCTGCACGGAAATTTTCGCGCAGCTTTTGGCTTAATAAGGCTGATTCTGCGTGTCGATACACGCTACCGATAGGTGTTTCGAACCAGTCACTTAATTCAACTGGCTCCTTATTTTGTGAACTCTCTTCATGCGGCATTATTTAAACAAACTATAATTATCAACGTTTTGACCTTTGACACCAACATCACTTAATGCAATATTTAATCATAAATAAATTATCTAGGTTTTTTTTATTCACTAGCTTATCAGTTCTTGTGTCTTGTTCTGCGTATACGCTTAGACCGTCGGGTGATGCTAAGTTCACAGAAACACAAAAAACCGACCTGGATAAAATAGAAATTAGCAAAGCATCGACCAGAGTTCAGCATAGCAACATAGCGCTGGTTAAGCCCAGCCCTGTTATATTAGAAAATGCAAACGTCAACATTTGGCAACGTTTGTTCTCTCTATATCAATTCCCAGAGACACATAACAAAAGAATAGAAGCCCAAATCAATTGGTACAGCAAGCACCCCGAATACCTTGATCGCGTACAACGTAATGCAGAACCTTATCTTTTCCACATAATCAATGAAGTTGAAAAACGCAATTTACCTGGTGAGCTCGCCCTACTCCCCATTGTAGAAAGTGCATACCGACCATTTGCTTACTCACATGGCCGTGCTGCGGGGCTTTGGCAATTCATACCCTCCACAGGAAAAGCATACGGCCTTAAACAAAACTGGTGGTATGACGGCCGACGTGACGTGATTGCATCGACTGATAGCGCCCTTACTTACCTTAGCAAGCTTTCTAATCGTTTTGATGACTGGTATTTAGGTTTGGCTGCCTATAATGCAGGTGGCGGAAATATCTCAAAGGCCATCAGAGCGAATAAAAAACATGGGAAAAAAACCGACTATTGGTCCTTAGCGCTGCGTAAAGAAACCCAACAATACATACCTAAATTAATTGCCATTGCGCATATTTTGTCGCATGCGGAACAGTACGGCATTACGTTACGAACAATACCTAATAAACCGTATTTTGAAAAAGTCGATATCCACAAACAAATTGATTTGGCACGTGCCTCAGAACTGGCTGGCATCAGCATTGAAGAACTGTACACACTCAATCCCGCTTTCAACCAATGGGCTACCGACCCATCGGGCCCTCACTACTTATTAGTACCCAAGGCATTGGCTAATAACTTTAATCAACAGTTATCGACCTTACCAGATAACCAGCGATTAAAGTGGCAACGCCATAAGGTAAAGCAAGGTGAAACACTCAGTCATATATCGAAAAAATATCACACACCTATTGCGCTCATTGAACAGACGAATCAAATAACTAAGCATCGTATTCGAGTTGGTAAGTTTTTGCTTATCCCTACTGCAAGTTACAACGAGTCGTTATACACAAACAGCGCACCGATGCGACAAAAAGCGATACACACAACGCGCAGAAAAGGTGATAAAAGCATTTACCGTGTTAAAAAAGGTGACTCTTGTTGGACTATCTCTCAACAGTATAAAGTCACCGTTCGCCAACTAGCCAAATGGAACGCCATGGCGCCTCGCGACACATTAAACATTGGCCAAACCTTAACCATTTGGAAAACTAGCCAACATAAAACGCCCAGCCGTACTAGTTCACCTAAGAAAAAGAATCAAACGATCCGCTACACCGTTAGAAAAGGTGACTCCCTGTATTTAATTTCCAAACGCTTTAAAGTTAGTATTAATGACATAAAAAACTGGAATACGATTAATAAAAAGTACTTAAAGCCGGGTCAAAAACTAAAAATTATTGTGGACGTAACTCAAACGTAATTAGTTTCAAGCGTTGTTGTATAACCAACAATTTACTTGATGCGTAGGTGAAATATCTGAGGTTGAAGGATAATTCTCCTCACACTCAGGTTTAGCTTCTGAGCAACGAGCATAAAAATGACAACCCACCGGTGGGCTAGAAGGTGATGGCATTTCATCAGGCAATTTAATAACCTGCTTTTCTAAGGCAGAATCCCATGTCGGTACAGCTGCTATCAATGCTTTTGTATAAGGGTGAGACGGGTTATTTAAAATATCATTGACTGTTCCGTATTCAACAATACGGCCTAGGTACATTACCGCCACATTGTCGGCAATATACGACACAACAGACAAGTCATGAGTGATAAACAAGTAACCTAAACTATTTTCTCGTTGTAGACTTTTTAACAGATTTAAAACCTGAGCTTGCACAGAAACATCTAGCGCACTAGTAGGTTCATCACAAACAATAATAGATGGATTGACGGCCAAAGCACGCGCAATACATAAACGTTGTCGTTGTCCACCTGAAAACTCATGGGGGTAACGTAGGCGCACATCCGCCGTTAAACCTACTTTCAATAATAATGATTCACAACGCTCTTCAATGGCCAAATCAACTAAATCAGGTTGTAATGCTCGCAAACCTTCTTCTAATATTTCGCCTACCAGCATTCTAGGATTCATAGAAGAGAATGGGTCTTGAAAAATAATCTGCAACTGATCTCTATGCGCTTGAAAGTCACTTTCTGACAACGTCGCTAAATTTTGCCCTTTGTAGTTAATGACACCCGACGTTATCGGCACCAACTGTAATAAAGCTTTTCCCAGCGTGGTTTTACCACAACCAGATTCGCCGACCAATGCAGTCGTGGTGCCGGCATCAATCTCAAAGCTTACACCGTCAACCGCTTTTACTTGCCCTACTGTACGCTTCAACAAACCTTTTTTTATAGGAAAATGAACCTTTAAATCATTAACACGTAGGCTTTCACCATCCATTTTACTAATCGTTTGATACGTTTCAGTAATAGCCTCGGTGAGCTTAATATCAATATCACCAATTCGACAACATCTCGCTTGCTGGCTCTCACTGATAATTGACCAATCGACAACGTCATTATCTAAACACGCTTTCATTTTAAATTCACAACGCTCTGCAAACCGACAGCCGATGAATTCTTGAGATAACGACGGCACAGAACCCGGCAATGTTACCAATGCTTCTTCGCGATTATCCATATTAGGTATAGCATCAAATAAACGCTGGCTATACGGGTGTGCAGGTTTTTTAAAAAAAGCGTCTCTCGATGACACTTCCACCAATTGCCCTGCATACATAACGGCTACCGTATCAGCCATGCTAGATACTATGCCAAGGTCATGCGTAATCAACCATAACGACATGCCACGTTGACGTTGAAGGTCTTTTAGCAACGCTAAAATCTGTGCCTGTATGGTGACATCTAAAGCCGTTGTTGGTTCGTCAGCAATTAATAAATCAGGGTCATTAGTTAAAGCAATTGCAATTAAAACACGCTGCCTCATCCCACCAGATAATTGGTGAGGAAACGAATGGTAACGGTCCTCTGCATCAGATATACCAACTTGCTTAATTAATTCAATAACGTTTTTTCGCACCTCGCCGGCGTCAGCTTTTTTATGAGTAACAGCCGCTTCGGCAATTTGATCGCCAATACACATGACCGGGTTCAACGCCGTCATCGGATCTTGGAATATCATCGAAATTCGAGCGCCTCGATTTTCCCGCATGCGCATTTCTGGCATTCGTAGTAAATCAACGCCTCTGTAGAAGACCTTCCCCTCCGTCACTTGCGCCGCCGAAGGCAATAACCGCAATGCAGCTAATGCAGTCACCGATTTGCCACATCCGGACTCCCCCACCAAAGCGAATGTTTCACCTTCATGTATATCAAAACTGACGCCATCAATTGCCCTAACGGGGTCCGACGAACTATTAAATTGGGCTTTTAAGCCTTGAATAGACAGTAAAGGTTGAGACATAAACTAACTGTTAAGTAAATCAACCACGGTATCCAATCCACCATAATTGATTTGCACATCCGTTTTTGTTTGCACGGTTGGTTTTGCATGGTAAGCAACGCTCAGCCCTGCTTCATCCATCATCAACAAATCATTCGCACCATCGCCCATTGCGATGACTTGATGTTGAGCTAAGCCCAATTCAGCAGACAATCTCAATAACAAGTCCGCTTTGGATTGAGCACCAATAATATCGCCTGAAACACGCCCCGTTAAACAGCCATCAACAACCTCTAACGTATTAGCTAACGTGTAATTTAAACCAAGTTTTTGTTTTAGCTTGTCCGTAAAGAAAGTAAAACCACCCGACACTAACGCGATTTTTATTGAATGTTGTTGCAGATACCCAAGTAACTTTTCTGCACCTGGATTCAATGTTAACCGCTCATCATAAACTTGTTGCAACTTCTCTATTGGAAGCCCTTTTAGCAAAGCCACACGCTGAATTAAAGAGGCTGCAAAATCTAGCTCCCCTCGCATAGCCGCTTCTGTGATTGCAGACACGTTATCTTTAATCCCTAACATATCGGCTATTTCATCAATGCACTCGATTGAAATCAATGTTGAATCCATGTCGGTCACTATCAAACCAACGTCTGACCCTGAAAACGCTTCCGGCAATCTAGTAATGTCACATTCAAGTTCATGTCGAAGGGTTTGCATTGTTTCTTCAGACAACTGAACATTTGTTAGAACCGAGTAAAACCCCTTGCGCAGGTCAGGCAACGACATAAAAATAGACTGAATTTTAGTTAACGATTCAGCAGTTAACGAGGCTTTATGTAAAATATAGTTAATCATAATCAAATAGTTAAATTGTTTATTTAAACTTAAGTGTTAGATCTGGGGTCGAATGCATCTCTAACGGAATCAGCGAATAAATTAGCGGCTAACACCAATACAAACATAAACGAAAATGCTGCCAATAAAGACCACCAAACAATCGGTTCACGTGCCATTTCAAGCCTCGAGGTATTTATCATATTGCCCCAACTGTACGTTGATGGATCAACACCAATGTTAATATACGATAGAACCGCCTCGGCGAGCACTAAGCCACTAAAATCCAGTGCGATGGTTATCATCACCAGATGCATCACGTTGGGCAGCACATGGCGTTTGAGAATCTTTATAGGCCCCACGCCTAATGCTCGCGCCGCCAACACATAATCCATTTCGCGAATTTTTAAGGTTTCAGCCCGCAATAAACGGCATAAACCCGTCCAGCTGGTGATACCCAAAATAATACACAACAGTAATAAACGCATATCAGCCCGATCTTCCACCGTGGTAAACAACTCTGGGTTATTGGCCATATACACTTGAGCCATTAAAATCGCCGCTGCGATAAGCAATACACCTGGAATTGAACTCAACGTTGTATAAAGGTATTGAATAATATCATCTACCCAACCCCTAAAGAACCCAGCCATTAAGCCTAAACTAATCGCGATAGGCAACATGACGATGGTCGTTAACGAGCCAATAACCAGTCCGGTTCTAATGCTTTTTATCGCTTGATATAAAACATCTTCGCCGACCTTATCAGTCCCTAACACGTGATAAAAAGGGCTAAGTGACGCTATAGCACCGACAATCATCAATACTCCCAGTAAGGTGAACAAAAAGCTCTTCGTCCCTTTAGACTGAACAAACTTGAAGCTTCTTTTATTAAAACCCCATAAAATAAACATTAATCCCAACCAAACTAAAAGGCTGAAACCCGTGCCTGCCATCAGTTTTTTCAAGATGTCAGCAAACTTGTCCGTAACAGGGTTGTTTAAATGAGCCGCACCGTATTTCAAACGTGGATATATTCGTTTTGCAACACCCTCTTTATCCACACCCATTTCTTTTGCATAGGCCGTGTGTGAAAACGGAGCTGAATAGGTTTTCTCAACCTGCGTTCTCATTGGCGTTAAAACAACGTCTAGCAAACTAATTACATCTTGTTGACTCGATTGAGTGTTCGTTACCTGCTGAAAACGAATAGAATCGAGCAGCCCAATCAATATAAATACTAATAAAACGGTTAATGAAACAACGCCAACGGTATCTTTAAAAACACGCTTCCATGGGCGGCGTAAATGTTCCCGCTTACTAGATCGCCACCCCAGATACAACCCGCCTAACATAAGGATAAAAAACGCCATGTCTGTCCATAATGGCATTAACATCAATCGAGCCTCACGCGCGGGTCAACCAGCGTATATGAAATATCGGTGAGCAATAAGCCAATGATATAAAGAAAAGAGCCTAAAAACACCATTGATCGAACAATAGCAAAATCTTGGCTCGTAATCGCATCAATAGTGTAACTACCCAGCCCAGGTATACCAAAAAATGATTCGGTGATTAAACTGCCCATAAACAATAACGGCAATATCACAACAATACCCGTCAATATGGGAATCATGGCGTTTTTAAGAACATGTTTAAATAACACCTGCAAATCAGATAAACCTTTAGCTTTCGCTGTTCTCACATAATCTTTTGCAGATTCTTCCAAAAACAATGACCGATACCACCTAACGCCAGAACCAAGACCGCTGACAACACCAATCAGTACCGGCAAGATAATAAATTTGATGGCATCAAGGCCCGGCACATAACCTGAAATGGGCGTTAACGATAACATTTTTCCCACAAACAACTGCCCAACAATAATGTAAAACAAACCAGAAATTGACATCAGTGCAATACAGAAAAACACACCAGCAAATTCAAGAAAGCTACCTCTGTAAAAAATCAATAGCAGAGAAAATGTAATGTTAACTAATACACCAATAATTAATGAGGGAATAGCAATGGCGAGACTCGGCCACATGCGTTGGCCTATATCAGATGCGATGTCTCTGCCGTTATCGGATATACCTAAATCAAATACGAACAAACCCACCGATTTAGTGAAAAAAATTGTATTTGACGCTTTACTTAAACCCGCCGATTCTTCATTCCATAACAAAGGTAAGTCATAACCACGTTGTTGTTTCCAATTATCGATGGAAGCTTGGGTAACATGCTTATCCCCTAGCTGCATTCTCGCCATATCATCTGGCGAATTAACAACAAAAAACAATATGAAGGTTAAAACATTAACCCCAATTAATACGGGTATGACATAGAGCAAACGCCTAATAATATAATTTATCATAGCGCTGTTGACCGCTCTATTCGCTTAAACATCAAATATGCTGGCACTAACAAAATAAGCACTATAATTAACAATACAATAAGGGGCCAAACGACAGGCTGATTCCACTTTTCTTGATACTTTTTACGCAAATCAGAATCTATCTTTAGGTATTTAGTCTTGTTGTTCGCCATTAAGTTTGGATACGCATTTTTATACCAGCTATGGTACAAAGAAAAAGCCTTCGGGTGGAACCCCCACAACCAAGGTGCATCTTCTCTGCTTATTTTGATCATTTCATCAATGATTTCTTGGCGTTCTGGACTGTTTTCCATCGTGCTCATTTGTTCAAATAAGGTGTCGAACGTTGGGTTCTGGTAGTTTGAAGCATTCTCCCCACCGTGAACCGCCTTGGCATTTTTACCGTATAACAAAAACATAAAGTTTTCTGGATCAGGATAATCTGCATTCCAACCCCACATAAACATTTGGGCATTGCCATTACGCATTTTTTCTTGAAAACGATTGTAATCGGTACCTCGAATAACCAATTTAATATTGAGTTTTTTAAATTGTTTACGCAACCAATTTAAGCGTGCTTTGCTGTCTGGCCCACTATCCATCGTATCAAAGTACAGCACAAGTGGTTGGCCTGTCGTACTATCAACGCCATTTTCATAACCCGCTTCTTTCAATAACTCTTTGGCTTTTTCAATGGAGCGTCGTTTAAGGCCATCACGCCATTCATAAACCATAGGGTTAACCCCTTTTTCACCTTCAAGGTGACCAAAAATCCCTGGAGGAATAATGCTTTGCGCAGTAACACCACGACCATTTTGAAAAATGGAAATATATTCTTCATAATCCACAGCAATTGAAATAGCTTGTCGTAATTTCTTATTAGCCTCAGAATTACCACCAACCACCTTATCCAGCATATTAAAACCCAGGTAGTAACTAGACGTTGTTACTGCCGTTTGTAGGCCAATATTCCGTTCTAACATATTGTCTGTTAAACCAGCACTGCCACTGCTCGAAAAGTTCACGGCCTGATCAAAACTATCAGAACTAATACCAGACGCGTCGTAATACCCTTGTAAAAACTTATTCCAATACGGAATACTTTCTTTCTCTAAAGAAAAAATAACGTTATCTGTTAAAGGTAATTGCTTACCTGCATCCTTCAACAAACCAATTTTTTGCGCATGTATTGACCCTTCTTTAGGGTAAAAAGCAGGATGATAATGCGGGTTTTTCGCCAACACAATTCGTCTATTCGGATTATTTTCTGTTAAATAATAAGGGCCTGTACCAACCGGAAACCAATCTAACGTAATGTTTTTAGCTTTTAAAATTGGGTTTGAATAAAACTCATCCGCTTCCCATGGCATGGGCGCAAAAAACGGCATCGCCAACCAGTTTACAAATTGGGGGTATTTCCCCTTAATCTTTATAACGAATTGCTGGCCATTAATCTTTCTAACACCTGCAATAGTATCTGACTGCAAACGCTGTGTTTTACGTAATGATGGAAACTGTTTAATAAGCGCCGATTGTCTTTTAGAAAAGTCACTTAACCCGATAATATAGTTCGCCATTAACCCTGCAATGGGTGACTGAGTCGCAGGATCTGCAAGGCGTTTAATTTGATAAATGAAATCGTCTGAAGTTAAAACTCGAGTTGTAGATGGTAATTGATATAGCTGCTCAGCATCAATATCAGTCGGCAATTCTTTATGAAGTTCCAAATTAAAACTGGGGTGTGGTTGAAATTGGATACCATCTGAAATGGTTAACCAATATTCGCTGTACGCGATGTCACTAACGGTAGCATCTGCACCTAAAGGATTATCATCTTTATCAAAATATTTAATTTCCGGCATCGATTTAGCCGACAGAGGTTCAAGCTGATATGGACGAATTAAATAATGGTATTGAAAAAGCGGTTCGTAAATTTGCGCAATGATGGCATATTCATTAGAACTGTATGCCTTTGCAGGATCTAAATGTTTAGGCCGTTCGGAAAAGGAAGAATAAATAACGTTGCTGCTGCCTTCTCCACTTGCGTACGGGTTGTTCAACACGCTATCTGAACAACCTGTCGCAACAATAAGGAATGTAAAAAAGAAAATACCCGTCAGATTTTTTAGCACCTTCACCACGCTATAACAAATTATCCAAAACAGTTAATGTTAATTCAAGCAGAAAAGCATCTAAAATCAAACATTAAGAACGTAAGATTTTATCTTCACCTTCACTCTTAGCAATAATAACAGCACCGCAAGAGTCACTAAATACATTGACGCTTGTTCTGCACATATCAAGCACTCTATCTACTGCCAAAATCAACCCAAGCCCCTCTAGCGGCAGTCCAATAGTCGTTAGAATAATACTGATGGCAACAAGACTGGCTGCGGGTATACCCGCCACACCAATGGATGTCACCAATGCCGTTATAACAATTAAAAACTGTTCCGTTAACCCAAGCTCTATCCCATAAGCTTGTGCAATAAACATCGCAGCAACACATTCATATAGTGCCGTTCCATCCATATTTATAGTTGATCCCAAAGGTAATACGAAACTGCTGGTTCGGTTTGACACGCCCGCATTCTTCTCAACACATTCAAGTGTAATAGGCAGCGTTGCTGATGACGAACTGGTAGAAAAGGACGTCAGCAATGCAGGCAACATAGCCTTGTAATGCCGTAGAGGATTAACTTTTCCGAGCCATGCCAACATGACCGGCATGACAACTGCAAAATGAATCAACAAAGCAAACAAAACTGTAAAAAAGAAATATGCTAAGGGTAAAAACGCTTCCAAACCCGTTGAGGCAACAACCTTAGCGACCAATCCGAATACACCAATAGGTGCAAATTTCATCACCCAATCAGTCATTTTCATCATAACGTCCAGCACACCATTCCAGAAGTTAAGGAGTGTTGTTTTACGTTGTTCTATTTCAATTTTGGTGAGGAAATAACCAAATAATAAACCAAAGAAAATCAAGCCTAGCATTTGCCCATTGGCAGCAGCAGCAACAATATTAGTTGGCACCATACGCAAGAATACACCAGCGATATCGCCGCTATCCTTGCCTTGTACTTTAGAAAGGATCTCATCTGTGCTTTCGCTTAGACCAACTCGGTCTCGGACAGGTTCACCATCGATAATGCCCGGCTCAACGATATTAACCAATAACAAACCAATTAATATAGCAATGATACTGGTGCTCATATAATAGGCAATCGTCTTCCCGCCTAAACGACCAAGCCCACCCAAATCGCCCATATTGGCAATGCCACAAATAATTGATGACAAAATCAACGGCACGATCAGCATCTTTAGTGCATTTAGAAATAATGTACCCAAAAATACGTACACATCATAAAACAAGAAAGCCCCTAAACTAGCTGTTTCTCCAGTAAAAAGGCCAGCCAAAATGGCCAACCCAATTGCTATAAAAATTTGCCAGTGAAGTTTCAATATCTTCTATTGAGGTTGGTTAGTAAATTTAACATCCGCATCAACACTTAAATTGGCTAATGACGCTGCAAGTGACACTTCACCCTTCAACCGTTCTAAAAACTTCTTAAACGACTCTCGTGACTTATCATCAATACTGGCTTTATCACCATCGGTAATTTTATTTAAACCAACGATGGCTATATCACCGTTAGCGATAAAAGACATTTTAAAACTTGGTTCTTCATCTTCAGGGTGGGACATGCTAAAAGCATCACGAATAACTGCTGGCGGCGCTGTTTTATCATTTCTAGTAATCGGCCCAGCAACACTCACTGTTAACCCCTTATTTTTTGCGACAGCTTGAAGTGAGTTATTTGCAAGAACTTCTTTTAACAAGCCTTCAGCTTCTTTTTTTAGCTCCACGCCCGCTTTATATTGACGAACGGCTAGCTCTACAGCGCCTTTAACGTCCTCAAACGCTAGCGTTGACGCTGGCTTATGTTCAATAAGGTGCATCACTATAAGGTGTTCTGATTCGACCTCGACAACCTCACTGTTATTACCTGCAAGAAAATCTTCAGTAAATGCTGCATGTCGAACTTTATCATTCGCCGCAACACCTTCACCTTGATCTTTCCCAAAAAGGGCTTGCTGGTTTATTTTTAAACCTAATTCATCAACAACAGGGGCTAACGAATCTGGGTTTTCAAAACTCAACTCTGCCAAACGCTCACTCATTTGATAAAACTGTTCACCGGCAATCTTTTGCTTGTACGATAACTCAATTTCGTCTTTAGCAGCATCAAATGACTTCACTGTCGATTCTTCTAGCTCCGTTAACTTTATAATATGGAAACCGAACGGTGTTTGAACAACTTCACTAGATTGATCAACAGTCAGTTCAGAGAGCGTTTTTTCAAACACATCATCCATCATTCCTTTGTTAATAATACCCAGGTCGCCGCCTTGTTTAGCTGAACCTATATCATCAGAATATTGTTTAGCTAGTACCGTAAAGTCTTCGCCACTTTGAATTTTAAGCAGAACTTCTTCTGCTAATTTCCTCTTTTCTTCAGATTCTTTTTCGGGTGTTCCTGAAGGAGCATCAAATAGAATATGGCTAGCACGGCGTCTTCCTTCAGCTGTAAAAGATTGTTTTTCACTTTCATAAAAAGCCCTTAACTCTGCTTCAGAAGGATTAACATCAGCCATTAAATTAGCTAAACTTAGCTCAACATATTCAACAGAAACTTGTTCAGGAGTTTTATATAGATGCTCGTTTTGTAGATAGTTTTTTTGCAATTCATCGTCTGTTACTGACACGAGTTTTGTTTTTGATTCTAATGGCAATGTAATGTATTCAACGTCCCTAACTTGATTATTAAGGCGATAAAAATCATTTATTTCACTGTCATCAACTAACGTCGTATCAACAATACCTCGAACAAATTGATCACGTATCAGACCCACTTTTACTTGTTGAACAAAACCAGCGGACGTTAAGCCTTTAGCCCGTAATAACTGCTCATATAAACTTTTATCAAATTGACCATTCGTTTGAAAAGCCTCTAATTCACTGATGACTTTTAAAACGGCCTGATCAGAAACTTCATAGCCATCACTATCTACTGTATGGAGTATAAGTTGCTCTTGGACCAATTGATTTAATGATTCGTTTCTTAGTGCCTCTTCGCTAAACAAATCTGGAGAATATTGATCTGCATATTGTTCTTTTAATTGTGAAACACGTTGTTGATAGGCATTGTTGACATCACCTTGATAGATTTTTCTATCAGCCACCTCTGCTACAGGTTGTTCAGTGCCATCACCCGTATAACTTTGTAACCCTACTAAAGCAAAGGATAACGAAATACCTACAATAATGACCATTCCAAGCCAACCTTTAACATGCTTTCTCAAACTTTCCATCATAACGATAACCTAATTAAATTTTAAAAAAAAACCCCAGAGCCTTACGGCCCTAGGGTTGTTTTGGCGGAGTGGACGGGACTCGAACCCGCGACCCCCGGCGTGACAGGCCGGTATTCTAACCAACTGAACTACCACTCCATATTGGTGGGTGCTGAGGGGATCGAACCCCCGACATTCGCCTTGTAAGGGCGACGCTCTCCCAGCTGAGCTAAGCACCCTAGAACGGAAAAGACGCTAGTTTACAGAGTCCTTTAAAGTTTTGCCAGCTTTAAATGAAGGAATATTTGATGCTTTAATTTGGATAGTTGCACCTGTTTGTGGATTACGTCCTGCACGTGCTGAACGCGCTTTAACAGCGAATGTTCCGAAGCCAATAAGTGATACAGAATCACCGCCTTTTAATGCTGCTGTTACTGATGAAACAGTTGCGTCTAATGCACGACCAGCATCTGCTTTAGAAAGTCCTGATTCGTCTGCAATTGCATTTATAAGTTCTGATTTATTCATTTTACCCCCAAAGGATTAATTTAAATTATTAAAAAAAAAGTTATTTTTGCCCGCGCATTATAAGTAGAGAGAACTCTAGTCAAAAGATAATTTACGCCGAGGTGAATTTATATCCTTACAAGCCCTCCATGTCAAGCTCCACAAGGCTTTAAGTCTTATTTAATTACAATCAGTGTCAAATTAAAATAAAGTAATGTCAACTTAAAATCTCACCTAGATTCTAGGTTATATTTTTAATGTGCTGTTATTGTTTTACTTTTTGCTGTTTGCTTCTTCGATGACACATTTTTATTTGCTTTAACATCGCTATTTTTTGGGCTTGGTGCTTCTTGCAAGGCAACAGCCAACACCTCATCAATCCACTGAACAGGAATAATCTTTAGGTTTTGCTTAATGTTAGCCGGCATCTCGATGAGGTCTTTTTCATTTTCATGAGGAATAATAACAGTCGTTATGCCCCCTCTTAGAGCAGCCAACAGCTTCTCTTTTAAACCACCGATGGGTAACACTTCTCCGCGGAGTGTAATCTCCCCTGTCATCGCCACATTTGCTAAAACAGGTATCCCAGTTAAAGAAGAAACTAGCGCCGTACACATACCTATACCAGCACTTGGCCCGTCTTTTGGCGTAGCGCCTTCTGGCACATGAACATGAATATCATGTTTCTGATGAAAATCAGCTTCTATGCCAAGCATTTCAGCTCGACTACGCACAACGGTTAAAGCTGCTTGGATTGATTCCTGCATCACATCACCTAACTTACCAGTCAGCGTTAATTTACCCTTACCTGTTGTGATCGCTGACTCTATAGTGAGTAGTTCACCACCCACCTCTGTCCATGCCAAACCAGTGACTTGCCCTATTTGATTTGCTTCTTCAGCCTTGCCGAAACTAAAGCGCTTAACGCCTAAGTATTTATTTAAGTTACGTGATGTTACATTAATTTTCTTCTTTGGCTTAGTCAGCAAAATATCTCGAACAACCTTACGGCAAATCTTCGACATTTCCCTATCAATGTTTCTAACCCCAGCTTCGCGCGTGTAATAGCGGACCGTGTCTCTAATAGCTGATTGGCTGATATGTAGCTCAGACTTTTTCAAACCATTATTTTTGAGCTGCTTATCGATTAAGTAGTTTTCCGTGATACTAATTTTTTCATCTTCTGTATAACCAGACAAATTAATCACTTCCATCCTATCTAATAAAGGACCAGGGATATTCATGCTGTTAGCTGTTGCAACAAACATCACGTCTGACAAATCAAAATCCACTTCTAAATAATGATCATTAAACGTATTGTTTTGCTCAGGGTCTAACACCTCTAATAACGCAGACGCAGGGTCCCCTCTGAAGTCCATCGCCATTTTGTCAATCTCATCTAATAGGAACAATGGGTTTCGCGTTTCTACTTTAGATAAGTTTTGTAAAATTTTACCTGGCATAGAACCAATATACGTTCTTCTATGACCACGAATTTCAGCCTCGTCACGAACTCCACCTAACGACATCCGCACAAATTTACGATTGGTAGCTCGGGCTATCGATTGACCCAAAGAGGTCTTACCAACACCTGGAGGGCCAACTAGACATAAAATTGGACCTTTCATGTTTTTAACACGTTGTTGGACAGCTAAATATTCAAGAATTCGTTCTTTAACTTTCTCAAGACCAAAATGATCAGCATCTAGTACTTCTTGAGCTTTAGCTAAATCATTACGAATTCGCGTACGCTTTTTCCACGGTACGGCCGTAATACAATCAATATAATTCCTAATGACTGATGCTTCTGCAGACATTGGAGACATCATCTTTAATTTATTCAGCTCAGACATTGCCTTAGTCTTTGCTTCTTTAGACATACCCGCGTCTTCTATTTTTTTCTCAAGTTCTTCTGTCTCATTTGGCGCATCTTCCATGTCACCCAATTCTTTTTGAATCGCCTTCATTTGCTCGCTTAAATAATATTCGCGCTGATTCTTTTCCATTTGTTGCTTAACGCGTGAACGAATTTGCTTTTCCATCTCTAGAATATCAACTTCGCCCTCCATTAATAACAACAAGTGCTCAAGACGTTCCCTTATATTATTCACTTCTAAGACTTTTTGTTTTTCGTTAACTTTAAGCACCATATGAGCAGACATGGTATCTGCTAGCCTACCGGGCTCCTCGATACCTGCTAAAGACGTTAGGACCTCTGGTGGTACTTTTTTATTTAGTTTTACGTAATTCTCAAACCCAGCCGTAACTGTTCTAGTCAAAACATCCATATCTTGTTCTTCAAGATCGAGTTCATCATCTAGCACAGTGATATCTGCACCAAATAATTTATCATTAGTGTGAATCTTATTGATTTTGATCCTCTTTTCACCTTCTACCAATACCTTTACGGTTCCATCAGGTAATTTTAGAAGTTGCAAAATAGTAGCTAACGTCCCTACCTCAAATAACTCATCTTCTTTTGGGTCATCTTTATCTGGATCTTTTTGCGCGACTAACACAATTTTTTTGCTGTCTTCCATCGCCAAATCAATGGCTTGAATTGAACGGTCACGTCCAACAAACAAAGGAATAACCATGTAAGGGTAAACAACCACATCTCTTAAAGGTAAAACAGGGATGTTATTAAATGTTTCGGATTCGCTCATAATCTCTCTAACTCGTTATAAAATAGGTATACCTATAATATTAGGGCATGAACCAACAATTTCAAGCTACAAAAACAAAAAAAGGCGCTTAAAGCGCCTTTTTCTTAAGTTGAAATAGATATTTACTCTGCCGAACTCAACCTCTGCTCCGTTTCATAGATAAATAGCGGTTTAGATTCCCCTCTAATAACTTTTTCATCAATCACCACTTTGCTTACATCATCCATTGATGGGAGGTCATACATCGTATCTAACAATACTTTTTCAAGAATCGTTCTTAAACCACGTGCGCCTGTTTTACGAGCCATCGCTTTCTTAGCAACTTCACGTAGCGCTTCCTCTCTAAACTCAAGCTCAACACCTTCCATTTCAAAAAGGCGAGCGTATTGTTTTGTTAGTGCATTTTTAGGCTCACTCAAAATCTCTATCAATGCATCTTCATCAAGCTCCTCCAGTGTCGCAACAACGGGTAAACGACCAACGAACTCAGGAATCAAACCAAACTTAACTAAATCTTCTGGCTCGACAGCTTGTAATGTTTTTCCTAGCTCTTCTTCACTTTTTTTGCTTTTAACTTCAGCTGAGAAACCTATACCAATATTCTTTTCAGATCTATTGTTTATAATTTTATCAAGCCCGGCAAATGCGCCACCTACAATAAATAATATATTTGCGGTATTTACCTGCAAAAATTCTTGTTGAGGATGTTTCCGCCCACCTTGTGGTGGTACTGATGCGACTGTACCTTCAATAAGCTTCAATAGCGCTTGCTGAACACCTTCACCAGATACATCCCGAGTTAATGATGGGTTATCTGACTTTCTCGAGATTTTATCTATTTCATCAATATAGACGATGCCACTTTCAGCCTTTTCTACATCAAAATCACATTTTTGTAATATTTTTTGAATGATGTTTTCTACGTCTTCACCAACATAACCAGCTTCAGTTAATGTTGTTGCGTCTGCAATAGTGAAAGGCACATTCAGTTGCCGCGCTAACGTTTCAGCCAATAGTGTTTTACCTGAACCCGTTGGCCCAATAAGCAATACATTACTTTTAGACAGTTCGACACTGTCTGCACCTTTTGGTGCGTTTAAACGCTTGTAGTGATTATAAACAGCGACTGATAAGATTTTTTTAGCTTCTGATTGCCCAATAACATAGTTATCTAGCGCTTCATTTATTTCTTTTGGCTTTGGTAACTCACCATCCGCTTCAGCAGATGCTGTGTCGTCCAATTCTTCTTTGATGATGTCGTTGCATAACTCTACGCATTCATCACAAACAAAAACAGATGGCCCGGCAATGAGCTTTCTAACTTCATGTTGATTTTTACCACAAAACGAGCAAATTAGAATTTTGTTCTCTTTGCCATCGTCCTTTTTGTCATCACTCATAAACGCCTCTTTCACTCACCTGTTCTAGTTAATTGTTATATCTCAAAGTAACTATATTATGGTTCAGATTTTCAATCTGTCTAGCTTATAACTATTCTTTCTCGTCAGTTTGTGACACGCGACTGTTTAAAACCTTATCAATTAAACCGTATTCAACTGATTTGTCAGCGCCCATAAAATTATCTCTATCCGTATCATTCTGAATTGTTTCCATATCCTTTCCGGTATGGTGAGACATAATTTTGTTTAATCTATCCCTGATGAGTAAGATTTCTTTAGCGTGTATATCAAAATCAGATGCCTGACCTTGGAATCCACCCAAAGGTTGATGAATCATCATTCTTGAATGAGGCAACGCAAAGCGTTTGTCTTTCGCGCCACCTGTTAGCAACAGCGCACCCATACTTGCAGCCTGACCAATGCACATCGTACTGACATCAGGCTTAATAAACTGCATGGTATCGTAAATTGATAACCCAGCCGTTACAGAACCACCCGGGGAATTGATGTATAAATGAATATCTTTATCTGGGTTTTCTGATTCCAAAAACAACATTTGCGCAACAACCAGGTTGGCCATGTGGTCTTCAACTTGCCCTACTAGAAAGATAACGCGTTCTTTAAGTAGGCGTGAATAAATATCATAAGAGCGTTCGCCTCGTGCTGTTTGCTCTACTACCATTGGTACTAAACCAAGCGATTCCGTATCAAACATTTTATCCATCATTATTTTTTCTCGTTTAAGTTGGCCTATACAACAGGGTTAGCTGGTGCCATCAATTCTTTAAAAGAAATGGTCGTTTCTTTAACTTTAGCTTTCTCTAACACCCAGTCTACCAATTGATCTTCTAAAACAACACTCTCAACTTTATTTAATTCTTGAGGATTGCTGTTGTACCAGCTAATCACCTCTTCAGGAGATTGGTATGTTTGAGCAAATTCTTTGATTCGCTCTTGCACTCTATCTGCATCAGCCTTTATGTCATTATCTTTAATTAATTCAGATAATAGCAGCCCTAACTTTACTCGACGAGCTGCTTGATCTTCAAACAGTTCTTTAGGTAAGTCCATGTCAGTTGGCTGTTGTGCTTGTTGCGCTTTTTCTTTAAGTGACGCCATCATTTGGTTAATTTCGTTATCAACCAAGGCTTCCGGCACCTCTAATTCATTGTTATCAATAATAGCATCCATCACTATTTGCTTGCGTTTTGCAGCCAACGCACGATCCATTTCCATGGTCATGTTTTTAGATAAATCTTGTCTGAAATCTTCTAAATCGCCACTAGCAACACCAAACTCATTGATAAAACCTTTGTCGACTTCTGGCAGCTCGCGTACTTCAACTTTTTCAACTTCCACATCAAACTTCCCTGGCTTCCCAGCAAAGTCTTTTTCTTGGTAGCCTTCTGGAAAAGTCACTTCGAAAGATAATTTATCGTCAGCACTTGCACCGATTAGCTTCTCTTCGAAACCAGGAATCATATTATTTGACCCTATTTCAACAGGAAAGCTTTTAATAGGCTCATCAGAAATAGACTTCTCGCCAACCTTTCCTTCAAAGTTAATTGATACGCGGTGACCATCTTCTGCTTTACCATCAAATACATTCCAATTAGCTTTTTGAGTTCGCAGTTTCTCAATCATATCGTCAATATCTGACTCGGCAATTTCAGACGTTGGCTTCTCAAGTTCTAATGCATCAACTGCTGACACCTTAACAACAGGATACACTTCGAAGCTTGCAGAAAATTCAAACCCTTCTTTATTTTCGTCATTCGGTGTAATAACCGGCGGACTTGCAGGGTTGATTTTTTCTTCCATAATCGCCTTGTAGAAAAAACTCTGCGTCAATTCAGATAATGCTTCAGCACGAACGCTTTTGCCAAATTTGCTTTTTATAACACTCATCGGGATTTTTCCCGGTCTAAAACCATCAATCTTTGCTGTACGCTTAACTTCTTCTAGGCGTTTATTAATAGCTGTATCCACTTCTTCTTGTGGAACGACAACCGTCATAGTTTTTTTAAGATCCGAATTAGATTCAATAGAAACCTGCATAATTACTCTCTACTTGTATTTATTTGATATGAATTCTTTAGATGGTGCGAAAGGAGAGACTCGAACTCTCACATCTTACGATACTGGTACCTAAAACCAGCGCGTCTACCAATTCCGCCACTTTCGCAATAAGGTTGGATATAATGTGCGGTATCATACCTATTTTATTAACAACTTTGCACCTCTTTTAAGCTCTAATTGAGTAAAAAATAGTTTTTTCATGAAAGCATCCGTATTTTTTTTATTTTACTTTATCGTTGCTGCTTTTTTAGCGGCCTTTATTGCCTACCCATTATTTCAACTCGCCCAATCCGACGCTTATCAATTTGAACGTTGGGTAACACGGTCCGCCCTTCTTTTATTAATCATCGGCATATTCCCAGCGCTTAAGGTGTTCAAATTATCTTTTAACGCTATCGGCCACAATACAACGCTTAAAGACTTTTTCGGCAAATTTTTAATCTCATTTGTTATCGGTTTTTGCATTCTTGTTGTTGTTGTTTTGTCTATCTTGTTTTTAGACATACGCTTTATTGATGTTTCTGAATCATTAACTGCTAAATTGATTCTGTCCTCTTTTTTTGCTGGACTACTGATCGCATTAATAGAAGAGACATTGTTTAGAGGCCTCTTTTTCACCTTATCCAAAAAATGGCACACAGTCACTATCGCTATTATTGTGAGTAGCTTGTTTTATGCCTTACTCCACTTCATCAAACCAATCGAGCATATCGACAGCCTTTCGCTAAATTGGTTAAGTGGTACTGACGTTATTTTAAATGCATTTAGCGCCGCTCTTTTATTAAATATCACTGACTTTTTAGCACTTTTTAGCGTGGGCGTATTACTTGCTTTGGTTCGCTATCAAACTAACACGCTTGCTTACTGTATAGGTTTACATGCTAGCTGGGTATTCCTTATCAAAATCACCAATGAATTAACCACATCAAACGCTTCATCAGAATGGTCATTTTTAGTCGGCCAGTACGATGGCATTATTGGCCTTTTAGCCTTCACTTGGCTCTTCATCGTTATCTGTTCATATACCATTTATATCGTTAAATTCAGCACATCGAACAGCTAGGCTTCTCAGCTTCTTGACATCTTTCCTATATGAATTAGAATGGGAATCATTATCATTAACATTTGAGAACGTATGTCAAATATATCCGGAGATACTTCATTGTCTACATTGGCTGATATTCAAATCGGCCAAAAAGCCATGTTATGCAAGAACCAAATGGATCAAAAGTTAGAAAAAAAACTATTAGCACTTGGTTTTTCAAAACTTATTCCACTGCATGTTGCTCAAATTAGAAAAGGTGGCATTGTCGTCAGCATTGGCAATGCTCGTATTGCATTAAACCAAGCATTAGCTCAACAGATACCTATTCAAGCATTATGAGTAAGGCATGTTGTGACACAGGCTCATCTGGAGCCTTTCCAAACAATCGCGCGACTATCGCGTTAATTGGTAACCCTAATTGCGGTAAATCAACCTTATTCAACGCCATAACGGGCATTAAACAAAAAACCGGGAATTGGCCTGGCGTTACTGTTGAACGTAGAGAAGGTCTTGCAAAAGCTAACGGGCAAGAATTTGTTTTAGTTGATCTACCTGGCGTTTACGCTCTAGATAGTGATAGGGAAGCATTAGATGAACAAATCGCTCGGCAATACATATTGTCAGGCGAAGCAGATGCGTTACTCATTGTTGCTGATGCTGCCAATCTTGAACGAAGCTTATTTTTAACTATTCAGTTATTAGAAACAGGGATGCCCGCCGTACTAGCGCTGAATATGATGGATGTCGCAAAAAATAGGGGCATGGATATTGACATCCATGAGCTGTCCTCATCACTCGGTGTGCCTGTTGTGCCTATCATGGCGAGACAAAACCAAGGTACCGATGAGTTATTAGTTGAACTGCTCAGTACAGCTCATAAAAATAAAACTGAACATCTCGACATCAGCTATCCTGACATCATTTATCGTGCTATCGACGAGATTACACCTACATTAAATGATTCTGGGGCATTAATATTTATCCGTTATTGGCACGCCTTACAGTGTTTGGAAAATTATTTCTCCTCTTCCACAACTGAGCAAACACAAGAGACGTGCAAACAACTTCAAGCACAAATCAATGAAGAGACTGGTGAAGATGCAGACACGCTGATTGCAGCTACTCGATATCAATTTGCTCATGAACTAACATCCAAAACGGTAAAACAAACCAAGAGTTCGCAACAAACATGGTCAGACCGTGTTGATAAAGCAGTTTTGAGTGATTTTTTTGGCTTGCCTATATTCTTTCTTGCTATCTATCTTATGTTCAGTCTCACCATCAATTTTGGTGGCGCACTGATAGATTTTTTTGACATCACAGCCGGTGCTATTTTTGTCGATGGTTTTAAATTAGTTCTAAATAACCTTGGCTTTCCTAATTGGTTTCAAGTTGTTTTAGCTGACGGTTTAGGCGGCGGCATTCAAGTTGTTGCAACCTTTATCCCCATTATTGCGACCCTTTACTTCTGTTTGTCCATACTTGAAGACTCAGGTTATATGGCTCGCGCGGCTTTCGTAATGGATCGCTTTATGCGCAAACTGGGTTTACCCGGCAAAGCGTTTGTTCCTTTAATTGTTGGCTTCGGCTGCAATGTTCCGTCCATCATGGCAACTCGAACATTAGAGAAACAACGCGATCGCATTATGACCGTTATGATGGCGCCTTTTATGTCATGTGGTGCTCGTTTGTCTGTGTACGCATTGTTCGCAGCAGCTTTTTTCCCACAATCCGGCCAAAACATTGTTTTTTTACTGTATATCGTGGGTATTGGCGCGGCCATTTTTACTGCGTTATTATTAAAGAAAACAGTATTAGAAGGTGAATCTGATGGGTTTCTTATTGAGCTACCCCCCTATCATCGCCCTGCTTTCAAAAGCTTGCTCATCCACACATGGGAACGTTTAAAAGGCTTTGTATTAGAAGCTGGCAAATATATTGTCATGATGGTGATGGTGATTAATGTTTTAAATTCCGTTGGCACTGATGGCAGCTTCGGTAACGAAAACAGTTCTAATTCTATATTAAGTGAGGTTAGCCAAACCTTCACTCCTGCTTTTGAACCCATGGGCATACAACCAGACAATTGGCCTGCGATTGTTGGTATTTTTAGTGGTCTCTTAGCAAAAGAAGTGGTGGTCGGCACACTGGATGCCGTTTATTCCAATTTGGATGGTCACCAAAACGATGATACCGAAGCCTTTAGCTTAACCGCAAAATTCAGTGAAGCCATCGCGATCAGTAAAGACAATCTAACTGATGCCATCCAAAATATTGGTGACCCATTAGGTTTACGAACACTTGATGCGGGAGGCAATATTGATGAAGCCGCCGCAGAACAAGAAGTTAGTCATGCTTTATTTGGCACATTAGTAAAGTACTTTAACGGCAAGATCGGCGCCTTTAGTTACCTGCTGTTTATCCTTTTATACGTACCATGCGTAGCCGCTATTGCTGCAGTCCAACGGGAAACAGGTACGCGCTGGGCGTTGTTCTCGGTTTTCTGGAGTTTATATTTAGCGTACAGCATGGCGACGTCGTTTTATCAACTAGCTACGTTCTCCGACCACCCGACACAGTCTTTAATATGGCTTTCACTATTCAGCGCGGGTTTTGGCGTCATTTGGCTAACATTGCGTCAAATGGGTCAACAATTGTTGGCCATTAGTCCTAGCACTACAGCTGGCTCATGATTTTATTAGATATTAGAGATTATTTAAAAACGGCTGGTAGTGCGCCCGTTCGTGATCTTGCTTTGCATTTTAAAATATCAGAAGCAGATGCAAAGTCGATGATTGAGCATTGGGTTAAAAAAGGCTATGCAAAAAAGCTACCTGCCGGGTCTCTATGCCAAGGTGGCTGTCGCAGTTGCGATCCAGAAACAATTGATATTTATGAGTGGACAACATCGAACTAATCGTTAGCCAATTCCAAGCTCAACCAGCGTTCTATTATCCTTAATCTGCACTCCCGACAGTTGTCGACTTTTGGCTTCATTCAATAAATAGTATATCGTCTCTGCCGCCTTTTCATAACTCAACCCACTCTCTCGTATATTTGAAATACAATTACGATTGGCGTCTGTATTGGAGGTTTTAGGCCCAAAGACCAAATATGCACCCAAACTGTCAGATGACCTGAGCCCTGGCCGTTCGCCAATTAAAATAATAGCCATTTTTGCGTGCAACCGAGCGCCAATATCATCTTCAATAGCTACTCGGCCATACTTGGCCACGATAATAGGCGCTAGAGACCAATTGCTGCTTTTCAACATCGGCAATAATGCACTGACCACATGCGATGCATGTGACTGCACTGCCATTGCAGATAGGCCTTCACTAATAATAACCAAGTCTGCCCCATGTTGAATATTATTCAACCTAGCAATGGAATCTGTATTTAAAAAACGTCCTAAATCAGGCCGCTTCAGGTAGTCAGATTTGGAATTAATTTGGCTTTGCACGTGAATAATTTGACTATTTAAGCCAGTTAAACAGGATTCTAAAACTGCCTCATCAAGTTCACTATGAACGGCATCTCGCGCCTTTGCATGATCTAATTTAAACGCGAGCCAGTCTTCGGTTCTAATGCTACTACCAGCACGCCCGAGAGCAATTCTTGCCGTGGTAAATTCCTTTAACGCTAACCATGGGTCAACACTAACAACTTTTTTCATTTGTTTGGTAAGTTGCGTTTTCATGATGTCAACTCCAACAACAGCGGGTGTTTGACAGTTACGGGTAACAACCTATTTTCAGCATCCATTATTCCCATTTTCTGTAACCAGGCTTCAAATTCTGGCGCGGGTCTTTTGTTTAAAACCTGGCGTAAATAATGCGCATCATGAAATGAGGTGGATTGGTAATTCAGCATAATGTCATCGGCACCTGGCACACCCATAATATAATTACAGCCGGCAACACCGAGCAAAGTCAGTAGGACATCCATATCATCCTGATCTGCTTCAGCATGATTGGTATAACAAACGTCACAACCCATCGGTAGGCCTAACAACTTTCCACAAAAGTGGTCTTCTAAACCCGCACGAATAATCTGTTTTCCATCAAACAGGTATTCAGGACCAATAAAGCCTACAACCGTGTTCACTAACAGGGGTTTAAACTTTTTAGCCACCCCGTATGCTCGAGCTTCCAACGTCTGTTGATCAATTCCGTGGTGCGTATTCGCTGACAAACAGGAACCTTGGCCTGTCTCAAAATACATCACATGGTCACCCACTGTCCCACGGTTTAAGGACAACGCAGCTTGCCTTGCTTCAGCCAATAAATCCAAATTGACACCAAAGCTTTCATTAGCTGCTTCTGTTCCTGCAATAGACTGAAAAACGATGTCAACAGGTGCTCCTTTGTTGATCGCCTCAATTTGATTGGTAATGTGGGAAAGCACACAGGACTGTGTGGGAATAGCAAACCGTTGAATCAATTCATCGATATGCCCTAATAAGCGTATTAAGCTCTGTACGTTGTCTGTCGCTGGGTTAATACCGATAACCGCGTCACCACTTCCATACATCAAACCATCTAACATCGATGCGCCAATACCTCGCTCATCATCACTGGGGTGATTAGGTTGCAGCCGTGTTGATAGGCGGCCGGACAAGCCAAGGCTGTTTCTAAACTTTGTGACCACGTTGCATATACTTGCCACCAATATTAAATCTTGATTGCGCATTAATTTGCTCACCGCAGCAACCATTTCAGGTAATAGGCCGTCGGCTAATTTTGCCAAATCGTCAGATGCCATTTCATAGCTCAATAAGCGATTTCGCAGATCGCCCACTGTGTCGTTTTCAACCATCTGGAATGCTTCATTGTTATGCTCTTCGAGCAATAACTGGCTAACGGAATCCGACTCAGGTGGAATCAACGGTTCATCAATGAATCGTTTTAAAGGAATGTTCGCCAACAACAATTGTGCAGCCACACGTTCTTCGTCACTCTTAGCAGCAATACCCGCTAAGTTATCACCGCTTTTAGTCGCCGATGCTTTGGCCATCACATCAGCTAAACTTTCAAACTGATACGACTGATTTCCAACTGCATAAACGTATGTGCTTTTCACTTTTTGATATTAAATTATTTCAAGTAACGTCCAAAGTTTTCATTAATTTTTCGAACAG
The DNA here is from genome assembly GCA_913061075.1 of uncultured Piscirickettsiaceae bacterium. Lineage (GTDB taxonomy): Bacteria > Pseudomonadota > Gammaproteobacteria > Methylococcales > Cycloclasticaceae > Cycloclasticus. The sequence continues at coordinate 71,650 of CAJXSK010000008.1, read as the reverse complement.
GAATTGCAATACCAAAACCCTCACCTAGGGCGGATTTTTGAGATACTTTTAAGGTATTGACCCCAACCACGTCACCTAGCTCAGTCACCAAGGGTCCACCACTATTACCCGGCAATATTTGCGCGTCAGTAAACACCCCTTTTCTACTAACTCGCGTAACCGTGCCTTTCGTCAGTTGATCACGCAAACCCAACGGACTACCAATCGCATAGATAAGCATTCCCTGAGTTACCGCACTCGTTCGACTAAATTTCAAGTACGGCGCTTTGCATCTATTAATTTTTAACAGCGCCAAATCTTCTGATTCCGACACTTTTACCAGATTCGCTTTAACCTTCGTATTATCTTTTAAAATAATATCAAACGACTGAGCCGTATTCGCCAAGCTACTTGAAAAGTTAAAGTCCGACTGCTGCTTTCTAAACGTTTCTTCTTGTTGACCAAACTTTTTACTAATCGTGTCGTATTTATCCTTATCTTGCTTGTAACGTTTCGCGTATAAATCGTGCTCTTTTTTTGCGCTGCGTTTATTGCCTCCAGGGGACAAACCTTCCATATAAATTTTGAATTCATCCAAACGCTCTTTACTGATTTTTAAACGCTCTTTTTCATCATCAATCTTTTCACGTGATGATTTAAATGTAGATTCATTTCGTTTTATTTTAGCTTGCGTTGCATCCCATTGCTTTCCCACAGCCGGTCTTACAACATGCCGATTCGTTATCAAGTAACAATTTTCACTAACAAAAAAAGCCGACCCTGAACCCAATTTACTTTTTACCGTGGCCACTGCGAGCGTGGCTTCTTCAATAGGTGTTTTAGGTTTGTATTTGTTTTTCAGCAAGGCGACAAAATCATTAGAGGTTGCACCTTCAATTGAGCTTGTTTTGTATTTTTCAAGTGTGACAGCATCTGAACTCTTCGGTTGCTTATCTGAAAACTGCCAACGACCATTCTTATCTTTATATTTGTACACTTGCGAATAAGCCGCACTATGCACAAGCAATAGACACATTACCGTAAAAAACACCGTTACATAGTTTGATCTAACTCGCTTTAGCATACGCATCCTTTCTACACACCAAATTAACTCACTAACACTCTAACAGGTGTTTAATTTAAGAGAAAAACCCTAATTTACCTACGCCCAAGAACTTGATACTCGCCTTTCGTGTTTAGAACTAACGTAATGGACGACGAGCTTTCGTTTTTCCAATACCAACCATGAGACCCGGTGAAGGGAATGATTTGAGTGCCCGCACTGTTACTTTTTGTGGTTTCCTCATAACTTTTAAAATAACCGGTCGTATCGCCTTGCGGTTCACCATGAAAATCAAAGAACAATGCCTTTCCATCCGTACGCCAATCAAACACGAATACTGCATCTTTTTGCATATGAAACTTATATTCCAAACCACTCTTTGCCGGTACAGTGATTTCCACCGTATCGTTTTGTTCTTCGCCACTTTCACACACTGCCAAACTCGCCGTTTCAATTTTATCTTCAACAGGTGCTAATGCAGTTAAACCTAATTTTTTACCTATCCCTGTTGGGTCAATTCCATATTCCGCTGGCAACACAGCTAAAACCAAAATAACTATAGCTAACACCAGCGCACCAAAAGAAGCTATTAACAGCGTTTTAGTAGATTGGATAGGATGTTCTGTTTTATTCATTTTATTAGACCACGGTGAAATAACCCGTCAATTGATAGCCAAACAATATAAAGCCGCTCGACATCAACAGGGTGTTGGTTATTGTTGAAAAGGAATAGTAACTGGAATACCTGCGCCAAAAACCAAGCACAATTAAGATAAAGAACAAGGCTACAAATTGCCCTAATTCGACGCCTACATTAAAGGCTAATAAATTCTCCAACAAGCCATCATTTGGTAACGCAAAATCTTGCAGTTTAGTCGCCAACCCAAATCCATGAAACAAACCAAATATCGCCACAGCAATTTTTGTATTAGGTTGAAAACCAAGCAACCTATTAAAGCCACCGATATTATCAAACCCTTTGTAAACAATTGATAAACCGATAATGGCATCAATGAGATACGGGTTGACCGATACGCTATTTAGCACACCTAACAATAACGTTAAACTATGCCCTAGGGTAAATAAACTAACGTAGAGCAGCACATCTCTTGTTCGGTACAAGAAAAAAATCACCCCAACTAAAAACAACAAGTGGTCATAGCCGGTTAACATATGCTTAGCGCCAATGTATAAAAAAGGGCCTATTGCAACCCCTTCCGTCGCCAACAAAAAACGCTCTGTATTAGCATCTACACCATGTGCCAAAACACCACAAGACCCTAGAGTAATTGCTACAAATGCCACACAGTAAATACAAAAAGAATAGCGCATAACGTTAGTTATAAACGCTCAAAATCGTTTGACTACAAGAAACACACCCGCTGCCATTAAGATTAGGCCAGCAAGGCGTTGTATGGTAATGGGGTACGTTAGCGCTCCCATTAAACCAAAGTGATCAATCACTGACATTGAAATTAACTGGCCCAGCAAAACAAAGCTGACCGCATTACCAATGCCAAATTTTGGTCCAACCCACGTAATACTTAGGGTATATAAAACGATAAACACACCACCAAAGTAATACTGAATAGGAATAATCGTTTTAGGTATTTCTTTTGGCAAGCCTTCTACAAAAAATAAGAAGGCTATTGATAATATAAAGCCAACAACAAATAAAATAACGGCCGCTAATGCGGGGCTTTGAAGTTTAGAACCCAATCCGCCGCTCAATGCACCCATAATTGGAATACCGATACCCGCAATCAACATAATGAATGCATAAAGAACTAATTGATTTAAATGTTGCATACTAACCTCTGCTTTTAGTACATCAATAACGTCATAAAACTATCATGCCATTGGGTCCCAACGGAATACCAAGGCTAATCCATACTGTTAACAAAACGCTCCAGCCCAATAGAAATGCAATGGAATAAGGTAACATCAATGTCATCATTGTACCGATGCCTATGTTGCTATCGTAGCGTTTCATAAACGCAAAGACCAGCGCAAAATAAGGCATTAACGGAGTAATAATATTGGTAGAACTATCCCCCACACGATATGCCGCCTGTACAACATCTGGAGCAATGCCTAACAACATAAACATCGGTATAAACACAGGCGCCATAATGGCCCATTTAGCCGAACCACTGCCAACAAACAAATTCGCGAAACTACTAAAGAGAATAAAAAACACCATTAAAGTAGCGGCACTTAATCCACTCGTCTTTAAAATATCCGCACCATTAATAGCGAGAATAAGCCCTAAATTAGTCCAGCCAAAAAAATTGACAAACTGTGCTGCAAAAAACATTAACACGATATAGGTCGCCATCAAGGCCATGGTTTTTTCCATGCTGGTAATGACATCTACATGGCTTGTAAACTTGCCAGACACCCAACCATACAAGCTACCCATAATAGCCGCACTTAAGGCAATAAGCGCGATAAGCCCCGACATAAATGGTGACTTAATAATCGCGCCAGTTTCAGGGTGTCGTAAGAACCCTTGTTCGGGCAATAAACCCCACAATACAAATACTGCAATGACTAGCCCTGCGAGTAAGGCCACTTTTAAGCCCTTACGTTCTTCAGGTTGTATAGGGTCAAAGTCACCCGTTTCAGTGCCTTTATAATCACCTAGTAAGGGTGACACGTAACGCTCAGTTACCAATGTGCCCAACCCGGCAATTAAAAACGTTGAAACAATAATAAAGTAATAATTGGCAGCCGCTGTTACCTCATAGTCCGCATTAATTAATTGCGCAGACTCACTGCTAATACCCGCCAAAATAGCATCAAACGGGCCAATTAAAAGGTTTGCGCTAAAACCACCCGATACACCTGCAAAACAGGCAGCAATGCCGGCTAATGGGTGTCGCCCTGCGGATAGAAAGATAAGCCCTGCCATCGGAATCATCACCACATAACCAGAGTCCACAGCTATGCTAGATAAAACGCCAGACAACACGACAATGAACGTTAACAACTTTGCAGGTGCCTGTTTAACTAATAGCTTTAGCACCGTTGCAATTAAGCCAGAACGCTCCGCAATGCCAAGCCCAAGCATGGCAACTAATACCGGCCCCACGGGTGCAAAATGTGTAAAGTTTGTCACCATCTTGCCCAAGATTTGGTGCAAACCCGCCACACTTAATAAATTCACCACGCCAACCGATTCGCCGTTAACAGGGTGCAGCGCAGACCAGCTCAAAAACTCACCAAGCCACGACACTAAAATCACCAACGCACATAAGTAAATAAACAGCATGGTAGGATGAGGCAAGCTATTACCCCATGATTCAATTTTTAATAAGCAGCGTTGGCCAAACGGCGTTTTAGACTGTTCCATGATTGTTTAAAATCAACTTACTGAGTGGTTCCGGAACTTTTTTGCACCACAGCTTCTATGTGCTCAACAAAAGACTCCAATGGGCTTGGGTCTATATTCCATTGTTTGAACAACACAAATAATTGTTTAATGGTATCCACATCTATCGACGCGTTATTTAATTCTAACAAATAATGGGTATTCATCATTTCCACACCTTTATAGGCGCTAATTGCTTCAAGAGCTTGCTGAAAATTAACGTCATTTTTAGACTCAGTAAACTCAGGCGATTTAAATAATATTTTCATGATTTTTTATTGTCTTAAGTACGATAAATAGTTTCGATCAAATGGTAACCGAACTTAGTTTTAACAGGGCCATGTACAGTTAATACTGGTTTTTTAAACACAACATTATCAAATGCTTTCAACATCTTGCCCGGTGAGAACTCACCCAAATCGCCACCTTTTTTTGCCGACGCGCATTGCGAATGCTTTTTAGCTAGGGTTGCAAAATCTGCTCCTTTTGATAACTGCTGTTTTACTTTTTCTGCATCCTCTTTGGTTTTAAGCAGAATATGTCGAGCACAAGCCTTCGCCATCTTATGTACCCTTCTGTTCTTGTTGCGTTATTTGTCGTTCCATCAACTGCCCTGCTGCTATCGCCAATACGCAATACGCAGCGAAATAGTAAAAACCTTCATGTAAAGTGGCGCTCATTTCAAGCACTTCGTCGGCATACTCATTGGCGTTAATTGCTAAAAAGGCAACTAAAATGGCCATCACAAAAACATCAGACATGGACCATTTACTTAACAAACCATTCAGGCGAATTAAACGAGCTGACAACAACGGCGATTTAACCAACAACGACATTAATACCAAACATAATTTCACAAGCGGAATAACCAAACCAAACACACCAATCATCACACCCACAATTAAATGGCCATTGTTAACAAGTTCTTTCATTGTAGCCAATAAACTGCGCGTAGATTGGAACACGGTGACGTCCCCTTCAATGTCTAAGCTTTTAACCAGCGACTCGACCATATCTTGAATAAAACCACTACGCTGCCCCGGTTTAATTAACAAATCAGCCCCTAAATCAATCATCTCTTTCTTATCAACCGTGGCTTCAATCGTCATCAACGGTTTTGTTAACCCGGGTACCAGTAAAATGATAGACAGTACAAATAACCCGATTGAAAAATATTTAATCATTCCCGCCTTCCATTACATAAGTTTTTATAATTCTAATCTTATTATTCATAGACGAACACCCACATTAACTACTCTTAGCCTTCATCTTCCAAGTGACATTAATATAAGCACCCGCAATAATTAACCCGGCTCCAATCAGTGTCTCGATACTGGGTATTTCTTCATAAAAGATAACACCAAATACAATCGCAAACACCACTTGTAGATATGAAAAACTCGTCGCCCTACCCGCCGTTTCGGTTTGCATGGATTTAGTTAAACCATATTGCCCTAATTGTGTCGCCAAGCCTATCAGCAACAAATAAAACCAAACAATACCATCTGGCATCACAAAGTTATTCCACAAAAGCACAATACTCAAAGGTAGCGAGACCAATGGAAAATATAAAATTATGACCAGTGGGTGTTCTGTTTTATTGAGTTTACGTACTAAGGTGTATGCGATCGCACTACCCAATGCCCCTGCTAATGCAGCAAGAATCGCTATGCCGTCATATTCAATTGTTGTTGTACCAAATAACAATGGCGGCTTAAGTATCACCAGCAGCCCTACAAAACTAAATAGCACACATACTATTGCACCTTTACTGGCTATTTCTCGTAAAAAAATAAACGCCAATACAGCGGTAAACATGGGGTGCAAATATTGTAGAACTGTCGCTTCAGCCAGTGGTAAATGCGTTACTGCGTAAAAAACACAAATTAACGCAATAAAACCGACAAACCCACGAGCAAACAGCAACCCTTTTCTATTACCCAGTAGCGGGATACCTAGGTGCTTCAAACCCACATAGCTCAATAACAATGAAACAACAGAACGTGCCGCCACAATTTCAATAACCGGAATACCTGCACGACCAACAGCTTTAACAAACAAAGCCATCACACTAAATGCCAGGGCACTTAACAGCATGTAGCGAATACCAATAGGAATGGATAAAAAGATATTAATGATATCGTCCAAAGTTACAAAAGGTAAATTTTACCCTTGTCTCCTCTAAGCAATCGAATTAAATGCTCAACCTATTCGTAATTAGTAAATAGTTATATGATGATATGAATCCATCTACCCTAGTCACGTTATGGAAACAGTGGTTTTACCTTATTGGGTTTTTATTATCCTTATGCTTTTTGCCGGCATCATGGTCCTAGACCGTATGATTTTGCCGAGCATGCGATGGTATTTAAAGCGTCGAGTTAATCGCGTTATAAGCGAAATAAATTCCCGCTTAGATATAAAAATTCGCCCTTTCCAGTTTACCCGCAGACAAGAATTAATAGACCAATTAGTATTTGACGAAAAGGTTTTAGATGCCATTAAAACGTATGCAGACGACCAACAAATGCCACAAGCAGTTGCACAAACTAAAGTGCGCAAATACGCCGCTGAAATCGTTCCCGCCTTTAATGCCTACATTTACTTTAGAGTTGGCTATTGGTTAGCAAAAAATATCGCGCGCATGATTTATCGCGTACGCGTTGGTTTTTACGATAAAGACAAAATCAGCAAGATAGACGAAAATTCAAGCGTCGTGTTCGTGATGAACCACCGCAGCAATATGGACTATATTTTAGTCTCTTTTCTAGTCGCTGAAAAAACCACCCTATCGTATGCCGTTGGTGAATGGGCTCGCATTTGGCCATTACAAGCCCTAGTAAAAGCAATGGGGGCATTTTTTGTACGCAGAGATTCAGGCAACCCACTTTACCGAAAAGTATTGGAACGTTACGTAAACCTCTCTACCCGCGCGGGTGTTTGCCAAGCTGTTTTTCTTGAAGGAGGCCTAAGCAAAGACGGCAGTTTACGAGACCCGCGCTTAGGTTTTTTAGACTATATGTTACGTGACTATCACCCGCACACAGATAAAGATATTATCTTCATTCCGGTTGGTATTAACTACGATAGAGTGATTGAAGACAGGAGCCTTATTAGAGGCCAAATCCAACCTGCCAATAAAAAATCCATCTGGTTTGTTTTAAAAACATCCTTTGGATTCATTTTTAAAACCGCCTTGCTCTCAAGAAAAAATCGCTGGCGGCGGTTTGGTTATGCCAATGTAAACTTTGGTGAACCCGTATCCGCTAAAGCATATTGCAACAAAAACGATGTTGATTTTAGCTCGTTAGAAACAGATGCGCGGTTTACACAAGTTGATCAGTTAGCCACTTCCATAATGGACAATATATCAAATGTTGTGCCCATTGTTCCCTCTGCATTAATGAGCGAAGTATTGTTACAAAATGCTGATACATGGCAAAGCGAGTTCGAACTAAAAGTGCAATGTTCTAAACGAATCGTTGAATTAAAAAAGCTTGGGGCGCCTATAGATATTTCAAAAAATACCCTAGAGAACGTACTCAGCTCTGCACTCACCGCCATGTTGGGCCGTGGCATACTCGAAGAAAAACAAAACCTATATCGAATTAATCCAGCAGAAATTGAACTATACGAATACTACGCAAACTCGATAAAAAAATGGAAATAACATTTTAAAACAATTTTTTATAAAGCTTTCTTAATAAATTAAAAAACCTTATAAAAACTAGCTAACGCCACTACGCCTTATCTTTATTCTTAGCCCTGTATTCGTCACGAAATTTTTTGTATTCGCCACAAGCTTTTTCATACTCAAGCATGGGGTCATCTCTACGCGCCATCATTGCGATGGACGTTTGCAAGTTACATTCATCAGCCAAGCGTTCAAACTTCTCCGCATCAGTTTCAACAACCTCCGCTTTTGCTACTTGAATATAATCAGCCTTGGCGTCAATTTGCTTGCCGTTTGAAAAGTTTAAATAAACCCCTAATGTCATTGAAACAATATCCACGTTACCATCCTTGTAGTGTAAATTTGTGATTGTATTTAAAACGAATATTAAAGAACAATCAAGAGTTCATTAGTCTCAAGGCGAAAAGATTAGCCATTGAATTTACATCTTAAACTTAACACCTATCCAACCGCCTCTTGGTGCACCTGCTCCATAAAATCGTGTATCGCTAAACCCTGAAAACCCTGGCGCTTCATCTGGCTCACCATAAAGCCCAAACGTTTCATACTCCCTATCAAACACATTATCTATTCGGGCAAATAGCTCTATGTCTTTATTAATATGATAACGGCCATAAAGGTTAAAGACCGTATAACCACCTACTTGGCTACTCGCATTGGCTTCATCACCCCTAAAATACTGACTTGAGTTGTACACCGCTCCAAAACCCAGCGATAAGGCTTCATTTAAACGCCAGTCAGCGCCCCATTTAAGCAAATGACGAGGAACACTTGGCAGTTTGTCACCCGCATTCACTACAAGATTATCAACACCTGCCGCAATAGCGGCAGGATTATTTTCTGCGTTGACGGTAAATCCGTTTCTAAATTCTGCTGAAACTAAACTGTAATTTAAAAACCAGCCCCATTGTTGATAGTCTGCATCTAACGACAGCTCCATGCCTTGTCGTAACGTTTTACCAATATTAGAGAAAAAACCCGGGCTTAGTCCTGGCCCATCTTCCGTCGGTAAAAAGTATATGTCGTCATGATTTACTGTCCGGAATAAACCAACATGCCAGTTTATATCTTGCTGCACACCACGAAACCCTGCTTCCCATGTTTTAGCCACCACCATATCTAGTGGCGGATCACTTAAAAATGAGTTTGGTAATGCACAAGGGTTTGTTTGATCGTGACACGTCAATTCTGCAGGCGTGGGTACTCTTGAAGATTCACTGTAGCTTAAATAACTCAACAGTCCCTCTGCATGATCATAAGTAAGGCCCGCAGACGGATTAAAGCGAATAAACGTGTGTGTGCCACTTTCACCCGCAGGCACCACGTTCTCATCACCCGTTGTACCGGTTATTTTTACACGTGAATAATTGTATCGACCACCAACAGTCAGCGTTAATTTTTCATTAACTGAAAAATTATCCATAAAGAACAGGCTGGCCGTACTTATTTCCACATTGGCATCTACGATGCTATCAGAATCTATTGAACCAGTGCCTAGCGTCCCTCGATCAGCGGTGAACTCCGCCACTTCTGTTTGGAATTGATAATCCACATCCGCTTGATCGTAACTAAACCCTGTCACCAATTGATTCTCTTTGCCGGCAAGATCACCCAAAAAGGTTAGTTGCATGCTGAGCCCAAGCCCATCTTGCTCTGTAGTGCTGGTGTTATTAACCGCGAGTTCATCATCATCTAACCCAAGGTTTATAGCATTGCCATTTTGATCCTCTACTTGTTCACCTTCCTCAACCAAATCCCCCACGACACATGCGCCACCGCAATTTGCTACCGATATAACAATGTCACCATCTTCATCTAAACCGTTTAATCCACCATCGAACCCATCAATAACACCATAATCCGAACCATCACCATTGAAGGTTTCTCGATCATTTCGGCGGAAGTAAATGTTGCTCGACAACAAGGTGCGCTCATTAAGCCAGTGACTAAGTGATAACGATGCCATACGAAGTTCATTTTGCGTATTGTCTGGGTAAGTAAACACGTCTTTTCTGTCACGCTGAAGCAGCTCCAGAGGTGCTGAGCCGTTACCGTTCAAATCCGTATCTGCCGCCGACAGCGAAAGCTCAATATCAGTATCGCCTGACCGCCAACCGAAACTACTAAACAGCTGCTTTGCATCAGATTCAGACTCATCTCGCCAGCCATCTTCCTTAAACCAGTTTCCGGTAACAAAATAACTAAACTGCTTATTATTTCCACCCGTTTCAAATTCTGTTGCCCTGCGGTTAAAAGAACCTCCCGATGCTTGAATAGAATGCCCTGGATGCGTAAACCCATTTTTTGTTTTTATGGACAAAGCCCCACCTAAGGTATTCAAACCAAACAATGGATTAGAACCCGCCATTAAATTAATGCCCGCTATGGACGACTGCGGAATCACATCCCAATTCACCGCATCACCAAATGGTTCATTAACGCGCACCCCATTCATATAGACAGAAAGCCCTTGTGAATTCCCCAACAATGGCGAGGCAGTAAACCCCCTGTACTGAACATCAGGTTGCAGTGGATTATTTTGCGCTTGATTAATATGCACACTGCTCAAGTGTTTAGACATAAACTCACTCACATCTAGGCTTTGAGTTTGCTTAATATCATCTGCATTTGCTGTTTGCACTGAGTAGGGCAATTTTCCTTTATCCAAACCAACACCATGTAAAGGTGTGCTTGCCACGACATTAATATCGTCTAAACGGACATCTTTTTGCGTTGTTTCTGCAAAAGATACGGGTGTAAATATTATTGCTAAAAACAATAGCGCCCGACTATTCATCCAATAACCTATATTTTATCTATTGTAAAAAGCAATTATCTCAAGATTAGTCTCTGATTGGTATAGGGTAACGCCCTAAAAGCCCATCGTATTACACAAAATCTTCACATCATTGAACGCAGCAATAGCTTCAGGTTTCAGCCACCTAAATCAAAGGGTAGCGTCCCCTTTAATTCTAAATCTAATGAATTAAGTCGAGTCTGACCCTACTTTCTTTGAATTCGAAACTAAAATCGAACGAAGGTGTTGCTTTTACCCTTACAAGTTTTTCAGCAACCCTAACCATTTTAGTATTTACAACCAAGCGGTCGGAGTACAGCCTTTCCAAAATAACAATTGCGAGAATCGCAACAATCGAATAAACCACTTTATACTTTTTTATAGCATCAACTAATTCCATATGCTTATTTTAGAGCACTTATTATTATTTTTCAAAAAGCGGGTAATCCGTGTAGCCTTTACTGGTAAATGCATAAAAAGTAGTAGGGTCTGGTTCGTTTAATGGCGCATTGATCTTAAACCTGTTTAGCAAATCTGGGTTCGCAATATAAAGCTGCCCAAAAGCAACCGCATCGGCCTCTTTTGCTTTTAATACCGCATCCGCACGTTCCAGTGTAAAACTTTGGTTAGCAATATAAACACCACCAAAAGCGGCTTTTAATTTAGGCCCAAACCATCCCTCATTACCTGCTTCACGCGCACAAATAAAGGCGATTTTGCGTTTGCCCAGCTCTGTTGCAACGTATGTAAATGTACCCAGCAAATCAGAATCACCCATATCGTGAGCATCCCCTTTTGGTGCTAAGTGCATACCCACCCTGTCCGCACCCCACACAGAAATAACAGCATCTGTCACCTCCAGCATAAATCTGGCACGGTTTTCTATGCTCCCACCATAAATATCCTCTCTTTGATTGGTACTATCTTGCAGGAACTGGTCAAGCAAATAGCCATTCGCACCGTGAATTTCCACACCATCAAAACCTGCTTTTTTAGCATTTTTAGCGCCTTTGCGGAATTGTTCAATCACTTCCTTAATTTCACCAAGTTCCAATGCACGTGGCGTTACATACGGCTTTTCAGGGCGCACTAAACTCACATGGCCCTTAAGTGGAATAGCACTGGGGGCAATAGGCTGTTTACCATCAAGAAAAACCGGATCAGACACTCGACCCACATGCCATAGCTGCATCACTATTCTGCCACCTGCTTTGTGCACAGTATCAGTAACCTTCTTCCAGCCTTCAACTTGCTTATCAGACCAAATACCCGGCGTATCTGCATAACCAACACCCATAGGGGTTACCGCAGTGGCTTCGCTTATAATTAAGCCTGCCGTACTTCGCTGCGCGTAGTATTCCACCATTAAATCATTTGGGATACGGCTACTGCCAGAGCGGCAACGGGTAAGAGGCGCCATAACAAGTCGGTTAGGCAAATTAAGTGCACCGATTTTTATTGAATCAAACAAGCTAGTCATTACTATTTTCCTTACATGGACAATTCGTTGGGTCAAAAATATTTGCAGTTGTCGTCTAACTACCTAGGGGGGATTATACCATAGCTGATTTTAGCTACACAAAAGAATTGCCACCCTTGCGGAATCAATAGCCACCTCTTGAAATCAAAGGATAGCACCCTGTTTAATTGTTAATTGGGGTCTTTCTCCGATTGCTTATTAGCCCCTTTTAGAAATCAATCGAGTCTCACCCCATTGATTTTACCTTTAAAACAACTCATTAAAATAGCTACTGTGGAACTCGCCTAAAAAACAGGTTCCCACAGCCATAGTAGAAAGATATATTTTAGTGAGCAGTTTTTTGGTTTAATTGGGGTTTAATTGGGGTTTAATTGGGGTCTGTCCCCGATTGTTCGTTATCTCTTCGGCGTGATTTAAAACTTTTAGCTTTCTCGATATATCCCGTTGGGCTTGCTGATTCATGATCTCTACTCCTAAAGTGAGGTGATATTCAGTATAAACTGTCTACCAAAGTCGAGATTTTTATATAGCGTCCCCTTTAATTCTACGGCAGCAATAATCATTAATCTGATAAAATAAATCGAGTCTGACCCTACTTATTGGAAAAAAATTCAGCGCCTTGTTAGGCATCTGCTCTAGTTCCGCTCTCTAATTTTGTAAGAATCCACTCTTACGCCATAAGTTTCAAGAGATGTTCTTAGCCTAATCTCAGCAAATGACAAAATATAAGTGTCTTCATCAAAGGTAAGGTAAGATATTGGTAGGTCATCAATTTCCTTGTAGATACTAACGATCCCTTCCGAGTAGCCACAGCCAGGATAAGAAAGGTTAAGAGTTCTTTGCTGATCTATGACTACAGCGAATATAGCCTCTTCTCGTTTCGGAAAAACCGGATACCAATCTCCGCCACCACAATAGTAATGCGAAGGTTTGCAATCCATCGTTGCAGACTTCGACAGTGGGCCATTTTTCGTGGCCAATTCAGCTGTGAATTCGTAAGTGCGAACAGATAGGTCGTTCTCACCTTTATTTGCAGCACATACGCCAGCTACAATTGCAGAAGCACATCCGGTCAAATGCGCGAAAGCTATGATTGAAATGAGAAGTTTAAATTTCATCCTGATTCCTAACGTTTTATATAAGACGCGCGCGCCTTTTGCGCGTCGTGCTTGATATTTTTGTTATATGCTTAATTACCTGAGTTATCTTTGAACTTTTTTAAAAATACCTCTAAAGGCATGTCTTGGTATGAAATAAGTCTATCTTCGTAAAGGAACGCACCTTCAACCTCTTTAGCTGGGTTGCCAGAGTATATAACTAGAATGCCATTTCTGTTGCGGGAATGACCATCTTTTGCGTAATAATCCGATTTTTTTACTCTCTCTCCAATTTTAAGGGGTAAGTTGGTTGGATTGCTTTTAGTTAAAACGGTCTCGACATACGCTTCCATATGTTTATCTTTACTTTCTTTAAATCTAAGTATGGCTAAACCAGAAATATTTGAAATTTTTTCTGTTTCAGGAAGGGCCCGCCATTTTTGCTGCTCCTCATAATTCGCCTCATCACCGGTTGTTATGCTGCTGCTTGTTTTATTTATGAATGATAGATCTAATGTGCTAACAATTAAAAATACAATGATAAGTGCCGCAGTAAAACCGGTGCCAAATAAAAAGCCATTAAGTAGTTTTCTAAACATTTTGATAATTCCTTTTACATATAACGTTTTTTATATAAGACGCGCGCACCTTTTGCGCGTCGTGCTTGATATTTTTGTTATACCCTTTAATTATTACAACCAGCTTTTTCTTTTTCTGGTGCTAAAAAGTCACTGTAAGTTGAATAGCCTTCCGGTAATGTTACATTTGCTTGTGGGTTGGATTCAATGTTTCTCAGGTAAGCCTTTTCACTTTTTGAATAGGCTGCGCAGGCTAGTTCTGGTTTTAAAAGATAGTAAGAATATAAAACACCTAAACCAAAATATGTATTTGTGAGCTTGTCATGTTGCAAGGTATCCTTTTGGATACCTTCTGCCTTTCTGAAATATTCTTCTGCCATTTTATAGCGGGTTTCGTATGTTGCGGTAGGGTGTAAGAAACCTTGTTTTTTGTATACATGTGTATAGCGGCTCACTGATTCCTCTTGAAAAAACCACCCGTAAGCGTTGTATGCATTTCCCAAACACTTTTCTGATTTACTGTTATTGCAAATTGTAATAGTTTCACGAATAAGACGCTCTGCAATTAAAGGGCGATTGGGATTAGGGTACCGCATAAGATGTTTGGCATCAGAAATTTTTACTTCAGGATCGGAGCTCTGTATTACGCCAACACCAGCACAACCTTGCAAACAAATAATAGCTACCAATCCGATTATCCGTAATATATTCATCTATTTCTCCATAAGGTATAACAGTATGTTTTATGGGATTGCATCCCACAAAACAGTATTATCGGGAATCCCGATAGTTTTTTTGTTGTTTTTTCTTATATCGCATAACTTATTGTAAAATATAGATATTAATAACATATTGTTTATTCAATATTTCAATATGTAGGATTTAGTCCCACATATTAGACAGCGTTTTTACCTTGCCAACCTTTAATACTAAACCTATTCTGTAGCACCTATCCCTTCACATATACTAGGCTCTACCCACACTTACTATCCCCACAATTCAAACACGTCATACAACCATCCATTTGAATAGAGGCTTTGGTATTACATTTATTGCATAGCTGCGCCCCTGCTGGAAAAGCACTGGCTTCTTCTGCATCAGCTGCTGGTGCAGCAGCGACCGTTGCTTTAACTTGTTTTTCGGCTTCAAACTGGGCGCGTTTTTCATCCATGATTTTTTGTTGATGCTCGCTGATTTCTTCAGTTTTAATCAAGCCAATCATTTTTAGGTGAGATTCCACTACGTCGCCAATTTCTGCCACTAACGATGGCATGAATTTACCGCCTTTTTTGAAGTAACCACCACTTGGGTCAAACACGGAACGAAGTTCTTCTACTAGGAAGGTGATGTCGCCCCCTTTTCTAAACACCGCTGACATGATTCGCGTTAGCGCTACGATCCATTGGAAGTGATCCATGTTCTTTGAATTAATAAATACTTCAAACGGGCGACGTTGTTCGTGATCAGTACCTTGGTTTAGTACGAGGTCATTGATGGTGATGTATAGCGAGTGCTCAGACAACGGTGTTTTAATTTTGTAGGTTGAGCCTAATAGCATTTCTGGCCGTTTAAGGCTTTCGTGCATTTGGATAATGTTGCTTTTTTCTTCAACCGGTGTTGTTGGCGCCACTACGGCAGCAGGTTCGTCTTCTTTTACTACTTCGCAGCCAGTAATGTTTTGTGATATTTTATGTGTCATTGTCATTCTCCTATGCCCTTGCTTAAAATTTACCGTAGTAGCCTTCTTTTAAGGCGTCGTACAGGTTAGCGGCAGTGTGTGATTCACCTTCGTATTCGATCATTTCGTTACCTTTGGCTTCAAGCGTTGTGCCATCTTCTAGGTTAAAACGATAGGTGGTGTTTTCTAGGTCTGATTCTTTTACCAACACGCCTTGGAATGCATCAGGGTTAAAGCGGAAGGTTGTGCAGCCTTTCAGGCCTTTTTCGTGTGCATATAAGTAGATGTCTTTAAATTCATCAAACGCGAAGTCTGTGGGTACATTGGCTGTTTTTGAAATAGAGGAATCTATCCATTTTTGTGCAGCGGCTTGTATGTCTACGTGTTGTTTTGGTGTGATGGTTTCTGCCGTTACAAAGTAGTCTGGCAGTTTTTCGCCTTCTTCTTCTGAGTATGGCATGGCTTTTTCGTTAATTAATGTGCGATAGGCCAATAGCTCAAACGAGAACACATCTACTTTTTCTTTTGCATTGCGCCCTTCACGAATCACGTTACGTGCATAGTGGTGTGCGAAACTTGGCTCAATGCCATTACTGGCGTTATTAGCTAACGATAATGAAATGGTGCCTGTTGGTGCAATAGAGCTGTGGTGTGTAAAGCGAGCGCCCGTTTCAGCGAGTTTTTCAACCAGTTCTGGCGCAACCTCTGCAATTTGTTGCATGTAACGGCTGTAACGTGCATGCAGTAAGCGGCCTTTAATTACATCGCCAATTTCGTAGCCATCATCTGCCATTTCTGGGCGTTTACGGAGCATGTCGCCGGTCACGGTAAAATCTTCGTTCATGATGGGTGCTGGGCCTTTTTCTTTAGCGAGTTCTAAGCCTGCTTCCCAACCGGTTACGGCCAGTTGCTTGCTTACTTCTTCGGTGAATTCAACTGATTTGTCTCCACCGTAAGGGATACCTAGCATGGTTAATGTAGAGCCTAAGCCTAAGAAGCCCATGCCGTGGCGGCGTTTGTTTTCAATCGCGTCACGTTGGCCTTCTAATGGTAAGCCGTTAATTTCGACTACGTTGTCGAGCATACGCGTAAAAATGCTCACGGTTTGGCGGTAGTTATCCCAATCAAACGTTGCGTCTTTTGTGAATGCGTTATTTACAAATTTAGTGAGGTTAACTGAACCCAATAAGCATGAACCATAGGCCGGTAATGGTTGTTCGCCACATGGGTTAGTGGCGCGTATGTTTTCACAAAACCAGTTGTTGTTCATTTCGTTTACTTTATCTATAAGTATAAAGCCAGGTTCTGCATAGTCGTAGGTAGACGCCATAATCGTTTCCCATAAACGCTGTGCTTTTATGGTTTTGTATATGCGGCAAGCGACTAAACCCACGTCGTTTACTTGGTAGCCTTCTGTTATTGGCCATTCACGCCATAACACTTGCTCTGTATCGTTTAAATCAACATCACCTGATGCGAGTTCTTTTTCTGATACGGGAAATACCAGCGGCCAGTCTTTATCTTCTTTAACAGCCGCTACAAAATCATCTGTAATTAACAGTGACAAGTTGAATTGGCGTAAACGGCCATCTTCACGTTTTACTTTAACGAAATCTCGTACGTCTGGGTGAGACACATCGAACGTTGCCATTTGAGCACCACGACGACCACCGGCTGATGACACGGTGAAACACATTTTATCGAAGATATCCATAAACGATAATGGACCGGATGTATTAGCACCTGCACCAGAAACATAAGCGCCTTTAGGGCGTAGCGTTGAGAATTCATAACCAATACCGCAACCGGCCTTTAGAGTTAAGCCCGCCTCATGTGTTTTAGCAAGAATATCGTCCATAGAATCGGCAATAGAGCCCGACACGGTACAATTAATAGTTGATGTGGCTGGCTTGTATGCGCTTGCGCCCGCATTAGAAATAATACGGCCAGCAGGAATAGCACCATGCTTTAACGCCCATACAAATTGGTCGTGCCAGTATTCTTTTTTATCCGTTGTTTGTTCAACATTAGATAACGCTGTGGCTACACGATCATAGGTCCCCTCAATGTCAGCATCAACAGCTGAACCATCTTGTTTTTTTAAGCAATACTTCTTATCCCAAATATCTAATGAAGCAGATTGAAACTTAATTTCAGCTTGATTATCTTTAATGACTTTTAGGTTGACCGTGTTCATATTTCCCCTTTTGAAATGATTGTTTTTATAAGGTGATTTCTCCCTATCACCATAACTGCCTAGATTATAAGAAAACACATAGAAACACAAGATGATGTGTTAGTTTATTTTGATATAGCTACATGTAGTAATTAGCATATCATCGTTCTGATTTAAAAATTACTTGGAATATCAATTCCTTAGACAGGAAAGCACAGAGCTTACTTAAAGAAACCGGTTTATTTAAGCAGTGAGGCGTGCACCTAAATAGGCACAACGACATACGGGGAACTAATACGAAGTATTTAGAACAAATAGAAGCGAATAAGGTCTTTGCATAAATATCTAGAAGATAAATACAACACAACCTGCCGAAGCAGGTTGTGTTGTTTGCATGGTGCGCCAGAAGGGATTCGAACCCCTGACCGCTCGGTTCGTAGCCGAGTACTCTATCCAGCTGAGCTACTGGCGCATTAGGTGGGCTATTGTATTAGCCTTTAAATAAAGGTCAAGTAATATGGTTGGTTGTTTATATAAATCAACAACCTTCAAATGACTCGTTCAATATTTAAATATGGCGGAGAGACAGGGATTCGAACCCTGGATGGGCTATAAAACCCATACTCCCTTAGCAGGGGAGCGCCTTCAGCCACTCGGCCATCTCTCCGGAATAGTTTAAAACTTAATTATTGCCGATATTATCGCCGTCGTTTTCGTCTTGAATGCGATTATATATTTCTTCTCGATGTACTGAAACAGATTTCGGCGCATCTACACCAATTCGTACTTGATTACCTTTTACACCAAGTACAACCACTGATACATCATCACCAATCCTAAGTGATTCTCCAACTTTTCTTGTTAATATAAGCATGTTGATGCTCCTTTTTTGCTTCCTTTTCCATAAGCATTGCCAACCAAGTCAATATTTATTTTCGGGTATATTCTAACATATGAAAAGAAAACAATAACACGCAAAAATACTATTCTTGCGCCAGCCCAAACGATTCATGCAGGGTTCTTACGGCTAACTCAAGATACCTCTCATCAACCACCACTGAAATCTTAATTTCAGATGTTGAAATCATTCGGATATTAATACCCTCTTCCGCTAAGGCACTAAACATTTGGCTCGCAATACCTGCATGAGAGCGCATACCAACACCCACTATCGATACTTTGACGATTTTGTCATCACCCGTCACCTTTTTAGCCCCTAACTCTGCACAAATGTTTTGCAATATACGCAGGGTGTTTTCGTAATCATTTCTATGTACAGTAAAGGTGAAATCAGTTGTTTGATCTTCAGCGATATTTTGCACAATCATATCAATTTCAATATTAGCTTCTGCAATCGGTTTTAATATGGCTGAAGCAACACCCGGCATATCTGGCACGCCAGATAACGTCACTTTTGCTTCATCACGATTAAATGCGATACCCGAAATTAACGCTTTTTCCATGTCCTCATCCTCATATGTAATTAACGTGCCTTCTCCATCAATAAACGTGGACAGCACACGTAGTGGAACATTGTATTTACCAGCAAATTCGACAGAGCGAATTTGTAAAATTTTTGACCCTAAACTGGCCATTTCTAACATTTCTTCAAACGTTATTTTATCCAAACGTTTCGCTTTAGGCTCAACGCGGGGATCTGTTGTATAGACACCATCCACATCGGTATAGATACGGCATTCATCTGCCTTTAAAGCGGCCGCTAAAGCCACTGCTGTTGTGTCTGACCCACCACGACCCAATGTCGTAATTGCACCCTCTTTCGTCACACCTTGAAAACCCGCTACAACAACGATTTTACCTTGAGCCAAATCAGCTGATATGCCACTGGTTTGTATGTCTTCTATGCGCGCTTTGCCGTGTGAATCATCGGTAATTATTTTTACTTGGCTACCTGTATAAGAAACCGCCGGCTGCCCAAGTTCTTCAAGTGCCATACAAAGCAACGAAATAGTGACTTGTTCGCCAGTAGACAACAACACATCCATTTGTTTAGCTGACGGTGACGACTGCATTTGTTGCGCCAATGCTGTCATCCGATTCGTTTCGCCGCTCATCGCCGATACAACAACCACAAGATCATGACCTGTTGCTGCTTTTTCTGCGACTAGTTTTTTAGCTACATTTTGAATTTTTTCTGCGGTACCCACTGATGTACCACCGTATTTGTGTATATGTAAACTCATGCTTTTACTTGTTTTGTCTGTTTTTTCTTCTAACTATAGAAATATCAATTACGCATTAAGTGTCGCTTTAACCCAGTCCGGAACGGCTTTTAATGCCGCAGATAACGCAGCTGGATTATCACCGCCTGCTTGCGCCATATCAGGCCGACCACCGCCTTTACCACCGACTTGTAACGCAACTGAATTAACCAAGTCACCCGCCTTAATTCGACTGGTTTGCTCTTTAGAAACGCCCGCAATCAAGGTGATTTTGTCATCCTGAACCGTCGATAATACAACCGCTGCATTACCTAGTTTGTCTTTTAATTGATCAACTAGTTCACGCAACGTTTTGCCATCACTGCCTTCAATATGAGCTGCCAACACATTTATCCCATCTATTTCTACAGCTTGATTAAATAAATCATCACCCGCTGATTTGGCAAGTTGCGATTTTAGTTGTTCTAATTCTTTTTCTAAAGATTTGTTTTTGTCTTTTATCTGGTTGATTTTATCGATAGCTGAGTCGCGATTCCCTTTAACGGCTTGACCAATTTTATGTATGAGCCCTTCACTTTCTTCAACCCATGAAAGCGCGCCCTCGCCAGCAATTGCTTCAATACGACGTACACCCGACGCAATACCTGTTTCAGATACGATTTTCATAAAACCAATATCGCCAACTCGTGTAGCATGCGTACCACCACAGAGCTCTGTAGAGAACTCGCCCATTTTTAGTACGCGAACCTTATCGCCATACTTCTCACCAAATAACGCCATTGCACCACTTGCTACTGCTGCCTCTTGGTCCATTATTTGTGTATCTACTGACGCGTTAGAACGAATTTGTTTATTCACTAAACGTTCTATTTCTTGTAACTGCTTAGCACTGATTGGTTCAAAGTGACTAAAATCGAACCGCAACCGTTTTGCATCGACTAACGACCCTTTTTGGGTAACATGATCACCTAATATTTGACGCAATGCTGCGTGCAACAGATGCGTGGCCGAGTGATTAAGTGCCGTTGATAAACGTGTCGCACCATCTACTTCTGCTGTTATTTGATCTTTTTCAGTTAACGTTCCTTTAAGCAATTGACCTATATGAAAATAAGCGTCGCCTTGCTTTTGAACATCTGTCACCTGAAATACCGCTGTATCAGTTATAATTTTCCCATGATCGCCCGCTTGGCCACCTGATTCAGCATAAAACGGCGTTTGATTTAAGACTAAAAAGGCTGAATCCCCTTCATTAATAGAAGCAACCTGTTCCTCGCCTTGATATATGGCTAACACGGCTGCTTCACGTTGAAGAGAGTCATATCCATTGAATTCTGTCTTAAGCCCCGTGTTAGGTAATGAGGATACCCCACCTGCAAAAGAACTGGATGACCTTGCTCGTTCACGCTGCGCCTCCATTGCATTTTCGAAACCTACCCTATCAACAGTCAGGTTGTTTTCTCGCGCATAGTCCGCCGTTAAATCAACAGGGAAACCAAAGGTATCGTAAAGCTTGAAGGCTATTTCACCGGTAATTGTATTATTTGCTAACGATTGAGTTTCATCTTGTAGCAGCTTCATTCCTTGTTCAAGTGTTTCCGCAAACCGTTGCTCTTCTTTTAATAATATATTACTAATCATTTTTGCTTTTTCTAGAAGCTCTGGATACGCGTCACCCATTTGTTTCGCAAGCGGTTGAACCAGTTTATGGAAAAACACATCTTTGGTATCCAGCTTGTAACCATGCCGAATAGCACGACGAATAATCCGACGTAAAACATAGCCTCTACCTTCGTTTGACGGAAGTACGCCATCAACTATTAGAAAGGCACATGAACGAATATGGTCTACCAACACACGCAGCGATGTATGTGTTGGATCTTTTTCGCCTGTTAGCTCAGATGCACTTTTAATTAGCGACTGAAATAGCTCAATATCGTAGTTATTATGAACACCTTGTAAAACGGCAGCGACGCGTTCAAGGCCCATGCCTGTATCAACTGATGGTTTAGGGAGTGGAGTCAATTCACCTTTAGCATCACGGTTGTATTGCATGAACACGAGATTCCATATTTCAACATACCGGTCCCCGTCTTCTTCTGGTGTACCGGGTGGACCACCTGCAACCGCTTCACCATGGTCATAAAATATTTCTGAACAAGGCCCACAAGGACCTGTATCTCCCATTGACCAAAAGTTGTCTTTAGCACCAATTCGAGACAAGCGATCAGGACTAACGCCCATTTCATTTAACCAAATATCTGCTGCTTCTGGGTCTTCATCAAATACCGTGACCCATAACTTTTCTGGTGGTATACCTAACACATCGACTAAAAATTCCCACGCGTACTTTATGGCATCGTGTTTAAAATATTCTCCAAAGCTAAAGTTACCTAGCATTTCAAAAAATGTGTGATGGCGGGCTGTATAACCTACATTTTCAAGGTCATTATGTTTCCCCCCCGCCCTTACACAGCGTTGAGATGATGTGGCCTTTGTATAAGCCCGTTTTTCATTACCTAAAAAAACGTCTTTAAACTGCACCATTCCCGCATTAGTAAATAACAAGGTAGGGTCGTTTCCAGGCACTAACGGGCTTGAAGGAACTATTTGGTGCCCTTGCTTTTCAAAGTACGTTAGAAAGGCTGAACGAATTTCAGCACTCGTTAAATTTTTCATTTCACTAAAACCTGTCTTTAAGACATGTCATTAAACAATTGTTTAATCATGTCGTGTGTAAACCCTTTATATTGAAAAAACCGTGTTCGTTTGGCACGTTCTTTCATGTCTTTTGGTGGCTGGTTTCCGTACTTTTTTGTACTAAGTTCAGCTAATATTTGTTGCCAGTCGGGCTGTTCATCAAATACATTCTCAATACTTGTATCAACGCCTCGCTCTCTAAGCTCCATCTTAATACGCACTGGACCACAGCCTTTGTACAGCCTCGATCGGCTAAAACTCTCAGAAAAACGCTGATCGCTTTGCCAATTTTTTTCTTTAAATTCAGCCAATAACATGGCGATTTCTTCGCTCTCGAAGCCCTTAGTCTGTAACTTCTGTAACAGTTCTTGCTCACTGTGTTCACGGCGCGCTAGCATCGCGAACATACTGGCCTTTAAGCTGGACGTTGGTTTTTTATCGTTTTCCAGCTGTTAGGCCTCGTCAGCTGCTTTTATTTCTTCCAGTGTTTCTTTTTTCGGCAACAGCGCTGCTCTAATGTTTGCTTCTAGCTCTTCGGCTTTATCTTTATTTTCGCGCATAAATGATTTTGCGTTGTCCTTACCTTGGCCTATTTTAGTGCCTTCATAGCTGTACCATGAGCCCGCTTTTTCAACCAAGTCCAAACTGACACCTAAATCAATTAGTTCACCTTCGCGTGAAATACCTTCACCATATAATATTTCAAATAACGCTTGCTTGAACGGCGGCGCCACTTTGTTTTTAACTACTTTAACGCGAGTATCATTACCCAGAATTTCTTCACCTTTCTTAATCGCGCCGATACGACGAATATCTAAACGCACTGATGAATAAAACTTCAAGGCGTTACCGCCTGATGTCGTTTCAGGGTTCCCAAACATCACACCGATTTTCATACGAATTTGGTTAATAAATACAACCAGCGTATTTGAACGTTTGATATTACCCGTTAGCTTTCTCAGTGCTTGTGACATCAAACGAGCTTGCAAACCAACGTGGTGGTCACCCATATCGCCTTCGATCTCAGCTTTAGGTGTTAATGCGGCTACCGAATCGACGACAACCATATCAACAGCACCTGAACGCACCAACATATCAACGATTTCTAACGCTTGCTCTCCAGTATCTGGTTGAGACACCAATAGATCATCCATATTAACGCCTAATTTATCAGCATAAATAGGATCTAAAGCATGTTCAGCATCAACAAACGCGGCTGTGCCGCCCGCTTTTTGGCATTGCGCTATTGTTTCTAGTGTTAACGTTGTTTTACCAGACGATTCAGGACCATAAACCTCAACAACACGGCCACGCGGCAAACCACCTATACCCAACGCCACATCAAGCGCTATTGAGCCGGTTGAGTAAACATCAATATCTGGAATGGCACTGCCATCACCCATACGCATCACGGACCCTTTACCAAACTGTTTTTCAATTTGTAACAACGCCGCACTCAGTGCTTTTTTCTTATTGTCGTCCATTTTTTTGTCCTCATTAATGCCTCTGCGCGATGCAAAAGTCAGTTATCGTAAATAATCTTGAATTATCACATAAACCCGTATCGTCGCATAATATATTCGCCACTTTATCTAACTCTATTCGGCTAATACTTGTAACAACATTTGTATAGCCATCAATACCGCTTGCTGGCGTACCTTTTCCCGATTTCCTGAAAAGATTTTAGTGCGGCTTATTGGTTCTTTCAATGCCATCATCGCTGCAAAACAGACCATTCCAACTGGTTTAT
Source organism: uncultured Piscirickettsiaceae bacterium (assembly GCA_913061075.1). Classification (GTDB taxonomy): domain Bacteria; phylum Pseudomonadota; class Gammaproteobacteria; order Methylococcales; family Cycloclasticaceae; genus Cycloclasticus. The sequence continues at coordinate 47,102 of CAJXSK010000008.1, read as the reverse complement.
CAACAGTGCCTCCCGATGGGCCGGCCACACCAGTAATAGCAACTGAAATTGACGAATCAAATGCATTTAACGCACCTTCTGCCATTTGTATCGCAACTTGCTCACTGACAGCACCAAATGTTATTAAACTCGCCTCATCAACATTTAATAACGTTTGTTTAGCAACATTGGTGTAACTTACTATGCCGCCGTTAAACCATTCACTACTTCCCGCAAGATCGGTTAGTGCTTTAGCTACCCAACCACCTGTGCAAGATTCTGCCACAGCCAGTGTTTTATTCTGATCTCGCAAGCATTCAGCTAACTGTTTTGCCACTGTTTCAATTTGTCGATTTAAAGAATCACTCATTAAAAATTATTCTCGCATATTCAAGTTTTGTTAAACTAGCGTGATGGCTAAAAGCATTAAAGTAAAACCCACTCACACGCCAATGATGCAGCAATTTCTTCGCATTAAAGCAGACTACCCAAACACGTTGTTATTTTACCGCATGGGTGATTTTTACGAACTGTTTCTTGATGACGCTGTTAAGGCATCTGAATTACTGAGTATCACACTTACTAGCCGTGGTCATTCAGAAGACAAGCCCATTGCTATGGCGGGCATTCCCCACCACGCGGCAGATGGTTACTTAGCGAAGTTATTAAAAGCGGGGGAATCAGTCGCCATCTGTGAACAGATAGGTGACCCAGCCACATCAAAAGGCCCTGTCGAGCGCAAAGTCGTACGTGTTGTTACACCCGGCACGTTAACAGAAGAATCATTACTGGACGAACACACAGACAGTCTTTTATCCGCTGTATTTTATGAGAAAGAGCAGTTTGGCATCGCCACTATCAACCTTGCTAGCGGCCGGTTTTTTCTACAACAAGGCGCTGGAGAAAGCGAGCTTGAAACACAATTTGCACAACTAAATCCTGCAGAAATTATTTCTAGCGAAGATTGGCAGCCCCCCATCAATATTCGCTCAAGAAAAGGCTTTAACCGCATTGCTAGCTGGCACTTTGATTACAAAAGCGCCGAGCGTCTACTTAACAAACAATTTGGCACTAAGGATTTAAAAGGCTTCGGTTGCGAACACCTTCCGCTTGCTATTCAAGCCGCTGGCGCCTTACTGCAATACTTAAAAGACACGCACCAAGCCGCGTTGCCGCACATACAGTCCATCAGTGTTGTTCAACAAAGTGATTTTGTTTTACTTGATGCCGCCAGCCGAAGACATCTTGAACTTGATTTTCATCCTTCAGGTGACAAACGATTCACCTTATTCGGATTACTGAATCACTGCAAAACATCAATGGGTGGACGGTTATTAAGGCGTTGGCTACACCAACCCTTACGTAACCAATCCACCTTAAAACACCGCCACCTTACAATAGAACAACTTCAAGAGTCTGGCCGCTTAGAAGGGTTACAGTTGCTTTTAAAACAAACGGGAGATATCGAACGTATTCTAAGTCGAATTGCTTTACAAAAAGCCACACCGCGTGACCTTGCTGTACTTCGTCAAACACTCAACGCATTACCCGAGATTCAACAAGAACTTTCGCAGCTGACCGCTCCAAGACTAGAAGAGCTGGCTAAAAACATATCAGAACACCCTTCTCTATATACTTTACTTTGTGATGCCGTCGTCGAAAACCCGCCTGTTTTAATGAGAGATGGTGGTGTTATAGCGACCGGTTATAATGAAACGCTTGATCAATTCCGTCACCTCAGTAACAACGCCGATCAATTTCTAATCGACCTTGAGGAAAATGAACGTAAAAACTGCCAAATACAAAATTTAAAACTGAGCTACAACCGTGTACATGGTTATTATATTGAGGTTCCGCGTTCTCAGGCAGAGAAGGTTCCAAGCCACTTTATACGTAAACAAACGTTAAAAAATGTAGAGCGTTATATTACGCCTGACCTAAAGGCGTTCGAGGAAAAAGTGCTCAGCGCGCGCGAACAAGCACTAGTTTGTGAGAAAAAGCTTTATAGCGAATTATTAAACAAATTTTTACCTCATCTATCTTCATTAAAAAGTTGCGCAGAAGGCTTGGCAGAGCTTGACGTTTTATGTAATTTTTCAGAGCGATCCAACACATTAAACTTTAACCAACCAAGCTTTATGTATGACACTGGCTTGTCGATAAAACAGGGCCGCCACCCGATAGTCGAACAGTTTCTAGAAACACCCTTCGTTGCCAATGACATCACGCTCGACGCAGACCGGCGCATGCTGATTATCACCGGTCCCAACATGGGCGGTAAATCAACCTATATGAGGCAGACCGCGCTCATCGTTTTATTAGCGCATATTGGTTGCTACGTTCCTGCTGCAGAAGTAAAAGTTGGGCCTATTGACCAGATATTTACGCGAATTGGTGCATCCGACGATCTGGCGAGTGGCCGCTCAACATTTATGGTTGAGATGTCTGAAACGGCAAACATACTGCATAATGCAACAGAGGAAAGCTTGGTCTTGATGGATGAAATTGGCAGAGGCACGAGTACCTTCGATGGCTTATCGCTTGCTTGGGCAACCGCTAATTACATGGCAAATAATGCCCAACCACTCACCTTATTTGCAACACACTATTTTGAAATGACAGCGTTATCAGAGTCGGCACCGTCTGTGTCCAACGTTCATTTGAATGCCATAGAACATGGTGACAGCATTGTCTTTTTACATACAGTGCAAGACGGGCCTGCAAACCAGAGCTACGGCCTTCAGGTAGCCGCTTTAGCCGGCGTTCCAAAGGCCGTTATAGAACAAGCAAAAATAAAACTAAATAGTCTAGAAAATGCGCCAAAAGCGATCATCACGAATCCTGATCAGCAAAACCAATTTGACCTATTTCAACCAAGGCTTAATTCCCAAGTGCAATCGTTATTAGACGACTTAGACCCAAACGAACTTAGCCCCAAAGACGCCTTAAACGTTTTGTACGAATTAAAAAAACTAAACGACAGTTAGTTTAAGTGCTTAACCAGTTCGGCAGCGGGCACATATCCAGGAATCATTGCGCCATTATCTACAATAATGAAAGGTGTACCTGTTACCCCAAATCTTTCGCCAAGCGCCATATGTTTTCTAACCGGGTTATCACACGTCTTTTTAACTACTTTATTGTGAAGCTTCGCATCAGTTAACGCTTGGTGACGGTCTTTTGCACACCAAACAGACTCGGCTTTGTAATAAGCTTCTGTATTAACACCTGATCGAGGGAAAAACAAATACCTAATGGTTATACCCGCATCAGTGTAATCACTCAATTGCGCATGTAGTTTACGGCAATATCCGCAATCAATATCTGAAAACACAGTGACTTTATGTTTTTCATTTTTAGCAGGGAAAACGATCATTTCACGTTCGTCAAGTTTTGATAGCTCTGTTGTACGAACACTTTTTAACGCTGTATCCGTTATGTTTTCACGAGTAGACAGGTCAACCATTTCACCTTGTAAAATATACCGACCATTGTCTGAAACATAAATAATGCGCGCACCTACCACTACTTGATGTAAGCCCGTAATGGGCGTTGAAGTAATATCTTTTTCTGAAACGCCCGGAATAATTTTTGACAAATTATTAAGCAGTACGCCTTTGTCTGCCATTACAGTCGTTGAAACAAGCAAACTCAAACAAAGCCAAATCAATTTTCTCATGCAATAAAACCTCAATTAATATTCTTATATTGTAGTAGACACTGTTAGTTAGCGAAAACATTCATTTTATTCTACCCTCTTGGGTGAAATTTTTCATGAATGTCTTTAAGCCTTTCCTTGGCAACGTGCGTGTATATTTGTGTAGTAGACAAATCACTATGGCCAAGAAGCAACTGAACAACACGCAAATCCGCGCCGTGGTTTAACAAATGCGTGGCGAATGCGTGGCGCAAAGTGTGAGGTGATAGTGCTTTATTTATTCCTGCTTGTTGAGCATAACGTTTAATCAAGTACCAAAATGCCTGCCGGGTCATACCACTTCCCCTTGTCGTAGGAAAAACATAGTCAGTTTGCTTCCCCCCCAGAATATCCATGCGCTTTTCTTCTATAAAGCGCAACAACCAATGTAAAGCCTCTTCTCCAACAGGAACAAGACGGTCTTTATTACCTTTTCCGGTCACCCTGACCAAACCTTGCTTAAAGTTTATTTGCTCTAAACGTAACCCAACCAATTCGCTGACTCGCAACCCTGATGCGTACAACAACTCAAGCATTGTTCTATCTCTGTACCCAATGGGGCTACGAATATTGGGGGCTAATAACAACAGCTCCACATCGTTTTCAGTTAAGGTCGTCGGTAATGGCCGCCCTAGTTTTGGTGAATCAATTAAGCCCGTCGGATCCTCCGTCACTTTCCCTTCTCGTAACGCATAACCATAAAACCGTTTTAGGCTAGAAATAAAACGTGCGGAACTCCGAGCAGAGACGCCTGACCCCATCCTTTCGGCTAGGTACCTTGATATATCTGCCGAGGAAGCTTTCGAAATATTACTGTTATTTTTATTTAACCACACTGAATACTGAATTAAATCTGTTCGATACGCTTTAACAGTATTTTCACTAAGGCCAAACTCAGCCCATAAGTTGTTTAAAAAAATATCAATATCTTTCTGACTCATTAGAAAATAATACGCTGATTAAACTCTATACGTTAAAATTATTTTTAGTCAAAAAAAAAACGGCTAATAAGCCGTTTTTTTATTCAAAACTACGAAGAGGCTATTAACGACCACCATCTAACTCGTCTTGTAATGTTTTTAACTCATCCCATTTTTCATCGCGAGCCAATTCAGATTGTGCTGGCCACGTTTCAGGATTATGAGAAGCAAAATTACCTTCTGCAGCATCTAAGATTTCGCGAATTTTTTTAGCGCTAGAAGAAGCAACATCAGCGAATGTATTCAACCCACCCGCTTGTAATGCTTCACCAATTTTTGGTCCTACACCTTCAATTTTTGTTAAGTCATCAACTTTAACTTCAGCGACAACTGCTTTTTCTTTTGCCGCTGGTTTAGTTTTTTGAGCTTTAGAAGAAACAGCAATTTTCTCCTTAATACGAGCAGCTCTTCCACGTAGATCACGTAGATAATAAAGTTTAGCGCGTCTAACTGAACCACGTCTTTTAACTTCTACTGAGTCAACTAATCGGCTATGTGTTTGGAAAACACGTTCAACGCCTTCACCATGTGAGATTTTACGAACTGTAAAAGCTGAGTTTAAGCCACGATTACGCTTAGCAATAACCACGCCTTCAAATGCTTGCAAACGCTCACGGGTACCCTCTTTAACTTTAACCTGAACAATGACCGTATCACCCACTGAAAACTCAGGCAACGTTGTATTCATTTGTTCTGCTTCTATTTGTGCAATTATATTACTCATTTTTTAATCCTTCGTTTTTAACTCTTTATTAACTCTTGTTTATATTCATCTAACAGCATTTGCTGCCGATCACTCAATTCAACTTTTCCTAACAAATCGGGGCGTTTTTGCCACGTTTTGCCCAATGCTTGTTTTTCTCGCCATACGGCAATTTTTTTATGGTCACCACTTATTAAAACCTTTGGCACCCCTTCACCATCTACCACTTCAGGTCTCGTGTAATGCGGGCAGTCTAACAAACCATCCACAAACGAATCTTCGCTTGCTGAAAGCTCATGACCCAATACGCCCTGCAACGTCCTTGAGATAGAATCCATCAGAACCAAGGCAGGCAGCTCACCACCGCTTAACACATAATCACCAATCGACCATTCCTCATCAATAGACGACTGAATTAATCGTTCATCAATGCCTTCATAACGGCCGCTTACTATCACTAGCCGTGAATATTGAGCCAAATATTCAACACCTTGTTGATCAAGACGTCGTCCTTGTGGACTCATATAAATCACTTTAACTGGCTCTATATCTGCTTTTTTTGCAGACAAGATTGCCTTTTTTAGCGGCTCAACCTTCATGACCATACCAGGCCCACCACCAAAGGGACGATCATCAACAGTTCGATGTACATCCTCGGTAAAATCTCTAGGATTCCATGTTTCTAATTGAATCCTTTTATCTTCTATTGCCTTACCAACAACGCCCATAGCCGCTGTGTTTCTTACTATTTCTGGAAACAGTGTAACGACATCAAATCTCATGAGACTAATAATCCGGGTCCCAGTCAACAATCATTTGACCTGCTTCAATATCAACTGTCTTAATAACATCGTTCATTACAAAAGGGATAAGTCGATCCACTTCACCTTTTACATACACGATGTCATTCGCACCTGTTTCTATCATGTGATCAATAACGCCATAGTGCTCGTTATTTATATTCACCACATTTAAACCAATAAGGTCAGACCAATAAAATTGTTTTCCTTTTAGCTTTGGAAGCTGTTCTGGCCGCATATAAATATCACAACCAACCCAAGTTTCCGCCTCATTTCGATCATTTACACCGTCTAGTAAAGCGACGATGGTTTTACCATGAGGCTTGCCTGCAGCCAACTTAACAACTTGCATGGTTTTATTCTTTTCTATATACCAGGGCTGGTAGGACAGAATGTTTTTCTTATCTTCTGTGTTGGCATAAATCTTTAGCCAACCCTTTACCCCAAATACACCTGATATTTTCCCCAGCTTTAACCAGGAATCATCTTTTACTAAAGAACCACTGGAACCGTCTTCAGACACCTTATGCAGCTGCTTTACCGGCCTCTTTGATTAGCTTGTTAACACGCTCAGATGTTTGCGCACCTTGCGCTACCCAGTGATCAACTCGCGCTGTGTCTAGGTTTAAGCGAACTTCTTCGCCAGCCGCTCTTGGGTTATAAAACCCTATGCGTTCAATATAACGACCATCGCGACTTCTGCGACTGTCAGCCACTACTACGTGATAAAAAGCACGTTTTTTAGCGCCTGTTCTTGAAAGACGTATCTTTACCATTTAATTTCCTTAAAATTTATTTATATTCTTAATTACTTAACGGGCGGATTTTACGCGAATTATCTGTCCTCGTGAAGTCTTTTTATGCCTTTTGAGAAGCATTTCAACCTTAAAGACACCCCTGGCTTGCTAGACAGCCCTCAACAAGGCTGATTAACGTTTATTGAAAAGGAAAACCTTGCCCTTGCCCAAGCTGGCCTTTTAACCCTCGCATCATTTTGGCCATGCCACCTTTAGATGCTTTTTTCATCATTTTTTGAGCTTGTTTATATTGCTTCATTAGCTTATTCACATCTTGTACCTGTAAGCCTGCACCATTCGCAATTCTTTTTCGGCGGGAACCATTAATTAACGTTGGGAAAATTCTTTCCTTTGCTGTCATTGAATTAATGAGCGCAACTTGACGTGATAAGTCTTTGTCATTCACTTGGTTTTTAACATTTTGAGGCACATTAGACATCCCAGGGATTTTATCCATCATGGCACTCATTCCCCCCATGTCCATCATTTGAGATAGCTGATCTCTGTAGTCTGACAAATCAAACCCTTTGCCTTTTTGAATCTTTTTTGCCAGTTTATCGGCTTTTTCTTTATCAACTTTTCGTTCAATTTCTTCAACCAAACTAAGCGCATCACCCATCCCCAACAAACGAGAGGCAACACGGTCAGGGTGAAATGGTTCTAGGCCATCTGTTTTTTCACCAACGCCCATAAACTTAATGGGCTTACCGGTAATTTGGCGAATTGAAAGTGCAGCACCTCCGCGAGCATCACCATCTGTTTTGGTTAAAATAACACCCGTTAATGCCAACGTATCATTGAATGCCTTTGCAGTATTGGCCGCATCTTGCCCTGTCATGCTGTCCACAACAAACAACGTTTCGGTTGGCTTTGCTACTTGATGAATCTGGCGTATTTCATCCATCAACTGCTCATCTACGTGCAGCCGACCAGCGGTATCAATAATAAGCACATCACTAAATTGTTTTTTGGCGTGCGCAATAGCATTTTTAACAATTTGCACCGGTTTTTGACTAACATCACTTGGGAAGAAATCCGCCCCCACATCGTTGGCCACTGTCTTTAATTGTTCGATAGCAGCTGGCCTATATACGTCGGCACTCACTACCGTGACCGATTTGTTTTCGCGCTCTTTTAACCAAAGCGCAAGTTTTGCGGTAGTCGTTGTTTTACCCGACCCTTGCAAACCCGCCATTAAAATAACCACTGGGGGTTCAGCTGCCAAATTTAATACTTCATTAGCCTCACCCATTGTTTTGACCAATTCGTCATTAACAATTTTGAGCATTGCTTGGCCAGGCGAAAGGCTTTGCATAACTTCTTGACCTAATGCACGCTCTTTGACGTTCTCGGTAAATTCGCGAACCACAGATAAAGCGACGTCCGCTTCAATCAGCGCCATACGAACTTCACGCATGGTGTCCTTTATATTGTCTTCAGTTAGGCGGCCTTGTCCTTTGATTCGTTTAAAGGCGGTATTTAGGCGATCAGATAAATTGTCAAACATAGTCGTTCCTTAAAAAATTTGAGGTATTTTCGCATGTCTTACGCAGTTATGCAGTTGATTTTAGTACTTTAAACTCAAGAACAACATGGCCCTTCTTGAATACATTATTATCTTCTAGATTGTTTAAGTTTATGCCAAACTATGCGCATGGTTTTCAGCAACACAGTATTCGTTTCATTATCGTTATTAACCGCCGCTTTGTATTTGAGTAGTGCAGGCATTATTGCATCTAATGTTTTTTTAAAAAAAAGCATCGGAAACTTACACGCTTTTATTTTATGCAGCTCATTTGCGTCTATTGTCATCCACTCTGCCTTAGCAGTACATAGTTATAAGGTTAACAATGTGCTCGCACATGACTTTTTTAACATGCTATCTCTCGTGTTTTTAGTGATTAGTATTTTGTTTTTTTTAACCACTCTAAGAAAACCAATCGAAACCCTAGCCATTATTGTTTTTCCATTCTCAACCATCGCTGTTCTATTAAACCTAAATAATGCATTTCCCAGCTTTACGGCAACCACTCTGGATCCAGCGCTACAAACACATATCATTTTATCTGTCTTATCCTATAGCCTACTGACCGTCGCGGCCTTCCAAGCAATTTTCTTATCTATCCAGGAAAAGCAATTACATAATAGACAACCCGGGCCACTAATAAACTCTCTTCCGCCCCTACAACTCATGGAGGACCTGCTTTTTCAGACTATCGCGTTTGGTGTGTTTTTGTTGACGTTTGCCTTGCTAAGCGGCTTTATCTTTATTGATGATATTTTTGCACAGCACCTTGTACATAAAACCGTACTTTCCATCGTTGCTTGGTTGATTTTTTCTACCTTATTGTGGGGGCGTCATTACATCGGATGGCGTGGTCAAACAGCCATCAAATGGACGTATGGGGGCTATATTTCTTTAATGCTCGCCTACTTTGGCAGTAAATTTGTTTTGCAATTGATTTTATAACTACCCCATGTAGGCTGACGTTATAAATGGATGTTTTTTTTCACCTAACTCACTCGACGCCACCAGCCCCGTAGATAAACGACCTTACAAACTAACATTTTCTATAAATACTCCGGCCAACTAATAGCTGTTGTTTACCGGAGCATTCATTCGTTATGACTAGATATATAGCGCCACCAAACAATTAACGCCAATAGTTATTAGCTTCGGCAATGATCCTGAATTCTAAATTAACCAACTCAACTGCTCTCATTAACATGACAGGATCTTCTGCATACACCGCTCTCAATTTATGTTTTATGTCCCCATTGTGCTGAATGGTTCCCACTGTTTTTCTGACAATTGTAACCGCTAACATTCGCCCTTCTAATGGTGTTGCCGTTATTAAACTAGGCATGTAATCTTTTGACTTGGCGGTGTCACCAGCTACGGCAACATTGCTTATTAGCATTAATGTAATCCCAATTGATAATAAAACGTTTTTCATAATTAACCCCTTCGATGAATTTACTGCAATGAACAATTAGTATGTATACGAACTATTCGTAGGCTAATATATTGAAACTGTATATACTTTGTCAAACATTTATTACCAATAACGATATAGCCCATGGGACCCGACCCGCGCCAACAAGTTTGTTACACGCTTTATTCCACATCTAACCTTATTACGCAGGCCTACAGATCCTTATTAGTCCCGCTAAATTTAACGTACCCGCAATTTGTAGTAATGATGGTTTTATGGCAAAAAGATGGCGTATCTGTATCCCATCTAGCCGCCGCCATTGGATTAAGCAAACCAACAATGACGCCTATGCTTAAACGATTAGAATTGCAAAATTATATAACTCGAGAATACGACCAAGAAGATGAACGCCAAAAGCGTATCAGCTTGACAGAAAAAGGGCGGAAACTGGTAGTTAAAGGCTCAGATGCGGCCAAACAAGCATTATGTGCAACGGGTTTAGATGACGAAGAAGTTGAGCAAATAATATTACTTTGTCAAAAAATAAAGAATAACCTTAAATAAACTTAAGGGGTTATGGCAACACGTACAATCTAAATCAACGCAGCACAATTATCATTTTTCATAAAGACATCTGCTTAATCACTCTCAATACTTAGATGCTCCATCAGCCCATCACTGGCATCAACAATCAAGTCATACACGCGCTCAAACCCATTGCCTTCGCCATAATATGGATCTGGTACTTCCTTTAATGCCGTGTTTTTTGCGAAATCCAGAAAGAACCGAACTTTAGATTCGTATTCAGCGGGGCAGTTATCAATAGTTATCGAATAATTATGCTCGTCCATTACTAATAAATAATCAAAATATTCAAAGTCACTCTCATGAACTTGTCTGGCTTTTAGGTCACTAATATCAACCCCGTGCCCTAAAGCAGTGCTCACTGAACGGTTATCTGGCGCATGCCCTACGTGATACGCATGTGTACCTGCTGAGTCGATTAAAAATTCTTGAGTAAATCCTTTATCATCAACCAATTGCTGGAAAACACCGTGGGCTGTAGGGGATCTACAGATATTGCCCATGCAAATAAAAAGCACTTTAATCATTGTTGCATTAATCGGTTTATTCTATCCAAATCTTCTTGCGTATCCACACCAGCCTCGGGGACTTGCGCCACCGAAGGGACCAAAATCCGTTCGCCTTGGTAAAGGATACGCAACTGTTCAAGCGATTCTATTTGCTCTAACGCACAAGCTGGCCATGTAATATAGCGCCGCAAAAAACCCGCTGTATAACTGTATATACCAATGTGCCGATAATGTTCAGCTTGCCCATTCAACACACCATCAGGAAAACAATCACGATTCCAAGGTATAGGCGCACGACTGAAGTAAAGAGCATAATCAAGCGCATCTCGCACAACCTTTACAGCATTCGGATTAAAGACCTCTTCTTTTTCATTGATAGGCGCGCATAAGCTAGCGACCTGAGCAATATCCTGCTCAATTAAGGCCACTGCTGCTTTGTGTATTAATGTTGGCGGGATAAGGGGCTCATCGCCCTGACAATTAACAATAACGGTGTCATCACTCCAGCCAAGCTTATTTGCCACTTCAGTCAACCGCTCTGTTCCACTGGTATGCGACGCCAATGTCATCACTGCATTAAAGCCGGCTTGTTTTACACAATCTAGAATTTGCTCATGATCCGTTGCAACAACAACTTCTTCAGCTCCAGCTAAGGCCGCCTTCTCACAAACATGAAGAATCATGGCTTTCCCGACTATCTCTAGCAGCGGCTTGCCAGGCAGCCTTGACGACGCGAAACGAGCCGGAATAACAACTTTAAAAGAAGTTGCCATTTTAGTTACCTAAGCACATCCGTTTCATCAGAAGAAAGCCTACGCGCCTCATCCACTAACATAATTGGGATATCGTCTCGTATGGGATACGAAAGACGACAAGCCAGACAAACTAGCTCTTGCTCTGTTTTTAAGTATTTCAGGTCAGACTTGCACTCGGGGCAAGCCAAAATATCTAATAATTTTTTATCCATGTGTGCTCTTTTGAATGAGTGATAAAACTGTTAAACCAAATTTTTCTGTCATCTGCGCTCTAATTGGAACGTACCAACAATTTTCATCGGCTATCTCTGTACATTTAACCGCATCTTTTTCAGTCATCATAACAATCTTATCATCTGAAAATGTAATATCATTTTGCGTATATTCAAAATGATCAGGGTAGATATGCGTTTCAAACAACACACCAAATTTTTTAAGGTGTGAAAAGAAACGTGACGGGTTACCTAACCCCGCAACTGCGTGTACATGTTGCTCTTTAAATTCTTCTAGCGGCTTGGTTATTGTTTGATCCAGCACATTAATAGCTATTTTTCCTTCAACCCTTAGTGGAAATTCATCACCGCTGGCTAAGCCATTACAAACAACAATATCAACCTCTTTTAACCGTTCAATGGGCTCTCGCAGTGGACCCGCAGGTAATAGATAGCTATTTCCATAACGACGCTCCCCATCAACAATAGCGATTTCAACATCTCGTTGAATAGCATAATGCTGTAAACCATCATCTGAAATAATAACATCACAACCGTGCCGCTCTATCAAGGCTTGCGCACTGCTTGCCCTAATTGGCCCCACCGCAACTGGACAGCCTGCTCGTCTCGCAAGAATTTTAGCTTCATCTCCCACCACCCTTGAATCACTGTCTTCGCGAGCTTGTTGTGGCCAGCTAGATGCAATACCGCCGTATCCACGGCTAATAATGCCGGGGCGATAACCGGCTTTTTCTAACAATTGGGCCAGCCAAATAACCAACGGAGTTTTACCCGTTCCGCCCACTGTTATATTTCCAACGATAATGACGGGGGCAGCGACGCGGGTCGATGCCTTCCAACCTTTATCGTAGAGAAATTTACGCACTTTAATAATAACAAAAAACAGCCAAGATAGCGGGATGAAAAACAACGCTATAGGGCGCTTTCCATACCACATGCTGTCAAAAAAGTGGCTCAATTTACGATTCATGTGGTTGTTAACGATTTATTTTTTCTGCTGCGGTTCATTTGCAGCAAAAGTGATATTCACAAACCCTAATTGACTTGCCGCATCTAATACAGTGACCACTGCCTGGTGAGTGGCTTGCCCATCAGCGCTAATTAATAAGGACGGGGCTTTGTTATCACCGGCTGCTTGCTTAATCGCTTTTTTAATAGTGGCCAACCCCGAGTTAACGACTTCATGTTGATTAACAAAGAAACGACCTTTTGAATCGATGCTAATTTCCAACATATCTTTTACTTGCTTTTGTTCACCAGCCGCTTGAGGCAACTCAATTTTAAGTTCTGTTTCTTTATCGAACGTCGTTGTCACCATGAAGAAAATGAGTAACAGAAAAACCACGTCGATTAACGGCGTTAAATTTAGCTCAAACTCTTCTTTGGTTTTATTTTGAAAGTTCATGGCGTTATTCGCGCTCTCCGTGCATCATCTCTACCATTTTAAGCGCCTCACCTTCCATCTTAATAACCAGCCCATCAATGCGACCTCTAAAATAGCGATAAAACATCATCGTTGGTATCGCCACAGTCAAGCCTGCCGCCGTGGTTATTAATGCTTGAGAAATACCGCCAGCGAGCACCGTCGGATCACCGACACCTTTCGCCATGATCGCTGCAAACACCTTAATCATGCCGATAACCGTTCCAAGCAACCCCAGTAAAGGCGTAATGGAAGCAATGGTTCCTAATACGTTTAAAAACTTTTCCAAGTCATGAGCCACTTGCCTACCCGCTTCTTCAATGCTCTCTTTCATTATTTCTCGGCCATGCGAGTAATTAACCATTCCTGCAGCAAGTACACGCCCTAACGGCGAACTACCCGATAGCGAATTGATTTTGGCTTTATCTAATTGCCCTGCCTTGTGTAATTTCCATATAGAAGGAACAAGTTGTTCCGGCGTAATTTTTTTCTCATTCAGTGACCAAAACCGTTCTGCTATAACCGCTAACGAGATAACCGAACACGCGATTATGGGTATCATTAACCAACCACCTGATATTAAGAGTTCAAGCACAACATCTCCCGACTAAATTTCATTAAATAATTCGTTCTATGGTACTTTATTTTTTTACCACTCAACAACCAATCAAACAAAGTAATTACTACTATTTACTTCGTCCAATTCCAGTAGTTTTTAGATAATTCTCGATAACTCGTCACCTGTGATTGACCTGAACCATCAAACACAATGGATAACGCACCATGTGTTGCAGAGTCGTAATAGCCAATATTTTTAGCTTTATAACGCTCAACAACGTCTTGTTTAGGAAAGTTGAATCGGTTTTTATACCCCACGGGAAATAAGACGCTCTGCGGATTTACCGCAGCAATAAATGCCTCTGTGGAAGACGTTAAACTACCGTGATGAGGTGCAATCAAAACGTCCGACTTTAATTTATTCGGAGAATACCGAATCAGTGATTGCTCCGCATTTTTTTCGATATCACCTGGCAACAAGGCGCTGCCATAGATAGATTCAACTCTAAGCACACAAGATGCATTATTACCCTTAAATATTCTGTATTTACTGGGGTGAATAAATTCAAACCTCACACCGTCCCATTCCCATTGCTTCCCAGCCACACACTGTTTAACATCAACGCTTTCAAACGTATAAGGTACGCTTGAGAATACTCCGCCAACAGGTATTTGACTCAATAATGTTTCCGCACCGCCCGCGTGATCATTATCTGCGTGGCTGATAATAAGCGTATCTAATTTCTTTACGCCTTCTCCTCGTAGGTAAGGCAAAATCACCGTGGATGCATAATCAGACTTATCACTGTATTTAGCACCCGTATCAAAAACCAATGTGTGTTCAGCTGTACGAACAACAACAGACAACCCTTGCCCGACATCTAACAGAGTAAGATTGAATGCTTTATTGGGCAACGACTCTTGATGCAATGGCAGCATCATAGGTATTAACAAAGCAAGAGCAAGCCATTTTCGGCGACCTTTTTCTGATAAGAACAACAGTGCAAAACCCAAAAAGGCCAAACCACACGCCCAAAACGTCGTATTTGGCATTAACCATTGTGCAAACGGTAATGCGGCCAATGTCTCTAAGTACCACCAAAACAAGTCGAACACCTTATCTAGTAAGCTAAAAATATACACTTCGGCGGGCTGACTCAACACACCTGCTAGCAAACCAATAATTAGTAATGGCACCACAATAAAGCTAACTAGTGGTACAACAATAATATTCGCAATCGGGGACACGACTGAAACGTGCTGAAAGAAATACACGACAAACGGCAGCAAACCTATCGACACGAACCACTGAACTTTAACTAACTGTCGTATAAAGCTTTGCGCATCAGAACCCTTTGATGTGCCATACAATATAATAATAACAGCAGCGAATGATAACCAAAAACCCGGAGAAAACGTTGAGATAGGATCTATTATTAATACAAAAAATAACGCCACCGAAACTGCGTGAAAAGGCGTCATATGACGCTGCCAGTAAACCCCGCCCATCACAACACAAAGCATAATCAATGCACGCTGCGTTGGGATTAAAAACCCTGCTAATGATGCATAAAAAGAGGCGATTAATACTGATGAAATAACCGCTACTGGGACAGCCCAATGACTCACCCGGCCAATACCCAGTAATAGCCACCGAACTAAACCAAAAACCAATGCACCAACCAAACCAATATGTAAGCCAGAAATAGCAATTAAATGAGACGTGCCTGTTTTTCTAAACACCGCCCACTGCGCTGGTTTAATATCACTTTTATCACCAATCACTAACGCTTTAACAATCGGCAAATAACTGCTATCAGAGAGTAACGTCTCTAAATGGCTTCTAAAGGATTCTCGCCATGCGGATATATTGATCGCTGATGCTACGTTAAGGCGGTTATTTTCGATGCTCTTTTTTACATAACCGGTAGCCGATATATGTTGTTGGAAAAGCCATTTCTCATAATCAAACCCATGTGGGTTATACGCCCCATGTGGCCTTTTTAATTTAACCAGCAACTGCCATTTTTCCCCTGCTCGAACCTTATTCGAACGCCCATACCAATTCAATTTGAGCATTTTTGGCAGTTTTTCCAAATCCATTGGCGACACAGAGCGATCAACCTTGAATAAAAAGCTTGTGGCATATTGCTGTTGTATGGGTAGCCCAACGACCTGCCCTGCTAATAAGAGAGGTTCTCCTTCCAACGAAGGGTGCAGCTGGTTATGTTGAATGTGCATTGCAAACATTGACGCCCATACAAACCCAAATATAAAGGCAGAGACAATCGGCATAAGCCGTAACACAGCTATAGCAATTAAGCCAATTAGAATAAGTAAGAAGATATTTGGTAGGCTAGCGTTAAGCTGTAAAGACATAACACCTAACAACAAAAAACCAACCAAAACTTGAAAGTTTTTCAATTCACAGCATCCATGCTCTGCTACACTTTAAGTTACATATACATCTTGTTATAGCATGCCTAAAAGACTAATAAAAAAATTCTTTCCTGATCCGGAAACGATCAAAGAGCATAAACACCTTAAAGTTTTCGGGTCGTTGCTTTACGACCCAAACTTATGGCACCTAAATCGTCGATCATTCGCGGGGGCTCTAGCAGTTGGCTTGTTTGTTGCTTTTATACCTTTACCCACTCAAATGATTATTGCAGCAGCTTTAGCCATCATATTTCGTGTGAATTTAGCCATATCCGTTGCTACGGTATGGATAACCAACCCCATCACCATGCCGCCCATGTTCTATGCGGCTTACTGGGTTGGCTCATGGATTTTGAACATCCCGCCTGACCCAGGTGCGTTTGAGTTTTCACTGGATGCCTTAATGGACAATTTAGGTGCCAGCTGGAAACCTTTTTTACTCGGCTGTTTCGTCTTGGGGACTTTATCGTCCATCCTTGGTTATATAATAGCCCGGGCTTTTTGGCGTTTAACGGTTATCAAAAAATGGTTAAAAAGACACCCTAACTAAACCAACTTTCCATCATCAAGCACTAACACCCTATCCATTTTTTCAGCCAAGTAGGCATCGTGCGTTACCAATAATAAGCTGATGTTAAGGCGTTGATTTAACGACAACATCAACTCATAGATTTGCTCAGCCGTTTTTTTGTCCAAGTTACCTGTGGGCTCATCGGCCAATACGCATGTGGGGTGTGTTACTAATGCCCTAGCTATTGCAACTCGTTGACGCTCACCACCAGATAGCTCACTAAACCGGTGTTCAATTCGATGAGCCAATCCGACGTTTGTTAACATTTCAAATGCTTTCTGTTTTGCTTCTGGGATAGTTTGCCCACCAATTAAAAGCGGCATTGCTACATTTTCTAGCGCACTAAATTCTGCCAGCAAATGATGAAATTGGTACACAAAACCCAAGTGCTTATTTCTAAGCGAAGATCGTTCGGCCTCGTTTAGCTCGTTCAAATTCACATCACCCATCATCACATTGCCCGAAGTTGGCTGCTCTAAACCGCCTAACAAATGGAGCAATGTGCTCTTTCCAGATCCCGATGAACCCATAATGGCCAATCGCTCGCCGGCCTTAAGAGTCAGGTCAACACCTTCGAGCACGGGGACAAGCAAGTTATTTGCACCAAATGTTTTGCTTAACCCAACACAACTCAAAACGGAAGAATTATTCATAGCGTAAGGCCTCCGCAGGATTAACGCGAGACGCCTGCCAAGCGGGATAAATTGTCGACAAGACTGATAAGATAAATGAATAACTGGCAATCGTAATCACATCCGAACTATTCAATTTTGAGGGCAAATCACTGATGTAGTAAATATCCGCTGGTAAAAACTGCACTTGGAAAAAATGTTCGATAGCGGGGACGATTGTTTCAACGTTCAATGCCAGCGCAATACCTAACGCAGTACCTATTGCCGTTCCCACGACTCCAATTACAATACCTTGAACCATAAACACGCCCATAACAGATGACGGTGTAAACCCAAGTGTTCGTAGAATAGCAATTTCTGAACGTTTATCCGTCACCACCATCACCAAGGTAGATACAATATTAAACGCTGCCACGGCGACGATAAGCATCAAGATAATAAACATGACTCGCTTTTCAGTTTTAATCGCTTTAAAAAAATTACTGTGCTCCATCGTCCAATTCGAAATACGGAAATTAGGCGTTAAAAACTTCACCAAATCTCGAGTCACCCAAGGCGCGCGGAACATATCATCTAACTTGATGCGAAGACCGGATACACCATCTCCTAACCGTAAGAGTTTAGACCCTGCCTCAACATGAATTAAAGCTAAATTTCTATCGTATTCATACATACCCACTTCAAAAATACCCACGACGGTGAACCTGCGAAGCCTTGGCAATATACCTGCAGGTGTTGGCGTTACTTTTGGGGTGATAACCGTTACTTTATCGCCCATCCCAACGCCTAGATGCTTGGCTAGTTCATGGCCTAAAATAACTTCAAACTTTTTCGGATTTAAATCCGATAGTTGCCCGACGGTCATTTTACTGGCAATATCAGATACCGCTGTTTCTTTGGATGGAAGTACACCTCGTAACAAGCCACCACTAACGCGTTGGTTTGCACTCAGCATTACTTCTGCATTGACAAAAGGTGCCCAACCGACGACTGATTCACTACTTTCAACCTGACGGCCTAAGCCTTCCCAATCTTTCAGGCTATTTTGATATTCGGTGATCGTTACATGAGATGCCATACCCAATATTTTTTCACGTAATTGCTCTTCAAACCCGTTCATAACTGATAAAACAGTGATGAGCGCCATAACGCCCAAAGCAATGCCAAGCATAGAGGTCATACTGATAAACGAGATAAAACCAGAACGTTGTTTCGCTCGGGTATATCTAAGGCCGATGTAAATTTTTAGAGGTTTAAACATAACTGACGATTAAATCACAAAATGGAAAGATGCGCTTTATAGTTCCACACTCTTTTCTATATGTTTACGGTATAAATAGTAATATATTGAAAGCACACATTATCAAAGGAAAATATTATGTACCTACCCAAAACTTTACTCGCCTGTTTTGCTCTTTTTAGTAGCTATTTTGCAGTGGCAGACACCTTGCTTATTGATGTTATTAAAACGGAACCTGTTAACAGCACCTCAGGTTTATTAAGGCCGCATCATGGTCAAACCATGTCAGTTGTGGAAAGCAAATATGGCGTACCCAACAACAAGTCTGCGGCTATCGGCAATCCACCAATATCACGGTGGACCTACCCAGAATTTAGTGTTTATTTTGAAACAAACCATGTAATTCATAGCGTGATTAATAAACCCAAAAGAGTTCTAAATTAGTTTTGCAAATGATTTTGAAAACGATTAAAGTGTTGAATAACCTTATAACTAAATTATAAGGCTCATTAACATTACTTAATTTTCTCGGAGAAACAATGAAAACTATAAAAATTTTAGCGACAGCTCTTGTTGCATTTGCTTGTTTTGTTAGCTTTAGCGCAACTGCAAAACCTGTAAACATAACACCGGATGTGGCCAGTGTTGAATTCACTGTTGACGGTAAAAAATTTACTATCAACCGTAATCAAGATAATGCAAACTTAATTGATTCAAACTACGCTAAAACATCACGTCCTTGCCCTCCTTTTTGTATTCGTCCTATCGTATTAGCACCTGGTGTTGAAACAATCGGCGAGCTAGAATTATTAGAATACTTAAAAAAATTAGGCACTGATAAAAATCTAATGGTTATTGATTCACGCACGCCTGATTGGGTTGCCCGTGGAACAATTGCTGGTGCAGTTAACATTCCTTGGACTGGCTTAGATGCTAAAAAAGGTGCAACAGAACTTGATATTGAACTGATCGTTATTGATGAGTTTGGTGCTGAAAAAAGTGATGACGGCAAATGGGATTTCTCAAATGCTAAAACATTGGTGCTTTTCTGTAATGGCATGTGGTGTGGTCAATCTCCAAGAAACATCAACACATTACTTAGCATGGGTTACCCTGCAGAAAAACTTAAATGGTACCGTGGTGGCATGCAAACATGGCATGTACTAGGTTTATCTACAGTAATGCCTAACTAAGCAATTAGTTATTAATCAAAAGCCTCGCTAAATTAGCGAGGCTTTTTTTTGTTTAAAATTTAATGATGTACTAACCATCTATGCGAAAATATTCTTTTTTGCTTACCTACGATTAAATGACGCCCCAAACATTTGAACTCCCAACAAACTCAAGCTCACCTAAGCATTGGGGGAATTTCAATGGCTGCGAAGATGTATTAAGAATAGCTAACGCAACACAACAATCCAAACACTTACTCGTTGTTGTTTGTTGTGACACACAGGCTGCCATGAGATTAGAAAGGGAGCTTCCTTTTTTTCTTCAAGAAAAACTGCCTGTAAATTACTTTCCAGATTGGGAAGTACTGCCATACGATACATTCTCTCCTCTGGCTGAGATCATCTCCGAACGATTACAAACACTTTACGAACTACAATTTTTAGAACAAGGTGTTTTAATTGTTACAACCAGTACGTTATTACAACGGCTCGCGCCTCGTCAAAAAATACTATCCGAGTGCTTTTCATTAAAAGCAGGCGATGAACTAGAACTCGAAAAAACTCGAATCGACCTTGAAAAGCTGGGCTATCAAAATGTCTCGAGCGTCCAGACGCACAGTGAATTTTCAGTTCGCGGCTCTATTCTTGACTTGTTTCCAATGGGAAGCAAAACGCCTTTTCGTATAGATTTGCTCGGCAATGAAGTCGACTCTATTCGAACGTTCGACACCGAAAGCCAACGCTCTTTAGACAAGGTTAGCAAGATCGAATTGTTTCCTGCTAGAGAATTCCCTATTAATGACTCAAGCATACAATTTTTTCGGCAAAACTTTAGGCAACAATTTCCCGACTGTTCCAATTCAAATAGCTTATATCAACAAGTTAGTAAAGGCATTATGCCGAACGGCATCGAACATTACATGCCCCTGTTTGTTGAGCAAACAGAATGCTTCTTTGACTACCTAACTAATGCTGTACTCATTTTGCACCGCGACATCACTGTCGCTGCCGATGAGTTTGCAAAACAAGTTATTGAGCGGTATATCCCACGCAAAGGCGACATTGACCGCCCACCGTTAGCGCCAGAACAGTTATATATCAATACGGAAGAATTACAGCAGCGTTTATCGGCCTTTCCAAGCGTTACTATCGATAAACAACATACCAAACCTATTTCGAAAGCACTTATCGAAGCAAAAATTGACCCGCAACAACAGGCTATAACTGCATTGGTCGCAAAACCTAACCATCGAACACTATTCATTGCCGAGTCACCTGGGCACCGCGAATCGATGTTAATCCAGTTAAAAAAACTAGCTATTCGCCCTACTCTTATTAATAACTGGTCTGAATTTAACAACAGTGAACAAAAAATCTGTATCACTGTAGCCGCTATCGATGACGGCTTACTCCAAGATGACATATCACTCGTTACAGAAAACATGCTGTTTGGTAATCGTGCTCAACAACGGCGACGAAGACGGGCATCTAGCAGCAAACAATTAGAAAACGTTTTCAATAGCCTTGCTGATTTAGAAATCGGCTCACCTGTTGTCCATCAAGAGCATGGTGTTGGCAGATACTTAGGTCTCAAACATTTAGATGTAGACAACATAGAGACTGAGTTTTTAACACTAGAATACGCAAACAATGACAAGCTGTATGTGCCTGTCTCGTCTCTTAACCTTATTGGTCGTTACATGGGCAGTCAAGGCGACAGTGCCCCTTTGCATAAACTAGGAAGCGAGCAATGGCAAAAGGCACGTAAAAAAGCCCTTCAAAAAGCTCGAGATGTAGCCGCTGAGTTATTGGATATTCATGCCAGACGTGCCGCACGCGATGGCAAACCCATGGTGATTGACTCGACAGAGTACGATACCTTTGCCAACGCATTCTCATTTGAAGAAACCATTGATCAAGCAACCGCCATAGAACAAACATTGCATGACCAAAGCTTGGCAAAACCAATGGATCGCGTGATATGCGGCGATGTTGGTTTTGGTAAAACAGAAATTGCCATGCGTGCAGCATTTATTGCAACTCATAACAATTACCAAGTTGCCTTACTGGTTCCAACCACATTATTAGCCCAGCAACATTATCAAAACTTTTCAGACCGCTTTGCTGATTGGCCTATACGCGTAGAGGTGTTATCTCGTTTTGTCAGCGCAAAAGAACAGAAAAAAATTATTGAAGATACCACCAATGGCAAAGTAGATATTTTAATTGGAACGCACAAGCTTTTACAAAAATCTGTCAGTTATAAAAACCTTGGGCTAGTCATTATTGATGAAGAGCAGCGCTTTGGCGTTAGACACAAGGAGTATTTTAAATCCATGCGTTCGGAAGTGGATATGTTGACCCTTACAGCAACGCCTATTCCAAGAACACTTAACCAAGCCATGTCTGGTTTACGTGACATTTCCATCATTGCATCTCCACCACCCACTCGACATGCTATCGAAACCTTTGTTGCCGAATGGAATAACGCACTGATTCAAGAAGCCTGCGAACGTGAAATTAGGCGTGGCGGTCAAATTTTCTTTTTACACAATGATATCGATTCGATGGACAGAATCATTGAAGATATTAAAAAAATAATGCCCGATGCTAGCCCACGAAAAGCTCATGGACAAATGCGCGAGAGTGAATTGGAGCAGATCATGTTGGATTTTTATCATAACCGTTTTAATATTTTAGTTTCCACTACCATCATAGAAAACGGCATCGATTTACCCAACGCCAACACCATTATTATTAATCGTGCTGATAAATTAGGGCTCTCACAATTACACCAACTTCGAGGCAGGGTTGGGCGATCACACCATCGCGCATACGCCTATATGATTGTTCCACCGGAAGGCATCATGACCAACGATGCAAAAAAACGCATTACAGCGATAGAAAGCAGCACCGACTTAGGCGCTGGTTTTAGTCTATCAACACACGATATGGAAATTCGAGGAGCCGGTGAACTGCTAGGTGACAATCAAAGTGGTGAAATACAAGAAATCGGTTTCACCATGTACACCTACTTACTTGAAAAAGCTGTTGATGCGCTAAAGTCAGGAGAGCAACCAGAGCTAGATGTAGAAATAAACGCAGGCCCAAGTATTGATTTACATTGTAGCGCACTGATACCAGATGATTACCTACCTGATGTTCATACCAGACTCATCCTTTATAAACGAATTGCTAGTGCGGAAGACAACGAGCAATTAAGGGAGCTTCAAGTTGAAATGATTGATCGATTTGGCTTATTGCCAGATGCAACCAAACAACTATTCGGCATTAGTGAATTAAAGCAAATTGCATCGATTGTTGGTGTTGATACCGTTGATTATGGAAAAACACAAGGCCGTATTCAGTTTACAAATGACCCAAACATTAATCCCGCTAAAATAATTGAACTGATCCAAACTCAGCCACAAGTTTTTCAACTTGATGGCCCACAAAAATTACGTTTTACTAAAAAACTTGATACCATCGAGGATAAAATTGAGTTCCTGGATTTCTTGTTAAACGACTTAAAACAAACAAACTAAAAATCACATGTTAATTAGACTTTCTAAAATACTCCTTGCCTTGCTGTTACTTTCTATATCCTTAAGTAGTATGTCGGAGGAACTTTCACCACCCAAAAAATCTACTTGGTATAGCGTTGAGTATATTATTTTTAAAATAAATACGAGTGATGGTCAACAACAAGAACCATGGACCAAAGAGCCATTTAGCGCACCTGAAACAGCCATCTCATTTAACACGGTTAAACCAAGTAATCGAATAAAGCGATTAACACCTAAACAATTACAACTACACGGCGCTTATAACCGGCTAAAAAGATTAGCTTCATACTCCCCTATTAAACATGAAGGTTGGTTACAAGAGCTTAATGAAAAAGACACCATACGACCAATCCATATACTAAAAAACATGGGTAATGGTGCGTTAAATGGCATCATTACATTCAGGCGAGGACGCTTCTTGCATGTAGATTTAGATTTACAGCTAAATGAGCAATTCGAGAACCTCTCTGCCCAAAACTCAGTTAGCAATACCGTAGAATCAACACCTACAACGTTATACCGACTAAAGCAAACGCGACGTATTAAAACTGGCGACCTACATTATTTTGACCACCCTAAATTTGGCGTTATGATAAAAGTCGCAAAGATAGATACGCCTGTTAAGAAAAACATGACATCACAGCTAATAGAAAGTAAGTCTTTAAAAAAAGCCCTATAGCGACGCTGTTAAGGCTGAAAAATCAGTCCCGCTTGTTTGGTGTGGTTGTAGTCAGCAATGATTTTATCTGCAGCAACGGCATCATAAGGCCTTAAACCACCTATCACCATGCTCTTGGCACCATGACCAATCTGTTGCCCATCCACGGACACTTCAAACTCTAATTTGACATCACCTTTTTTACCTTCTACAGACAAACTAGCACCAGCAAATTCTAACGTTAACTCACCTTTTGGAAACTCATCTATATGAACCGCCATATCCCTATATATAATTAAGGGCCGTGCAGGGTTAATCATCACTCCTTTTTCCTGCATTAAATCCATTAATATATCTGGAAATGTCTTCCCTGAGAATTGCACGTATTTCTCAATCAAGCCAAAAAGGAATGCTTTCTCAGCTGTATGTTCACCTGAACAATCAATGCTCATAATGGACTTGTCATTTTGATCAATTAAACTAACTGACTTAGTATCCTGTGAAGGTAACTCAATGAATGTCTTCTCACTCACCATGCTTTCAAAATTAAAACGCATGTTTTGACTTGCCCCAAAATGAGCAATGGAAACAGCGAACAATAAATCACCAGGCACGCAAAACTTCTTAGCATCAACATCGTGAATTGGATTAAAGTCACCCGCTACAAACTTAGCAAATGAGCTCGCTTGTTCCCTGCTAAAATTAAGCGTATTATTTTCTAAATTAAAATAGTCTTCTATATTCATTATAAGAAATATTAATTAAGTTATTGATATTATACGTTAATAGTTTTTAGCCAATCGGTCTAATATCAAACGAAACGTTGACATACCAACGGCAACATTTTCTTCTATTTCTTGCATTTTTATTTCATCGCCAGTGATGCCCGCTGCCCAATTAACAACAACTGCACAACAGGCGTAATGTAACTTTAACTCCCTAGCCAACGCGGCTTCTGGCATGCTCGTCATACCCACTAAATCACAGCCATCACGTGTTAGCTTTACTATTTCAGCTGCTGTTTCCAGTCTAGGCCCTTGAGTACACGCATAAACTGCTTGCTGTATTAGCGGTAAATCGGAATCCCGGATAGCGGCAGCTAGCTTAGCTCGCAACTCAGAGGAATAGGGTAAGGTAAAATCAATATGCGTTACTTTATCTAAGTCTTCTTCAAAAAAACTTTGTGCTCTGCCATAGCTGTAATCAATTAATTGATCAGGCAATACAAGCCCGCCTGGGGCCATTTTTTTATTCATACTGCCCACTGCTGCTAGCGCTAGTACTTCTTTTGCACCTGTTTGCTCAATTGCCCAAATGTTAGCCCTGTAATTAACCTTATGTGGCGGAATCGTATGCCCATAGCCGTGCCGTGCCAAAAACACAACGTCCAACCCATTTAGTGTGCCAAAAGTCAGTGGCGATGATGGCTCACCGTAAGGCGTTTTAACCACTTTCTTACGAATGTTTTCTAACCCGTCTATTTTGCGTAAACCCGTTCCACCAATAATGGCTAAATCTGGCATAAAAGCTCCTCTAAATTGTTAGGGCATGCGTAAATACCCGTGACATTTCTCAAATACCCCTTGTAGTCCATACCTAGACCATACAAATATTCTGGCCCCGTTGTAAAACCAACAAAGTCTGCTGTCACAGGCTTTTTTGTTTGTAACTCTTTATCAATCAGCACTGCACTATAACAAGCACTTGCACCTTGTTTTTCGCAATAGCCAATGATTGATTTTAGGGTAACTCCTTCATCCAATACATCATCTAAAATGATGACCTCCCTATTCAACAACGAAACAGAAGGGGATTTGATCCAGCTTAAATCTCCACCTTTTGTACCGTTTTGATAACGTGTTACATGAACGTAGTCCAATTCCAACGGGAAATTTAAACGCGGCAATAAAAGCCCTGCTATTACAACAGCACCTGTCATAACACATAACACAACCGGATTTTTATCTGCACAAACCGCAGTTATATCTTCTGCCAGTGAGTCTATTATATTATCCACTGATGACGCATCTAGGAGACAGCGACTATGTTGTTGTACCAGTTCTATTTCTTTTAGTATATCTGCCATCTTTACGCCAACCTGTCGACGGTTTTCTTCGCTAGCTTCCATTTATTAGACTCACGCACACGACCACTTTCCGCAAAACTGTTGGCTCGCATTGCAGATAACCGTTTAGCAGAAACACCGTCTAAGATGCTCTTGCTGCTTAACCCATCAATGACTTGTTCAGCACCTGTTCTATTGTTACAGACGAGAACCATATCACAGCCCGCCTTTAGCGCTTGACGTGCTCTTTGTTCGTAATTACCAATCACGCTAGCTCCGTGCATGCTTATATCATCACTGAATATCGTTCCTTTAAAACCTAGCTCCCCACGTAAGACTGTTTGTACCCAAAAAGGCGAGAAACCTGCAGGTAAGTCATCTACCGACTGATAGATAACATGGGCAGGCATTATGCCATCCATTCCTTCTTTTATAAGTTGTTTAAAAGGGTAAACGTCCTCGTCTGCAATAGTTTCGTAGGCACGTTCATCAATCGGTATTTCAATATGAGAGTCTGGAACTACCGACCCGTGTCCTGGGAAGTGTTTGCCAATACTCACCATGCCAGCTTTATGAAGCCCTCGCTGAAAAGAAGACGCCAGATGCGTTAGTGTCTTTTTATTTCCAGAAAAAGAACGATCCCCAATGATTTCACTGCGGCCATAATTAATGTCCAAGACGGGGGCGAATGTAAAGTCGATACCTACTTCGTGTAATTCAGCAGCCATTAGCCAAGCAACATTCTCAGCAGCCAGAAGCGCTTCAGCTTGATTATCATCAAACAATTCACCCAACTTTTGCATACAAGGGATCCGTGTAAAGCCTTCTCGAAAACGCTGCACTCGGCCACCTTCATGATCAACCGAAATGAGTAATGGCTCATTTCTTAACCCGTGAATTTGTTGACATAACTCGCTCACTTGCTTTGTGTTCTCATAATTACGTGAAAACAAAATAACCCCCCCCACTAGCGGGTGGCACAATATTTCTTTATCTAATTCTGATAGTTCATAGCCATCGATATCTATCATCAGCGGGCCAAGTGACATAGGCGATTTCATTTTTATAGTCTATCCTTACATTAACGATTTAAATATTTTTTTGGAGAATACCCAATGCGACTTTTTCTAATATTTGCCATTTTTTTACTCAATTTACCCGCTGCTTTCGCAGAAGAAGAAACCGAGTCTGAAGAAGCACCGACTATTGTCTACTTACCACTCAAACAGCAATTTACTGTCAACTTGCTCGGTAAGAAGCATTATCTAAGAACGACGATACAGCTACAACTAAAAAACGAAACCATCAAAGAAACCATCGAAGCTAATGATCCCGCCATTAGGCACGCCCTTATTGTATTGCTAAGCAATAATAAAGTGGAGGATATTTCAACACTTGCTGGCAAAGAGAAACTGCGAAAAAATGCCGTAACTACGCTTAATGAAACGTTAAAGACTTACACCAAAACAGACGGTGTAACTGATGTGTTCTTTACCGAGTTTGTTTCACAATAGTATATTATTTAATTAAAACAGGCGTATAAACAGGAACTCGTTCGAAGAGGTCCAATACATCTAGGTTTCCCATTCGAATACAGCCATGAGAGGTGGGTTCCGTAGTAATCAGTTCATCTGGTGCGCCATGGATATAAATAAACCGCCGCATGGTATCAACATCACCTAAGCGATTCATACCTTTTTCGACACCAGACAGCCACAATATCCGCGTTAAGATCCAATCTCTTTTTGGGTGTTTTTTTGCTAGCCCAACATCAAATATTTCACCTGTCGGCCTGCGCCCTGCAAACACACTGTTTAAAGGTGCATCACCACCAATTTTTGCACGAATGATGTGCTGACCTCTTGGCGTACATTCGCTACCATTTCGCTCACCCAATCCATTTTTTGCTGTATTTACGTGGTATTTTTTTATTAACTGACTGCCTTTCTTCAAACTTAGCGTTTGCTCTGAAACA
This sequence comes from uncultured Piscirickettsiaceae bacterium, assembly GCA_913061075.1. Taxonomy (GTDB): domain Bacteria; phylum Pseudomonadota; class Gammaproteobacteria; order Methylococcales; family Cycloclasticaceae; genus Cycloclasticus. Next base: position 18,829 of record CAJXSK010000008.1, on the reverse strand, counting down.
CAAACGACAATGTTTACTAATTGGCTCACGTTACCTTTTCAAATAAAGCAATAGATTCAACGTGTGACGTATGAGGGAACATATCCATTACACCTGCTTTTTTAAGCGTATATCCTAATTCATTCACCAAAATGCCTGCATCTCTGGCTAATGTAGATGGGTTACAGGATATATACAGTACTTGTTCAGCGCCCCATTTTTTTAACCAAGGCAAAACCTCTTTTGCCCCAAGCCGTGGTGGGTCAATCAACACCTTGTTGTAATGCTGTTTCACCCACGGCTCATGGCCAACATCTTCCATTAAATTAGCAGCATAAAAATCTGTATTTGTTAGGTTGTTTTTTTCTGCATTCATTTTTGCTCGCTGAATCAGCTCCTCACTACCTTCAACACCTGTAACGCGCCCTGCCTCTTTAGCCATCGGTAATGTAAAGTTCCCCAAACCACAAAACAAGTCCAATACATTATCGTCTTTATTTAACTCAAGCACTTCAAGCGCCCGAAGAATCATCTTGCGATTAATATCTACATTTACCTGTACAAAATCACTGGGGCCAAAATATAACGTTACATCATTCGGTAACCGATAACTTAACTCGGCCTTGTGGCCATCTAAAGGAACAATCGTATCAGGGCCTTTGGACTGCAAATAAATATCAACGTCGAACGTTTTTTCAAAGGCTTTGAGCAACGCTGTATCCTCAACAGTTATTGCCTCTAAAATTCGCAGTACAAGCGCTGTTCTTTCATCACTAATTGATACTTCAATTTGCGGTAACTTGTTCTTAATAGACAGAGTGCCCACAAGAGCCGACAAATCCATCAAACGTTCACCAACAGCTGGGTGCAGCACTTTACATGCTTCTATTTCAGCCAAATAAGGGCTTGCTTTCTCTCTAAAGCCAACCAGTACTCTGCCTTTTTTTTCTACATCCTTAACACCTAGACGAGCTCGGTGGCGATACCCCCATGAAGGCCCGCTCAACGCCGGCCAAATATCAAATCCTTCTATATTTGAGATGCTTTTAAATTGCTCAACCAAAATAGTCTGTTTTGCATGAATTTGCTTTTCAGGTGCTAAATGCTGAAAACTACACCCGCCACAAATTGAATAATGTACACAACCAGGTTCCACTCTATCTGCTGATGCTCGAATCACTTCAACCACCTTACCTTCGGCTATATCCCTTTTTTTCTTTGTGTATTCAAACACCACCTCTTCGCCAGGTAAGGCGCCGTTAATAAACACCGCTCGATCATCTAAGTGTGTAACACCACGCGCATCGTGAGCTAGTGATTCAATCGTTGCATTAGCTGTTTCTGGTGGTAAATTCTTGCGTCTATTTCTACGTCTACCCATAATTTAAATCGTTGTTCTGTTGTTAACTCACGCGTTACAAGTGAGCCCTTTGTTAATGATATAACCCGGTATTATTACCTATCAGGAAATATACCTGTTGAAATATAACGGTCACCTCTATCACAAATAACAACCACAATCGTTGCATTCGTTAGCGTTTTGGACAGTTCTAGTGCCACGTGTGTCGCCCCACCTGATGATACGCCGCAGAATATTCCTTCTTTTTCTGCTAGTGCCCTCGTCATATCTTCTGCTTGTTTTTGATCAACTTCTAGAATGTCATCTACTCGAGATGGGTCATATATTTTTGGCAGGTATTCTTGCGGCCAGCGCCGAATACCTGGTATTTTAGAATCCCCTTCTGGCTGCACACCAATTATTCGCACATCACTGCTTTTCTCTTTTAAAAACATTGATGTGCCCATAATGGTGCCCGTTGTACCCATCGAGCTAACAAAATGTGTAACCGTTCCATTCGTATCACGCCAAATTTCTGGCCCCGTCCCTTTGTAATGAGATAAAGGGTTATCTTGGTTAGCAAACTGATCTAACACTTTCCCTTCCCCATTAGCTTCCATTTTTCTAGCTAAATCAATTGCACCTTCCATGCTACCTTTTGCGGGCGTTAAAATAATATCTGCGCCGTACGCTTTCATAGAAGCACGTCGTTCTGCACTCATATTATCTGGCATAATCAACACCATTTTATAACCCTTTATTGCAGCGGCCATCGCTAATGCAATACCAGTATTCCCACTGGTTGCCTCTATCAAACAGTCGCCAGGTTTTATATCCCCTCTCAACTCTGCCTGATGAATCATATTAATAGCAGGGCGGTCTTTAACAGACCCTGCCGGGTTATTTCCCTCAAGCTTTAATAGAATTGTATTAGTAGACTCTCCAACAAGTCGTTGCAGCCTAACCAAAGGGGTATTGCCTACATAATGTTCTATGGTGGGGTAATGCATATGTTCTTTTATGCTAGATTTAAGAAGCGCAAGATAACATACCTATATGTGTATTTTTAGAGTTTTCCGTTATGACCTTAATCTTCATGACTTATACTATGGTCACCAAAAATAATAATGATTCATTTTTACATGAACGCCAACAAAAATAACAGTTTATATACATTTTGCTTACTGGCATTAACCTCGGTTACCTTACAGTCTATTGCTGATAACACATCAACAACATTCAACGATGAGCTTTTTTTTAAATCAGTCGTACCCATAGTATTATCTGCAACGAGGTTAAAACAACCTCAAACCGAGTCCCCTTCTACCATCACCATCATTGATCAACGCCTGATTAATGCATCTGGCGCTAAAAGTATTCCCGAACTATTTAGACTGGTACCTGGCATGCACATTGGCTACTTTCGCGGCAATAAGCCGGTGGTTGGCTACCAAGGGCTAAGTGGTGAATACCCTCAAGGCGTGCAAGTATTAATAGATGGTCGGTCAGTCTATAGCCCCTTATTTGGCGGCGTAGATTGGTCTAACCTGCCACTTCAGATTGAAGATATAGAAAAAATAGAAGTCATACGTGGCCCAAACGGCTCTTCATTTGGCTCTAACGCCTTTCAAGCCGTTATCAACATCACTACAACCCACGCTGTTCAATTGGATGGCGTTGAAATAAAAAGCACTGTTGGTGAACGTGGCTACCAACGCACACTGCTAAGAGCGGGGAGATCCTTTGGTGACCTTGATATACGCATGACAGTGTCACACCTTGATGACAATGGATATGAAGGTAATGATGATGACTTGCGAACGGCTAGTTTCACAAGTCGAATGGATTACCAAATTAATGCCACCGATACCCTTCAGCTTAATGTTGGCATCATTAATTCCCTTAAAGAAACTCATACACCCGGCACATTAACAGATCCTTTTGATCCACCAAGAAACATTGATGAATCTAATCAGTCTATCCATGCCAAATGGGAACACCATATTGGCATCAATGAACAAATCATCACACAAGCATCTTATACAAGGCATATCAGTAAAGATAAAGTTTCGTCTATTTTCCCAACGCTATTTCCACAGTTTTCGACTGTTCTTACCAACATTGACTACACTAATTACTATGACCGCTACGATATTGAATTTGAGCATCAACTTCAACCATTTGATGACTTACGTGTTTCTTGGGGCTTAGGCAGTAGAAATGACCGAGTTATGCAGCCTTATTGGATGGGGACAAAACAAAAACGTGACAATTCTATTCAACGACTTTTTGGCAATACCGAATGGCGAGCAACTAAAAATTTCATTATCAATGCTGGAGCACTTTGGGAAAATAGCCAATTATCAGGCTCTAACGTATCGCCAAGGCTTGCAGTAAATTATTTAATAACACCTCAACATAGCTTAAGACTCTCCGCCTCTCGTGCATATAGAGCGCCAGTCTTAGCCGAAAATAATTTTAATGCTGACATCACACTGCAATCACAAGATGTAGCTGGCTTATCTATAACCCAGCCTCTATTAAGAAGCACTAATAACATTGAACCAGAAGCTGTGAATTCATTTGAAATAGGCTATCACGGCTTATTTATCGACAACACGCTAACATTTGATATAAAACTGTTTCGAAATGAATACAGCCAGTTAATAAACGCTATAGATGAAGATATTAATGCTGTTGTAACCTTATTTGGTGTACCACAAACAACCGTTAATTTAGGCAATGAAGTTAATACCTTTGATAACTTATATAAAGCTAACGTTAACGGCTATGAAGTTGAACTCAACTATCGACCTAATATAAATACCCTCCTTCATGCTGGTTATTCATATCACCACACTCATGTCGGACAGCTCTCCAACAATACAATTGAAGATATCCAGTCTTCCATACCAAAAGATACGTTTAATTTACTCGCATCACACACTTACAATCAGAATATTACTGCCAGCGCTACTTTTTATTATACGGGCAGTATGGAATATTTAACCTCTGGCAACCCACAAGGCCCTATGAGGCGTGTCGATTTAAATTTAGAAAAGCAATTCGACCTACCCAATAAACAGCAACTTGATATTCAGTTAACGCTACAATTAGCACTGGATAAAAACAAAGATTTTCTAAACGAATTTCACCTTGATAACCGAGCATTTATCGAAGCTAGTTATAGTTTTAATTAGCACAATGCGCTGAGCAGCCTTAATATGGATACCTTGTTAAAAAAATACAAATACATTATTTACATCGCCTTAATAAGCGTTATTAATACATCGTACGCCACCTCAAACGACCTATTTTTTAATACCGCCGATATACCCATCGTTTTGTCCGCAAGTCGATTACCCCAGCCCCAAACGGAAGCACCTACATCAGTAACTATTCTCGATCGAACGCTTATTGAAGCATCAGGCGCAACGTCAGTAACAGAAATATTCCGCCTAGTACCCGGTATGCAAGTGGGCTATGCACGGGGTAACTTTCCGGTCGTTGCTTATCAAGGGCTTACCTCAGAATTTCCGCAAGGCGTTCAGGTTATGATAGATGGCGCATCCGTCTATTCACCTTTATTTGGCGGCGTACAATGGAGTCTTTTACCTATAGAACTAGAAGACATTGAACAAATTGAAATTGTGCGTGGCCCCAATAGCGTGTCATTTGGTGCTAATGCATTCCAAAGTGTTATCAACATTACAACCACGCATGCCGCCCAACCTTCTTATTCTGGCGGCAGTTTCCAAATCGGTAATGATCAGTCTGAACGCATTTTTTTACGCGCCACCGGTTCGTTTAATAATCTTGATTATAGAGTTAGCTACGCTGACAACAAAAGCGAAGGGTATGACAACCTCAATGATGATTTAAAAAAACAGCACATATCATCTCGGCTAGATTATCGAATCAATAAAAACCAGCAGTTACAGGTTGATTTTTCTGCCATTGATTCGTTAAGACAGACAGAAACCCCTTTTGCTGCACTGTTAATATTTGACCCCAAACGTAACAGAAATGAATCAAGTCAATTTGCACAAATCAAATGGGATTACCAAGTAGCACCCGATGAGCAAATAAAAACAAACGTATCATTTATACATAATGATGCGAAAGACAAGTATTCAATACCATTCTTGGCTAATAAAATAAATATCAGCAGCGAATCGACTCGTTGGAATGCCGATTTAGAACACTCGTTCAGGCTCAACCCTAGTAGCCGACTTGTTTGGGGTGCCGGTGCAACATATGAAACAGTTTACTCACCTTTTAGGCTTAATACAGAACAAACAAAATCTAATCAACGTTACCGCCTCTTCAGTAATATCGAAACCAAAATAAACCCACACTTTATATTCAATGGGGGTGCTTTAATTGAATATGACGACATTTCAGGCAATCAATTTTCTCCGCGCGCTGCACTAGTCTATTTACCATCTGTTCAGCATGCTTTTAGACTATCAAGCACACAAGCGTTTAGAACGCCTGTCCTCACGGAGGAATATAGACGCTCATTTATTGGCACATTTGAACTAGAAAGATCTGCTGGTAACTTGGATGCAGAGACTATCCGTTCGGCCGAACTCGGTTACCACGGCTTATTTCTAAATAACGTATTGAATGCAGACATAAGATATTTCCATAATAAATATGAAAAGCTGATTAATACGGAACTTCCTAGCCCCGGCTTACATATCGTAAACAATCAAGGCTCAGCAACAACAGCTGGCTTAGAGGTTGAAGTAAATTATCGCCCAAATAAATCTACTGTTCTTCATGCAGGGTACGCCTTTACCGATATAAGCCGTACCACAACAACTCTTAATGATTCTGTACCCAAGCATAATTTTAATTTTCTATTATCACATCGGTATAAACAACATTGGCAAGCATCTGCTGCCTATTATTACATGAGTGGAATGAAGTACTTAGGTGGCCAAAACACCCTCCAAAGTACATTTCAACGATTAGATTTAAATGTTGGCAAGACCCTAACGTTCAGTACTAATAATGAACTAAACATCACCCTTAAAACTCAAATAGCGCTTGATAAAAATATCGATTTTCATTCACAAGCTAGCCCTGATAATCGCATTTTTCTTCAGATAGAGTACCGTGCATATTAAATTAATGACAGCCACTCGCTGGAAAACCATTATATTTAACGCCATCGTCATTGGAGGGTTACTGCTGTCTGTAACACACTCAGTTTATGCATCAACTAACATCCTTATTTATGACGAAAAGAGCGCGTATCAGAAAAAGTTTTTTCAACTCCTTAAAAGCAAAACTAAACGCTCGAACATTAACTTTATCGCCATCAGTTCCTCTAATCTAAATAAACAGCAAATAAATGAACATACGCCATCACTTGTTATAAGTTTAGACAAGGCTGCGGCTCAGAACATTGTTGATTTAAAACTAAAAATGCCGGTACTCCATACGCTTATTACCCACGCCGATACCAATAAATTTTTAACATGTCAGTTATCTTGCGAAATTAAAAATAGAAATAATCACTTCTTTGTTTTGGACCAACCGCCAGAAAGGCAACTTGCGCTTATTAAACTAATTAAACCCCACACAAAAGACATTGGCGTTATTTATTCCGAACAAACAACAAATCAAATACGGGCAATAAGGCAAAGCGCCAGTCGCACATCGTTTAATATCAAACCTTTTTTAATAGCACCAGACAACTTAGGTTTCAAGATTAATGGCATGGCCAAATCCTCCGACATACTTCTGGCTTTAGCAGACTCTGCCATATACAACACAACAACGTTGCCACAAATTTTACTGACCAGTTATCGCTATCGCACCCCCGTTGTCGGTTTTTCCAAAGGCTTTGTTAAAGCAGGTGCTGTAGCGGGTGTTGTATCTAACTTAAATCAACTTGCAACTCAGTTGTCTGAATCTTTATTAGAATTTGAAAGTGGTCAACCAGTTGTATCAAACGGCACTATTTACCCTAAATATTTTGACGTTATTAGTAATCGACGTGTAGCCAATAGCCTAGATTTGCGTTTCCCTAGTGATAACACTTTAACTGCGACAATAAAGTCTCGTGAAACCCCTTAACCGACTCCAGCTAAGGGGAAAATTACTCGTACTAGGCGTTCTTCCTGCTGCTATTCTAGCCATCGTATTAGCTGGTTACTTTACTAATTCACGCGTAACTGAAATGTATGCGTTATTTCAGGAAAAAGAGGTGAATTTGGCAGTTGCTCTGGCCAACATCAGTGTTTATGGTGTTTTCTCCGGAGATAAAGAATCATTAACAAAATCAATCAATTCATTTATCCAAGATAAGGATGTGCAAATCATCACCATTACAGATGATGAAAATAATCATTTAGTTCAAGTACAGAAGCAAAACATCTCAAAATCAGACAATAATTTCATCATAACAAAACGACCAATAATAATAAACACAGCAGCTGATAGCGATGAAATTGGTGAATTATTTTTTCAAAACAACAAGCAAAGCAACATTGTCGGTTATGTCACTCTGCAATCCTCACTCAACAACATTAGCCAACGCCAAAACGAGGTGTTATTAAACAGCCTTTACATTACTTTTTTATCGTTACTCGTCATTGCATTTATCGCCCACAACATTGGTAAAGCCATTGGCAAACCTATTCTTAATTTAGCAACAGATGTATCAAAAATTAAACAAGGTCAATATAAGTTACCCGTGCGGAATTTTTCTGCTCGCGATGAAATATCCATTCTATCTCATGGCATTCATGATATGGCACATGAACTAGAAACAAACCAATTTCGCCAACAACAAAAAATTAGAGAAGCGACTAAAGAACTTAAAAAACAAAATATACAATTAAATACGGCACAAAAAAACATCCTTAAAACTGCTGAAGCAAAATCAAGGTTTATCTCCCACATCAGCCATGAAATCAGAACACCTTTGAATGGCATCATAGGTTTTTTAGGTTTTATTGAACAAACCCCGCTAACGGAAGAGCAGCAAAAGCTTGTTAATGCCTCTATTATTTCCTCAAAAAACCTACACCAAATTATCAATGATGTCCTTGATCTTGCCCAATTAGAAGCAGGCAAAGTTAAAATAGCCAAAAAAACTTTTCATCTTAAATCTATGATGGAAAACACACTGTCCACTATGGCTATCTTAGCAACTGAAAATAATGTCATTATTGATTATAAACATGACGATGCATTACCCACACACATAATTCAAGACCCTACAAAATTAACCCAAATACTATTAAATTTAATTAGTAATGCTATAAAGTTTAGTCCCAATTCAACGATTTCAGTGCAGCTCAATTTGCATAAAGAATTACCAAATCAGCTAGATTGTTCCGTCATTGATAAAGGTGTGGGCATAAGCAAACAAAACCACAAAAAGTTATTTGAAGAATTCACACAGTTTGAATCCTCTTCCTATGAAAAAGGCACTGGCCTCGGGTTATCTATTACACAAAAAATAATAGCCGCATTAAATGGGAAAATAACAGTAAAAAGCACCCTTGGTAAAGGCTCCACATTCCGATTTAATCTGCCGTTTATACTAGCCAAAAACAACCCCACTACAGCTTCATCTCTTAAAGCTACAAACGATGAACTAGAAACTGTTTATTTATGTTTATCTGGCATTAACGTGCTGGCAGCGGATGACAATGAAATTAACCGCCAACTAATTAAATATTTATTCAGCAAACAAAACGTAATAGTCGATTGTGTTAATGACGGCCAGCAAGCCTATGAAGCCGCGCAACAAAAGAAATACGATTTGATGTTACTAGATCTAAGAATGCCATTCAAAATGGGCCATGAAGTACTTGATGACATTCGCTCTAGCGAACGTCAGTTGAATCATTCAACGCCGGCTATAGCAATCACTGCCCATGTTACGTCTGGAATTGAGCGCGCCAAGCACATCAATAACTTTGATGGCTACCTTGTTAAGCCCATAGATCATGGCGAACTTCTTCATTTAGCAAGCCAACTTTTAATAACCGCTAATTGCACGAAAATAAATTTTAACGAAAAACAAGTTACTCAAAGCAGTTCTAAACAAACCCTTCAAACTTTTAACTTGCAAGCCGCTCTTTCTAGCATGGGAAACAACCCAGTACTAGTAGAACAAATGATGACAAAATTTCTAACCGAATTACCTAACCTAATCCAAACACTAAAATCCGAATTGGTAAATGATAATGTAGAACAAGCGGCAGACATCGTTCATAACATTCATGGCTCAGCTGCATATTGTGGGACAACCTTACTCAAGTCATGCGCTAAGGTTCTTGAAGAAAGCCTACGCAATGACTTAGCTAATGACATTAGTCCTGAAATTGACAACTTCTTCGATCAAGCAAACCACCTGATAACCCTAAAAAACGACATTATCGCTACTATTAAAAAAAGCCCCAATTAATGGGGCTTTTTTAACATTATTAATTTAACGTTAAGGCCACCAATGTTTCAAGTGAGACAAATCAGTTGCCCATCCTACATAAGCGGTTGCCATACCAAAAAACATATAAAATAAAATTTCACCTGTATTTAAGGTTAGTAACGCTGTAGCGGGCGTCATTCCAGACAAGCCATAGGCCGCTATTATTATGCACACTGGGCCAACGATTTGATTTCCCAATCTTGCATAAGAACTATCAAACAATATCACTGTCGCTAATAAAAACATCCCAGATACGATGTGCCCTGTATTCTGCAGCATCGATAAGTTAAAGAACAAAACATCTTGTCCTGCGAACAGAATCCCGATAACACCAAAAGCAATCAATGCAAATCCTACGTATTTCGCATATTCGATATTGACTCTATGATGATTTTCCCAGAAATGATGCACACCATCTTTTACATGCATGCGCGTATGACGTTCGACTGTATTACCCATGGTACACCTCCTAACTAGTTGATGTACTTAGTTAGGTATAGACAACCCTATAAAGTTCAAAGTTTCGTTAAACTCAATTTTTATAACTGCTCAGACAACTCTGATAAGGCTTGTAAAACACCCATGCTGGCTTGTTCCATTTTTGTTAATTTCTCCAATGCAACCGCTGCATTTCCAGATTTAAACTGATTCAATGCTTCAAGCCCATTCTGATGGACCTCTTTATGCGGTTTTTCTATCAATAAAAAGCCTGGCTTTTTAGAAAAATTACTCTTGCCTTCACCTTCGTAATACCATATGCCAATGCGACATACAGTATGGTTTGCAAATTCAGAAGCTGGATTTTTTGATATCGCCCATACCAATAAATCGATTATTATCCAGTACTCGTTGAACCCTATTCCCCAGATCTGCCTAGATAAACAAACCCACTTTCGACATGATTAATACTATTTAGTAGCTTATGATGGAGTTTCTTAAAATGACAATGATGCTATCAAGGGCAGTCTTATATTAAGCAGTTCCTACTCGACCGGACCATAATTTAAAGGACAAAATATGTCATCAACTAAGCACTTGTTTACACCCATCAAGATTGGTCATTTAACATTACCAAATCGAATCATCATGGGGTCTATGCATACGGGTCTAGATCATTCTGATGATCCATTCAATCGTTTAGCTGCCTTTTATAAAGAACGTGCAGAAGGTGGGGTATCATTAATTGTCACCGGTGGAATTTCACCTAACAAAGCCGGATGTCTAAGCCCTGGTGCCCTAATGTTAACAGAGCAAAATCAAAAGTCAGGGTATAAAATAATTACCGACACCGTTCATAATGCGGGCAGCCATATCCTTTTACAAATTTTACATGCTGGCAGATATGCAACGCATGATGGGCTGGTTGCACCCAGCCCTATACGCGCCCCTATTAGCCCTTTAGTACCGAAAGAAATGTCGGAAATTGGGATCTTACAAACCATTGAAGACTTTGCAAATTGTGCCGACTTAGCTAAACAGTCAGGCTTTGATGGCGTTGAGTTATTAGGGTCTGAGGGCTATTTTCTAAATGAATTTACCGCACCACGAACAAATCATCGTTCTGACACATGGGGCGGTAGTTTCGATAACAGATCTCGTCTTCCCTTAGAAGCTGTTCGTGCCATTCGACAAAAGGTTGGCAATGACTTTGTCATTCAATACCGTATGTCTGTACTTGAATTAGTTGGTGACGGTTGGAACATTGATGACGCACAACAATTTGCCGTTGCTTTAGAATCTGCTGGCGTTGACATTATCAACACCGGTATCGGTTGGCATGAGGCGACTGTTCCGACGATTGCTATGCAGGTACCACGCGGTGCATTTGCATGGGCAACCGCAAAAATAAAACAGGTGGTGAATATCCCTGTCGCTGCAGCCAACCGCATTAATAAAGTTGAAGTGGCCGAAAAAATATTAGCCGACAACGAAGCTGATATGGTGTATTTATCTCGCCCTTTTCTTGCCGATGCAAACTTTGTTAATAAAGCAAAACAACAACAGCTGGATGAAATCAACATATGTATCGCCTGTAATCAATCCTGTTTAGATCATATATTCGTTGGTAAAACGGCGAGCTGTCTAGTTAACCCTAGAGCTTGTCATGAGACACTCTACCCCGCTAATAACACCGCAATTAAACCTAAAAAGATTGCTGTTATTGGTGCAGGTGCTGCCGGGCTTTCCTTTTCTATTGAAGCGGCAAAAGCTGGACACAATATTACTTTATTTGAAGAAAAACCCAGCATCGGCGGCCAAATGCTATATGCGCGCCAAGTACCCGGTAAAGAAGAATTTGATGAGTTACTTAGGTATTTCCAAGTCATGATTAATAAATACGGCGTTAGCGTACAATTAAATTGCACCGTAGATGCAACCCAACTTAAAGAAGGAGGTTATGACACTATCGTCCTTTCTAGTGGAGTCAAACCTCGTCAGTTAAAATTGCCTGGGATTAACCACCCCTCATTTATGACGTATCAAGATGCCTTTAATCATCCCGAGAAAATTGGCCAACAGGTTCTAATTATTGGTGCAGGTGGAATTGGCTACGATATGGCAGAGTTTGTAACCCATAACGCAACAAATAAAGACCCTATTCAAGAGTTTAATGAGAATTGGGGCATCGACCCCGAAGGCAAAAGTCCCGGCGCCCTTCTCCCAACAAGATCACCTGTAAAGTCGGCGCGCCACGTAACTTTATTACAAAGAAAACCTGGGAAATTTGGGCGATCTTTAGGTAAAACGACTGGCTGGATTCACCAAGCAGAATTACACAAACGGGGCGTTAAACTATTGGGTGATTTAAGTTATATAAAAATTGATGATGATGGGCTTCATATTCAACATGAAGATGAAATAATGGTCTTACCTGCGGACACCATTATTAGTTGCGCTGGCCAAGAGCCCCGTGACGAGTTGGTTAATAATTTAGGTACGCTAGGGGCGGACGTTTTTCATATTGGCGGCGTTAAAGAGGTTAAAGAACTGGATGCTGCACAAGCTATTCGTGATGGCGTTAAATTAGCTTACAAGCTCAGCCAGTCCGTTTAAATTAAATTAAACTAAATTATATCGATAACGTTCAAGTCAGTGTTTTCAATGCCTTGTCTGTAAACGGTTTTATCTTATCAAAATCTCCAGCTTGTACCTTATTCACCCACTCATAGTCTCCCAAAATAGCTCGGCCAAGCGCGATCAAATCATATTCACCGCCGTCTAACCTTTTACATAGTTCATCAATATCAGTTGTATTAGCCGTTGGGTCTTCAGCGCCTGTGAAATGCTCAACTGCAAACTGTTTATCAAGTCCGATACTTCCCACAGTAATGGATGGTTTATTGGTTATTTTTTTAGCCCACCCCGCGAGGTTTAAGTCAGAACCTTCAAATTCTGGTAACCAAAAACGCCTTGTACTGGCATGAAAAACATCCACACCTGCTTCGCTTAATGGCAAAAGAAATTTGGTTAATTCCTCTGGTGTTTGAGCAATTTTAGCGGTGTAGTCAAGCAGTTTCCATTGTGAAAATCTAAAAATTATCGGTAAATTAGGGCCAACAGCTTTACGCACAGCTGCTACCACCTCTGTACCAAAACGAACACGGTTCTCAATTCCACCGCCATATTCGTCAGTACGCGTATTCGATTCATGCCAAAAGAACTGGTCAATTAAATATTGGTGTGCCCCGTGTATTTCAACTGCATCAAACCCTAACTTTTTTGAATTCTCAGCAGCTTCAGCATAAGCATTTATAACCTCTTTAATTTCGTCCTTATCTAAACCGCGAACGGTCAATTCTCCGTCTTTATAAACATCAACAGGGCCCACAGCAATTTCTTCTGGCTCTGGCCCTAACCCTTTTTCCCTCAAGGCACCCACATGCCATATTTGTGAGGCAATTTTACCTCCCGCTTTATGGACATCAGCCACTACTTTTTGCCAGCCTGCTAACGCATCTTCTCCATAAATTCTCGGTACACTAGGGTAGCCATTTGATGCTCGATGATTAATCGTTGTGCCTTCGCTAATAATCAATCCAACCCCACCTTCTGCTCTACGAGTATAGTAAGCTGCCATATCTTCACCGGGTATACCGTTAGGCGAATGAGAGCGAGTCATCGGCGCCATAACTGTTCTGTTTGGTAACGTTAGCGAACCCAATTGAAAGGGCGAAAAAAGTGTCTTAAACATTGGAATCATATGATCACTTTGATTGATGTAAATTGAAGCAGTCTAAATCATTAGCAAAACGCACACTGCCTTTAAATTTGTGCTGAATAATACGTTTTGTTTGCTCTTCATGCCCTAACGTTCTTTGCATACGGTGCGATAATACTAATTGCTTAACCTTAGCGTTTGATGCTGCCATGCCAATAACAGAGGGTGGCATATGTAAGAATCGTGCAACCCCCTTCGCACTTTCAGGTATCGCATTATTAGCAACCAACATGGTTGAGTTAAGCGCCAGTTCCTCTAGGCTGCGGTAATCACCGTTCATATCCCCAGAAAAGCTGATGGAATACCCACCAATATCAACCCGCCATGCAACTGCTGGTAATGGCCCGTGATGTACAGAAATAGCACTTAACTTGATTCGATCGTTTTCAAACTCTGACCAATTGGTTCTATTATTAAAAGGAACATCATACGCACGAATTTTGTAAGCCGCCGATTCAGCCCTATCTACAAAGTCACTTAAATATTTAAACGCCCCACTCGGTTTAGAGAATAACGATGTCACAAATTCACTGGTTGACGGCATCAGTTGATTGCCACTAGGCCCAAACACCGGCAAATCTCGTTCCCGATGACCAAAATACGATCCTTTTATATACGCTGGCAAGTCGGCACTGTGATCAACGTGCAAGTGAGTTAACAAAATAGCATCTAAATCCTCGAACTTTGCACCTGTTTTGCTGTAGTTGAAGGCACTACCACCGCCCGCATCAATCAACACGCGTGCTCTACCATCCAACCAAATAAGGTAGCTAGAAGATGCACGACTAACCTGCAATATTTCTGGCCCACCAGAACCCAATACTTGAAGTTGTACGCCTTTACTTTCGCATTGATTAATCGCTATAACAGTTGATGGTACTAATAAAAAAGCAGTTAGTATTAATACTTGTATGATGTAAAAACGACCAATTGAACCTGCGTAGGTATAGGGTAATTCAATACAATATTCTTTTGATACACCCACCATTATTCTGGCTTAAACGCACGAATAAGAATTCGATCTGTTTTGTAACGTAATCCATCGGCATAAATTGACTGACTATGATCATCATTTAGGTTACCCAATAAATCTGATGTTGCATCGATTTTAAAGCCGGCCTTCACTAACATTTCTTTCATAATACGAGGTTCAAGGCGGTGAAATTTAACATTATCGTAGCCTTTTTCACCCACATGATCACTGACACCCAAAACACCACCCGGTTTTAACGCACGATACATACCTTGAAGAAAAAGCTGCACCCCTGCTTCACCAATATAAGCCTTATCAGAATTATAAATATCGTGCATATTAAACCCCCAATACACCATATCAACAGAATTCTCGAACGGCATATCCTCTGGGTTGACCACCATGTAACGGACGTTGGGTAACCGATTTTTTGCTAGCCTTGCCAGCATGGCTTGGTGACGAGCACCGTTAATCAGCTGTAATACATAATGATAATTTTGAGCATATACTAGCCCACTAGGCCCCACGGCTGCAGATAGGATTTCGGTGTTATAACCAGCTCCCGTGTATATATCAAGTACTGTCATCCCATCTTTAATACCAAAAAACGGATGACTTCAAGCGGTTTTCTACCCGGATCTTTAATCGCATCGTATTGATCTCGCCCTGGGGACATTAATTGTTGTTTAATGCGTTCAGCCTGTACAGCATCGCCATCAACGGCAAAACAAGCCCCTGTAAAAAGCACAAACGTCAAAACGGTTAAGGATATGAGTATTATTTTCATATTGTGACCTTCTAGTTACGTTAATATTAACAACAATTACAATGTTTGGCCTAAGCCAACGCTGCAACTGATTATCAGCATATGGGCTGGGTGTAATACTTTCAACATAAATACGCCATTTCACGTTATATTTTATTATCTTTAATATTTAAATAAATAATGCACGCAACGAGTACTTGAGCTCGCTATTATTACCATTTATCTGATATGCCTTATGACTAATAAACATAAAGTCATCCGCCCCTAATGGCGCTGAAGAAAACATCCCGCCAGATGGCCCTATGGGTGATGTACTGCCAGCCCAGCTTCCTATATGTATCACAAACAACAGCACTGACAATATTATCTTACATACTTTCATTTATTCCTCCTTTTATAAAACTCAGCCGATTTGTAATCCGCCCTTAAAGCTAAAACAATTATAGGGAATTACTAGCTTATTGGATAACCATCATAAGGGCTTCCTTTTTAATAAATACTACACAATACCAATTATGATATCTTATAATCAAGGCATGGATGAACAGACGTTCATCCATGCCTTTTTATAATACCAAATACTTTGGAACCCCTAATGGAAATTCGTGCGATTACCTTTTTTACCCAACTTCCAAGTCATGCCAGTTTACAGCAGATGGAGCAACACATAGCTCCACTGGGTAAGCAGGCAACCAAGATTAAGGAAATATTTACCGAGGCTGGCATTGCCGTACAAAGTTTGCGGCTGGCAACCCAGCCTCTGGAACAAGTATTACCAAGAGGTGCGACAGCACAGCAGTTAGCCGCATTTGCGCATCAGTACGAACAGGTTGCCAGCCAAGCCGGGTTTAAACATATGGCATTAGGCACACTCGGGGCAAGTTCGACAACTGGTGGCAATAATACTGAACATGACCTGATAAAACAGCTAATGGTTGGATTGCCTGCTGTAATCGGTGCAACTGACTGGGTATTTACCTCGGTTCAACTAGCTGACCAAACAGCCGGCTTCAAAGCTGAACTTCTACCACTTGCTGCCCAAGTAGTTATTGATAACGCACCGATGAAAGATGATGGTTTTGGTAATTTACGCTACTGCATGGTCGCCAACATGCCTGCATTTAGCCCTTTCTTTCCTGCAGCTTGGCACGACGGTAGCAGCCCACCTGCATTTTCAATTGCCATCGAATCCGCTGATACAGTGGTGGATTTATTAGAAGCAATCGATGGAACTGAGGAGCGTTGGTTATCTGCACCCACCTTAACCGCCTGCTTTAATGCCCTCGGTGCAAAGCTTGATAGTTTAGGAAACAAGGCCGCTACACTCAATGGTTTAGAGTACCGAGGTATTGACATGACCCCCTCACCCTACCCAAGTATCCCTCGCTCTTTCGGCCACGTAGTGGAATTGCTAACTAACGAACCTTTTGGCGGGCCGGGAACAATGGCGGCAGTCACTCTAATTAAAAAGAGCCTAGATGCAGCCGAGTTTCAACGAGCAGGTTACTGCGGGGTAATGCTACTGCCACTGGAAGACGCTGTGTTGGCAGAAGGCGCTAAAGCTCAAAATTTTGATATTTCAAGCCTCTTGGCCTGCGCTGCAGTTGGAGCTACAGGCTTAGATGTAATACCTGTTAGCGGTAACCTGTCACAGAAAAAAATCGAAGGGTTAATGCGTGACACAGCAGAGTTAGCTATGGCCCTAAACAAACCATTAACCGTCCGTTTATTGCCCGTGCCCGAACTTCAGGAAGGCGAGTTAACGAAGTTCAATTTTGATTATTTTGCCTCGACCCGTGTATTTAGTATACCCAGTAACTGATGGACGCCAAAACATACAAAAATATCGAATACAGCCACGTAACCCTAATATAAAGAATTAAATAGTAGTTTTAGTCGACATTAATACCGCCTTTTCATTATTAAACTAGTGTACTATTCGGTTATTGGAATAGGGTATTGAATGGCCAACCAAGCCGCTAGCACTACGCTGTAACAAATGGAGCGGACATAACGATTAGATACATACCGCGTATACAGATCCTAAGCGTGCTTTAATTTTTGCTTTTAACTTCAGTTAGTTATGTGTGGCTGCACATCAATGTTACTACGCTATGAAACCACCATCAATCACCAACTCAGATCCCGTCATATAGCTGGATTCATCTGAGGAAAGGAATAGGATGCCATTGGCAATATCTATAGGTGCCCCCATACAACCCATTGGAATGCTCCCCAGTATTCGTGCTTGAAATGTAACTGCCTCCTCTTCACTCATTTCCGCCACAGCACCTGCAGCAGCAGGCGTATCGATAAACCCAGGGTGAACTGAGTTAATCCGAATAGCATATCCTTTTCTAGCACAATGCAACGCAGCTGACTTAGTAAACACTCTGGTTGCTCCTTTACTAGTACTATAAGCCGCCATTGTAGGTTCACCGATAATACCCAAATCAGAAGAAATATTAATGATTGAGCCGCCTTTTTGTTTCATTACTTTTATCGCTTCACGCGTTCCTATAAATACACCTTCTACATTTACTCTCTGGACTCTACTCCAATCGGCAAGAGAGGTATCTTCCACTGTGCCGATAGGTGCTATAGCAGCATTGTTTACCAAAACATCTAGACTACCAAACTGTTTGACAACATCGGCGATCAGCCCTACCCAACGCTTTTCATTTGTTACATCCTGATGCTTAGCACAGGCATTGCCACGGCCATTATTAATCGCATCGGCAACACGCCTAGCACTGTCTTCATTGATATCTGCGACAACAACTGCCGCTCCTTCTTCGGCTAAACGATGGCATGTCGCCTCACCAATACCCGATCCACCACCTGTAATTAATGCAACTTTCCCATTCATTCTCACAACAGCACTCCTCATCCAACATTTATATTAAATACTCTTATTTTATTTGTTTTCAGGTTATAAGTTTTATCACGCGTTAGTTACTTTCCTTTAACAAGTTCGGTTTAAAGGTATGTATTGCCAAAGGAATTAGAATCAGCGCACCTAAACAGTTGATAATCATTATTAGGGGTTCTGGGGACATTCCGTCCTAATGTAACACTTATCGCTACATCCTATGTAT
>CAJXSK010000007.1 GCA_913061075.1 uncultured Piscirickettsiaceae bacterium | reverse complement strand
CCATCGTCTAGAGGCCTAGGACACCGCCCTTTCACGGCGGTAACAGGGGTTCGAACCCCCTTGGGGACGCCATATGAATCAACCACTTACAGAAATGTAAGTGGTTTTTTTATGCTCAATGGAAAATATTTATTTTGGTTTCATATTGCGACGCAATAATACGTGATATAATACGACATGTTTTTTAAACGAGAATAATAATTTATGAATAATTCTGTAGCTGTAGTAACGGGCGGCATCGGTGGTATTGGAACTGAGATTTCTAAAAAACTTTCAGAGAATGGTTACACCGTAGTGGCAACAACATTTAATAAAAAAATTGAAAAGTCGGACGAATGGATTGCAGAACATAAAAGCAATGGTTTTGAGTTCTTAGTAGAAGAAGCGGATGTCACTGATTTTGATGCGTGCGCTGAGATGATCAAAAAAGTTGAAGAAACAGTTGGGCCAATTAACGTCCTTGTTAACTGCGCAGGCATTACCCGCGATGGTTTTCTTAAAAACATGGATGAGTCGAAGTGGGATGCAGTGCTATCAACTAACTTAGATGGTGTTTTTAATATGACAAAAAACGTGTTGGATTATATGTTATCTAGACAATTCGGCCGTATTATAAATATTTCATCTGTCAATGGTCAGCGTGGTCAATTCGGGCAAACAAATTATTCAGCAGCTAAAGCCGGCATGCACGGTTTTACAATGGCGCTAGCACAAGAAGTTGCTAGAAAAGGGATCACAGTTAATTCAGTTAGCCCAGGTTATATCGCGACATCAATGGTTATGGAAATTGATGAGGAAATTCGTAATGATTTGGTGTCACAAATACCAATGCAGCGTATGGGCAAACCAGCAGAAATTGCTAATACAGTTGGTTTTTTAGCTTCAAATGATGCTGATTACATTACAGGGGCAAACATCCCTGTTAATGGCGGTTTATTCACTAGTTTTTGATTTATTCAAGCTAATCAATAAAAAGGCGGCTATTTAGCCGCCTTTTTATTGACAGATGGTTAATTAATGTCTATTAATTAACCGTGATAAACATTATTAATAATAACAGGGGCAAAAAATGCAAAAGGACCTTATAAAGCAATGGACACAATTAAGTAAGAATGCCAACGATGCATTAAAAAAAATCAATACACTTAATGCAAACTCCATCAAGAAGTTAACTAAATTACAAATGGATATGATGTCTAGCTGTTTGGAAGGTGGTATTAAAAAAACAAGGAATGTTGGTAAGGTTAGCTCAATGACTGAACTGGTGAATTTACAGTCTGAGATTTATAAAGAGTTGTCTGAAAAAGTATTGTTGGGTGCTCAAAGTTCCGTGAAAATTGCGATGGAAACAAAACAGGCGATGGGTGATCTAATCACAGAAGGAATGGCTGATGCACCTTCGATGGTTGCAAAAGTAAGTGTTAAGAAAACGGCTGCTAAACCCGCCGCTAAAAAGGTAGTTGCTAAGAAGGCCGCACCAAAACCTACGGCTAAAAAAGTAGCAGCAAAGAAGGCCGCACCGAAACCTGCCGCTAAAAAAGTAGTCGCTAAAAAGGCCGCACCGAAACCTGCCGCTAAAAAAGTAGTCGCTAAGAAGGCCGCACCGAAACCTGCCGCTAAAAAAGTAGTCGCTAAGAAGACTGCAGCGAAACCTGAAGCTAAAAAAGTAGTGGCAAAGGCCGTGCCAAAACCTGCTGTTGCAGCAGTTACGGACTTACAAATGCCAAAACCTTCCGGTAGACCCATGACTGAAGGTGATTCAAAGAAATAAGCCTTGATTTAAAGACAAAGAAAAATACATTACTCCTTAATTAATAGAGGTGGTTATGAAAGCGACAATTGAAATTGATGCCACTCCTCAAGAGATGAGGGAGCTGTTAGGGTTGCCTGACGTTCAAGCACTACAAAAAGAGGCAATGGAAAAAATACGCGAAAAAATGATGGCGGGCATTGAATCTAATGATATGACTGAGTTAATGAAGCTTTATATGGCAATGCCAGAGCACATGTCGGCGATGGAGGGTTTTCAGAAGACTATGTGGGATGCGATGACGAAAAACGTTGGTTTTTCAACTGAGAAAGATAAAAAATAAACGCAGTTACTTTAGGAACTGCGTTATTTTTTCAAGTAATGCTTGCTGAGTGTTATTACTGATAAACGCCCCTATATGGCCGCCGTTTAATTCTTGTTCTTGGTAAAGCTCTGAGCGAATGTGTTTTTTTAGTGCAAGCGCGGAGCTTGGTGGCACAATGTGGTCGTTATTGGCATAGAGGTTGAGAACTTGGCATTTGATATTTTTAAGGTCGATTGAATGACTACCGATGCTGAGTTTTCCAGTATGTAAATCATTGCCTTGATAAAATTTTTGTACGAATTCAAGTGCTGCTGTACCAGCTAAATCGGGACCATTGTTCAACCATTTCTCCATTCTAACAAAGGTGTCGAGTTGGACTGGTTTATTAATCAATTTTTTTAAATGGCGGTACTTATCTCGGTTGAGCTGGTATGGTTTGATGCTTCTAAACAGTTGATTGATTAGGTTGGCTGATATGTTTTTTTTAGTATTACAGACCAGACGTGTATCAATGTTTCTTGTCCACAAGCTAAGAATATTGCCTTCAGAATGAAAATCTACGGGTGTCACAAGGGTAATTAGTTTCCTAATATGCTCGGGTTGTATGGCGCTGTAGCATAGTGAAAAAACACCGCCTTGGCATATGCCTAATAAATCAATTTTTTTGACATTAGCGTCTCTACAAACACGTGTTACACAACGATGAATATAACTGTTTATATAGTCATTCAGTGAGGTATGGCAATCACTAGCATCTGGATAACCCCAGTCAATTAAATACACAGGGTAGCCTTGTTTTAAGAGCTTTAAAACTAATGATCGGTCAGGCTCAAGATCTGTAATGTATGGCCGATTGACTAACGCGTAAACCAATAAGATAGGCGTACGTTTTTGTTTGGTTTTTAATGGCTCGTACCGAAAAAGCCGGAGCTTGTTTTCTTTATAAATGCATGACTTGGGTGCTGTACCTACGGCAGGTGGTTGTTGCGCAGATGTTTCTATATTGTCCATAAACAAAACCAAGTCATCTTGCCACGGGTCTTTGGTTATGGATTCGGTTGCCAACATAGCGATTTAACGGCGTTTTTTAAGTTGTTGTTGAAGGGTATGCAGTTGCTCATCGGTCCGCTCACGATATTCCGCAAATTCAATTCTTAACTCATGTAATGCCTTTGTTAAATCTGCTTGAGTTTGCGTAGAGGGTAGGCCAATTAATGATGAGAATTGTTCGTAAAAGGTTTCATTGCTGGTTTGTAGTGCGCCCAATGATTCGAACAACTGACGTTGGGTTGTTATGTAATCAGGTTGTTGGCTAATACTGTTAAATGCGGTTTCACCCGCATTAAGCCAATGTTGGCATAGTTTTTCGTTAGATTGGTCGCTGTTTGAGTGAGTTAATTGGTTGAACTCTTCAATAGCCTGTTGGCTTATTTGGCCATGTAATTCACTCATCTTTTGTAATGCGGATTGAAATTGTTTCAAATTTTGCTGTGAGTGATCAGAGAATTTTTGTTGAAATGAAGAGAACTGGTTTTCAATGTGTTGTTTTGATTGTGTTGAATAGCCATTAATATCAAAAAAGTTAGTCAACCAATCATCACTTTTATTGTTTATGTTAGCGAAACCGAGTGTGTTTGGTATATCCCAAAATGACGACAAGTCCTTTTTATCTGCAATATGTTGAATTAATTGGGTGTAGAAATTGCCTTGCTCTTGAAAACTATTTAACAACTGTTTGTATTCACTAGGGATAGAGCTATTGATAAGCGCAGAAAAGCGTTCCATTAAATCTTCATTAACTTGTTGATCGTTATGGGTCATATTCTTAACGGTTAGATTGAGATATTGTTTGATTAGAAAGGCCTTGCATTGTCCAGTGCTCAACAGCCCATTTTAGTATCTCTTGTATATTGTTGTTAATTAAATCCTTTGGGGGGTTAAGATTTAATAAACCTAAAATTTTAAACAATGTTTTTTCAACCGGTAAGGTGCTTACATCGTCAGCAAAAGTCTGTTTGCTTAGTTTAGCGCCATTACTGTCGACTATAACAGGTATGTGTGCGTATTTTGGCGTGTTCAATCCAAGTATTTTTTGTATATATATTTGCCCAGCGGTTTCGCTTAATAAATCATATCCACGTAATACCTCAGTTATATGTTGTTCAGCATCGTCCACACAAACGGCGAGCTGATAGGCGAAGATATTATCTTTTCTGAGAATGATAAGGTCATCGGTTTGTTGATTGAACTGTTTGTTGATACTCCCTTGAATCTCATCTTTAAATGAAATCAGTTTGTTCTTAAATTTAAACCTAGTTGATGTGATGTTACTTGTAATGGCGTTATTTAGGCAATAGCCATCATAGGTGTTGGTATCAAGGCTTTTTAAACGCGACATCAGCTGTTTTCGAGTGCAAGAGCAGGGGTAAGTTAGCTTAAGTGTTTTAAGGCGCTCTAAGGCAGCTTGGTAAAGCTTAGTTTGGTTGTGTTGGTATACAACAGGCTCGTCCCAATTCAGACCGAATTGGTTTAGTGTGTTGAGCAGTTGGTTCGTATATTCGCTTTTACAGCGTGTCGAGTCAAGGTCGTCAATGCGAACGAGCCATTGCCCCTTATTTGATTTTGCTTGGCAGTAGCTGGCAACGGCTGTAAAAAGTGAACCCAGATGAAGCGGGCCGGTAGGAGAGGGGGCGAATCGCCCCCTGTATGTACTTAAGTTAGACGCTGAAATATTAGAGCTTAACCCGTTTGTTTTTCACGTATTTCGTCAAGTGATTTGCAATCAATACACTGTGATGCTGTTGGTCTCGCTTCTAGACGTTTAATCGCGATATCAATGCCACAAGCTTCACAGTAGCCGTAATCACCAGCATCTAACATGCTCAATGATTCATCGATTTTCTTAACTAATTTACGTTCTCTATCACGTGTGCGTAATTCAAGGCTAAAGTCTGCTTCTTGCGTCGCACGATCTGTAGGGTCTGGGAAGTTAGACGCCTCATCTTGCATATGATGAACGGTGCGGTTAACTTCACCCATCAGTTCATTTTTCCAAAGCGTCAAAATATTTCTAAAATGTTCGATTTGGTCAGGGTTCATAAACTCTTCACCCTTTTTAACTTTATAGGGTTTAAAGTTTAAGTGACTAGAGTCTAGTGATTTGTTTTTTGATGTCGCCATAGTGTTTTACCAGCCAATAAAAAAATTTAAGCGCGCATAAATATCAGATAAACCATAAATGTGCAAACTATTTGTTAATTCATTGCATTTACGTTCGCCGTTGTACATTAAAATATAGACCTATTTTGGGTTTCTACAAAGGTTTTTATTAATGATTGTGAAAAAAGGTTCTGCGCGTGTTGATAGAGTGTCACCTTTTTATGTGATGGACATTATGTCTAGGGCTAAAACGCTAGAGAGTAAAGGGCGTCATATAGTCCATATGGAAGTTGGTGAACCGGACTTTTCAACGCCTCAGCCAATTGTTGATGCGGGCGTTGATTTCCTTAAAAAGGGAGATGTGCATTATACAGAAGCACAGGGTTTGCTTGCTTTGCGAGAAAAAATTGCTGAATTTTATACTCAGCAATATAACGTTAAGGTGTCTCCCGAGCGGATTTTTATCACGCCTGGCGCTTCTGGTGCATTAACTGTTGCGTTGGCAACATTGATTGATGCTGGCGACGATGTGTTAATGGCAGCACCTGGTTACCCGTGTAATAGTAATTTGATTGGCTTATTGGGAGGCGTTAGTTGTTTTATTGAGGCATCTGAAGATGATAACTTTCAACTAAACGCTGCATCCATTGCGTCTGCATGGGGTGATTGTACACGTGGCGTAATGTTAGCTTCACCTTCAAACCCAGTTGGGTCAATGGTTGATGGGGAAACGTTAAAAGAAATTATTCAGACGATAGATGAAAGAAATGGTTTTCTGATTTCAGATGAAATTTATCATGGCTTGGTGTACGAGGAACGTGCCGTATCAGCGCTTGAATTTTCTGATGATGTGTTTGTTATAAATAGTTTTTCGAAATTTTTTGGGATGACCGGTTGGCGGCTTGGCTGGGTGATTGTTCCTGAGCATGCTATGGGTGCGGCAAATAGATTAATGCAAAACTTGTTTATAGCAGCGCCTACGCATTCACAATTTGCTGCACTGGCAGCCTTTAGTGGTGAAACAAAAGATATATTGTTGCAACGTTGTGATGAGTTTAAGCAACGTAGAGATGTTCTTTATGATGGCTTAATTGAATTGGGCTTTAAGGTGCCGGTTAACCCCGAAGGGGCGTTTTATATTTATGCCGACTGTAGTGCCTTTACCAATGATAGCTATGCATTTGCTTTGGATTTGTTAGAGCAAGTAGGGGTGGCCGTTACGCCTGGGTTAGACTTTGGTATGACTTATGCTGAACGGTATTTACGTTTTGCTTACACTACGTCAATAGAAGAAATTAAACAGGGGTTAGAACAGCTAGCATTATATATAGACTCAAGGGCGAAATGACCGCACATATTGTTGATGTGGTTCACCGTTCGTTAATGCTTTTGTACATACAATGCGTACTAAACATTAGGAGTTAAGATGAAATTTTTGGTTCTTTTATTATGTGCGTTGACAATCAATGGGTGCTCTATTATTACAGTCGCCGATACAGCAATAGATGTGGCGATGCTACCGGTTAAGGTGGGCGTGGCCGTTGTTGACGCAGCCATTCCAGATAATGATGACGATGATTAACTTATCTAGATAATAGCTTTTTTTCCCAATCGATTGATGTTTTGACAATAAGGTTAAGGTCGTCAAACTTTGGTGACCACCCTAACGTGCTGTGAATTTTGTCAGCGACTGATATGAGTTCAGGTGGATCGCCGGCGCGCCTTGGCATTTCTTCAACGGTAATAGGCGTCTTGCTTTCTTTATTAACGGCGTTAATCACTTCCCGAACGCTAAAGCCATGACCATAACCACAGTTTAGCGTAGTTGACTCTCCGTTATTTCTTAAGTAGTTCAGCGCATTGATATGCGCTGCAGCCAAATCAGACACATGAATATAATCACGAATGCCGGTTCCGTCAGCCGTAGGGTAATCAGTTCCATATACCAGTAGCTTTTCGCGTTTCCCAATAGCAACTTCAGCAGCAACTTTAATTAATAAGGTGGCGTTTTCGGTGGATTGACCAATCTGCCCATCAGGATCTGATCCTGCAACATTAAAGTAACGCAATATGACGTGGTTGAGGTCTGTTGCAAACGACAAATCCCGTATCATTTGTTCACTCATTAATTTAGAGCTGCCATACGGATTTATCGGCGCTTTAGGTGTTTCTTCAGATGCATAACCAGACTCTAATTCGCCATATACTGCAGCGGTAGAGCTAAATATAAAGTGTTTAACACCCGCGTCAGAACAACATTCCAGTAAATTTCTAGTACAGGCTGTATTATTTTTGTAATACTTTAATGGGTTTTCAACAGATTCAGGCACAATTGTGTGAGCAGCAAAATGCAGTACAGATTCAACTTGGTGCTCTTTCAGGATTTTGCTGACGAGCTCTTGATCGCCGGTATTACCCTGTATAAATTCACCGTGTAAAATTGAAGCTTCAAAGCCAGTCGATAAGTCGTCTAATATGATGACTTTTTCATGCCGTTCACCCAGTAGTTTAACAACATGGCTACCGATATAACCGGCGCCACCTGTCACTAAAACAGTTCCATTTGTCATATGTTTGTACCTAATAGTTGAATGGTCACCAGTTGACCCTTGTTTATATTGCCTGTTTCTTGTTCAAGTACGATAAAGCAATTTGCTTCAGCCATAGATCGCAGCATGTGTGAGCCTTGTCCGCCGGTTGAAGAGACAACAAGTTGCCCATTTATATTTTCTACAAAACCACGTTGAAACTCTTTACGTCCGGGTTGTTTATAAAGTGTGTCAGTTGTTTTAGCTTGTAATAGTAAACGTTTAGAATCCGTGCCGGCTCCCATCATTTTTTCTAGGATAGGGCGCACAATTTGCTGATAGGTAACCATGACAGACACGGGGTTACCTGGAAGCCCAAAAAAGGCAGAGCCGTTTATAAAACCAAATACCAAGGGCTTGCCAGGTTTAATAGCAATTTTCCATAAATTAACGGTACCAATTTTACTAAGCACATCGGTTATATAATCAGCTTCTCCAACAGATACACCACCCGAAGTAATGATGACATCGCATTGTTCGGAGGCAGATAATAAAGCCGTTTCAACCGCTTGAGGGTCGTCTAAAATCACGCCCATGTCTATAGGAATGGCGCCGGTTTGTTCAATCATGGCAGCCAATGTATAGCGATTGCTGTCGAATATTTGCCCCAGTTTTAGCGATGAGCCAATAGAGACGAGTTCATCGCCTGTCGAAAAGAAGCCAACATTAAGTCGTTTGTATACGGCTATATCCGCTATGCCGCACGACGCTAAAAGGCCAATGTTGGTGGAATTTATTAATGTGTTGCTAGAAACAATTAACTCGCCTTCTTTTGAATCGTCGCCAATATTTCTAATATTATCAGATGCTTGGGGTGTGTTATTAATCTTAATAATATCATCGTCACGTGTTACATTTTCCTGCATCACGACGCAGTTACAATTATCTGGCACATAGGCGCCCGTAAATATTCTTACGCAACTATTTGCTGGAACATCACCAGTAAATGGTTTGCCTGCCCAAGATGTACCAACAATGTTTAACGGCTTTGTCACATCGCTATTAATGGACAGCGCATAGCCATCCATTGATGAGTTTCGAAAACTAGGCACGTTAACCGTAGAATTAATATCACTATACGTGACTCTGTTTAACGCTTGTTTGAGTGGTAATTGTTCGTATTGATTATATAGGGGGAGAGCGTCAGCTATTTGAGATAAAGCACTCTCAAGTGTTAACAAGCCTGGTGTTGCACAAGCGTCAGTCATTTTTCATGAATTGATGAATTATATAATCAGCAACCTGTTCGGGTTTGTTTATATCTAAACACGGTAGATTGGTCTCAATCTTTGTATCACTAGCGACAGCTATTATGGCCTTATCACGCAAATGCATTAGGCGATTGCCTAATTCTTTTCTATGCAGTTCAATCTTCGGGAAAACTTCGTGTTTAAACCCTTCGACAAGAATTAAATCAATCGCAGTATTTGCGAAACAATGAAGTTGTTCATCTAACGTCGGTTCACCAGATGATAATTCAGTAATAACAGCACGGCGATGTTTCGATACTAAAACAACGGGGGATGCTCCCGCTTTTCGTAAACGGTAGCTGTCTTTGCCTGGCTGGTCCGTTTCAAAATCATGGTGGCTGTGCTTTATCAAACCCACTTTAAAGCCTCGTTCATTCAAAATAGGAATGAGACGGCTAATTAACGTAGTTTTACCTGTGCCACTTTTGGCAACAAAACCAAGAACGACAGGTGGGTTTTTATGGTTCATGTCTTTTTGCTACAGTCATAAAATATTCTTACATCAAGTCGGCGTTGATCCATAAATGAGCATAAATGCTGGCGATATATCCCAGTGCAATAACAGGTGTCCACTTTAAGTGAGATGCAAACGTATAAATACCTCGAGCTTGGCCCATTAGCGCAACACCTGCCGCTGAGCCGACAGAAAGTAAACTACCACCAACACCGGCCGTTAATGTTACTAATAGCCATTGTCCATGAGACATGTCTGGCTGCATTGTTAAAACAGCAAACATAACGGGAATATTATCTACAATCGCAGATAAAACACCAACAATAACATTGGCAGTCGTTGGCTCTAAATCTCCGTACATGAATTGCGACACCATGCCTAAATAACCCATAAAGCCAAGGCCACCTACGGCCAGAATGACACCGTAGAAAAAAAACAAGGTATCCCACTCTGCGTTAGCTACTTCTTTGAAAATATCATAGGTTTTATTAGATTTTTTTGAATCTGTGCTGTATTCATTTCCCTGGCCGAACTGGAGTTCTAACGCCATTTTCTTTTTGTCTCTTTTCGCATTGCTCATTTTTAGGTAATAAGCGAAAAACTTTAGATAAGCCAAGCCCATCATCATGCCGATAGCGGGCGGCAAATGGAGGAAGTTGTGGAAACAAACCGCAGTAACAATAGTTAACAAGAACAGACCAACGACAGTTAGGCCACCCCGTTTCATGGTTAGTTCCTCACCTTCTTCAATGGCATCTGGCGAGCCTGAAGGAATGAAAAATTGCATAATGGCCGCAGGAACAACATAGTTAACAACAGACGGTAAGAACAGGGCGAAAAACTCTGTGAATTGCACCATGCCTTTTTGCCAAACCATTAATGTGGTTATGTCACCAAATGGGCTAAATGCGCCACCAGCGTTAGCGCCTACAACGATAGCTACACAAGAAATGGCAACGAACTTAGGCTCTTTGCTTCCAACGGTTAACGCTACCGTACACATAATTAGCGCAGTGGTTAGGTTGTCTGCAATCGGGGAAATAAAGAAAGCAAGAATACCGAGAAGCCAAAATAACGCTTTGTAACTAAAACCTTTTCTAATAAGCCAGCCTCTCAACGCATCAAATACACCACGTTCAATCATGGCGTTAATGTATGTCATGGCAACTAATAAAAAGAAGAATAATTCAGCATATTCTAAGAAGTTATGCCTTATTGCAATCTCCGCAGCATGGTCAAAGCCGTGTTGTTGATAGACGATTGCAATCAGAATCCAAATGAGGCCAGCAGCCAATAAAACAGGTTTGGACTTGGCTAAATGTAATTGCTCTTCAAAAATGACTAAGGAGTATGCAACAACAAAAATGCCTAAGGCTAAATAACCTGCGAAGTGATCGGTTAGATCAAGTTGAGTGTGTTCACCCGCACTAGCTGAAAAGACCAACGTTGGAAAAAGAAGCAATAAAGAACCGAGGATGCATTTTAAAAGTGTCATTGGATATCCTTAATAGTAGAGAGGGTAAATAAATGGTTTTGTTCTTTAGCAAACATGTAAAGGCTAAAATTTTAGAACTTATTATAGTATGAGCTGTCTGTTTTACTGAAGTTAAAAATATATAGCCCTTACACTAACTTAAAACTAAGTTGGCTAGCTGAGAATGTTTGTTAATGATAAGGTTTAATGCGTATTCAAAAATATATAAAATATTGGAGGTTGTCTTGAAAATAATAATATTTGCGCTGTTATGCATCAGCGGGCATGCACTAGGGCATGGCAATATTGATAACAAGAATGGTGCATGTACATTAAAAATCGGAGAAGAGCGAGCAATACACTTAACCGCATACCAACCTTCAACGCATGAGGGAGAGGTATTCTGCCAAGATGCACCCGATGTAGTTGAAACAATCATGGTGCTTGATTTTATGGAAGAAGATTCTAAAAAAAATCCATTTTCCTTTTCAATTGGTTATTTAAATGGAGACAAGCTTGAGCCATTGGCAGCGCTACCGTTGCAGTTGTTTCCAAATGGCTCAATGTTACTAAAGTTCATGCCTAACGCCATTGGGAAATATCACGGTAAAGTGATGTTTCTAGATGAAGAGGGCCATGATTCATCGAGAGAATTTGACTTTTATATAGGTGAGCGTAGCCCGAATAGTAAAGAGCCTTCAAGTACACAGCAAGTCCTTAAATGGGCAGTGGTTTTATTCTTTGTATTAGGTGGAATGTATTTTGTATACATGAAGAGAATCAATAAACGTGATAATGATGAATAAATAACTTAAATGTAATTAGATTTAGATGGTAATATGTTAATGTTAGGCAAAATAATTATGGAGAATAGCTATGGCTGTAACACAAGATGATGTACTAAAAAAAGGTGATATTAAACCTTGGAAGTTAAACCTTAAGCCGGTTTTTATAGGTATGTTAACCCTGATATTTATTATGGCAACAGCTCGTTGGTATCAGCAATGGGCAGCATGGGATTATGGTTTAGATGCTACCGACCCTCTTTTTGATGAATATTGGATGAAGCTTTTTTGGGTGCAAATTACGGTTTTACCAATTATTTTTATAGTCTCTGTAAGTTATATGTGGTTAACAAGAGATAAGCATTTAAATAATATTACGCCAAGAGAAGAATTAAACCGAATGATGTTCTGGATATCAATGCTGATTGTCTATGCATTTGCTTTTTACTTCGCAGGCAGTCTATATGCAGAACAAGATGCTACTTGGCACCAAACAGTGGTGAGAGATACCAGCTTTACGCCAAGTCATATTTTTCTTTTTTATGGAACAATGCCTATATTTATTATTATCGGTTTTAACATGTTTTTTTATGCCATTACGCGTCTTCCGTTTTTTGCTAAGAAAATATCAATACCTTTGATACTGGTAGTTTGTGGACCGTTTATGTTGTTACCAACAGTTGGCTATAACGAATGGGGGCATGCATTTTGGTTGATGGAAGAGTATTTCACAGTGCCGCTTCACTGGGGATTTGTGTTCTTTGGCTGGTCAATTATTGCTTTAGCGGGATTGTTAATTCAAATCATGAATTATTTTATTGAATTGATGCCTAGAGTATTAAACGAGAAAGGCGAGTTAATGTCTTAATGATAGAGTTGTTTTAAAAGCCTTATCGCCATTTAGCGATAAGGCTTTTTTTTATTAAATATAAAAAGAGGTTGATGTATGAGTTTGAATACAAATGAAGCTAAATTGCTTAGTGCGCTAACAACGAGGGGTTCTGATGCGGCAAAAATCGCCAGAGGTTTAGATTTTGTTGTAATTGCCATCCTGTTTTTTGCGATTATTGCCGCTTTACACATCCATATGATGCTAACGGTTGGTGATTGGGACTTCTGGGTAGACTGGAAAGATAGAATGAACTGGGTAACATTGACGCCAATGCTTCTTATCGTTATTCCTGCTGCATTATCTTATCCGTTTATGGAGAAATTTGGCTTACCTATCGCGGGGACATTATGTGGGCTTTGCTTGTTAGTAGGTGTGTGGTTAAGTCGATATTTTAGTTTTCATTTATGGACGTATTTCCCAATGAGCATGGTGTGGCCATCTATAGTAATACCAGGTCTTATATTGATGGATTTGGTTTATTTATTATCAAGAAACCTTTTTGTAACAGCAATTTTCGGTGGTGGCTCGGTTGCTTTTGCTTTTGCACCAGCAAACTGGCCAATATTAGCGCCGTATCATTTGCCAGTCATTCATATGGACCAGGTAGTTAATGTAGCTGATTTGATTGGTTACACATTTACTCGTACGGCAACACCTGAATATTTAAGAATGATTGAGCGAGGTACCTTAAGAACATTTGGAGGTGAATCAACGATAATCTCGACATTCTTCTCGGCTTTTGTGTGTATGCTTTTATTTATAATTTGGTGGAAAATTGGCAAATGGCTTACACACATGGGTAGGGTACCAAATGTACTTAAAAAACATGTTGGATATGAAGAAAGTGATGTGGTTGAAGGGAAGTGAGCAAATGATTAAAGTTAATGTATTTAAAAAAAGTGTTCTAATCTTCATGTTGTTGATTATTTCAACAGTAGTTTATGCGCATGGTGAGCGTAATCAAGAGCCGTTTTTAAGGATGAAAACGCTACATTGGTATGATGCGAAATGGTCCGTTAAAAATGAAGCTACTATCCAAGTCAACGATGAAGTTGTTCTTGAAGGTAAGGTGCATTTTTTCTCACGGTGGCCACAAGTAATCAATAAACCAGATGTCATATTCCTGGCTAACGCCACACCAGGTCCTGTGTTTATTAGAGAAGAAAGTTATTTGAATGAAGTGCCAATGATTCAGTCAACAGGTGTTGAATTAGGTAATGTTTACGATTACAAAGTAAAGCTTAAAGCTCGCATACCTGGGCGTCATCACGTACACCCTATGATTAACGTTGAATCCGCTGGTGGTTTAGTAGGTCCAGGTATATGGATAACTGTTGAAGGTAATGCAGATGATTTCGTTTATAGCGTTGAAACCAGGACGGGGCAAACGATTGATAACCTTGGTACCTATGCAACAGGGAATGTCTATAAATGGCATGCTATATGGGGCGCTATTGCATTATTCTGGATTCTTTGGTGGATAAGGCGCCCTCTATTAATTGAGCGGTATCTAATGGTTAAAGATGGCCAATGGTCAAAGTTAATTACATTAACTGATATGAAGCTTGGAGCTAGTTTAATAGTGTTTATCATAGGTCTGCTAATTTATGCAAATATGATTACTAAAGAAGCTCATAAATACACTATACCGTTACAAGGTGGTAAGGCAGAAATTGATAAAATACCAAACCCTAATGAAGGGTTGGTTTATGTTAAAAACAAAAAAGCCGAATATTATTTACCTGGTCGTACTGTGACTATTAATGCAGACATTACCAATAATCACGACTTACCTATTCAACTGGGTGAATTTACATCAGCTAATTTACGTTTTATCAATCATCATGTTCCAGCAGCGGTGAAAGCTGTGGATAATGGTTATCCTGAAGAGCTTGTTGCAGATTCTAGCTTAGTAATTGATGATCAGAATCCAATTATGCCGGGTGAAACAAGACGTATAAACATTGATGCAACAGATGCGGCATGGGAAGTTGAAAGATTAAGTAGTTTGCTTAATGACCCAGACAGCAGTTATGGCGCATTATTGTTCTTTTATGATACTAATGGTAAGAGAATTGTTAGCGAAGTTTACGGGCAAATACTACCTACTTTTGTAGATTAAAAAATGTTGATTAAGATGCACAGATACTACGGAGGCGGCATACTCGTCGCCTTCGTAATATTTTTTTATTCGAGTTCAGTCATTGCACATGGTGGGGTGACAATTGATCAAGATAGATGTGTTTTTCAAACAGAAGGACACGCTATGCACTTTACTGCTTATCAGCCAAGCGTAACAAAAACAAAAGAACTTTGTCGAACTATAAATTCTGTATCAGACACCATTTTAGTCTTAGATTTTGTGGAAGAAGCGTTACGAAAATTATCAATTGAATTGGTTTTAAAAAAACAAATTGATGACGATTCGTTTGTTAACAAAATGGTATTAGATAAAAAAGTTTATTCAAGTGGAACAGCAAAAATTGCTTTGACTGATGTAGAGGGTGGTATTTACAGGTTATATGCAAATATACAAACCCCTGAACATACACATGAAACAAAACCTAATCAACGACATGGAACAGGTTTTTTTGAGTTTAGAATAATCAACAGTCTTGCTGAAGAGTCCGAAAAAAACCTTCTCGAAAAAAACAAATGGATATTTTATTTGCTTTTCTTGGGAGCGATAATTTACTTCATGTCTAAATGGTATAGAAATAAGTCACCGAATTCGTAAGGGTGTTTTAAATAGAGTTGAAATTTAGTGGGCGAGTGTAAATAACTTAAAATAGTCTATTTTTACAGTTATTTTGTCAGCTTTTTTTACATTTTTATCGAATTATATTTCAAATATTTAAGCTAAGCTCTTGAAATATAACAAGGTTTTCTTTATGGCGCAATATGTGCAATATTTTATTTAGAGAAGAGAGAGGAGCAACTAAAGAGGCTTCTAACATGATTAAAATAAACGTGTTTTTAATAGTAGCATTAAGTTTTATAACCCAATCTAGTTATGCGGGGCTAATTGGTATAGATCAAGTAGATGGGGTTAATAGTCTGTACTATTCAGATTGGGGGCATTCATACAATCAAACTGGTTTAGGCAATCAATTAGATGCAGTTGGTCGTGGTAACCCTGCCCGTGCATTTGAAGTGGCTGGTAACCCTTACGGTTTTGATTCAGGTATCAATTTACGAATTACAGCCACTGGTTGTACAGTAGATTTAAATGCTACAACATGTACGGGGCCAGATTATTTAGGTGGGCTGTTCCGTGATCTTCCAGTTTATTCTTTAATTGGGGTTTGGAGTACGGATGCTACTTCAATAATCCCAGTTGATATGGTCAGTATCAATCCGGCATTTCTTATTAGTGATTTGCTTGATTTAGTCGTGCCGACTTTTACGAACCCGCTGTACTTGTTTATGGCAACGAATGATGGAGGGTTCGCAGATAACTCTGGTGCATACGATGTGCGTATTGAGCAAGTACCTGTCCCTTCAGCATTATTTTTAATGCTTGCCGGGCTAGGTTTTTTCAGAAGAAAGTCTATACGTTAACCGAAAGTTTCAAAATATTAAAAAGCCTTATTTGGATTCCCAAGTAAGGCTTTTTTATGATGTTTACCGTTTACTTTTAAACTGTTTTTTCCTTTCAGCTTTATGCTCTAGTTTTTTAGCAATACGTTTAGCCGTATTGGTAATTTCAACTTCTATTTGTGTAGGTGTTTCAAGTGTGAAAGGGCCAAGTACGCCACTTCTAATATCATGAATAAATATGGCAGAAATTCTGTTAATGTCTACTTTCCCACCACTGACTAATGCGCCACGTTTTTTACCAATAAATTCGAAAAACTCAGTCTCATGCCTGGGTTTTTCTTCAAGTGAATACTGTTCGCACAATTTATCAATATTTTTTTCCATAAAATGTTTGGCTGCATAATAGGCGATGTCGTCATATTCGATAGCGGTGTCCTTGATTGCCCCTGTTACAGCTAAACGATAACCACTGTCTTGATTTTCTACCTTTGGCCAAAGCAATCCAGGTGTGTCGAATAAAATGACATTGTTGCCTAAATCAATGCGTTGCTGTGTTTGAGTAACGGCTGGCTCATTACCTGTTTTAGCGATGCTTCTGCCAGCGAGTATGTTGATAAGGGTAGATTTACCAACGTTCGGTATACCGGTTATAAGGCATGTGATTGGCGATATTTTTGTACCTTTGCTAGGAACAAGCTTTTTACACAGGGAAATAATTTGTTCGCTTTTGTTGGTTTGGTGTAAGTTTAAAGCAAGTGTTTTAGTGTTCTGTTTCTGTTCCAAATACTGTTGCCACTCTTTAGTTAATGCTTCATCAGCCAAGTCTGTTTTGTTTAAAATTTTAATGCAGGGCTTATCTCCCCGAATGTCCGCCAACATTGGGTTTTCACTGCTATAGGGTATTCGAGCATCAAGAACTTCGATAAACATATCTACTTCAGGAAGGCGTTTTTTAATCTCCTTTTGGGCTTTATGCATGTGCCCTGGGTACCAATTAATGCTCATGGTGACTGTTGTGTTGATTAGTAGTGAGGAGGGATGTCGTCTACCGCTGATTGACTACCTTTGACATCTTCTGATAGTTCTTTTGTGGAGTCAGATAGCTGTATTAGCTGTTTTTTTAGTGCATCAAGTTGATCTTGCTGTTTACAAACGACACTATCCAATTGTTGGATAGTGTCTTCTTGATACGCAACTTTTATTTCAAGTTCGGTAATTCTTTTGTCCATGGATAAATGCTAACTTGGTTTGCTCTTTTTCTTTTTTGGTTTTTTAGTATATGATTTTTTCTTGCCGTTTGCTGGTTTCGCGGAGGTTGCGGCGGGTTTGGCTACATGATCAGTACGTTCTATTTTAAGGGGCTGGTTGCGGACTTTGATTTTTTTTAAGCCATCAAATACGACCTTCGGCATGCCGACAGGCAATTCTATATAACTGTAATCAGCACCTAGTTCAATTTGGCCAATATTTCTTGGTTCAATATCTGCCTCATTCGCAATTGCGCCTACAATGTCGCCTGGGGTGACGTTATGGTTTTTACCCACTTCAATACGGTAATTATCTTTTGGTATTTTTGGGTTGCCACGTTTGCTTTTAGGTAAGTCATCTTTGTTTGGTCTAAACGATTTACTTCTCTTTTCAGGTCTTGATGGACGTTCATCACGCTTACTAAATGTCTCTTTTCTAGATGATTTTTTTGAAGACTCTTCAAGTTCTAACGGTTTGTCTTTTTGAGCTAAGTACGCTAAAGCGCCAGCCACTTGGATTGGGTCGGCGTCATGTTCATCTAAGAAAGATTGAACGAGGTGGTGGTAAAAATCCAATTTCTTATTTTTTACAACTTTAGCAAGTGTCTCTTTAAAGTCTGTAGCACGCTTTTCATTGACTTGTTGAATAGATGGGAGCTCCATCGGCTTGATGGTTTGCTTCGTTGCGTTCTCAATGGCACGTAATAACCGACGTTCCCTTGGGGCAGCAAATAAAATAGCTTTACCCGTTCTTCCTGCGCGGCCAGTACGGCCAATACGGTGTACATAGGCTTCTGTGTCATAAGGGATATCATAGTTAATAACATGGCTAATGCGTTCCACATCGATACCACGTGCAGCCACATCGGTAGCGACTAAAATATCAATCTGTTTTTTCTTTAACTGTGTAATCGTACGTTCGCGAAGGGCTTGAGTCATGTCGCCATTAATAGCCGAAGCAGAATAACCACGTGCCTCGAGTTTTTCTGCTAATTCAACTGTTAAGGTTTTTGTTCGAACAAACATAATGATGCCGTCGAAGTCTTCAACTTCAAGAATACGAGTAAGTGCATCTAATTTATGCAGGCCACTCACCAGCCAGAAACGTTGCTCGATACTTTCAACAGTTGATGTTTTAGAAGCTATCTTGACCACTTTTGGTTTACTTAAATATTTCTCAGCTACGCGACGAATAGGCGCAGGCATGGTTGCTGAGAAGAGTGCAGTCTGACATTTTCCTGATGTTTGATCCAGAATCCATTCAACGTCATCAATAAAGCCCATTCGTAACATTTCATCACCTTCGTCTAAAACGATGGTTTGTAATGAATTAAATTTAAGTGTCTTACGACGTAAATGATCCATTACGCGCCCAGGTGTTCCAACTACAACATGCACGCCACGTTTAAGTTGGCGTAATTGTGTGTCCATCGCTTGGCCGCCGTATATTGGCAATACATTGAACCCTTTCATAGCGCTGGCATATGTTTTAAATGCTTCAGCTACTTGAATGGCCAGTTCTCTTGTTGGTGCTAATACGAGAACTTGAGGCTCTGCTTTCTTTAAATCAATTTTAGATAGCAGTGGCAAAGCGAATGCAGCGGTTTTACCCGTACCCGTTTGCGCGGTACCAATTAAATCTTCGCCAGCCAATAGGTGTGGAATTGCTTCGGCTTGAATAGGTGATGGTTGTTCGTAACCAATTTTAATAAGTGCGTCCATAACGGGCGCAGACAACGCTAAATCTGCGAAGCCTATAGTTGTTTGGGATGTCATTTTAGGGCCTTAACTTAGAGATGGTGGAGCATGAAAGGTTCTAAAAACCGATGCCGTCCATCAGGGGTAAATAATACATTATACGCGATTTTCAGCCCCAAAAGTGCATTTCTAGCGTTGCTTTGGATTACGCAGTAAAGAACCAGTTTTTAAACAGGATTAAATATTAAAGTAATAAAAAATACGTTATTCTTTTACAAGAAATAAAATAACAAATATAAAAAGGGTAAGTGGACATGAAGCAGAGTTTATTACTAGGGTGTTTAGTTTTTCTATATGTTGTCTTATTAACCGCTTGTGGAAGCCCTTTACCAAGAACAGAGGACGTGACTAAGTCACCTTGGACTTCTTTCGAACAAGTCATGGCGTCATACAAAAAAGTCACGTTAAACAAAACAACAGATAAGGAATTGCAACAACTTGGGTTTGATCCTTATTCCACACCTAACGTAAAAATCCTTTCTTATCTAGATGTTATTCAGAGGTTTATGCCGACTAACTCGGTGAAGCTGGATCAACTGCCGCCAAGCGTTAGTAGTTGCATTGCAAAATTAGATAAATGTATAGCCTATGAGGCTCACCCCGGCATAATAAAAAGGAAGCGTGTCGGAAGTGTGTTTAAAGATTTGCTAGGCTTTAAGCGAAAAACCATA
Source organism: uncultured Piscirickettsiaceae bacterium (assembly GCA_913061075.1). Lineage (GTDB taxonomy): Bacteria > Pseudomonadota > Gammaproteobacteria > Methylococcales > Cycloclasticaceae > Cycloclasticus. Next base: position 83,112 of record CAJXSK010000007.1, on the reverse strand, counting down.
GAAACCGGTTGGCGTTTTGATGCATTAATTGTTTTAAATAATGGTGTGGCTGTTTATAAAATTTGGAGTGGCACACCTATCATGGACTCTGAAAAGTCACGAAATAATCCACTTGGCCCTTTGCAAGGGTCGGGTGGTTCATTGGCTCGTGATGCGCTGGGTGTATAGATCTATCTATATTATTTAAATATGCTGTGTTCTTGTGGTTAACCTTATTCACTAATGGCTGAATATCAGACAAGTAATGTTGATTTTATAATTGTTGGCCAAGGATTAGCGGGGAGCTTGCTAGGCTGGAGACTACTTCAACAGGGGCGTTCGGTATTAATTGTTGATCCGTGTCTGGAACAGACGGCCTCACGAACGGCAGCAGGGTTAATAAACCCTATTACGGGTAAAAGATTAGTTAAAACTCAGCACATAGAAGAATACCTTCCTGCGGCCACAAAATTATATGGTGAATTATCCGTATTTTTTTCTGACCAATTTTGGAACGACATGGAGCAAGTCAGACTGTTTCAATCTAAGGCTGAATGTGAGCAATGGCAAAAAAGGCAAGCAGACCCTGATTATAAGCCGTATTTAGCTGATCAATTTAGTGCGAATTCTAAAGCTTATTTAAGTAATAAATCGTCGGGTGGTTTTGAACAAAAACAATGTGGCTATTTAGATACCGTTCTTTTATTAGACACATTGCGTGAGTACTTTCAGGATAATGGGTGTTTCATTAAACAACACTTAAATATTGATGAGCTGACAATGCTTGAATCAAGTGTTCAATGGAAAAATTATGACGCAAAAAAAGTAATTTTTTGTGATGGCTTTAATTTGCAAAATAACCACTGGTTTTCATGGCTGCCGCTTCAACCAGCGCAAGGTGAAATTTTTACACTTCAGACAAAGAAGCTATTGCCTAAGGAAATTGTGCAATTTGGTAAATGGTTGTTACCGCTTAAAAACGGTCAGTTTAGGCTGGGTTCTACATGGCAATGGGACCTCTTAGATGAACAGCCAACGGAGAAATCATCACTAGAGTTAATGCAATCATTGAAACAGCAGTTTCCCCAATTATCAGATGCACGATTGATTGAAAAGAAAGTAGGTGTGCGCCCGGGTACGCGCGATAAAATGCCTTTTCTTGGAAGCCACCCATATTGCCCTAACGTATCTGTATTTAACGGGTTTGGCTCTAAGGGTGCACTGATGATTCCTTGGTATTCAGACCGTTTTTGTCAATATTTAATCAACTTACAGGTTTTGCCTGACTTTGCTGATATTAAACGTTACACGAATGACTGTCCCACTCGTTAAACAAGCACATGATAAGGTGGCAAAATACCTTCAGGCTGGTGATATTGTTGTTGATGCAACCATGGGCAATGGTTTCGATACACTGTTTCTAGCGCGGGCTATTGGAGAACGGGGTAAAGTTTATGCCTTCGATGTTCAAGCAACAGCTGTTGAAGCAACCAAAACACGGCTTAACGAAGCAGGTGTATCAGAAAGGGTACGATTAATTCATGATAGCCATGCCGGTTTATCTGCCTATTTGCAAAGCGATAATATGGATTCAATCCGTTGTGTGATGTTTAATTTAGGTTATTTGCCTGGTAGCGATAAAGTCAGTAAAACCAATTCAGAATCAACCATCAAAGCATTAACCGCTGCGATTGGGTTGCTTAATTGTCCCGGGATTATTTCTGTTTTAGCCTACACGGAGCATTTGGGTGGTAGAGAGGAGGCTGACAGGGTTAAAAGCTGGGCAATGTCACTGCCTACAACACAATTCAATGTCAATATTCAGATACCTGAAGCGTCAAATAAAAGCCCGCCAGAATGGATTGTTATTGAATGCCGGTAGGTTTATTTTATGGAATCTATTTGGAGTTTTAGCTGCATTAAAAGTAAAAAACCTAGACCATAATGGCCTAGGTTTTTACTAAAGGGAGATAAAATTGGTGGTGGGACGGGACGCGGGTTCAAATTCCTGGAGGTCAGCCGGTAAATACACCTAAGCATTCCCGCTAATCAATCAGTGTTCCTACTCCTCACTAACCCTATGAAGCTTGATTTTTGTCGGAATAATGAGCGGTCATTTATGACACTTGGAAGGCAATGAGGAGAAAAAATGAACGGGGTATATACAAATCAACTTGCCATTCTTGTTTGAAAACGTAGTGGTCCCAAATCACTAAAACCTACTTTTGCCATGGCGCTAATGCCGTGATAGATTGAGTTAAGGTGCTGTTTGCGATGAGCTTTTAAACAGTTTGGCACGTAAGATTCATTTATAATTTTTCAGGTTATTCATCAATGAAAGTAGCCATCATCGGAGCTGGCATCGCCGGTCTTACTGCAGCACGCGAGCTAGCTAAGCGCGGGATCAACGTTCAGGTATTTGAAAAGTCGCGGGGTGTCGGTGGGCGCCTGGCGAACAAGCGTCTCGAATGGGGGAATATTGATATTGGCGCTCAGTATTTTACGGCTCGAGATGCGCGTTTTCAACAACAAGTTGACCAGTGGCAACAGGAAGGCATAGTGGCTCGCTGGCAATTTAATCCGTATTCCCTAACAGCGTCTGGTCTCACCACTCTACCTGATTCGACCCCTCGGTATGTCGGTACTCCGAAGATGAATAGTTTGGCCCATGCACTGGCACGGGATATTGATGTGGAATTTAAGACTCGCATTGTGGCTTTGGAACGAACAAGGGATGGCTGGGTTCTGTCTACCGCAGATGGCCTTACTGTGCAAGAGCGTTATGATTGGGTTGTACTGAGTTTGCCTGCCGAGCAAAGCAAAGCCTTGCTTACGGGTACAGCGATCGAAAATCAAATTCCTGAATACGTTCACGAGCCTTGCTGGGCACTGGCTCTGGCAACGCTGGGGGATGTTCCTGCAGAGATCCAAGGTGTTTTTGGCGACGAGGTTGTTTCCTGGTTATCCCGCTTATCCTCGCGTCCGCAACGACCTATTCAGAAAAAAGACTCACATCAAAAAGGCTCCGATACTTATGACGATCTGTGGATGTTGCATTTCTCCAGCGACTGGTCAACGATACATACAAAAGAATCTGAGGTTAATGTCACACAAGCCGGGTTTGAATGGTTGTCACGAGCATTGGAAAAGCATATCGACAAACCATTACAGGTCGTTCAAGATTTTAAGCATTACTGGCTTTATGCTCGGTTGAAAAATGGCAAAGCAATGTCATCAGTTATTGCTGATTGTTCAACGGGTATCGCCGTCATTGGCGCATGGTCAGCTGGTGGTCGAGTAGAGGGTGCTTACTTGTCCGCGCTTAACTTTGTTGATTATTTTTTTGAATAAAGATAATTAAATTTTTTGACTAAATGCCTCATAAGAAACGTCATTTACCCACCAAAATTTGCCTGGTCTGCGAGAGAAGTTTTACTTGGAGGAAAAATGGCGCAAAGATTGGACAGCAGTAAAATATTGCTCTAAGCGCTGTATCTCACAACGAAACCTTAAGAAGTGATGCGATAAAGAATGAAATTAAATAAAAAATATCACACGCTGCGTTTAATATTGGGTGACCAATTGAATGTTCACCACAGCTGGTTTAATAGCCCCGATGACAATGTTATTTACCTTATTGCTGAACTCAAACAAGAGACCGCTTACGTTAAGCATCATATCCAAAAGCTATGTGCTTTTTTTACAGCCATGGAGGTCTTTGCGAAAGAATTAGAGACGAAAGGCCACCACGTGTTACATCTCACCCTCGATGATACTGTCCAGTTCAAAACCCTAGACGAATTAATTGTATCGATCATTAGGCGCTTCTCTGCCAAAACGTTTGAATATCAGCGGCCCGATGAATACCGTCTGCTCCAGCAGTTAGAGAATTTAAAGATTCCAAATAATGTTAAAGGAGATGTTGTCGATAGCGAACATTTTCTAGTCCCTTTTGACGAAGTTTCGAATTATGTTAAAGCAATGCAGCACAACCGTATGGAAACTTTTTATCGAAAAATGCGTAAACGTTTCAACTTGTTAATGCATGGAGGTCAACCATTGGGAGGGAAATGGAATTACGATGGCGACAATAGGGAAAAAATAAAACCGAAGGATTTACAGGATATCCCTCAGCCGCTGCTATTTACCAATGATATTACTGATAAGCTGGAACGCACACATAAGCATAACATTCTCACATTGGGTCACTGCGATGATACCTTACTTTGGCCGGTATCTCGCGCGCAATCTTTGCAATTATTAAAACACTTTTGTGAGCATTGTTTGCCTTTGTTTGGACGCTTTCAGGATGCCATGACCTGCCAGCATTCCGAACAATGGACGCTGTATCACTCGCGTTTATCGTTTGCACTGAACAGTAAAATGCTGAGTCCTAGTGAAGTGATTAATTCAGCAATCGACGCTTACGAGCAATCCGATAGCCTCATCACTTTGCCACAAATTGAAGGGTTTGTTCGACAAATATTGGGCTGGCGAGAATATGTGCGCTGTGTGTACTGGGTGAATATGCCTCATTACCGCGAGCGTAATCAACTCAATGCCCAGCGCAATCTGCCTCAGTTTTTTTGGGATGGCAATACCAAAATGAACTGTATGAAGCAGGCCATCGATCAGTCGCTGACCTATGCCTATGCTCACCATATTCAAAGGCTCATGATCACCGGAAATTTTTGTTTGCTGACGGGTGTTCACCCTGGTCAAGTGGACGATTGGTATCTCGGTATTTATATCGATGCTATCGAGTGGGTTGAAATGCCGAATACCCGAGGTATGAGTCAGTTCGCTGATGGCGGCTGGGTAGCGACCAAGCCGTACTCTGCCGGCGGAAACTATGTGAATAAAATGAGTGATTATTGCAAAAGTTGTCATTACAAGGTTAAAGAAAAATCATCGGAAGATGCTTGCCCTCTGAATAGCCTTTATTGGCATTTTATGAATCAGCACCGCGATAAATTGGTTAATAATCCCCGTATTGGTATGGTCTATCGCAGCTGGGATAAGCAAAGCGAAGAGAGCCAGCAAGCCACATTGGCGAGAGCAAATTGGTGTTTGAAAAATTTGGAAGCGCTTTGAGTGAGTGGGTTGGAGTGAAGTATTTTGAGTGACGCTGAATGTAAACTGACGAAAGCGTAGTTAGACGATTTTGAATAACAGGGCTTCTTAATTCTAAAAATTGGCTGGTGGATGAAACACTTGTGGCTATTCAACAGTTAGCCTAGCATCATTGTAACAACCCCAGTTAACCCTGGGAATTGGAAGAGGATCTGGGTTATCCAGTTTCTCCTTCATCAACTCTCTACCATTAACTTTTTTGAGCTTCAGCTTTTATGGCCTCCATGGACTCTCGAATAGATTCAGCTTCCTGCGTCAACTCAGCATAGCGGCGAATATTGCCGTTGCGCTGTGTCTCCATCGCCTCCTTTAATTTGGCCTGATACTGTTTATCGAGTTTCTTAACGGGATCAGGCTTTAGCCATCCAAACATAGTCATTCACCTTTAAAAATACTAAGAATTAAGATCCAAAAGTAGTTTGTTTTAAACACTGCATTCATTGCACTGGTAACGTTTCTTGAAGCGTTGATCTGCCCAGCGGTTGTAAATTGAATCGGCAAGAGAACGAATAGGCCAAATTCTCAGAATTTTAAATAAGATGCCGTAGTGTGTAAGCGACCAGGCATAGACATTGGCATCCAGGCCCACTAGCCATTCTCCATTCGTTTTCCGCAGATGTAGTCGCTTCAATAAATTATCTTTACTGGGTAGGCCTTCATCATTTATCTGGTGAATATCGACAAAGTTTATGCCGTCATTACTCAAGCGTTTCAGTACTGAAATTTCTTTGCTGCATAAAGGACAACTGCCGTCATAGTAAAGAGAAGGATTCATAATCTAGCCTAAGTGCTCTTAAAGTGAAAATGTCTGAACATGAAAGTAACGAAACATGATTAATTAACCTGAGGCCACAGGTTCTTTCGTAGTGTATGGATGAGCCTCAGCACTCTCATGACTGTTGGTAAAACGCGATAGATCGCAAGAAATATAGACGTGAGTAAAGCTATTTGTAAAAATTGTTTCGGCAACAATCGTTTCGGAAAAAAATTAAGCGATAAACGGTTTTTAGCAAGCATAGTTTTCTCCCTTATTTATCCGCTCATTATTCATCAAGTACGGCTCTTAACGCTTTTTCAATTAAATAGCGGGCCTGATTTGTATAGGAATACACGCAAGCGTGAACCGCTGCCTGTTTCCAGTTTTCAGCCCCACAGGTTTGGCTGTACTCCTCGAAGGCGCTGAGGCGGCGAATTAAATCGGTCAAATGCGGTGGGCATTCGCAATTTAATTTAGTTGACAATGCTTCCGCATCGATCAGGGCTTGTTCGTCAAATTGTCGTGGCTGGCTATTTGGGAGTGAAATATCAAATGCTTTGCCGCTTTGGTCGAGGCTAGATAAATTCGCGGTTAACCTGAGTACTTTATTCACGGTCTCATCAATAAAGGATGGCTCAATATTACCCGGTAGTAGGATAATGCCTTGTTTCTCTAATACTTCGAGCACCTCCTGGTGAGAATACAAATACAAGACGACCACATGAATTTTTTGTTCACTGATTTTTTTGAATCGCTCGATATGCTTTTTGTTAAGGGCGCTTTGTTGCAGAATCAATAAATCTTTATCACCTAGCGCGCTGTCAACTAAGTCGGGATCAGATAGCCACTCTTCGCCTTCGATCTCTGAACAAGTGATAGCCAGCTTGGGGTAGCGCTTAATATGAGTTTTAAAATAACGACTCAAGCTGATGCCGACCACTTCAGTCTTTAGCGGATTACTTTTATTAACTATATCGTTACTATCATCACCGGTATCAAGCAGCAGGCTGGTGAGTGTCTTGGTCGGTAATTGGGCGATATCGCCAATGCGCATGCCCTTATCCATCAGCTTTTTGATCAGCCGCAGATGGTCAATGTCGGTTGCGGTATATTCTCGCTGTCCACCCGGGCTGCGTGTCGATGGGCCCAGCTGATAGCGACGTTCCCACATTCTCAGGGTGTTGGCATTGATACCGGTCATCCGCTCCACCACTCCGATACTCATTCTCGCTTGTTCCACGTAATGATCCTCTTTCACATTCTTTCCCTTTCGTTATAAGCATTAATGTTAGTCCGGAGTGACTAACTATTGTATAGGTATAAATGCTGTTTTGCTACGCAATTTTACCGATATGACGTATATTTAAATCAAATGTAGAGGTTAAGTAATGAAAATATAGACATAAATAGCGGTTACAGCGGAGAGTTGAACATTCAACGAATGTACCGGTGCTCTCGAACTCGATGCCCGAAGCCTTTATTCAGACGCTGAGATAGTCGGTGCTGAGTAAATGCCATCTGCTAATTGTAACCACACTCGGGTGATTTGCTGGCTCATACATTGGATTACACGCGGGTTAGGCTGATAACGGCATTTGGCTTGCTTGAGCGTACCGAGGAACCAAATTTGGCGCTCAAAGATAGCGAATGCTGGTAGAGCGATTGCTCTACAAACACTAACGATTTTAAATTTTTTACTGAAACCATGCACTAAAGAATAAGTGCTGTAAAAACCACTGAGGACATTATCATGAGATCATTCATTGTTAGCTGCTTTAATCTTGTTATGGATAATCGTTTTAACCCGCTTCGTCACTTGGATATGGCATCCCAGCACTACTTTATGCAAGTACTCGCTTGGATGTGGAGTATGATATTTTCACTGTCCTTCCTTTCTATTTTTCAGTTCCATGTTATGTGGCTAGCGCATGTGCTTATTACTGGGGGTTTCTTTGCAACTATTTCAGTGTTTAAGCATGCGGAATCACGCTCTGCAACAAGAGCTCCGGTTCAGAATCTTAGTCACGCTTCTAAGTGTGTATGGCAGATGGACCGAGAAGCCTAGAGAAAACCCTAACTAATAAAATCGAGGTTTATAATGAAATATTTTATAACGTTGACACTAACTATGATCGTTTCAATTTTGGCTCATGCACAGCCTGCTAAAGAAGCCAGTTGTCGGGTTTGTCATGGCGCTGGTGGTGCGGCACCTATAGCACCGAATTACCCGAAATTAAATGGGCAAAACAAGGCCTACCTTGTGAGCTCACTTAAAGCATATCGTGATGCACAACGTTCAGGTGGGCTGGCAGCGGTTATGGTCGCTCAGGCTGCTCAGTTGAGTGATGCTGATATTGAAGCGCTTGCCGCTTACTATTCGTCTCAAAAGTAAGTCATCGCAATAATAATGCTTCACATCAGGAGCTTGTCGAATGGTTGGCGCTCCTTGATGTCGTCGCTCATTAACCACTCAAAATAAAAATCTCTGATAAGAAGTAGATAAGTATGCCAAATCAAAATATTGTGGTCATCGGTGCCTCGGGTGGATTGGGCTCTGCCTTTGTTAACTTTTTCGCCGACAATCCTGGCAATAGAATTCATGCCTTTGCTCGCTCAGAAATAGAAAGTCAGTTAACCAATGTGAGCGTCGGCCGAATCGATTTTGCGGATGAAGCATCCATCCAGCACGCTGCGGAGCAAAGCGCACAAGAGGGGCCATTGGACTGTGTGATTGTTGCCACGGGAATACTTCATGACACAAATTTAATGCCCGAAAAGTCACTGCGCGACTTAAGTGTCGAAAAGTTTCAACGTAATCTTCTCGCTAATACCATTGGTCCGGCGCTCATTGCTAAGCACTTTTTGCCCAGGCTTCAACGTAAGCAGCGGTCGATATTTGCTGCACTGTCAGCACGTGTTGGCAGCATTGGCGATAATCACTTGGGAGGGTGGTATGCCTATCGAGCCTCCAAAGCGGCACTGAATATGCTCATCAAGACCGCCAGTATCGAGGTGGCTCGGCGACAGCCAAAAGCCATTATCGTGGGACTACACCCCGGCACAGTGGATACAAATTTATCGCAACCCTTTCAGCAGCGGGTTCCCAGTGAGAAACTATTTACCCCGGATTATTCAGTGAAAAAACTCAGCTCAGTGCTAGATGGGTTGTCTACAGAAGATAGCGGTAAAATATTTGCCTGGGATGGTAGTGAGATACCTTATTGAAGTTCGAAGAAAGTCATGCCTATTTTTATTCTCAGTGATGACAATGCGGGTGACCATAAAATTGGTGGAGACAGCCGTTGATAGTTTCAACACCTTAAACAAATAGCCTAAGAGGGGAGTTGCGCGTTTATCGAGGTGATGCACTAAAGATCCTTTGCTCCTTAGTGAAATAATATCCCAATTGTTCCGTGAGCTGGAGACTCATTGGCAAATCGGTAAAGTAGCGGCGCAATCCCGATTAAAAAAACTTATCGATCAGGGACTGGGGGATTACAAAGAGGGGCGTAACTTTTCTTACTATTTATAATTCTGAATTATTGCTTAACCTAAAGGCTTTCATTCCACTTAGTCTGCCAATTCTCCCTTCTCAACTCCTTGATTAGTCCGTTAGTAAGAGACTGATTTTAAAAACGTTTATTTTTTCTTAATGGACTTCGGGTATCACCAAAAATAGAGGGGCAGAGAGTATGTACGCTAAGCCGTCCTTAGCTTTGCCCCTGCAGGCGCAAAGCGGTACAAAATGTTTCAGGCATTTTGTTGGCAATTCAGAGAATATTCGCTTTAAACAGCCCGAGATTAAGAGGTGGTCGAAGCCCGTAAACACTTGCCCCATAAGACCTGTAGCGAGGGACGCAGGCATCGTCGCACCGGCATCCATGCCTCCTCGCGACATACATTCCTTCTGTGGAAATAAAAAAAGGTGAACTGAGATCAGTTCACCTTCTTCAATTGGTGGAGGCGGCGGGAATTGAACCCGCGTCCGCAAGCACTCCGCCCTCGGCTCTACATGCTTATCCTATAACTTTTAGTTTAATTATTAGCTACCCGATAGGCTAGGAAGACCAATAACGATTTCGGTTAAGTTTTAGTATATCCGCCCCGAACAAGCTTCAATACGATCTTATGAGCTATGATGCCTGAAATGATCCGAAGATCGCTGGACGCATAAGCACGGCTCCAGTCAGACAGCAATCTCACTGTTTCTTAGGCAGCGATTGCGTAGTTGTCGTCGTTTGCAACTATAATTTTTCAGATGTTTTACGAGATTACTGAAAGCTCGGCATGCACCTAAGGTTTTGCTACCCACGTCGAAGCCAGGTCGCCCCCTTTGGTCTTAATTTGATACTATACGCGAGTATAAGTTCACAAAAAAGAAAAGAGTGCTCTGTAAATATATTATGAATTGGAATTTTTAATGGTACCTAACAAGTTATTGCCCTTGGCGTTCGTTGTTTTCTTTTCATTATTAGCCATTATTTTGTTGCCAAGCTTTTCTAATATGGGAGACATTGTGGGGTACGCGGTTAAAGAGGAGTATAAAGGCATTGCTTTGATGACGTTTCTTAAAGCAGAACTCATTATTATTGTGACTGTATGGGGGATATTATTAACCTTTAAGGAGCCTCAAGAAATAGTTGATGGGGATGCCCATGTTAAACGGCACTTGGTTCTCATTGTGTTTATAGTCGGGCAAGTATTTATGGGGTTTTTTGCAGGTGGAATTCTAGTCCATCAAGATGCTTCTTGGTACCAAGTGCTCCATGACTCTGCTGAGGTTATGCCATCACAGGCAGTCATTTTATTGATTTGCTACCCACTTTATTTGTTTTTTGGGGGTGGTGCTTATCTCTATGCAAGAACTCGGTTGTTTAGGTTCACAAGAAACAAAGCGATTCCTTTTTTGGTGCTAACGTTTGCACCATTCTCATTTTTACCGTATTACGATGCGAGCATGTTAATGGTTAATCGTGATGTGGCTGACTTGGCCTATGTGCTTGTGTATTGGCTTTTAAGTATTAGCTGGGTAGCTATTGGTGTGGGCTATATTCTGTTTAAATCTTCACAAGAGATTCTTAAAGGCCTAAGCGACCCGTTTGAGGAGATGTAAATAAAACAAGAAGGTGCGCCTGTTAACCATGTTTTAAAATGCGCTGTTTTTCGCGTTGCCAATCGTTATTTTTAGACGTGGCGCGTTTATCGTGAAGTTTTTTACCTTTGCCGGTACCAATTTCAAGTTTTACCCGGCTTTTTATCCAGTACATAGAAAGCGGTACGATGGTGTAGCCTTTTCGGTCAACTAATGAAATAAGGCTATCTAACTCACGGCGGTTTAATAATAGCTTTCTTAGGCGAGTTTGATGCGGGTCAATATGTGTTGAAGCTGATAATAAAGGAGATATATGTGCGCCAGATAACCACGCTTCACCTTTTTGCAAGGTTATATAGCTCTCTTTAAGTTGGACGCGACCATCCCGTATACTTTTAACTTCCCAGCCTTCGAGTACTAGACCTGCCTCAAAACGTTGTTCAATAAAATAGTCGTGAGTCGCCTTTTTATTTGACGCAATCGAGTTATTTTTAGGTTTTTTCTTTTTACCAGCCATAAAGACCATTCTATTCTAGCAACCTACTTTTAGCTACAGCGATGACGTGCATTGAACGTTTATTTAGCAATTTGAAATGAATAATTACAAGTAATATTATGTTTATTAACTTGGTTAAATTGTTAAGTTGGGTATAGTTAATAACTATAGAAAATAGGGCTTATTAGTATGAGTAAAATTTCACAACATGGGCAGTGGTCGTCACGTTTCGCTTTTATATTAGCGGCGACGGGTTCTGCGGTTGGGCTTGGAAACATATGGAAGTTTCCTTACATAACTGGCGAAAACGGCGGTGGCGCATTTGTTCTCGTCTATTTGTTATGTATTTTAGCAATTGGCATACCCATTATGATGGCAGAAGTGATGCTGGGGCGTCGAGGAAGAAAAAGCCCTGTGAATACCATGCGGGATTTGGCTAAAGAGGCAAGCGCTAGTCCCTTATGGGTTTGGTTGGGTTGGCTTGGCGTAATTGCTGGGTTTTTAATATTATCGTATTACAGTGTTATTGCTGGTTGGGCAATGGCCTATGTTGTGCGTGTCGCATCGGGAACGTTTGAAGGCGCAACAGCTGACGGTGTGAGTAATATTTTTAGTCAATTTATTGCGGACCCAGAAAAGCTATTAGCATGGCACAGTCTCTTCATGATTGTGACAATGTTAGTTGTTGCACGGGGTGTAAAAGGGTTAGAGAGAACAGTTAAGTTCTTAATGCCGGCTCTATTTGTTATTTTAATTTTGTTAATCGGGTACGCCATTGACCAAGGCTCTTTTGAAGAGGGTGTTTATTTCTTGTTTAATCCGGATTTTAGCAAGATAAATAGTGATGGTGTTTTAACGGCAATGGGGCATGCATTTTTCACACTGAGCCTTGGCATGGGCGCGATTATGGTTTACGGAGCCTATTTGCCATCTAAGGTCTCAATTGGTTCTACCGTTGTACTGATTGCGTTGGCTGATACTTTGGTGGCTTTGTTAGCCGGTTTGGTTATTTTCCCTATTGTGTTTGCAAATGGGCTGGAGCCGGGTAGTGGCCCCGGGCTTATTTTTCAAACATTGCCTATAGCCTTCGGTCACATGGCGTTTGGTTCTTTTTTTGGTACCTTGTTTTTTGTTTTATTGGTATTTGCAGCATGGTCTTCAGCTATTTCGTTAATTGAACCGGCGGTTGCTTGGCTGGTTGAAAATAAAAAAATGAGCCGTATGCGTGCCTGTATATGGGCAGGTCTTATTACTTGGGTGGTAGGGATTGGAACGGTACTGTCGTTTAATTTGGGTTCTGATATTAAGGTGTTTGACAAAACATTCTTTGATTTATTGGATTATTTAACAGCCAATATTATGTTGCCGTTAGGTGGCCTATGCATTGCAATATTTGCTGGCTGGGTAATGAGTAAGGATAACAGTGCTAAAGAATTGAATTTTCATTATTCTTGGGTCAATGGTATTTGGCGTTTTTTAATAAGATTCGTGTCGCCTATAGCCGTTATCGCTGTTTTCTTAAATGTCATTGAGTTGATATAAGCAAATGAACCATGTTGAACGAAGCGCCTTAGTTCGTCACTCGGCATTAGATATGTTCCACTTAGTTAATGATGTTGCTGCGTACCCAGTGTTTCTTAAATGGTGTAAAAGTAGTCAAGTGCTATCTGAATCATCGAATGAAATGACCGCAGAACTTGAAATTGCATGGAAGGTATTACATAAGACTTTTACGACAAAAAACAAACTGGAAGAGGGTGAGAGTATTCAGCTTGAATTAGTGGATGGGCCTTTTAAATCGATGCAAGGTGAGTGGAAATTTAAGCACCTTCGTAAGGATGCTTGTAAAATAACAATGGAAATAGATTTTGAATTTAAAAGTTCGGTGAGTAACATGGTGTTCTCTGCCATTTTTACACAAATTTGTGGGTCGTTAATGGACTCTTTTATTAAACGAGCAGATGTGGTTTATGGGTAATGTTGAAGTGGCTTACGCCACACCAGAAAAACAATTAATTTTAACGGTTCCATTCAATGAATTGTTGGTGGCAAAAGAAGCGATTAACTTATCGGGTATGTTGGAACGTTTCCCCGAGATAGATCTTGCAGAAAACTCGATTGGTATTTTTAGTAAACCTTGCAAACTAGATACGGTTTTACGAGAAGGCGATAGAGTGGAAATTTACCGTCCGTTAATTGCTGACCCAAAAGAAGTAAGGCGCCAAAGGGCCGAAGCAGGTAAGGCGACTAAAAAAGGAGCACGGGCTGCAAAAGGTTAGTTTAGCTTGAATTAGTTAAGAATTAGATTATATTAAGGTTATGGGTATTCAAAACACACACGTTTTAAAGGCCATCACGTTCAGTGAGGCTGTCACACGCCTACATAAAAATCTTCTCCTGGCTACTCTCCTGCTGCCGCTGCGCGGCTAAACAACACTAACCTGGCGAGGTAAAACGTGATTACCAAAAATTGTAATTAAGTCATGTCATCATAGGTGGCATTTGGAGTATAGAAATGAGTAAAGAAAAATTAATAATATTTGATACGACCTTACGTGATGGTGAGCAAAGCCCTGGTGCATCAATGACACCTGAAGAAAAGTTGCGTATTGCTAAAGCGTTAGAAAAGATGAAAGTAGACATTATTGAAGCGGGTTTCCCGGTGTCTAGTGAAGGAGATTTTAAAGCTGTACAAGGTATCGCGCGCGCAGTAAAGGATAGTGTTGTATGTGGCTTGGCACGAGCAAATAAATTAGATATTAGTAGGGCAGGTGAAGCGCTTAAAGATGCAAATGCTTCGCGTATTCATACGTTTATTGCAACGTCGCCTTTGCATATGCGTGAAAAATTGTTATTGGAACCAGATCAGGTTCTTGAGCAAGCAATACAAGCTGTTAAGTTAGCCAGAAAATATACGGATAATATTGAATTTTCTCCTGAAGATGCAGGTCGTTCAGACCTTGATTTTTTATGTCGTGTTATTGAAGCGGTGATTGATGCCGGTGCAACAACAATTAATATTCCCGATACGGTGGGTTATAACTTGCCTGAGCAATATGGAAATACGATTCGCCAGTTGATTGAAAACGTACCTAACTCAGACAAGGCTATTTTTTCCACACACTGCCATAATGACTTGGGTTTAGCGGTTGCGAACTCTCTTGCTGGCGTAATGAATGGTGCTAGGCAGGTCGAGTGCTCTATAAATGGGATGGGCGAAAGAGCCGGTAATGCCGCGCTTGAAGAGATTGTGATGGCTGTTCGAACACGGCAAGATATGTTTTCTTGTGAAACAAGGTTAGATACAACACAAATCATGACGTGCTCACGCTTGGTCTCAGGTATTACAGGGTTTGCTGTTCAACCCAATAAGGCAATAGTGGGTGCAAATGCATTTGCGCATGAGTCTGGTATTCACCAAGATGGTGTTTTAAAAGCGCGCGAAACGTATGAAATTATGCGTGCTGAAGACGTGGGGCTTAGTTCTAACAAATTAGTGCTTGGTAAACTGTCTGGGCGCAGCGCTTTTAAAGATCGGCTAGAGACACTAAATATTAGTATTGAAAGTGAAGAGGAGTTAAATAAAGCGTTTAGGCGCTTCAAAGACTTAGCGGATAAGAAAACAGAAATTTTTGATGAAGATATTCATGCGTTAGTGTCTGACTTTAAAATGGAAGAAATTTTTGCTGAGTCAATTAAACTCATTTCTATTAAAGCGTGTTCAGAAACAGGTGAGGTGCCTCAAGCTAGTATCACTGTGTTGATTGAAGATGAAGAAAAATCAGCCAGTGCGACGGGGGGTGGCTTGGTTGATGCCACGTTTAAAGCCATTGAAAGTGTAGTTGCTAGCGGTGCTAGTTTACAGCTGTACTCGGTCAGCAATGTCACAAAAGGGACGGATTCATTAGGCGAGGTTGCAGTTCGGTTAGAGTTGGATGGAGAGATTGTTAATGGCCAAGGTTCTGATACAGATATTGCTATAGCCTCGGCAAAAGCGTACGTAAATGCGCTTAATAAGTTGCGTGTACCTACGGAACGAATTCACCCGCAAACGTATGAAGGTATTTAAGGTCTGCTGACATGTAAAAAAGCCCGGTTTTCGGGCTTTTTTATTTAAGTGGGTCGTTGTTTGCGAGGAGAAAGTGCGCTCTAGCAAGTGCTATGGGTTTGTCAGGGTCATCTTGCCACGCTTTTATGTTGCATAAGGCCACACGGCTACCTAGGCGGATGATGTCGCAATGTGAGTACGTTGTTAAGGTTTGGCCTGGCCTTAAATAGTCTATCGAAAAGTCGATTATTTTAGGTACCCGGTTTAGTTCCACTTCCCAAAGTAAGTGAAACAAGGCTGCGTTTTCCATAAACCCAGCAACTACGCCGCCATGTAGAGCGGGTAAAGCAGGATTGCCAATATTGTTTTCTTGAAAATTTAGAGTGGAAACAATCTGTTCGCCAACCATGCTTGTTTCAACGCTTATTGCTTTAGCATAGGGAATGAGTTCAACCAGCCCAGCATAATCATGGCGAGATTTTAATTCATTAATGGTTTCAAATAATTTCATTTAGTTGATTGAAAAACTTTTATTGGATCGCATAAATGTTGCCGTCGCAGTAGCAATAGGTGTATTAATGTCATCGGTAAATACGGTGGTGCGTACAAAAGCAATCGTGCTAGTTAGTTTGTAACAATCTGCGTAAGCTTGGATATTCTTGCCTGCTGCTGCAGGGCTCACATAATCAACTCTAAGGTCTAATGTGGCCATCGCCTGTGTGTTGTTTTGCGCTTGAAAAATGGCTGCGCCGCATGCCGTATCAATTAGCGTTGTAATAGCACCGCTATGGACAACTTTATTATAAGGGTCACCGATAATATTGTCGGAATACGGCATTAATAATGTGACGGCTGTTGATTCCGCTGAAACCAGTTTTAAATTTAAGAAGTTAGCGTGCGGTGTGCGGCTAACTTGCTTTAGAAATGGGTTGATGTTTGTACTCAAAACTTTTCGTCATACTCAATACCAATAGCATGTAGTGCTCTTTCAAATAAGCCTTTTTCTTTGACTTCCCTTTTGGGGACATCTACAACTTCTGTATTGATAGTCATTGGTTTGAATTCATTGCTTGGTTTGAAGTTACCTTTTAAAGAGACGAGTTTTTCTTCTTCAAAAAACACTGTTAGACGTTCACGTTTTTTTTGTTTGCCTGCTATTTTCATATCATAAAAATAGTCCCAGCGCCCATTATGGAATGGGTCAGATATGAGCGGGGTGCCTAGTAAGAATTTGACTTGTCTTTTGTCCATGCCTGGGCGAAGTTGATCGATAACTTCTTGAGTTAACGCATTCCCTTGTGCCACGTTGATTTTATAGACGCCTGGCAAGTTATCAGCGGTGGCACGTATTTTATCGTTTATAGATTCAGTTGTAGAACAGGCTGATATAAAACCTGTGACGATGAGAATCAATAGTAAAGTGAGAAGCTTTCGCATGTGGGGTCTTCTGTGTATGATTGTAAAATTGAGATGATACCTTATCTCGATATTTTATCCACTCTAAATTTGAGGCCCTAATGGAGTCAAAAGATATACGTTCTGCTGGTTTGAAGGTAACACTGCCGCGTTTAAAAATTCTGGATATGTTAGAAAGTAGTGGGAAGAAACACCTTTCTGCTGAGAATATGTACAAAGCATTGTTAGAAGATGGCGAAGAAATTGGTTTAGCAACAGTCTATCGAGTGTTAACTCAGTTTGAAGGTGCTGGTTTGGTTAAACGCCACCATTTTGAGGGCGGGAATTCAGTTTTCGAATTGAGCCAAGGCGAACACCATGACCATATTTTATGCGTTAAATGTGGCAAAGTGGATGAGTTTCACGACGAGGTTATTGAGCAGCGCCAGTTAGATATCGCTAAACAAAAAGGTTATAAAATGACTGATCACAGCCTCTATATATATGGTGTATGTTCAGATTGCGCTAAATAGCTTTTTCGAGCATTTCTTGGGCATGTGCTAATGTTTTCTCGGAAATATCAACGCCACCTAACATGCGTGCCACTTCTTCAATTCGTTGCGCTGAATTAAGTGATTGAACCAGCATTTTTGTTTGGTCAGATCCCTTGGATTTCTTAACGTATAAATGTGTATTTCCTTGGGACGCTACTTGCGGTAAATGAGTAACGCATAGAATCTGTTTGTTATGCGCCAGTTCTTTTAGCTTCATGCCTACTGTTTCTGCAACACCGCCACCTATGCCGGCATCCACCTCGTCGAAAACAAGCGTGGGTGTAATGTTTGCTTGAGTGGCCACTACTTGAATTGCTAAGCTTATTCTCGATAATTCACCACCCGATGCGACTTTGTTGATAGGCATGGCTGGCATACCTGGGTTAGTGGTTACGAGGAATTGAACACTATCAAAGCCGTTTTCTTGCGGACGGCTGTCAGTATCAACGTTGACTTGGATGGTAAAATGCCCATCGGGCAATCCTAGCGTTTTTAATGTCTTGGTGATTTTCTTCTGGAGATTTTCACCTTCTTTAATACGTAGCGTTGAGAGTGCTTTTGCTGCTTTGCTGTAGCTAGACTCGGCTTGGGTTATTTCATTGGTTAGACTTGATAAACGCTCTTCATTATTTTCGAGCATCTCTAGTTGTTGTTTTAACGTTAATAATTGATTCGGGAGTTCTTTTGGTTCGACGTGAAGCTTTCGTGCAAGCTCATGTACCTTACCTAAGCGTTGATCCAAAAGGTCGAGTTGTTCAGGGTCAGCGGATTGTTGATCTAGTGTATGACGTAGTTCTTTACTGGCTTCTTGTAGTTGAATAAGTGCGTCATTTATTTGTTCTGCCGTCGCGCTAAAACTATTTGATAACTCTGCTAATTCGCCAAGTGCTAGTTGTGAACTGCTAAGTTGAGCGTGTATGGACATAGAGTCATGCTCGTATAGGGTTTGTGCTTGAGTTTCGCCAATTTCAATTATCTTGCTCATGTTAGATAAACGGCTATGCTCACTCACTAAATCGTCATATGAGAAGTCAGCTATGTCGGCCAACTCCAATTCCTCAATTTGATATTTTAGTAGTCGTTTTTCATTTTCGTTATCAGTATTTCCACCCGTTAAACTACTCAGCTCATCTGATAAAATTCGCCAGTGCCGAAAAGCAACTTGACAACGTTCGAGGGTGTTTTTAGAAGGGCATGAGTCATCCAATAACTGACATTGTTTTGATGAATGGAGTAAATCAAGATGAGCATGTTGGCCATGAATGCTAACCAAATATTGAGAAAATGATTGTAATGATTTTAAATTAACTTTTACGCCATTGATAAATGCACTAGAGCGGCCATCGCTACTAACAGTGCGACGAATCAGGCATTCATCATCGTCAATGTCGTTATCTAGTAGCCATTTTTTGGCGGATGTTACCGCGCTAATATCGAACTCTAATGTGATGTCTGCCTTATCCGTGCCGGGGCGCACTAAACCATTATCTGCCCGTTCGCCTAAGCACAGTTTCATTGCAGTTAGAAGGATTGATTTGCCAGCACCTGTTTCACCGGTCAGCACAGTTAAACCCTGACTTAACTCGAGGTTTAGTGATTCAACAACGGCTAGGCCTTTTACGTGAATTGATTGAAGCATAGGCGTTACGAAGGTGTACGGCTCCAGTCTAGTTTTTTTCTAAGAATATCAAAAAAATCATGATCAATAGGGTGCAATAAACGTATCTTTTTAGGGTGTTGTTGAATGCGAATAACGTCACCTTCTGAAATCAGAGGCAAGATGACATTGTCACAGGTTATTTGAGATTGTTGTTTTTCTCGCTGACTAACGCAAACCGTTATCGCGCTTTTACCATCGATAACAATGGGCCTATTGCTCAGTGTATGTGGGTTAATCGGCACTAAAACAAGCGCATCGAGTGATGGTTCCATAATCGGGCCACTGCACGATAGCGCATAAGCGGTTGAGCCTGTTGGTGTTGCGATAATCAAACCGTCAGACCGATGTGTGTTTAAAAACTTACCATTGATTAATGTTTCAATTTCAATAAGGTTGGGTGAGTTTGATCGGTGAATGGCCACTTCATTAAATGCGGTTTGTTCGTGGATGATGCTTTCATCACGAACGATTTGTGCGTTAAGAATTATGCGGTCTTCTTCATGGTATTTGCCTGCTAAAATTTCTTTCAGTTTAACGGTCATTTCAGCTGGAGAAATATCAACTAAAAAGCCTAGTCTTCCTAGATTAATGCCCAGTAATGGAATGTTCTCATTAACCAGGGCTCTAGCAGCAGATAGTAAGGTGCCGTCACCTCCAATGGACATAATTAAATCGCAATGTTTAGCGATGGAGGAGATGTCTTTGATACGTTCTTCATCAAATGCTCTGTGGGACGCTGTTTGAGGATCTGCATAGAGGTTTAGCCTCATGTCAGTTAATAAATCGCACAGGGTATTCACTGTATCCGAAATATCAGATACATCGGGTTTTGAAATTAGGCCAATATTTTTAAATGTTATGCTCATACAACTCCTTTTCGTGGCAGAAATTTACCATGAAGTGGCCTTGGTGGTGTTTAAAATTTAACATTTATTAAATTATTATTAGTGTTGCAGAGTAAGTGGCTTTTTAATTTACGAATTTAACTTAATGATACAACGAGTAATGGTTTTTTTGAGGAATATAAATGATAATATTTTGTTATGAAACCTAATCAGCCAGAGCTTAATGAGCGTGCCCAACAATTACTAAAATTATTGGTTGAGCAATATATACATGATGGCCAACCGGTTGGTTCCAAATCATTGTCGCAAAGGCCTGGATTGGGACTTAGTTCTGCTACTATTAGAAATGTTATGGCTGATCTTGAAGAGCAAGGGCTTATTCATTCGCCACATACTTCTGCTGGGCGTGTACCTACAAATACAGGTTACCGCTTTTTTGTTGACAGTTTGTTAACAGTACAAAAAGTGGGAACAGCTGAATTAGAGCAATTTAAGACAACGATAAAGCAGCAACCAGAAAACGGCCAAATACTCGCTAATGCTTCTCAGATGTTGTCAGGCATTACGCATTTGGCAGGTGTGGTTGGTTTGCCAAAGCGGGAGTCGGCAAGTTTCAGGCAAATTGAATTCATGCCGCTATCAAATGACAGGGTGTTGGTTATTTTGGTAACAAATGATCAAGAAGTGCATAACCGGGTCATTGAAATGCGTAAACCCTTCAGTGCGTCTGAGCTTCAGCAGGCAGCCAATTATTTAAATAGTTTATTTGCCGGCCAGTCACTGAAACAAATTAGCCATATCATTGCTCAAGAAATGAATGAGACACGTGAAAAAATGAACCAACTCATGGTGGATGCTATCGGTTTAGCCCATCAAAGTTTACAGACTGGGCAAACAACCGATGATATTGTTTTGTCGGGTGAAACCAATTTAATGGATTGTCATGAATTAACGAATAAGGACAGCTTGCGTCACTTATTTGAAGCCTTTAGCCAGAAACAAGGCATCATGCATTTGTTGGATCGTTGTATGGATGCGGATGGTGTTCAAATATATATTGGTGATGAATCAGGTTATCAAGCATTTGATGGTTGTAGCTTTGTAACAGCACCTTACACGGTTGATAATGAAACAATTGGTGTGTTAGGGGTGATTGGCCCGACACGTATGGCATACGATAAAGTCATACCATTAGTAGATATTACTGCAAAATTTCTTGGTAAAGCCTTGAAATCATAATTTTTGCCACCATTAATTACGTGCAACGCCATATGCTGGCACTTAAACAGCATGCTTGGCTACTATTAAAAACTAACTAAGAGGAAATGCTATGGGATCTGATGGCCAGACAGATCAGGAAGTTCATGAGGAAGAATTAGTAGACAATACTGAAGAAGCCTCTGTTCAAGAGCCTGTGAATGGTGAATTGGTTGACGATGAAGTTGAAGCGGTTGACCTTCAAGCTGAACTAGATGCGGCGAATGCACGCGCTGATGAGAATTGGGAGAAGGTGTTGTTAGCTAAAGCCGAGGTTGAAAATATCCGCCGTCGCACCCAAAAAGATGTTGAAAAAGCACACCGTTTTTCGGTTGAAAAGTTTGCCAAAGACATGTTGCCGGTTGTCGATAGTATCGAAATGGGACAAACGGCCGCATCAGAATCTACTAATGATGTGAGTGCTATTGTTGAAGGTATGGATTTAACGCATAAACAGTTGATTTCTTCGCTTGAAAAATCAGGCGTTGAGCAGATTAACCCAGAAGGCGCGGTGTTTAATGCTGACCTTCATCAGGCGATATCTGTGGTGCCTAGTCCAAAGCATGAGCCGAACACGGTTATACAGGTTTTTCAAAAAGGTTATAGCTTGAATGGGCGGTTATTGCGCCCTGCAATGGTTATTGTTTCACAAGCGCAACCACCGGCTGACACAAAGAAAGTTGATGAGCAGGCTTGAAAATTAAATCCTGCTCCCCATATCTTAACTAACACAAATTAAATATTACTTTTCGGAGATACTCAAATGGCTAAAATTATTGGCATTGATTTAGGAACAACGAACTCATGTGTGGCCGTCTTAGATGGTGACAGCGCAAAAGTTCTTGAAAACAGTGAAGGTGCAAGAACAACGCCTTCTATTGTAGCGTTTACTGCAGAAGGTGACGTGCTTGTTGGTCAATCTGCAAAGCGTCAAGCGGTAACAAACCCAGAGAACACAATTTTTGCTTCTAAGCGTCTTATTGGCCGCATGTTTAAAGATGACGTGGTTCAAAAAGACGTCAGCATGGTGCCTTATAAGATTCTGGCAGCCGATAACGGTGATGCGTGGATTGAAGCGCAAGGCAAGAAAATGGCGCCGCCTGAAATTTCAGCTCGAATCTTAATGAAGCTTAAAAAAGATGCAGAAGCGTATTTAGGTGAAGAAGTAAACGAAGCGGTTATTACAGTGCCTGCTTACTTTAATGATTCACAACGTCAAGCAACGAAAGATGCGGGCAAAATTGCCGGTCTTGATGTTAAGCGTATTATCAACGAGCCAACGGCTGCTGCATTAGCGTACGGCATGGATAAGAAAACCGGTGATCGTACGATTGCTGTGTATGACTTAGGTGGTGGTACATTCGATGTGTCTATTATTGAGATTGCTGAAATCGATGGCGAACACCAATTTGAAGTGTTATCAACAAATGGTGACACGTTCTTAGGTGGTGAAGATTTTGATATGCGTATTATTGATTTCTTATCAGATGAGTTTAAGAAGGAAAACTCTGTTGACCTTCATAATGATCCATTAGCGTTACAACGTCTTAAAGAGGCAGCTGAAAAAGCTAAAATCGAGTTGTCATCTAATCAACAAACAGATGTTAACTTGCCATATATCACTGCGGATGCAACGGGCCCAAAACATCTAAATGTAAAGCTTACACGCGCAAAATTAGAATCGTTAGTTGGTGACCTAGTGCAACGTACAGTTGGCCCATGTGAAACAGCACTTAAGGACGCAGGTTTATCAGCGTCTGAAATTGATGATGTTATTTTGGTTGGTGGTCAAACACGTATGCCTCAGGTTCAAGAAGTAGTGACTGAAATATTTGGCAAAGAACCACGTAAAGATGTGAACCCAGATGAAGCTGTGGCGGTAGGTGCTGCAATTCAAGCGGGTGTGTTGGCTGGTGATGTGACAGATGTGTTGCTACTTGATGTAACGCCATTGTCATTAGGTATTGAAACAATGGGCGGTGTGATGACAAAGCTTATTGAGAAAAATACAACGATTCCTTCAAAAGCGGGTCAAACATTCTCTACAGCTGAAGATAACCAAACTGCGGTGACAGTTCATGTATTACAAGGTGAACGTGAAATGGCGTCAGGTAATAAATCATTAGGCCGTTTTGACTTGCAAGATATTCCACCCGCTCAACGCGGTACGCCGCAAATTGAGGTGTCTTTCGACATAGATGCGAATGGAATCTTGAATGTATCGGCAAAAGACAAAGCCACGGGTAAAGAACAATCTATCGTGATTAAAGCGTCTAGTGGTTTGTCTGATGAAGAAGTTGAAAAAATGATTAACGATGCAGAAGTTCATGCTGAAGAAGATAAAAAGGCGCATGAATTAGTCACATCAAGAAACCAAGCTGACAGCATGATTCATGCAACTGAAAAATCCATAGAAGAAATGGGCGATAAAGTTGACGAAGCTGAAAAAGCAGATATTGATACAGCGATTGAAGCCCTTAAAGAAGCACTTAAAGGTGATGACAAAGCGGTTATCGATGAGAAAACTGAAGCATTGACAGCGTTATCAGGCAAGTTAGCTGAAAAAATGTATGCTGATGCAGGTGCAGAAGGTACGGCAGATGCAGGCTCTGCTGAAGCTGATGCAAGTGCAGCCGATGATGTGGTTGATGCTGAGTTTGAAGAAGTTAAAGATGATGAGAAAAAATAACGTCAATTAACTAAACCGAGGTTGAGTGTTGTAAAAGTTAAGTATGCTTTTACAGCATTAAGTCTTTTTGAATTATAAACAAACTGACCGTGTATGGGTCGCACCAAAGCCGCCGATTTATTCGGTGGCTTTGGTGTATTAAACTATTAAGAATATGTCTAAAGAAGATTTTTATAAAGTACTAGAAGTTGCTCGTAATGCCAGCGACAAAGAAATTAAAAAAGCGTACAGACGATTGGCGATGAAATATCATCCCGATAGAAATTCGGATAACCCGGATGCTGAAGAAAAGTTCAAGGCTATCCAGGAAGCGTATGCGATTCTAAGCGATGAACAGAAGCGAGCTGCTTATGACCAATTTGGTCACGCAGGGGTCGATCAATCGATGGGAGGGGGTCACCAGCAAGGTGATTCTTTCAGCGATGTATTCGGCGATGTATTCGGCGATATCTTTGGTGGAGGTGGCGGAGGTGGTCGCAGAAGTCAAGTTACGCGTGGCGCTGATCTACGATATAACTTGGACTTGTCGTTGGAAGATGCTGTTTCTGGTTTAGAAACAAAAATCAAAGTACCCACGTCAATCAGTTGTGATGGGTGTAAAGGAACGGGTTCTAAAAGTGCCGGTTCAACGATCTGTACTTCGTGTGGCGGGCATGGTCAAGTACGTATGCAGCAAGGCATGTTTTCAGTGCAGCAAACGTGCCCAACTTGCCGAGGGTCCGGGTCTGTTATTAAAGACCCGTGCGGTAAGTGTCGTGGAACGGGTAAAACAAAAGACCAAAAAACATTATCCGTTAAAATACCTGCCGGTGTTGATACTGGCGATAGAATTAGGCTAGGTGGTGAGGGCGAGGCAGGTGACCATGGCGGCCCATCAGGTGATTTGTATGTGCAAGTTAACGTACGTGAACACCCTATTTTTTCACGAGAGGGTGCCAACTTATACTGTGATATGCCGATAAGTTTTGCAACTGCAACGTTGGGTGGCGAGCTTGAAGTACCTACATTGAATGGTAAAGTAAAACTTAAAATTCCTACAGAAACTCAAACAGGTAAACTATTTAGATTACGTGGTAAGGGTGTTAAGCCAGTTAGGGGTGGGCCAGTTGGTGATTTGATGTGTAGAATTACTGTTGAAACGCCCATCAACTTAACAGCAGAACAAAAAAAGTTAATAGAGCAATTAGAAAAATCATTTAAAACGGGCGGAACACGCCATAATCCACAAGAAAATTCGTGGCTTGATGGCGTTAAAAGTTTTTTTGATAAAATGAAATCCTAAATAGGAAAAGCAATGGCTAGAATCGCAATCTCTGGGGCCAGTGGCCGTATGGGTCTTAATTTGATTAAGGCATGTGCTCAAAATGAATCGTCTGTGCTTGGTGCAGCCATTGAGCGAGAAAATTCGCCTGCAATAGGTAAAGATGCGGGCGAAATAGCGGGTGTTACATCAGAGCGAGTTAATATTGTTAATAGTGTTGCTAGTGAAGTATCAAGCTTCGATGTGTTAGTAGACTTTACTCGACCAGATGCTTGTTTAGAAAAGCTTGTTTTCTGTGAGCAGCATCAAAAAGCCATAGTGATTGGAACGACGGGCTTTACAGATGAACAAAAGCAACAGATAACATCTGCCGCTAAAACAATCCCCATTGTGTTTGCACCTAATATGGGTATTGGTGTGAATGTAACATTGAAGCTGTTAGAGCTTGCTGCCAAAGCGATTGGAAGTGCTGTTGATATAGAAGTTATTGAGGCGCATCACAAACACAAGGTAGACGCGCCTTCTGGGACAGCCTTAAAGATGGGTGAAATAGTGGCACAAGCGATGGGTAAAGAGTTAGACAGTTGCGCTGTTTATGCCCGAGAAGGTATTACCGGCGAACGTGAAAGTGGCACGATAGGCTTCTCTACTATTAGAGCTGGCGACATCGTTGGCGAACACACTGTTATGTTTGCAGATGAAGGCGAACGTATAGAAATCAGCCATAAAGCAACCAGCAGAATGACATTTGCAACAGGGGCTATCAGAGCTGCTTGCTGGGTTAGCGAGCAACCTGCAGGTTTATATGATATGCAGGATGTATTGGGCTTGAATGAGTAAATGGCTATTTCAAAAAAATATTTTCTGTTAACATCGACTTCATATCAGGTTTTTTAAAATGCCTGTTAAATAAAAATAAAATTATTAGAGGGAGATTCCAATGGGTATTTTTTGTAAAATTGCAGCAATGTTAGGGTTCGGTTCAACGGATAAAAATGAACAAGAATCATCACCCGCTGAGCCTGAAGGAAAGGCTGCGGAATCAGAACAACAATCACAACAAAAAACTGAGACGGTAAAACCTATGGTGTCGAGTATTAAGAAGTATGTGTTAATTGGCGCAGGTCCAGCCTCTGTTAGAGCAGCTGAGACGCTACGTAAAGCAGATGGCAAGTGCATCATTACAATGATAGGTTTAGAAAAAGAGGTGCCGTATTCACGGATGGCCTTGCCGTATTATTTAAGTGGGATGATTGAAGACACAGGTACGCATCTTAGAAAGACTGATAACCATTTCGAGAGCTTAAACATTGTCCATATTCATGCAAAAGTTGAGAAAGTTGAGCCTAAACAGCAGCAAGTTACTCTAGAAAATGGTGATGTATTTGAATATGACAAGTTAATGATTGCTACGGGTTCGCGTCCGGCAAATAGCCCGTTCCCGGGAGCTGATAATGATGGTGTTGTGAATTGTTGGACGTTAGAAGATGGCCGAAAAATTATTAATAGCATCAAGCCAGGGTCTAAAGTGGCGTTATTGGGTGCTGGGTTTGTTGCATCTATTATTATTGAGCCTCTGATTAAAAGAGGTGCGGATTTAACAGTGATGATGGGGCGCACAGGTCAGATGGTTAGCCGTATGATGGATGAAACAGCGGGTGGCATGATTAAAACATGGTGTGAGTCTAAAGGCGTTACCACCATTTTGCCATCAAGCATTAAGTCTATTGAAGCAGGCCCAGCGCTGAAGCGTGATGACGATAGCTTGACCGAGTTTGACCTTATTATTGTCGCTACCGGTGTTTATTCAAATATAGAGTTTTTGGAAGGCACTGGCATAAAAACAGATGCGGGTGTTTTAGTTAATGCCGCGTTACGCACCAATGTTAGACATATATATGCTGCAGGTGATGTTGCGCAAGGTGTTGATTTTTCAACGGGTTCTAAAGCAGTGCACGCCATTCAACCAACAGCGGTCGATCATGGCCGAATTGCAGCGGTAAACATGATGGGTGGCAACTCAACTTACAAAGGCAGCTTGAGTATGAACGTACTAGATACGGCTGGCTTAATATCTACATCGTTTGGTAGTTGGGGCGGTGTTGATGGCGGTGAAACAGCCACCTTGGTTGATATGGACAATTTTAAGTATGTAAGACTTAACTTTAAAGGTGACAAATTAGTGGGTGCCATCACTGTTGGGCGAACTGATTATATTGGGGTTATGAGAGGTTTGATTCAATCTGAAGTGCCACTGGGCGAATGGAAAGAAAAGTTAATAGAAGATCCAACATTGTTAATGAATGCTTATTTAGCTCAATCTTTGGATGTTGCTAGAGCATCATAGGCAAAAAAGCACGTGATGATATGGACAAAGGTGTATAAAATCCAGTAAAATTCACAGTCATACATATTAATAATCAAAGCGGGTAGTTCCATTCAGGTACTTCCCGTTTTGCATATCTAAAGGTGGTGTAATTTGTCTGACATAGCGATACTGGTTCTTGAAGACGGTAGTTTTTTTCACGGGCAATCAATAGGGGTTCAAGGCCTTACTGTTGGTGAAGTTGTCTTTAATACGTCTATGACGGGTTACCAGGAAATCTTAACAGACCCTTCTTATTCTCATCAAATTGTTACCTTAACGTATCCGCATATTGGAAATACAGGTGTTAACTCAGAAGATGAGGAGTCATCCGCTATTCATGCGCGCGGATTGGTCATCAGAGATTTACCCTTAACTAACAGTAATTGGCGATCTGAAGAATCTTTATCCGATTATTTGCGTCGACATAATATTGTTGCCATTGCAGATATTGATACTCGCAGATTAACCAGAGTGCTACGTGAAAAAGGAGCGCAACGTGGTTGTATAATCGCTGGGCCTGATGTTGATGAAGCGTTAGCCCTAGAATCCTCAAAAGAAGCAGCATCCTTGAAAGGCCTCGACCTTGCACAAGAGGTAACGACAGAAAGTGCATACAAGTGGACTGATTCAGTATGGCAATTAGACCCTAATGATAAGCCTGAAACTAAGCCAGCTAGTTTTAAAGTGGTTGCTTACGACTTCGGTGTGAAGCGTAATATTTTACGTTTACTCGTTAATGCTGGTTGTGATGTTCATGTTGTACCCGCTAAAACACCGGTTGAGGATGTATTGGCCATGGCACCTGATGGTGTGTTTTTATCAAACGGTCCAGGCGACCCTGAGCCGTGCGATTACGCTATTGAGGCAATTAAAACTATTCTGGATAAAAAAATACCAACATTTGGCATCTGTTTAGGTCATCAGTTATTAGCATTAGCCAGCGGCGCATCAACTGTCAAAATGAAGTTTGGGCATCATGGGGCTAATCACCCAGTACAAGATTTAGAAACACAGCGCGTGATGATTACCAGCCAAAACCATGGTTTTGCAGTTGATGGCGATACGCTACCGGCTAATTTAAAACCGACACACGTATCGTTGTTTGATAAAAGCTTACAAGGTATCGAGCGTATAGATTGTCCTGCTTTTGGTTTTCAGGGACACCCTGAAGCAAGCCCGGGCCCACAAGATATCGTGTATTTATTTGAAAAGTTTACTGCAATGATGCAGTTGCACAAAAACTCATAAAAGAGAATTATGCCAAAAAGAACCGACATAAAATCCGTTTTACTATTAGGTGCTGGGCCCATTGTTATTGGTCAGGCTTGTGAGTTTGACTATTCTGGCACGCAAGCATGTAAAGCCTTAAGAGAGGAGGGTTACCGCGTTATTTTGGTTAACTCAAATCCTGCAACGATTATGACTGACCCTGAAACAGCTGATGCCATTTATATTGAGCCTGTTGACTGGGAAACAGTTGAAAAAATCATTGAAAAGGAAAAGCCAGACGTTTTATTACCCACGATGGGTGGTCAAACGGCGCTTAACTGTGCTCTAGATTTAGACCGCCATGGTGTTTTAGCTAAACACAATGTTGAAATGATTGGTGCGTCTAAAGAGGCGATTGATAAAGCGGAAGATCGCGATTTATTTAAGAAAGCGATGACTAAAATCGGCTTGTCTACGCCACGTTCATTTGTTGCGCACAATATGGAAGAAGCCTTTGTTGCACTAGATGATATTGGTTTCCCAACGATTATTCGCCCCTCATTCACCATGGGTGGAAGCGGTGGTGGTATTTCCTATAACCGTGAAGAGTTTATCGAAATCTGTGAACGCGGGTTAGACCTTTCACCAACCAATGAATTACTGATTGAAGAGTCAGTATTGGGTTGGAAAGAGTATGAGATGGAGGTGGTGCGTGACCGTAAGGATAATTGCATCATTATTTGTTCGATTGAAAACTTTGACCCAATGGGCGTTCATACGGGTGACTCGATTACGGTGGCGCCAGCGCAAACATTGACAGATAAAGAATACCAAATAATGCGAAATGCATCGATTGATGTGTTACGTGAAATTGGTGTTGATACCGGTGGCTCTAATGTTCAGTTCGCCATCAATCCAGAAAATGGTGCGATGATTGTGATTGAGATGAACCCGCGTGTATCACGGTCATCTGCGTTGGCATCTAAAGCGACTGGTTTCCCTATTGCTAAAGTGGCAGCGAAGTTGGCTATTGGTTACACCTTGGATGAGCTGAGCAATGAAATCACGGGTGGTGCAACACCAGCGTCATTTGAGCCGTCCATTGATTATGTAGTGACTAAAATCCCTCGTTTTACATTTGAAAAGTTCCCAATGGCAGATGATCGTTTAACCACACAGATGAAGTCTGTGGGTGAAGTGATGGCAGTGGGTAGAACGTTCCAAGAATCATTACAAAAAGCGTTACGTGGTCTTGAAACAGGTAAATGTGGATTAAACCCTATTGTAGATTTGGACGAAGACGGTGTTGAGACGGTTTTGCGCCGTGAAATTCAACAGCCAGGCGCAGATCGTATTTGGTATTTAGCTGATGCGTTTAGAAAAGGCTTTGGTCTAGAAAGTATTTTTGATCAAACTAAAATTGATCGCTGGTTCTTAGTTCAAATTGAAGATTTATTGAATGAAGAAGCGGCGTTGTCTGGTGTTTCATTAGCTTCATTAGATGAAAAAGTGATGTTTCGTCTTAAGCGAAAAGGCTTTGCAGATGCACGCCTTGCCATGTTGCTTAATGTTGATGAAGGTAAGGTTAGGGCTGCTCGTCATGCGCTGGGTATTAAACCGGTTTATAAACGAATCGACTCTTGTGCGGGTGAATTCTCATCGCCTACGGCTTATATGTATTCAACGTATGAAGAAGAATGCGAATCACAACCAAGCAACCGTGAAAAAATCATGGTACTAGGCGGTGGTCCAAATAGAATTGGCCAAGGTATAGAGTTTGACTATTGTTGCGTTCACGCGGCCTTAGCGATGCGTGAAGACGGTTACGAAACGATCATGGTAAACTGTAACCCAGAGACGGTTTCAACGGACTTTGACACATCTGACCGCTTGTACTTTGAGCCATTAACTCTCGAAGACGTACTTGAGGTTGTTGCACTAGAAAAACCTATAGGGGTTATTGTTCAATACGGTGGGCAAACACCGCTTAAATTAGCTGAAGATTTGGAAGCAGCCGGTGTGCCTATTATTGGCACGTCACCTGAAGCAATTGACTTGGCAGAGGACCGTGAACGTTTTCAACAGTTGGTAGAAAAACTTGGATTACTTCAGCCACCTAACAGAACAGCGCGTGAACCAGAACAAGCAGTGTTATTGGCTGAAGAAATTGGCTATCCGCTGGTGGTTAGGCCGTCTTATGTATTAGGTGGCCGTGCGATGGAAATTGTTTATAACGAGTCTGAGCTACGTACATACATGCGTGAAGCGGTTAGTGTGTCTAATGACTCACCAGTATTGCTAGATCGCTTTCTAGACGACGCGATAGAAGTTGATGTGGATGCTATTTTTGACGGTGAAGAATTATTAATTGGCGGCATTATGGAGCATATTGAACAAGCCGGCGTCCATTCTGGGGATTCTGCGTGTTCGTTACCGCCTTTTGATTTAAGTAAAGATGTGCAAGAT
Organism: uncultured Piscirickettsiaceae bacterium; assembly: GCA_913061075.1. Taxonomy (GTDB): domain Bacteria; phylum Pseudomonadota; class Gammaproteobacteria; order Methylococcales; family Cycloclasticaceae; genus Cycloclasticus. Next base: position 51,903 of record CAJXSK010000007.1, on the reverse strand, counting down.
AGAATGCGTGTACAAACTAAGCAACTAGCTAGAGAATTAGGTGTTGTTGGTTTAATGAATATTCAATTTGCTATTAAAGGCGATGATATTTATATCTTAGAGGTAAATCCTCGTGCCTCTCGTTCTGTACCGTTTGTGTCTAAAGTTACTGGCTATCCATTGGCTAAAATTGCCGCACGTTGTATGGCAGGCCAAACACTAGCTGAGCAGGGCACAACGGAAGAAGTTATTCCAGATTATTTCTCCGTTAAAGAGTCAGTGTTTCCTTTTGTTAAATTCCCTAATGTCGACCCGATGCTAGGCCCAGAAATGAAGTCAACAGGCGAAGTGATGGGCGTTGGCGACACATTTGGTGAGGCGTTTGGTAAATCTCAACGTGCTGCTGGCATTGATTTATCTGATGAAAATAATGTCATTTTTAGTGTTCGAGAAGCGGACAAAGTGAAAATGCTAGAGCTCGCGAGAACGTTGATTTCCAGGGGTAAGCATATTTATGCTACTCGCGGAACAGCGGATGCACTAACCGCAGAAGGCATTGAATCTGAAGTGGTTAATAAAGTAGGTGAAGGTCGCCCGCATATTGTTGATGTGATTAAAAATGAAAGCATTCAGCTGGTGGTTAACACGACAGAAGGTAAGCAAGCGATTACGGATTCATCATCAATTCGCCGTGAGTCGCTACAAAACAAGGCTACTTACTGCACAACTATTGCGGGTGCTAAAGCAACTATTGATGCACTTGCTGATATTAGTGTTAAAGAAGTTAGAGAGCTTCACGACTTACAAGCTAGAAACTAAAAGATAAACGGCTAGGAATTGTCTATGAACAAAACACCATTAACTGTAAAAGGTGCTAAAACGCTAACAGATGAGCTTGATGAGCTTAAAAACGTTAAGCGCCCTCAAATTACTGAAGCGATTGCCGATGCGCGCGCTCACGGTGATTTAAAAGAAAATGCAGAATATCATGCGGCACGTGAAGAACAAGGGATGGCAGAAGCGCGTATTAGAGATATAGAAAGCAAATTAGGCAATGCGCAAGTTATTGATGTGTCTACGCTGAATGCAAACGGTAAAGTTGTGTTTGGTTGCACGGTTGAGTTAGAGAATGTTGAAACAGAAGCGGTGATCATTTACACCATCGTTGGTGAAGATGAGGCAGACATTAAAAATAACTTAATTTCTTACGCGTCCCCTTTCGCAAAAGCATTAATTGGTAAAGAAGAGGGTGATGTGGCAGAGGTCAGAGCACCAGCCGGTGTGACTGAATACGAAATTATTGACGTACGCTACGAGTAGCTTTTCTTATTTGGGTTTTCACGGAAAAACACAGCAACAGACCCTATGCTTTGAATAACATCTGATTGAGTTTTCTCGGCAATAGTATTAATCATTTCTTTCTTTTCAGCGCGATCACTAGCAGACACTTTAACTTTAATAAGCTCATGATGATTCAGGGCTAATTCCACTTCATCTAGTACACTCGTTGTTAAGCCAGATTGCCCAAGACGAACAACAGGCTTGAGAGAGTGAGCATGGGCTTTTAGTTTTTTAACTTGTGCGTTTGAAAGTGGCATTTATTTAAATTAAAGTAGTATTAAACACGTTATTTTACGCGAATTGCACCCTAAAAGTATGACTTAAATGACAAAACACAAGAACAAACAACAATGGTTAGATGAGCACTTTAATGATGAATACGTTAAAAAGGCTCAGCAAATGGGTTTGCGTTCACGCGCAGTATTTAAATTAGAAGAAATAGATAAGAAAGATAAACTTATTCACCCTAATCAAATTGTCGTTGATTTAGGTGCAGCACCCGGTGGTTGGTCAGAATATACCTATAAAAAAGTGGGTTCTAAAGGCCAGGTAATTGCGATGGATTTGCTAGATATAGAACCTATTAAAGGCGTGAGCTTTTTAAAAGGTGACTTTAGTGACGATACTGTCTTTGCTGAACTGCAAACCATGATCAATAATCTACCGGTAGATGTTGTATTGTCAGATATAGCGCCTAATATGAGTGGTAGTAAAGCAATTGATCAACCTAAATCTATGTATTTGGCAGAACTGGCGCTAGATTTTGCGATCAATAGTTTGCATAAAAAAGGTGTTTTTTTAATAAAATTGTTCCAAGGCGAGGGGTTTGATCAATACGTTCTTGAGGCAAGAAAATCTTTTTCCAGTGTTATCGTAAGGAAACCAAAAGCGTCACGTGCAAGAAGTAGAGAAGTTTACCTTTTGGCAAAGGGCTTGAAATTATAGTAACCTGTCCCCAAGTAGTAATGAACGAATTGTGTCAAATAGAGTCATAGTGTTGAATAACATTCAAATATAACTGAGGAGTATTGTTTTGAACGAGATGGTTAAAAATATAATAATGTGGGTGGTTATCGCCGGCGTACTAATGTCTGTGTTTAATAACTTTGGCGGCGGTGCAAAACAACAATCTAAAAATGTACTCAGTTACTCTCAATTCATTAACTCTGTTAACGCAGGCCAAGTTAGCAAAGTGGCTATTGATAGAGAACATAATATTATTGGTGAAACAACTTCTGGTGAACGTTTTACATCACGTAGCCCGGGTGATATGCATTTGGTCGACGACTTATTGAAAAATGGCGTTGAAATTATTGCGAAACCACCTGAAGAACAATCAACATTAATGTCCATCTTCATCTCATGGTTCCCAATGCTGTTATTGATAGGTGTTTGGATTTTCTTTATGCGCCAAATGCAAGGTGGCGCTGGCGGTGCTGGCGGGCGAGGTGCTATGTCGTTCGGTAAAAGCAAAGCTAAATTATTGAACGAAGATGAAATTAAAGTAACATTCGACGATGTGGCTGGTGTTCAAGAGGCTAAAGAAGAGGTTGTTGAAATTGTTGAGTTTTTAAGAGATCCAAGTAAATTCCAAAAACTAGGCGGCATGATACCTCGCGGCGTGTTGATGTCAGGTTCTCCTGGTACCGGTAAAACATTACTGGCTAAAGCTATTGCTGGCGAAGCTAAAGTTCCTTTCTTTAGTATTTCTGGTTCTGACTTTGTTGAAATGTTTGTCGGTGTGGGCGCATCTCGTGTAAGAGACATGTTCGAACAAGCGAAAAAAAGTGCACCATGCATTATCTTCATTGATGAAATTGATGCCGTTGGTCGTGCTCGTGGTATTGGTATGGGTGGCGGTAACGATGAACGTGAGCAAACATTAAACCAATTATTGGTTGAAATGGATGGGTTCTCAGGTAACGAAGGCGTTATCGTTATTGCGGCAACAAATAGACCGGATGTATTGGACCCTGCGTTGCTTCGCCCAGGTCGTTTTGATCGCCAAGTGGTTGTGCCATTGCCTGACATCAGGGGTCGTGAGCAAATTTTAAAAGTCCACCTTAAGAAAGTGCCTGCACACGATAGTGTTAAGCCGAATACAATCGCGCGTGGTACACCTGGGTTCTCAGGTGCTGATTTGGCTAACCTTGTGAACGAGGCAGCCTTGTTTGCAGCGAGAGCGAATAAGAAAACGGTTGATATGAACGACATGGAAAACGCTAAAGACAAAGTCTTGATGGGTGCTGAACGTCGTTCGATGGTGATGAGCGAAGAAGAGAAGAAATGTACCGCTTATCACGAATCTGGACACGCAATTGTGGGCCGTTTAGTGCCTGAGCATGATCCTGTGTATAAAGTAACTATTATTCCTCGTGGCCGTGCATTAGGCGTAACGATGTTCTTGCCAGAACGCGACGCCATTAGTATTAGTAAACAAAAATTGGAAAGTCAGTTGTCTAGTTTATATGGTGGCCGATTAGCGGAAGAGATAATTTTTGGTGAAGAAGCAGTAACAACTGGTGCTTCTAATGACATTGAACGAGCATCCGCGATGGCTAGAAACATGGTCACGCAATGGGGCTTTTCAGAAAAGTTGGGTGCCTTAAATTACGGTGAAGATGAAAATGCAATGGGTCATTCAGGTGGTCAAAGCAAAATGTTTTCTGATGAAACTGTACAGCTGATAAACAGCGAAGTACGTGTCTTTATTGACCGTAATTATGACCGTGCAGAAAAACTGTTAAAAGAAAATATTGATATTTTGCATTCAATGAGTGAAGCGTTGATGAAATATGAGACGCTTGATAGTGATCAACTGGATCAATTGATGGCAAGAACAGCTGTTAGCCCACCTAAAGACTGGGAAGATGATAGCGACGAATCTGGTTCTGGTACTGTAGCGGCCAAACCAGAGTCTGATAAACCAGCTAAACCTGACTCACCTGCAGTAGGGGATCCAGCAGAACAACCATAAATTCGATGAATTTTTCTGGTATAGAACTAAACCTAAAGAACCCCCATATTATGGGGGTTCTTAACATTACACCAGACTCTTTTTCTGATGGTGGGCAAAACAATTCTGTTGATAAATCAATAAGCAACGCATTAAAAATGGTTGAGGCAGGCGCTTCAATCATCGATGTTGGCGGTGAGTCTACTCGCCCAGGTGCAGTTAAGGTTTCGTTAGAAGAAGAGTTACAGCGTGTTGTTCCAGTAATTGAACGTTTGCGCTCTGTATCGGATGTTATTATCTCGATAGACACCAGCAAGCCACGTGTTATGCAAGAAGCCGTGAGTGCAGGCGCAGCGCTTATTAATGATGTGTTCGCCTTAAGGCAAGAAGGCGCTGTTGAAATGGCTGCTACTTTAAATGTCCCTGTTTGCTTAATGCATATGCAGAAAACACCTCAGGCGATGCAGGAAAACCCTAAATATAGCGATATACTTAACGAGATAGACACGTTCTTTAGCGAAAGAATTAAGGTGTGTGAGCGAGCAGGTATCTCAAAATCAACACTGATATTGGACCCGGGTTTTGGTTTTGGTAAATCGTTACAACATAACCTAACCTTGCTTGCGAATTTGTCAATATTCAAACACTTTGGGTGCCCGATTTTGGCTGGTTTATCTAGAAAGTCGATGTTTGGGCTTCTCTTAAATAAAAAGGTTGATGAGCGTTTAATTGCAAGTATATCTGCTGCTGTAGTTGCAGCTATGAATGGAGCAACTATACTTAGAGTTCATGATGTTGTAGAAACGAAGGATGCACTTAGCGTTGTCAGTGCGGTTCAGCATCATATTCAAACTTAAAAAATCAAAAGGTCTATGCAAAAGAAATATTTCGGTACAGATGGAATACGGGGTGAAGTAGGTAAAGGCGCGATCACGCCAGAGTTCATGCTAAAGCTAGGTTGGGCAACAGGGAAGGTGTTCCAAGCTCACGGTGATTGTAAAATAGTGATTGGAAAGGACACTCGAATTTCAGGTTATATGTTCGAATCGGCACTAGAAGCAGGGCTTGTGGCTGCAGGCGCTGATGTTCACTTATTAGGACCTATGCCAACACCGGGTATTGCTTATTTAACGCGTACATTACGTGCCCATGCGGGTATCGTCATTAGCGCGTCACATAACCCTCATTACGATAACGGAATAAAGTTCTTTTCGGGCGAAGGTAAGAAATTACCGGATGAAATAGAATTGGCTATTGAACGTAAAATTGATGAAGCTCTGGTTGTCGTTCCATCAGAAAAATTAGGTAAAGCAACGCGGGTTGAAGATGCAGCCGGACGCTATATAGAGTTTTGTAAAAGTACAATCCCACCGTTATTAGGTCTGGAAGGTATCCGGGTGGTAGTAGATTGTGCGCACGGTTCAACGTATCACATTGCACCTCATGTATTCGAAGAGCTTGGTGCAACAGTAATTAAGATGGGCGTTAGTCCAGATGGTTTAAATATCAATGATGGTGTGGGTGCTACACAGCCAGAAGCCTTACAAAAAGCCGTGTTAAGCAATAAAGCTGATATGGGTGTTGCGCTGGATGGAGATGGTGACCGTTTGATTATGGTTGATCATACGGGGGATGTTTTAGATGGTGATGAGCTTATTTATATTCTAGCTAAAACACGTAAAGACAAAGGTTATTTAGGGAAAATTGTTGTCGGTACGACAATGACAAACCTGGGTGTAGAACATGCACTTAATAAGTTAGGTGTTGAGCTAAAACGAGCAGATGTAGGGGACCGTCATGTCATCGCCATGATGAATGAGACTAAGGCTGTTCTAGGTGGGGAAGGGTCTGGGCATATTATTTGTGCAGATAGAACAACCACGGGTGACGGTATTATTTCTGCACTGCAAGTCATGGAAACCATGAGTAGAGAAAACAAATCACTGCATGAATTGAAACAGGATATACAAAAATACCCTCAAACGATGATTAATGTACGTTTACAAGGTTCAGAAAAATTCGTTATAAATGATGAAATTAAAGCGGAAGTAACAAAAGCTGAAAACGAATTAAACGGTTCAGGTAGAGTGCTATTAAGGCCATCAGGTACAGAGCCTCTTGTGCGTGTTATGGTTGAAGGTAAGGATGCGTTACTCGTTAATTCAGTCGCGAAAACACTTAGCGCTTCTGTGGAGCGTATCTTAGCGTCGTAACATCAACGTTAAATGTAATAATCAATGTCAAATGAATATTGCATTATCGGGCAATAGTCGCTAACCTTCTCCGTTTTATTCGGGAAACAATGATGCGTCAGCCTCTTGTATTAGGAAATTGGAAAATGAATGGCTCAATTGCTTTGGCAAGTGAGTTAATTCAGTCGATTGGAGCGGGCATTGATGATAAAATGTCGTGCGAAATCGGTATATGTGTTCCTTTTGTGTACCTAAATGTTGCGAATTTGAATGTTCAAGGCTCGAAGATCAGCATAGGGGCTCAAACCGTCTCAGAATATCCACCAGGGGCTTATACCGGTGAAATATCGGCAGAGATGCTGTCTGATCTTAAATGCAAATGGGTGTTAATTGGGCATTCAGAAAGGCGTCAGTACTTTAATGAGACTGATGAGCAATTGGTGTTAAAGGTGAAAGTTTCTCAAAAAGAAGGGTTAACCCCAGTTTTTTGTATTGGAGAAACTGAAAAAGAGCGACAAGATAATAAAACGTTTGAGGTTATTGAGCGCCAACTCAAAGAACTATTATCTGATAAAAGTATAGATTTTAATAACATAGTGTTGGCATATGAGCCTGTATGGGCTATTGGTACCGGTTTATCTGCCACACCAGAAGAAGCACAAGTTGTTCATGCTTATATTCGTAATTTGCTGGCGACGAAGGTGCCTGAAAAGGCGCAAACAACAAGAATTTTATACGGTGGAAGTGTGAACGCTGGTAATGCACAGACACTTTTAAATCAACAAGACATAGACGGCGGATTAATTGGTGGAGCTTCTCTTAATGCTGAGGCTTTTTTGACAATTTGTCGTCATGCTAAATAGGACAGAAAAATGAGTATTTTTGCAATTGTATTAGCGGTTCACGTTTTAATAGCTGCTTTAATGGTAGGGTTGATATTGATTCAGCACGGTAAAGGTGCAGACGCGGGTGCAGCTTTTGGTAGTGGCGCTTCTGGTACTGTATTTGGATCAAAAGGATCAGGTTCTTTTTTAACTAGGTCAACCGGTATTCTTGCCACATTATTTTTCATAACAAGTTTATCGCTAGCCTACTTAGGTGCCAATAGAAGCGAACCTGACGATCTTATTGATAGTATTTCGAATAACCCTGTACAACAAACTGTGACTGAATCTCCAGAAGATTTGATTAAAGGGATTACAGCCCCGGGGACTGACGCTGTAAAAGAACAAACAGGCGTTTCTATCCCCGAATAACTTTTTGCCGAGGTGGTGGAATTGGTAGACACGCTATCTTGAGGGGGTAGTGTCCTTATGGACGTGCGGGTTCAAGTCCCGCTCTCGGCACCACGTTATCTAAATGAGTAAATTTTCGTAAATGATTAATCAATTCGTGATGTTTATCGCTTTGTTAATGGCATTGTTTCTAGCAAACTTACCATGGCTCAATGACAAGCTTTTTTTCATTATAAAGTTACACAAAAAATCTGGCTGGATACGTTGGCTGGAGTGGGCATCATTTTACTTAGTGGTTTTAGCTGGTGGGTTTGCATTAGAACGTAAACTAATGGGGATTGTATCTGAACAAGACTGGGAGTTTTATGTGGTCACTATTTGTTTATTTATAGTTTTCGCTTTACCTGGTTTTATCTATTGTTATGATTTGAAAAAGGTTTTAAAGAATCGCCGCTAAATCAACAAAGTAGTATTTTGTAATCACCAAAAGATAGCCTTTTAGGCTATAATTTATTTTTAAATTTAGGAGACTCATTCAAAATGAAAGCACCTGTTCATGTTGCAGTTACTGGCGCCGCTGGTCAAATTTCGTATTCATTATTATTCCGTATTGCTTCAGGCGACTTTTTAGGCCCTGATCAACCAGTTTGCATGCACTTGCTTGAGATTACGCCTGCATTAGGCGCGCTTGAAGGTGTTGTCATGGAGCTAAATGATTGTGCGTTTCCTTTAGTTCAAAACATTGAAATAACTGATGATGCAGAAGTTGCATTTAAAGATATTGATTTTGCGTTTTTAGTTGGTGCCCGCCCTCGTGGCCCAGGTATGGAGCGTAAAGACTTGTTGGAAGCGAATGCAGCGATCTTCTCTGTACAAGGAAAAGCGTTAAATAAAGTGGCTAAACGTGATGTGCGCGTATTAGTAGTGGGTAACCCTGCAAACACTAACGCATTAATTGCTATGAATAATGCACCGGACTTAAATCCTCGTAATTTTACTGCCATGACGCGTTTAGATCATAATCGTGCGATGAGTCTTTTAGCTGAAAAAACAGGTGCTCACAACACGGATGTAACTAACATGACAATTTGGGGTAATCACTCAGCGACGCAATACCCTGATCTTCACAATACTTTGGTAAAAGGCGAAGCCGCTTTATCCAAGATTGATGCTAGTTGGTATGCGGATGAATATATTCCAGCTGTACAACAACGTGGTGCTGCTATTATTAAAGCACGTGGCCTATCAAGCGCGGCTTCAGCAGCGAGTTCTGCTTTAGATCATATGCGCACTTGGGTACAAGGAACTGCAGACGGCGATTGGGTTAGCATGGGTATTCCTAGCGATGGTAGCTATGGTATATCAGAAGGCCTTATCTACTCATTTCCTGTTACCGTAACAAATGGTGATTATTCGATTGTTCAAGGTCTTGAAATTAATGATTTCAGCCGTGAAAGAATGACGGCGACTGAAACAGAACTTAAAGAAGAACGTGATGGCGTAAAGCATTTGTTTTAATAGCTAAATCAAATATTTAAGAGGGTAAGTTAATCTAAAACTTAACCTTTAAGATAATAAAAAGCCATGTATTTTCACATGGCTTTTTTTATGCTTTTTCAATACTAACCGTTGAATATTTAAATTCAGGGATTTTTCCATCGGGGTCAAGCGCAGCGCTGGTTAAGATGTTTGCAGCAGATTCTACAAAAGCAAAAGGGATAAAAACCAAATTTTGCTGAATGTTATCATCAAGACGCACTTTAAGTTTTATAGTGCCACGCCTACTGGTGATTTTAGCTAATTCACCGGCTTTAATGTCCAACCTTTTAGCATCGTTACTGTTTAGTTGCACAAAAGCTTCTGGTTCTAAGGTGTCTAAAACATGGCTTCGGCGGGTTATGGAGCCTGTATGCCAATGTTCAAGCTGACGGCCTGTGGTTAATATGAATGGGTATTGTTCATCCAACATATCATTGGGTGGCGTAAAGTTAGCGGGAACAAATTGACCCCGTGAATTAGCTGTTGGGAATCCATCCGCAAAAACGATCTCTTGCCCAGGTTTGTCGGGGGATGAGCAGGGGTAGGTGACAGCGTGTTCATTATTAAGTCTGTTCCAATTAATATTGGATAGGGAGGGCATCGCGAGTTGCATTTCAGCGTATACGTCTTTGAGATCGGTATATGACCAGTTTAATTCTAATCGATTAGCAATGCGTTGAATGATCTCCCAATCAGCTTTTGCATTACCGGGTGCTTTAACGGCTGCACGGCCTCTTTGAACTTGTCTATTAGTGTTTGTGACCGTGCCATTTTTTTCGGGCCAGGCGGCAGCGGGTAGGACGACGTCAGCAAACATAGCCGTTTCTGTGAGAAAAATATCTTGAACGACCAGGTGTTCCAATTTGGCTAGCGCATCGCGGGCATGATTTAAATTTGGGTCTGACATGGCGGGGTTCTCACCCATTATGTACATCGATTTAATGGTCTGATTATGAATCGCATCTATAATTTCAACAACTGTTAAGCCGGGTTCAGACTGTAATTCACAAGACCAAAGCTGTTCGAAAAATGTGCGTGCCTTAAGGTCATCGGTTTTCTTATAGTCGGGGAAAAACATAGGGATTAAACCGGCATCAGAGGCTCCCTGTACGTTATTTTGACCGCGCAAGGGGTGTAGGCCGCTTCCAGGTTTACCAATATGTCCACACATTAGCGCAAGAGAAATAAGGCAGCGAGCGTTGTCTGTCCCATGTGTGTGTTGAGAAATGCCCATGCCCCAGAAAATAATGGCAGACTTTGCTTGCGCGTATTTTCTAGCGATAGTTTTTATTACATCGGCAGCGATACCACAGATGCTTTGCATTTGCTCGGGTGAGAATTGTTTAAGATGTTCAGCTTGTTGTTCAAAACCAGTTGTATGGGATTGTATGTAAGATTCATCGTAGAGTTTTTCATCAACAATCACGTGCATGATGGCATTCAGTAAGGCAACATCTGTACCCGGGGTGAACTGCAACATGTGTGAAGCATGGTTTTTTAGAGCTTGCGCCCTGGGGTCCATGATAATTAATTCGCAGCCATTCTTTGCCGCTTGTTTGAAGAAACTAGCAGCAACAGGGTGGTTCTCACTCGGGTTGGCACCAATAACGATAATGACATCGCTATCTTTAACGGTAGTGAATGGGGCGGTAACAGCACCAGACCCAATAGTTTGCATTAGTGCAGCAACTGACGATGCATGACAGAGACGGGTACAGTGATCAACGTTGTTATTACCAAAACCCGTACGAATTAATTTTTGGAATAGATAAGCTTCTTCGTTTGAACACTTGGCAGAGCCGAATCCAGCTAAACTACTCGTACCATTTGATTCTTTACACGCTAAGAAGCCTTTTGTTGCAACGTTTAAAGCTTCTTCCCATGAGGCTTTTCTAAAATGTGTTAATGGGTTGGCCGGGTCAATATTGATGCCTTTCATAATATTGGGTAGTCTGATTAGAGGCTCTGTTAACCTTTGTGTAGACGTAATGTAATCAAATCCAAAGCGGCCTTTAACGCAAAGTCGACTGTCATTAGCGGGCCCTTTTGCACCATCAACTGAGAGTATTTTGTTATCTTTAGTATGAATGTTTACTTGGCAACCTACGCCACAATACGGGCAAACCGATCGCGTTGTTTTATCGGCATCAGTGTTATTGTTAGTTGCATTTGAAAGTGCATTAGTAGGGCAAGCCTGTATACATTCGCCACAAGCAACACAGGTAGATTCTGCCAGAGGGTCATCAAAGTCAAACGTGATGTACTCATTATGTCCTCGACTCGATAGACCAATCACATCATTCACTTGAACTTCTCTACAGGCCCTAATGCAAAGATTACAATGAATACATGCATTGTGTTCCATGCGAATGGCAGGGTGTGTCATGTCAGAATTTGTTCGAGGGGATTTGGGAAACCGAGAAGGCTTGCTGTGCATTGACGATGCAATGTTGGCGAAGTTAGAGTTGTTTAGCCTTTTTCCATTTAAATCAGTTCCTAATAGTTCCATCACCATGTTTCTAGCACTGACAGCTCGTTTGCTGTCAGTATTGATGACCATTTTGTTACTTGGGTAACGGCAGCACGATGGAGCGAGCGTTCTTTCGCCTTCAATATCGACCATACACACTCTGCAATTCCCATCTGCTCGGTAGCCGTTTGCATCGTTGAAACATAGATGGGGGATATCTATATTTTCACGCTTAGCAACCTGCCAAATTGTTTCGTCATGATTCGCGTCGACTTGTTTACCGTTGAGGTTAAATGAAACGTTTGTTGCCATCTTATACCTCATCCTCAAAGTATTTGATTGCTGACAAGATGGGGTTGGGAGCGGCTTGACCAAGGCCGCATATGGATGCATCTGTCATGACAGATGCTAATTCATTTAACAGGGGTTTATTCCAATGTTCTTTAGCTATTAATTGACTCGCTTTTTCGCAACCAATTCTGCAAGGTGTGCATTGGCCACAGCTTTCGTTATTAAAAAAGTTGAGTAAGTTGAAAGCCGTATCTTTAATATTATCTTGTTCAGATAGTATGATGACGGCATGAGAGCCGACGAAGCAGCCATAGTCGGTAAGGCTGCCAAAGTCTAAGGGCAAGTGACTTAAAGAGGTGGGGAGAATACCGCCAGACGCACCTCCTGGCAAATATGCTTTGAAGGTGTGGCCTTCAATCATTCCTCCTGCAAGTTGTATCAGTTCTTCAGCAGAACTGCCTGCAGGTGCAACAATAACGCCGGGGTTATTAACCCTGCCAGATAATGAAAAAGACCTAGGCCCATCAGCGCCATTTTTTCCTTGCTGTTTAAACCATTGGGCGCCTTTTTTTAATATGCTCGGTAACCAATAGAGGGTTTCTACATTCTGAATTAATGTTGGACGGTCAAATAAGCCGCGTTCAGATACATACGGAGGACGGTGTCTAGGGATGCCGCGTTTACCTTCAATCGATTCAATCATGGCGGACTCTTCACCACAAATATAGGCACCCGCGCCGCGCCGTAACGTTAAGTATCCTTTATTAATAAGCTGCCGTTCAACTAAACCCTGTATTTCTAGGGTTAGCAATTCATAAATTGCAGTGTATTCATCGCGCAGGTAAATATAAATTTTGGAGGCACTGACTACGTGTGCCGCTATTAATATGCCTTCTAAAATCTGGTGTGGTTTGTTGGATAAGTAATAACGATCTTTAAAGGTGCCTGGTTCGCCCTCATCTGCATTAACGCATAAATATTTTGGTGACGTTTGGTCCCTTACGATTCGTAACTTACTGGCCGTAGGAAAGCCTGCACCACCCAAGCCTTTTAAACCAGATTCTTCAATTCTATCAAGTACGTCATTCGCTTTTAATTTATTGTTATACAACGCTTGAAGCGTTTGGTAGCCGCCATCGTCAACGTATTGTTCATAGGTTTGATGGTTGGTTGGCAATGGCTTTATTGCTTTATCTTTTATGCTTGTAAGTAAAGAACTGACAGTGACATTGCCTGAATAATTTTTACCTACGGCTGCAGCAGGCGCTTTATTACAAAGCCCCATGCAGGGTGCAGGAAGCACTCGCACATCATTTTTTATATGCAGTGATAGTTCTTTTAAAAGCTCGTCAGACCCTGCCATGTTACAACTTAAGGAATCACAAATTCGTACGGTTAGAGGCGGAGGAGGTTTTTGGTTTTCTTTAATAACATCAAAATGATGATAAAAAGTGGCGACTTCGTAGACTTCTGATTGAGATAGTTTTAACTCATTGGCCAACGCCATTAAGTGAGAGGCGCTAATATAAGACCATTTGTCTTGAATAAGGTGTAAGTATTCAATGAGTAAGTTTTTTTGTCGTGGCTTACCTTCTAATAACGTTTGTATGTCTGCTTGTGCAACGGGATCTAGTTGGCGGCCTTTATTAAAAGAGCGGCCTTTACGTTTCTTTTTACTTCCAGGTCTTACATTGATTTTATTATTTTGCGCCATCACGGATGGTTCTTAAAACAAAAGAAGTTATAAGGTAACATAAAAAAGGCCATGTATTTACATGGCCTTTAATACGAATTATTTATACTATTAGTTTAAGCTTGGGCCGGCAGCAATTAGAGATTTTCCCTCATCATTATCTGTATATTTTTCAAAATTATTAACAAACAATTGAGCCAAGTCCTTAGCGCGCTTATCCCATTCAGCCGCATCTTCGTAGGTGTCGCGTGGGTCGAGAATATCGCTGTGAACACCTTGTAATGAAGTAGGAACTTCTAGGTTGAAATAAGGGATGTGCTTGGTTTCAGTATTTTCTATAGAACCATCAAGAATCGCGTTAATAATGCCGCGGGTATCTTTAATTGAAATACGTTTACCAGTACCATTCCAGCCTGTATTAACAAGGTAGGCCTGGGCACCAACAGCGTCCATACGCTTTACAAGCTCTTGAGCATACTTAGTAGGGTGGAGTGATAAGAATGCAGCACCAAATGCAGCCGAGAAGGTCGGAGTAGGTTCTGTAATACCTCTTTCTGTTCCAGCTAATTTAGCCGTAAAACCAGACAAGAAATAGTATTTAGTTTGTTCGGCGGTTAATTTAGATACGGGCGGGGTTACGCCAAACGCATCTGCCGTTAAAAAAATAACTTTTTTAGCGTGGCCGCCTTTAGAAACAGGTTTGACTATGTTTTCAATATGGTCAATTGGGTAAGAAACACGTGTGTTTTCTGTTTTAGAGTTGTCTGCGTAATCGGTAGCCCCATCAGCACCAACGGTTACGTTTTCTAATAATGCGTCGCGGCGGATAGCACCATATATTTCAGGTTCGTCTTCTTGACTTAGGTTGATTACTTTTGCATAACAACCACCTTCAAAGTTAAACACACCATCATCATCCCAGCCATGCTCATCATCTCCGATTAATTGGCGATTAGCATCAGTCGATAATGTTGTTTTACCGGTGCCAGATAAACCAAAGAAAATAGCAACATCGCCTTCTTTACCAATGTTTGCTGAACAATGCATTGAAGCCATGCCGCGAAGTGGAAGTAGGTAGTTCATCATGCTGAACATGCCTTTTTTCATTTCTCCGCCGTACCATGTGCCGCCAATCAGCTGTATTCTTTCTGTTAAGTTGAAGGCAACAAAATTCTCAGAGTTTAAGCCTTGTTCTTTCCAATTTGGGTTCGTTGTCTTAGCACCATTCATCACAATAAAGTCAGGCTCAAAATCAGCTAATTCTTCCTCTGATGGGCGTATGAACATGTTTTTAACAAAGTGAGCTTGCCATGCTACTTCAACAATAAAACGTACAGATAATCGCGTGTCTTTGTTAGCGCCGCAATAGGTATCAACAACAAAAAGTCGTTGTCCTGATAATCTGTCAGTCACTAACCCTTTTAATTCGTCCCATGTTTCTTTCTCAAGAGGCTTGTTATCATTCTTACCTTGTGTAGACCACCAAACAGTATCACGAGATACATCATCCATCACGATGTATTTATCTTTTGGAGAGCGGCCTGTAAAAACACCAGTATCTACTGCAACAGCCCCAGATTTAGTAACGGTGCCTTTTTCGTAGCCGGATAAATCATCACGTGTTTCTTCTGCGAATAATAAATCAAAAGAAGGGTTATGAATGACTTCAGTTGGATTGATTATTCCGTATTGAGTTAGGTCTAATGTTTTAGACATTGTTCAGGCTCCAGTGGTATTAAGTTAATTTGTTATTTTTAATGACTGCGTAGGCAGAGTGATTGTGAATCGACTCGAAGTTTTCAGCTTCCAAAGTATAGGCTAATATTTGCGAATTTTCATTTAGGGCATTAGCAACATCTCGCACGACATCTTCTACAAATTTTGGGTTGTCGTAGGCACGTTCAGTAACGTATTTCTCATCAGGCCGTTTAAGCAAGCTGTAGAGTTCACTAGATGCCTGAGATTCAACTAATTTAATAATATCTTCAGCATATAGGTCGCCGTTTGTTTTAGCGTTTACCGTAATGTGTGACCGTTGGTTATGAGCGCCATAGTCGGATATTTTTTTAGAACAAGGGCATAGGCTTGTTACAGGGACAACAACTTCAATATGTATTGCTGTACCAGCAGGTGACCATTCGCCTTCAAGTTTAATTTGATAATCAAGTAGACTATTAACGCCAGTAACTGGTGCAGATTTGTTTATAAAATATAAAAAATTTGCTTCTATATAGCCAGTGTCCGCTTCAAGAAGCTTGGTCATTTTTTGTAAAAGCGCAGCAAAACCCTGAATAGATAATTCCTGACAATCTTCATTTAATAAAGCCACAAAACGTGACATATGTGTGCCTTTTTGGTTGTGAGCCAAATTGACAGACATATTGAATGTGCCGACAGTTGCTTGCTGGTTTGCATTTTTATCGACAAATACAAACGGGTGGCGAATATCTTTTATGCCCACTTTGTTGATGGGCATATTTCTTGAATCTGGTCGGTTTTGTACGTCTTCGATTGTCATGTTTTATTTTCTATTTTACGATGCAAGTGTGTCGTCTTTATCGCTAAGTGATTTGAGGTGGTTGGCTATCGTCTGAGAAATGTTTTTTGAATCTAGCCCTGTCTCTTGAAGCAGTTCTTCTCTTGTTCCATGCTCAATGTTTGTGTCGGGCAAGCCGATATTTAAGACATTAACGTCGAGTTTTTGTTCATTAATGAACTCGTTTATAGCGCTACCTGCACCCCCTTTAACAACATTTTCTTCAAGGGTAACAATAACGGCATGCGATACAGCGATGTCAATAATCATGCTTTCATCAAGCGGTTTTACAAAGCGCATATTGATAACGGTCGCATTTAATTCTTTTGCAACGTCAAGCGCAGGACTGACTAATGTACCAAACGCTAACAAAGCAACCTTCTTACCATCACGTACTTTGATGGATTTGCCAATATTGATGGTGTCTAGCGTTTCAGTGATATCAACACCTGGGCCAACGCCTCTTGGATACCGAACAGCCACAGGGCCATCGTAATCAATCCCGGTTGATAGCATCAGGCGACATTCGTTTTCATCTGCTGGCGCCATAATAACCATATTGGGTAAACAGCGTAGATAGCTAAAATCATACGAGCCAGAGTGAGTTGGGCCATCTGGACCAACAAGACCAGCACGATCAATAGCAAACAATACAGGTAATTTTTGCAGGGCTACATCATGTATTAATTGATCATAACCGCGTTGTAAGAAGGTTGAATAAATGGCCACCACAGGTTTTAAACCTTCGCATGCCATGCCGGCGGCAAGCGTAACTGCATGTTGTTCGGCAATGCCAACATCGAAGTATCGATCTGGGAATTCTTGTTCAAACGCTACCATGCCAGAACCTTCACGCATGGCTGGCGTTATACCAACAACGTGTTCATTAGCTTTAGCGATATCGCATAACCATTGGCCAAAAACCTCCGTGTATGTTGGCTTGGCAGGTTTCTTGGCCGGCAAATTATTATGGGTAGGGTCGAAAGTAGACACGCCATGATACCCAATTGGGTCAGCTTCAGCGGGAGAAAAGCCTTTGCCTTTTTGTGTAACAACATGAAGGAACTGTGGGCCTTGCAAGTCTTTTAAGTTGGACAGTGTTGTTACCAACGTTGGCAAATCGTGCCCATCAATTGGGCCGATATAATTAAAACCAAGCTCTTCAAACAAGGTGCCGGGCACTATCATGCCTTTTACATGCTCTTCTGTTCTTCTAGCGAGCTCCCAGACACTGGGCATATTAGACATAACTTTCTTGCTGCCTTGTTTTACAGTGGTGTAGAACTTGCCTGATAGTAATTTTGCTAAGTAGTTTTTCATTGCGCCAACATTGGGCGAAATGGACATATCGTTGTCATTTAAGATAACCAATAAATTAGCATCTAAAGCGCCAGCGTGGTTTAGTGCTTCAAATGCCATGCCGCCGGTGATGCCACCATCGCCGATAATAGCAACGGTTCGTTTCTTATTACCTGTTCTTTCGGCAGCTATAGCCATGCCTAATGCTGCGCTGATGGAGGTGCTTGAATGACCAACACCAAACGCGTCATACTCGCTTTCTGCGCGTGTTACAAAAGGGGTGATGCCATTCTTCTTGCGAATGGAGGATATTTTATCTTTACGGCCAGTGATGATTTTATGGGGGTAAGCTTGATGGCCAACGTCCCAAACCAATTTGTCATTTGGGGTATCAAAAACATAATGAAGGGCAACAGTTAGTTCAACTGTTCCAAGCCCTGCAGCCAAATGTCCGCCAGATTTGCTAACAGAAGAAATAAGAAAGCGACGTAATTCATCTGAAAGAACGACCAGATCTTTGTCTGTCAGTAAACGTAAGTCACTGGGCAGGTTGATTTTATCGAGCATTGGATAGTGGTCAGAAAGAGTCACGTAATAGCAGTAAAATACGGTTAAGTTAAGGGAACGTATTATCCTGTGCTAGACAGTTGTATGCAAGGATTATGCATGACGAGATACAGTAAATTCAGCTATATGGCGTAAATGATTAGCGCGTTCATCAAAATCAGAAAGATTCGACATAGCATCGACATATAAATCACGCGCCAGTTGTTGAGACGCTTTTAAACCGATTAAGGCAGGGTAGGTGGCTTTTTGGGTTTGTTTGTCTTTACCTTGAGTTTTACCTAATACATCGGTAGATGAGGTTTCATCAAGAATATCGTCTTGCACTTGAAACGCTAGGCCGATGCATTCAGCATAGTGTTTTAGGTGCAAATAATCGTTACCTGACGGCAACCGTTTTAGATTAGCAACAAGGGTGACGCACGCACAAATGAGTGCCCCAGTTTTATGTAAGTGCATGCTTTCAACTTCTGCGATGGTGACGCTTCTACCTTCATTTGATAAATCTATTGCTTGGCCACCAACCATGCCACGCGACCCTGCTGCTTGGGATAGTAATTGAATACAGCGTACTTTTTGTGGATCTGAAATACTTGCATTGGATAGAACCTTAAAAGCCAATGTTAATAACGCATCTCCAGCTAAAATAGCTGTCGCTTCATCGTAGGCTATATGACAACTGGGTTTGCCGCGTCGTAAGTCGTCGTCGTCCATAGAAGGCAGATCATCATGTATTAGAGAGTAAGCGTGAATAAGTTCGATGGCGCAAGCGATGCTATCTAGGGCATCATCAGCGATATTAAATACATGGCCTGTAGCGTACACAATCATTGCTCGAATGCGTTTACCACCCTTTAAGGTTGAATAACGCATAGCTGCGTGCAGTCTTTTAGGCTCAATAGTGTCAGAAGGTAATACGGAATCTAACGCTAATTCTATTTGCTCTAGTTTTACCTGTTGGAACGTTTCAAAAGATGACATTGGAAAAAGTGATTATTGTTCGAAATCAACGGGTTTAGCCGTATTGGATTTGCTGAGGAGTATCTCAACCTTTTGTTCTGCCTCAGTTAACGACTTTTGGCATGATTGAACCAGTTTAATTCCTTGTTCAAACTCCTTTAATGAGTCTTCAAGATTCAAACCGCCGTTTTCCATACGTTCAACCAGTTCTTCTAATGTATGGAGAGATGATTCTAAATCGAGTTTTTTTGCTTTGGCCATATCGGTTATTGAATGTATTAAGTAAAATTGTATTATACGCGTTTCATCAGGAAATACTGTTGACATCAATTAGAAGCTAACGTATCTTGAACCTTCCTTTAGACTAAGTCTAAGCTTGGCCTAAGAGGTAATTGATATCAATCAACACGAGGAATTATTATGTCACTTAAAGGTTCTGAAACAGAGCAAAATTTAAAGGATGCATTTGCTGGTGAATCACAAGCAAACCGTCGCTACTTATACTTCGCAAACAAAGCAGACATCGAAGGCTACAACGATGTATCAACTGTTTTCCGTTCAACTGCTGAAGGTGAAACCGGCCATGCGCACGGTCACTTAGAGTATTTGGAAGAAACAGGTGATCCAGCGACTGGTTTGCCGATTGGTGGAACAGAAGATAACCTTAAAGCATCTATTGCTGGCGAAACACATGAGTACACTGATATGTACCCAGGTATGGCTAAAACAGCACGTGACGAAGGTCATGATGAAATTGCTGATTGGTTTGAAACACTTGCAAAAGCGGAGCGTTCACACGCTAACCGTTTCCAAAAAGCGTTAGATACTTTAAACGCATAATTTTGGTGTAGTAGATTAGAAAGGAGGGTACGCGCGTACCCTCCTTTTTTATTGGAGAAAGACATGAGAGAAGGTAGCTTAGAAGCCCCAACCAGACACCCGTTAGATTGGAAAAACGCGAGTTTTTACGATGAAGCTAATTTGTTTAATGAATTAGACCGCGTGTTCGATATTTGTCATGGTTGCCGCCGGTGTTTCAATTTATGCAATTCGTTTCCATTACTGTTCGATGTTATTGACGAGTCCGAAACGATGGAGCTCGACAGCGTCGATAAAAAAGTTTACTGGGATGTTGTCGATAATTGCTACCTGTGCGACATGTGCTTTATGAGTAAATGCCCGTACGTACCTCCTCATGAATGGGACTTAGATTTTCCTCATTTAATGTTACGCGCAAAAGCGGTTAAATTTAAAAAAGAAAATATAAAACAAAGAGATAAGTTAATAACCTCGACAGATTCTATTGGAAAATTAGCCTCTATACCGATTATAGTAAACGCTGTTAATGCAGCGAATAGCAGTAAAATGGTGCGCGGCTGGATTGATAAAGCATTGGATATCCACCCCGACGCGGTTCTCCCTAAATACCATAGCGATACAGCACGTAAACAATTGGCTAACCATACAAGCGTTAGCAGTGAGCCAAGAGCGTGTGAAGAAACAACCGGCAAAGTGGCTATTTTCACTACTTGTTACGGCAACTATAATCGCCCCGATTTAGTGAATGACTTGGTTGCTGTATATGAACACAATGACATTACCGTTGATATTTGCAAACAAGAAAAATGCTGCGGTATGCCGAAATTAGAATTAGGTGATTTGGAAGAGGTAGAGCGCCTTAAAAATAATAATATTCCTGAATTAGTACGTTTAATAGACGCAGGTTTTGACATTATTGCGCCTGTGCCTTCGTGCGTACTGATGTTTAAACAAGAACTTCCATTGATGTTCCCAAATGATGCGGATGTGTTAAAAGTACGTGATGCGATGTTTGACCCGTTTGAATACTTGATGTTGCGCAATAAAGGTGGCTTTTTAAAAACCGACTTTAAAGAAGAGATTGGTGATGTGTCTTATCAAGTGGCATGTCATTTGCGCGTTCAAAACATTGGCTTAAAAACTAAGGAGTTATTAGAATTAATTCCGAATACATCTGTAAAAGCACATGAACGTTGTTCGGGGCACGATGGAACGTATGCACTAAAAAGCGAGTTCCATGAGATATCTAAAAAGATTGCTCGCCCTGTTGTAAATCGGGTAGATAAAGACCAAGGAGCGACCTTTTCAAGCGATTGCCCGATGGCTGCCGACCACATTGCAGCTGGTTTAAAAAATGAAAAAACAGTTAAAAATCCAATGAGTTTACTCAAGCAAGCTTATGGTTTATAGGGTTAAAGAAAATTAAAGGAACATGATGAAAAAGTTAATTAAAGATGAATTATATTCATTAGAAGAATATTCAAACATGCGTACGGAATACAAGACTAAAGTGCGTGCACACAAAGAAAACAGAATTGTACGGATTGGTGAAAATGTTAGTTTGCATTTTGAAGATTACCTCACCATGCGATATCAGGTTCAAGAAATGCTACGTGCAGAAAAGATATTTGATGCAGCGGGCATAAACGAAGAAATTGAAACCTATAATCCACTCATCCCTGATGGCCAAAATTGGAAAGCGACCATGATGATTCAATTCAATAAGGTTGAAGACAGGGTAAAAGCGTTGGCTGAAATGATTGGTATTGAAAGGGCAACTTGGGTGCAAGTAGAAGGGTTTGATAAAGTGAGCCCGATTGCAAATGATGACCTTGAGCGCGAAACAGAAGAGAAAACATCATCTGTGCATTTTTTACGGTTTGAATTAACGCCAGAAATGGCAACGGCGGCTAAACAAGGCGCAGCAATTAATATGGGTGTAGAGCATGCAGCTTATACGCAAACTTGCCTACCGATTGCTGAAAACTTTAGAGAGTCTCTCGTTAACGACCTAAACTAGCCAGTAGCACGCGTTGCTTGGAGTTTTTCTATTAAACTTTGCACGCTACAAGGAACATGTAAATGATAACCCTGGCCGTAATCAACACCTATGTCAGCTAGTTTGTCAAAAATCTCGGCGTTTTCCACGAATTCGCCGATGGTTTCTTTGCCCATTAAATGGCCAATTTCATTAATGGATTTTACCATCGCAAGGTCTAGTTCATCATCCAGTATATTTTTAATAAATTGGCCATCAATTTTTAGAATATCGACGGGCAATTTCTTTAAATATTCGTAGGAAGATAACCCCGTTCCAAAGTCATCTAAAGCGACCTTGCAACCCAGTTTTCGAAGCTTTTCAAGAAAAATAATGCCTGCTTGCGGGTTAGATATTGCTGCAGTTTCTGTTATTTCAAAACATAATTTTTGAGCAGGCATTCCAGAACACTTTATCGCATCTACAATGACATTGTATGTGCTTTCTTCTGCAATTGTTTGGCCAGATAAGTTAATGCTGACCCAGCCAAATTGATCTTGAATAGTAGCCATTTGTTGGATGCTATTTCGTATTACCCAATGATCAATTTTATGCATTAATTTGTAACGTTCAGCAGGGGGTAGAAAAACGTAAGGTGCAATAATATCGCCTTTATTATCAAGCATGCGTACCAATATTTCGTAATTGCATAGCTGGGTGTGTTGGCTATTTCCCACAAGTTTTGAAGAACAAATTTTTTGCACATAACACGTAAATTTATCGGTTTTTAATGCGTCTTGAATTTGGCTAACAATATTCCCTTGTTGTAACCGTTGTAAAACTACTTGATCTGACGAGGTGTGGATATGAATACAGTTCCTGCCTTCTTCTTTGGCTAGATAACACGATGTGTCGGCAAGGTTTAATGCCTGCTCATAAGACTCAATGGTGATGTCTAGGCTGATGATGCCGATACTGACACCCAAGCTAAATTCATTTTTTTCCCAAACAAATGTGAAATCGTCAATAGCCTTACGTATTTTTTCTCCAATAGTTTGGGCAACAGATAAAGAGCAATCATGCAAAAGAATACAAAATTCGTCACCGCCCACACGAGATAGAGTGTCTGCCTTACGTAACAAGTGTTTTATGATTTGGCTAACTTCAATCAATGCGACATCACCAGCGCCATGGCCTGAGCTATCGTTAATGATTTTAAAGCGGTCTAAATCCAAGTACAGTAAGGCGTGCAAACCGTTATCAATTTTAGTTTGATTGATGTTTTGTTTTAATATTTCGTCAAATCCACGTCGGTTTATTAATTTTGTTAATGGATCGTGAGTTGCCTCAAAACCGAGTTTAGACGTTAAACGATGTTTTTCCGTGATGTCTTTAAAATACCAAACGCGTCCATGAATGGTTTTGCTTCGATGCAAGGGGAAGGATGTCATATCTAACACACGACCATCGTTCAAATGGATAAGGGAAGCGATTTTTTCTATCGATAGCGGCTTAACGTCGGTTACTATGCTGGCAATGTCTTCAATATTGGATATAACCTCAGCGCCTAGCTGGAGCACATTAAGAGTTGGCTTTCCTATTAATGTATTTCCGCGCTTTACAATATTAAATGTATCAAGAAAAACGGGGTTTATTGTAATCACATTTCTGTTGTTATCTTCTACCAACAAACCATCGTCAGATGCTTCCATAATGGCGCGCTGTATATCCAACGTATCTTCAAGCTTGTTTGTGGACTGTGTTATGCCAGTAATGTTTTTAAAATACCAAACACGTCCTTTAATCTTTTTATTGTGAATGAGTGGAAAGGAATCCATTTCTAAGACGGTGCCATTTAGCAAGTAAATGTTATGCACAATTCGTTCTTTATTTGTTGCTGATAAATGAGAGACGACGGGGCCAATTTCATCAGCGTTTTTAATAACAGGTAAACCTTTTCCCAAAAGGTCTAAGGTCTCTATATTATTAGTGTTAGGTGGGGGTATTTCAAAAAATGTGTAAAAATTTTGGTTGATGGTTATTACTTTCCTGTTGATATCTTCAACAAGTAAACCATCATCAGATGCTTCAAAAATAGCATGTTGAATATCTAGTGTTTCACTTAAAGCATTTTTAGCTTCAATTTGAGCAGTGGTATCTACAGAGGTAATAAGATAATGCGTTTTACCGTTATAGTTAATGATAGACCCCGTATTTTCGACATGAATTTCATTACCTGCACCGGTGATTTTTTTGCCTTGAACGAAGGCATGCCCGTTAATATTTAGGTTACTAAAAAACTGCTCAAACAATGATTTACTTTCTTTAGATAAAAATTGTTGACCATGTTGATTAATTAATTCACTAAGTGGGCGGCCATTTAATGTGCAATAGACTTTATTTGCATAAACTAGGTTTTTGTCGGCATCGTAAATAACCTGAGCTAATGGGCTATTATCAAGTAATTCACTGGATAATTCGGCAGCATTGATTAAGGAGGGTATGTTGAAGAGGTGAGTAACGGAGCCTTTAATTTTTTCTGAAACGGCTGTTAATATTTGTTTGTCTTCGTCTGAATACTGGTGATTGGTTTCACAATGGTGTACTCCAAAGGCCCATTTATCATTATTGTCAGCCTCTACAATGCACGACATTTGGTTTTGTATTTTAAACTGTTCGTATATACCAGCTAAACCTTCATCTTCAAGCGATGCTATTTTATAATCGATGGCCGATGTCGACGATAATGTTTGTTCTGCTATGTGGTTACAAATTGGGTTGACGGGTCTGTATGTTTTGAGCTGATTAGCACCAGGATACTCAGGTGTTGTTTCTTCAATAGGTATTAGGTATTTTTCAGCATTAACTTCACAGGGGTACATTAACCAACAGCGACCAGCATCTAAGGCCGTCAACGTATCGCGTAGTATAATTTTTAACCTGTGATGTTCGGCTAGCGGTAAGGCCAGTGTCTCATCAACTTTATCAAGTAGCTCTTTAAATCTCATAATTTCCGTGTAAAAAAACGCTAAAGTCCTTAGTTAATAATAGACTATCTATAAAGTTATTTTGTTATTAAGCCTGAAATATTCTTAACTTAATGATTGTGTGAAAATGTTGAACTGCGTATGCTTTGTGCGAATAATTTCACCTTTAATTTAATAAATAAATAGTTTATGAGTGAGCAATACAGTGCCTCTGATATTGAGGTGTTAAGCGGGCTTGACCCGGTTAAAAAACGTCCCGGTATGTATACCGATACAGTGAGGCCAAATCACCTTGTCCAAGAGGTGTTGGATAACAGTGTTGATGAGGCAATAGCCGGTTTTGCATCACAAATCGACGTAACTGTTTTTAAAGACGGTTCAATTGCAATTGTAGATGACGGCCGTGGCATGCCTGTGGATATTCACCCAGAACATGGTGTGCCAGGCATAGAGTTGATTTTAACGAGGCTGCATGCGGGCGGTAAGTTTTCAAATAAAAATTATCAGTTTTCAGGTGGTTTACACGGTGTAGGAATTTCTGTTGTGAATGCCTTGTCAACGCGTGTTGATGTTGAAGTTAAACGCGAGGGGAAGCGTTTTCATATGGCATTTGAGAACGGCGACAAGGTGTCGGATTTAGTAGAACTAGGAACGGTTGGGCAACGAAACACAGGCACATCTGTCCGTTTTAAACCCGATGCTCAATATTTTGATTCTGTTAATATCTCGATGCCTAAATTAAAGCATGTGCTACGGGCAAAAGCGGTGTTATGTCCTGGGTTACGTATTAATTTAAATGATGAAATTAATGCCGAAAAATTCGAGTGGTTTTATGAGAATGGACTCACTGATTACTTATTAGGTGAATTAGAGCATTTAACACTATTACCGCCAGAAGGGTTTGTATGGGGTGCGAGTAGTGAGCGAGAGTCTGTTGAATGGGCAGTAGCATGGTCATCTGACGCAGGTGAAGGAATCACTGAAAGTTATGTAAACTTGGTGCCAACATCACAAGGTGGTACGCATGTTAATGGTTTGCGCACAGGGTTAACGGAGGCGGTTCGGGAATTTTGCGAATTCCAATCATTATTACCCCGTGGTGTAAAAATTACGCCAGATGATGTCTGGGAGCGTTGTCATTACGTGCTTTCTATAAAACTAGAAGACCCACAGTTTTCAGGCCAAACAAAAGAACGCTTAACATCGCGTGAATGTGCAGCCTTTGTGTCGGGCGTGGCGAAAGACAGTTTTAGTTTGTGGCTAAACCAACACCCAGCGATTGGTGAAGAAATTGCCCAAATTGCTATTCAACGAGCACAAAATAGACAGCGTGCTGGAAAAAAGGTTATTCGCAAAAAGGTTACGAGTGGCCCTGCATTACCCGGCAAACTGGCTGATTGTTCATCACAGGATTCTTACCGTTCAGAATTGTTTTTAGTGGAAGGGGATTCGGCGGGTGGTTCTGCAAAACAAGCGCGTGACCGTGAATTCCAAGCCATTATGCCGCTTAGGGGTAAAATTTTAAATACTTGGGAAGTTGACCCCGTTGATGTTTTAGCATCTGAAGAAGTACACAATATTTCAATAGCGATTGGTGTGGAGCCGGGCTCACCTAATTTAAAATCATTACGCTATAACAAGGTGTGTATTCTGGCCGATGCGGATTCTGATGGTCTACACATTGCGACCTTGTTATGTGCATTATTTGTACGCCACTTTGCACCGTTAGTTGAAGCAGGGCATATTTATGTGGCAATGCCACCGCTGTATCGAGTAGACGTGGGTAAACAGGTGTTTTACGCACTAGACGATGCCGAAAAAGAAGGGGTGTTAGACCGAATTGCCGCTGAGAAATTAAAAGGCAAAATTAACGTTCAGCGATTTAAAGGGCTGGGTGAAATGAACCCAGCTCAATTACGCGTAACAACGCTTGATCCTGATACACGTCGCCTTGTCCGTTTAGAAATGCACCCCGGTGACGCAACACATGCAAAAATGGATATGTTGTTAGCCAAAAAACGCGCATCAGACCGTAAAGCGTGGCTTGAAGAAAGCGGCAACTTGGCAGAACTTTAAGAGATTATTATGAGTACAACACAGTTTGAAAATATTGAAACGCTGCCGCTAAAAACGTTTACTGAAAAAGCCTATTTGGATTATTCCATGTACGTGATTTTGGACCGTGCGTTACCACATATTGCTGATGGCTTAAAACCTGTACAGCGTCGTATCGTGTACGCGATGTCTGAATTAGGTTTGTCAAACAACGCCAAGTTTAAAAAGTCCGCAAGAACGGTGGGGGATGTATTAGGTAAGTTTCATCCGCATGGGGATACAGCCTGTTATGAAGCAATGGTGCATATGGCACAACCCTTTGCTTACCGTTATCCATTAGTTGATGGGCAGGGCAACTGGGGTTCACCAGATGATCCAAAATCATTCGCGGCGATGCGTTATACCGAATCTCGCCTTGCACCGTATTCAAACAGTTTGTTGAGTGAGCTGGGGTTGGGTACGGTTGATTGGACAGATAACTTTGATGGCACCTTGCAAGAGCCTGTTTTGCTTCCAGCCCGTTTACCAAACTTATTATTGAATGGAGTAACAGGTATTGCTGTGGGTATGTCGACGGATATTCCACCGCATAATTTGAATGAAGTGGCCACTGCTTGTATTCGCTTGTTAGATGAGCCAAAAGCGGATATTGATACCTTAATGGAGCATATTAAAGGCCCAGATTTTCCGACAGAAGCAGAAGTCATAACCTCGCGTGAAGATATAAGGTCAATGTACGAAAAGGGTATGGGCAGCCTACGTGCCCGTGCTCGATATGAGATGGAACAAGGGCAAATTATTGTTACCGCATTGCCATATCAAGTATCTGGCGCAAAAGTATTAGAACAAATAGCGGCACAAATGCGCGCTAAGAAATTACCTATTGTTGAAGATTTGCGAGATGAATCTGATCACGAAAACCCAACACGCTTAGTGATTGTTCCCCGTTCGAATCGTGTCGATATTGAACAATTAATGTCGCACCTTTTCGCTACCACAGATTTAGAACGTACCTATCGTGTTAACTTCAACGTAATTGGCTTGAGTGGAAAACCGCAAGTTAAAAACTTAAAAGTATTATTAACTGAATGGCTAAGTTACCGTATAGAAACAGTTAGGAAACGCTTAGATTATCGATTAGATAAAGTTAATGATCGTTTACATATTTTAGATGGGTTGTTAATTGCGTATTTGAATATTGATGAAGTAATCAAGATTATCCGCGAAGAAGAAAAGCCAAAAGAAGCGATGATGGTACGTTTCGGCATCACCGATGTTCAGGCGCATGCGATTCTTGAAATAAAATTACGTCAATTAGCGAAATTAGAAGAATTTAAAATTCGTGCGGAACAAGATGAATTAGCAAAAGAACGTGATTATTTAGAGAAAATACTTAATTCTAAACAACGGTTAAGAACACTCGTAAAAAATGAAATTCAGGCGGATGCTGAACTGTATGGTGACGCTAGGCGCTCACCAATTGTTAGCCGCCAATCAGCGCAGGCTTTGGACGAGCGTGCCTTGATTCCGAATGAACCAATGACGATTGTTATTTCTCAAAAAGGTTGGGTGCGTGCGGCTAAAGGCCATGATATTGACCCGAAAAGCTTAACGTTTAGGTCGGGCGATGAATATTTAGCCTCTGCAAAAGGCCGCAGTAATAGTTTGGTCTATTTTCTAGATTCAACGGGTAGAGTTTATAATTTACCCGTTCATGGTTTACCGTCGGCACGTGGGCAAGGCGAGCCAATAACGGGTAGTTTGAAGCCACCAGCCGGTGCAATGTTTACAAACGTTATAGCAGGTAAAGATGAGTTGATTATGTTGGCATCTGATGCTGGATATGGTTTCGTAACAAACATCAGTGGCTTGCAAACAAAAAATAAAGCAGGCAAGGCTTTGATATCATTACCTCAAGGGGCTAAGCTGCTTTCTCCTGCATTATTTGAATCGAATGATGGATTAGTCGCCATTATCAGCAAACAGGGCCGCTTGTTGATTTTTCCTGCTTCTGCAGTGCCCGAACTTAGCCGAGGTAAGGGGAATAAGTTGATTCAGGTGCCGGGTAAAGATTTAAAATCGGGTGATGATTGCATGATGGGATTCTGTGTAGTGAGTGAAGGGCAAGCTATTCGTATTAATGCGGGTAAACGCCATATTAATTTAAAACTCTCTGATTTGGACGCATACAGAGGTAAAAGGGCGCAACGTGGTACAAAGTTGCCAAGAGGCTATCAAAATCCGGATGGTATTGAGTTGGTGACTAAAGATTAATGATTTGAATGCGTGACATAAAAAAAGCCAAGCTTCTATGCTTGGCTTTTTTATGACAACGATATCTATCCAGCGACGATTGGAATGCCAGCAATTTTAGACTGCCATAAGGCGGGGCCGGTTTTGTGAACAGACTCTCCTTTAGAATCCACCGCCACAGTAACGGGCATGTCTTCAACATAAAACTCGCGAATGGCTTCCATTCCAAGGTCTTCAAAGGCAATGACTTTTGAGCCTTTAATTGCTTTGGATACTAAATAAGCAGCACCACCAACAGCCATTAAATACGTGGCTTTGTGTTTTTTAATCGCTTCGATACCCGTAGGGCCACGTTCAGCCTTACCAATCATGCCAAGCAAGCCGGTTTTATCAAGCATCATTTCAGTGAATTTATCCATGCGAGTAGCTGTAGTAGGGCCAGCTGGGCCGACCACTTCTCCTTCAACTGGATCAACAGGGCCAACATAGTAAATAAAGCGATTTTTAAAATCTACGCCGTCGGGTAATGGCTCACCTTTGGCAAACATATCGGCAATGCGTTTATGTGCGGCATCTCGCCCTGTTAGCATGTGTCCACTAAGCAGTAATCTGTCGCCCGGTTGCCAAGCTTGAGCTTCTTGTTCGGTTACCGTGTCTAGATTAACGTGCTTAGTTTGTGCATCAGGTGCCCATGCAACATCTGGCCAGTCTTCAAGTTTTGGTGGCTCAATAAATGAGGGGCCTGAACCATCTAACACAAAGTGTGCGTGCCTTGTTGCTGCACAGTTTGGGATCATGGCAACAGGAAGCGATGCAGCATGTGTTGGCATATGGTTGATTTTTACATCTAATACAGTGGTGAGCCCACCAAGGCCTTGAGCACCAATACCTAATGCATTGACCTTTTCGTATAGTTCTAAGCGAAGTTCTTCAGGGCGATCATTTGGGCCACGATCTTTTAGTTCTTGAATGTCGATGTGTTGCATCAATGACTCTTTAGCCAGCTTCATGGCCATTTCAGCCGTGCCGCCAACACCAATACCTAAAATACCGGGTGGGCACCAGCCAGCACCCATAGTAGGAACAGTTTTAAGCACCCAGTCAACGAGGCTGTCACTTGGGTTTAGCATGACGAATTTTGATTTGTTTTCAGAACCGCCACCTTTAGCTGCAACATGAACGCTAACGCTATTACCAGGAACAATCTTCATATGGACAACAGCAGGTGTGTTGTCTCCGGTGTTTTTACGTGCGCCTAATGGGTCAGAGACAATAGAGGCTCTTAATACATTATCTGGGTGTTTGTATGCACGTCTAACGCCTTCGTTGCACATGTCTTCAAGGCTCATGGTAGCGTCCCATTGCACATCCATACCAACCTCTAAAAATAGATTAGCAATGCCAGTATCTTGGCAAATAGGGCGGTGGTCCATTGCACACATGCGAGAATTTAAAAGAATCTGAGCCATTGCATCTTTGGCCGCAGGTGACTCTTCTAGGTCATAGGCTTTGCCAAGTGCTTGGATGTAATCTTTAGGATGATAGTAAGAAATAAATTGGAATGCCGCTGCGACGCTTTCAATAAGATCGTTCTGCTTAATTAGGGTCATTTTATTTAAGAGGTTGCTTAAAGTAAGACCTTATTGTATCAAATTGTACGTGTTATATTTTTTTTCAATTGTGGGAAAAACATTTCTTCAAAATCTTCTGCAGGCATGGGTTTTCCGAACATATAGCCTTGTACTAAGTCACAATTAAGACTTTCAAGCAAGTCACATTGTTCTTTGGTCTCAATGCCTTCGGCGATGACGTCTACACCCATACTGTGTGCCAAGATGATGATGGTTCTAATGATATCTGCATCTACTCTATCCGTTAGGCTGTTCATCACAAAAGACCGATCAATTTTAAGTAAATTAATGGGGAAACGTTTAAGGTAACTCAATGAAGAGTAACCGGTGCCAAAATCGTCAATAGCTAATTTAACACCCATTTTCTTAAAAATACCTAGTTTTTCTATCACCGCTTCTTCGTTGTTCATAACAGAACCTTCGGTAATTTCCAACTCAAGTAAGTGCTTGGGTAATTCAGTTCTTTCGACAATGGAAGTAACTTTGTCTACGATTTTATCGTCACCTAATTGGTGGGCCGATAAGTTAACAGCAACGGTGATAGGTTGTGCGCCTTGGTCAAGCCATCCTTTTAGGCAATTACACGCTGTTTCTAATACCCATTCGCCGATTAAATGTATTTGCCCTGTTTCTTCTGATAATCCAATAAAATTGTCCGGTGGAATAAGCCCTTTTTCAGGATGAAGCCAACGAATTAATGCTTCCATTCCAACCAATTCACCTGTGGCTATATTAAATTGAGGTTGATAAAAAACTTTAAGTTCATCTCGTTCAATGGCACCCCTTAAGTCATTTTCAATGGTTAAGCGATTGTTAACACTATCTTCCATGGCTTGGTCGTAAAAAACGTACGGCTTTTTATTTTCTTTTGACTTATACATGGCAATATCAGCATTCTTAATGAGCGTGCTAATATTAGTTTTTTGTGTGGTTGATGAAACGCTAATCCCAATACTTGTTCCAATATGCATTTCTTTACCTAAAAAAACAAAAGGTCTGGTTAAATTCGATTGTATCTTTTTTGCTAAACTTTCAATGTTGGTTGTTGATTTAATATCGGTCAGTGCGATAACAAACTCATCACCACCAAAACGAGAAACAATGTCATTAGTTCGGACGCTTCTCGTTAAACGTTCAGACACGACTTTAAGTAATAAATCACCAGCTTCATGGCCATATGAATCGTTAACCAGTTTGAAACGATTTAAATCAAGAAACATGAGTGCTAACACTTTATCTTTTCTCTCATGAGCAGAAAGTACTTCAGCCGTTTGTTTGGAAAATAAATTTCTGTTAATTAGCCCGGTTAACGGGTCCTTGTACGCCAAGTCAGATATTTGACTTTCTGCATGTTTGGCAGACAACAGTCGCTCAACACGGTGTTTGAATAGAGAAAAGTTAATGGGTTTAGATATATAGTCTGAAGACCCTACTTCAAACGCTTTGTTGATTGATGCTTCATTATCAAGCGCAGTGATCATAATGATAGGAACTGTGCCTTTTCCAAATCTATGCGTTATTTTTTCGCACGTTTCAAACCCGTCTATACCAGGCATCATCGCGTCTACAATAATGAGGTCAGGTTGGATTCGTTCACAATATTGAAGCGCCTGGTCCCCACTAATCGCTTCATCAACTAAATAACCTTGTTTTTCTAGTGTTTTCTTTAATGTAAACCGAGCTGTTCGATCATCGTCTATAACTAATATTTTTTTCGTATCAGGATCCATAACGGAACTATTACGATCACTATCACGCTTTAGGTTTTTGTCTGGGTTTAGTTTAAATTCAACGGCTTTGATGACTTGTTCTGTCTCAAAATCAATTCGTTTATAAACTAAAAGTAATGAGTCAGTATCGTTGTATGAACAGGCTCGTTCCATTGCTTCGCATGCATTGCTTAATTGTGTAGCGCCAAAGTTAGCAGCACTGCTTTTTAGCGTATGTGCTGCTGAGCTTAAAACTGTTAAATCAGTATTTTTAAGACCATATTCTAATTGTGTTAAATACCCAGGCGTATCTTCAATAAAGAGCTCTAAAACAGTTTGTATGTCCCCACCAAGGGTTTCTTCCAAGTAGGTGTATATTTCCTCATCAATCACAGAATTGTTTACGACATTACTTTCTTCTTGGCTTACAATCGAAATGTCATTTGTGCTTTTGCTGAGCCATTTAGTCAGTATGGTTGCTAATTTCTCAAGTTTAAGAGGTTTAGACAAAAAGTCATCCATTCCAACCGCTAAGCATTTTTCTCTGTCACCTTCTTGTTTATTAGCAGTCATAGCAACGATTGTTGTATGGTTGCCTTTTTCTTCAAGTTTTCGTAATTGATACGTTGCTTCATAACCATCCATTTCTGGCATTTGGCAATCCATAAATATCAAATCGAAGGTTGAACGAGAGGCGATTTCAATAGCTTCTTTTCCATTGTTTGTTAAAGAAATGTGACATTTGAAACGTTCGAGCATTGCTTTGGCAACCAGTTGGTTTGCACGGTTGTCTTCTACAACAAGTATTCGAGCGTCATCAAATTCTGGCTGAGATGGTTGTTTTTGATTAAAATCATTCTGTTGTGGTGCTTGTAGCTTATGATTATCTTGAGTAAGAAGAGTGAGCAAGTCACCTTCTCTAACAGGTTTTGTCAGAGAGTAGAGCTCATTCTCTAAAGTGGTCTGTTCAGCATTATTGGTGCTGTTTTTTATAGTCAGCACAACATTTGAAGCATTAAGTGTTTTATCAGCGTTAATTGCTTTTGCTAATGCCTGTTGTTTTAGTCCTATACGCAACTCATCGATAATAATAAAATCGTAAGGTGTCTTGTTGGCAACTTCTTCACGTGCTTTACGTAGGGCTGCGTTGCCGTTACTAACAAAATCAGCTGTATATGATAAGTTGTTAAGATGTTTAGCCATAAAGCGTTTACATAGGTCGTTATCGCCAACATATAAAATACGTTGATTAACAGGCTCTATGTTTTGAAGCGCAATTAAAGATGCGTTAGCTTCATCATCAATTTCAGTTTGAATGGTAAACCAGAAGGTACTCCCCGCTTCAACAGAACTGTTAACTCCAATCTCGCCACCGAACAATGTGACTAGTTGTTTACAGATGGCTAATCCAAGCCCAGTGCCACCATATTCGCGTGTTGTCGTGCTATCAGCTTGAGAGAATGCTTCGAACACTTTTTCTTGAGCTTCGATTGGAATGCCAATGCCCGTATCAGTAATTTCAAATAAAAGAGAGAAGTCATCTGAGTCAGATGCATGTTTTGAAACAGAAATACTGACATCACCTTCCTGCGTGAATTTAATGGCATTTCCAAGTAAATTATGGAGTATTTGTTGTAATCTTGCGCTGTCACTTATTATATTAATAGGGACGTCGTCATCAATAAAATAAGCGATAGAGATATTTTTTTGATGTGCTTGTGGGCTCAATAAAGATGTAAATTCTTCAAGTATTTTCTGAATATTAAATGATTTATTATTAAAGTTAATATCTTTTTGATCGTAAACTGAAAAGTCTAAAACATCATCAATCAATTCTAATAATGAATCAGCGCTAGATGAAGCAACTTCAATGTATTGCTGTTGTTGAACTGATAAACTCATTTCAGATAAAAGCTCTAACATGCCCGAAATGCCATTCAGAGGGGTTCGCAATTCATGACTAACGTTAGCTGCAAATTCACCCTTTACTTTGGCGGCCTCTAGTGCAAGATCTCGAGTTACTTGTAATTCAGATTGGCGTTTTTGAAGAATTTTCATCAAGTTGTTGAATGCCCGTTCCATTCTAACGATATCTTGAGTGGTTCCTCTATTTGCTTCTATAAATTTACCTTCGCTAGCGGCGGTTTGCATACTTTCAGCGAGGTGATGAATAGGTTTTGTAACCCTACTTGTTACAATCAAAAGAACCCACAACACAATCATTGCTAATATACCAATCACGAGAAAATTATAGATGTAGAAATCTTGTTTAAGCTGAGCAAGTGTTCCTTTGCCAACTTTTAATTGGACATAACCTAATAATTGAGGCTCAAAACTGTCGTCAAAGTAGGGTTCGTCTTCATTATCATAGGTTGTGAATACAGGCGAGCTATAAATCCATTCGCTATCTGTTTCGATATCTAGTAGCTTTTCCTTTTCACCTTTCGTGGAAATTGCCAAACGTTTAATGCCTTCATGACTGAGATAAATGGGTTTACCTTTATCATCATAAACACCCGCTTGTAATATATCCGGGAAGGCCAGCATCGAATCAACAATGAGTTTTGCTTCGTCCTCACTTTGATATAACAGTGCTAAACGACTGTTTTCTGCAAAAGATCCAACCAGTTGGATGCCCGTTTTATTTAAACTTTCTTGTACCGATTGGCTGGATAAATTTGACGTTACTAACGTGGCTATAATAATTAATAAAATGGTCCCTACAACGTAGGTAGATGCTAATAGTCGCCTAAATGTAGAATGGGTAAATGTATGTAAAGGAGAGTTATTCATACTCTATTTCTCCCTTGGGTAAATGACAGTAAAATCGTCTTCACTGAAATAGTCTGCAGATAATGATAAATGTTTGGCCGTTCTTTTATTCGCAACCATTAGAGTTGAGCGCATCGGTTCAAGGTTGTTATTTTTCCCATGTAATATATCAATGGCTTTTTGTACTAAATCTTTTCCCAGTTGTTTGTTATCGGGTAATGATGAAAACAATGCGCCTCGTTTGACATGTCTAGGGTTACTAGAAAAAACAATGGTTTCATGTTCCCATGCATCCGCTAATATTCTAGGCAAAAGTGACTTTTCATCCAACGTAGGGTCATGCTGTAGTAGCCATAGTGCTTTTGTAGGAGAGGATGAGTTTTCTATAATCTGTTTGTAGGTTAAGGCCGCTTGTTTAATGTTTTCGACAGGGTGTTTGTTTAGTTTTAAATTTAATTCTTTAGCCACTACTTGCGCACTGTCTATCAACCAGCCGTTTGTTAATTCATGATAAACGACATTTATTTCAGTAACTTGGGGGGCCATTTTCTTTAATCGTTTGAATAAAATACTTGGCTCAGGGGTAATCGAAATCCCTGCTTTACCTTGTTCAAAATGATTTCTAGAAAAGAATGAAGCCCCATAGATGAGTTTAAATGGACCCTTTAATTGCTTATTAAATTGTTTAAATTCAGTGCCTAATAAAATCACAGCATCTGGTTTAGTGTTTTGTAACCAGGTAGACATCGCTTCGGGGCTTTCGGTTTTAGGTACAGGCCAAATAGTGATGTTGCTTTCTTGACGAAGCTTCATGCCTTCTGTGATGTTTTCAAAAAAAGTATTAAACGGCTTTCTAACATCAGGGTAAATAACCGCAATATGATAGTTAGCTTTCGCAGACAGAACATCACCTGCTAAAGCAGAAAATGCTATGAGAATAATTAATAACGTTTTATGTACAGGCTTTCTTTTTTGCATATAACTGACTTATCTTCCGTGATAGATATGTTGGATTAACATGAGGGGCTTGTGCCTAGTTAAAAGATGTTCTTAATTCAACAAAAAACCCTCTACCAGCCAATGGTAAGTCATTAGGGATTAAACCGGGTGCTAGTGACGGTTCAAACGCATCTTCGTCAAACACATTACGAGCCGATACGGCCAGCTCAATATTTGGTGCTATCTCTCTAGCGCGTAACGTAATATCCACAATACTATAATCGTCAATATCAGAGCGGAGGTCGCCTGCGGCTCTCTGTCTATCCATCACATGGTTTAATTGTGAATTGATGGACCAAACAGGTGTTAGAGCGTAATTGGCACGAATGTAGAGCTGTTGTTGAGGCGCATCAGCCGCGTCACTGTTAGTCGCTTCGTCTTCAGACGATTGATAAGCGTAATTGCCGTTGATTGATAAGTGCTTAGTTGCTTTCCATTTGACTTCAAGCTCAACACCGTGGCCTGTTTGCTCGCCTGTATTATTAGCAGTGGTGGGGTTAAAGCGGATAATATCCTGCATTTCATAATAAAAAGCATTAAATCCTAAACGTAAATCTTCAGATGCTTTGTAGTCGAAAGCAATTTCGTAGGTATCGATAATCTCGGGGTCTAAATTTGGGTTACCAACCGCAACAGGGTTATTAATATTAAATTGTTCAGCGAAGGAGGGCGCTCTGAATGATCGGCCATACAATAATTTACTGGTTAAGCGATAACTTGTTTGCCAAACCAATGCTAACCGGGGATTAACGGTACTGCCAAAATCTGAATAATCGTCATATCGTAAACCAGCAGTCAATGTCCAATCGGGTGCAAAGTCCCATGCGTCTTGCACAAAAGCATAATAAATTTTACGGGTTTCTTCTTGGTTAAACGGTGTGGTGTTAGTTACGTCTACAACACTTCCTAATGGCACCAATACAGCACCAAAAGGTGTTAGTGCGGTAATGAAATTTTTCTTTTCTTCAATTTTGTATTGATCTTGGTGATGGAAGCCTGCGCCAATACGAATATCATGTTTGTTTATGCCAGTATAAAATGCTGAGAGGTCAATGCGATTATGGCGCTCGTACACATCAGGTTCAGCAATAACACCGTTAGGGAAAATGCCAGCGCCCGTATTAGTGCCAGGGGGCAATAATACTAGGTCAGATTTGGTGATAGTATTAAAAAAACTGTATTGGGCTTTTAGCTCCCAATCTTCAATCAGGTTTTTAGTTAAGTATGTAATATCAGCATTGTATCGATCAGCATCAGCTTCACCTTCATTGTCTAATGTGCTAAAAAGACCAGCACCAACTTCAACATTTCGTCTACCTTGATAACCTAGGCGAATCTGCCATTCATCTTTTGAAATATCAATGCGGGTATCTAATGATTGGCGACCCAAACTTACACCATTGGGCGCTAATGATGCGCTTGTTGCTAATAAAGGATTAGCATCTAACAAAGATTGAAAGTCGGCATCTACTTTTTCATGTTGGCCGTGTGTATCGAGTACTTGACCTGAAAACACAGTATTCCAGCCAGCTAATGCACCACTGTATTGTAACCAACCTCTATATTCATCAAAGCTGCCAGCCGAAGCGCCTACCTCTATGCCGTTGATTTCAGTATGGTTTTTAGTGATGATGTTAATTGTCCCAGCAAACGCATCTGCACCATACAGAGCTGATCCAGGGCCACGAATAACTTCAATTCTCGAGATGTTTTCTACTGGCATACCAGCCCAGGCTTGAGAACGGTTACCAGCAAAGATATTCGTAATTGGTAATCCGTTGATTAACATGAGTACTTGCGGGTTAAAGTCAGATGATATTCCTCTGATTTGATATATAGGGCT
Source organism: uncultured Piscirickettsiaceae bacterium (assembly GCA_913061075.1). Taxonomy (GTDB): domain Bacteria; phylum Pseudomonadota; class Gammaproteobacteria; order Methylococcales; family Cycloclasticaceae; genus Cycloclasticus. Next base: position 13,802 of record CAJXSK010000007.1, on the reverse strand, counting down.
ATAACCACCTGCGGCATAAGATACGTGTAAGCCGGGAATGGTTTCTAGGATTTCATCAATATCTCGTGCGCCCATTTCCCGAATAGCTTTGGCTGAGACAATGCTGGCCACTGCAGGTGCTTGAGAAACGGTTTGTTTGCGCCCGGTGGCAAGGTATAAAAACTCCTCGTCGCCATAGGCTTCAATTAGGGCGTCTTCATCGTCGAAAGCAAAAGCCGAGCTATTTAAAGAAAGTACACAAAAGAAAAATAACCAAGTCACTATATTATTCATACTAAACCCTACAAATTTTTTTATTATCGTTTTATAAGCTTAGTTGTGATTTTTAAAATTACCAGTGTCTTGTTTCGTGCCCCGTATAATTTAATCGGTTACAGCGTAAAGGAAAAAAAGTACCCTCCTTTTTATTGGCGGCATCAATATGACAAGGAATAATGCCTGCCGAAAAAGCTAATATTGTGTAGTAATAGTATTCTCTATTGCTAATGCCAATATCAGCCATTAATGCAGCCGCTAAGCCGCTTGCATTCATGACCATACGGTAGCGGCTATTTAGTAATGTTTTTTCAACATTTTTTGCCGCTTTAAAATGCAAACCATCGGTAAGGTTTAGCGTTTGTGCTTTATCAATTAAAGGTTGAATACGTTCATCATTTTGAACAATTGGTCGCCCATAGCCTGGAATTATACGGTTCTTTTTCATTTCCTTTTTAACTAGGTCTTCTAAGCTGCCGTCAGACCCATCCAATAAAGCAGCACGTTTTATAAAATCTATTGCTATGATATTAATTTGATTGCCAAATATACTGGCTTCAGTAGCGGCTATGGCGGCAGATGTTCCAAGTATACCGGTTGAGTTTGCAGTGCCAGTTAGAGCAGCAATTCTATTATTCCAGAGTCTAGGCTCAGGGTAACTGACAGTTAATGTCCAAATGGCTTCAATTAATGCCATTTGCTTGTCGGAATAAACTTTCCCAGTAATTCCAAACATAAGATATTTGAACCAAGAAAGTTCGTTTAGCTCAGTAAATAAATCTTTGCCACGCAAAACAACCCGTTCACCTGCAAACCAAGCCCCCATTTCGGTTTGCCAATTATCTTCGGCTTTTTTTAATGTATCTGGCCCTATCATAGTGTTTTCTGAAAAGTGGATTTGAGAGGTGTTGGGCCTGGGTCGTTGGTAAGCGTTAATCCATCGCCAAAGAAAGGGTATTTACGCCACCCTAGTTTTTTCTGTTCTAGTGAATGCACTGCGGCACCCGGTAAGCGTAACAATAAAAACAACATTTCGGCTTGTTCGTCGCTTAAGTCTAAGTCAGTAAATGCAGCAGCAATAACACCAGTCATCCCTAATGGGCAATCCGCAAATTGTTCAAATTGGTTGCGGTTAGCAGCTAGGTATGCCAATGCGCCTTCAGAATAAATGCTCGTTAAATGGTTTAATGTTTGAATGACAGGCGTAGAGCAACTTGCACCATAGGGATCAAAACCGGGTGAGTGCTCGCTTGCAGGCCACACCTCTACAGTTTGTTCGTCTTCGTAGTCAGTTAATTTTTGTTGCCAAAGTGATAAATCGTATTGGCATTGTTGCCATAAACGCATGACTTGATAAACCTCACGGGCACCACCATTTTTACCTGCGCCAGGTGCTAATGCTGCCATTAAGCACGAGGCAGCCGTTGAACCACCAACGCCACCATTCATTGCACCTCGAACACTTAGGTCGCGTGGTCCTGGGTTTGCAATAGCGACAGCGATGTTTTCAAGTAATTTGGACTGCCATGGCTTAGGTTTTTCCAGTTTAAACAGTAGGTAAATGTATTCTGCCCACGTAACGTTGCCTAATAAGTCCCCGTAAACGTCATAACCCGAGCAGTAACTTTTTTCGGCAACAAAGGGGTTGTCTTCCTCAGCCACTTCACGCCAGATGCTGGTTGTAATGTTTTCTTTTTCTTCAGACATTTAATTCATGCCCGTAATTCGGGTAGCAATAGGGGGTACTTCGTTTGGATCTATTCTTACATCAAGTAAAGTTGGCCCATTTCGATTGCAGATAGTATTGAAATTAAGTTTTTTAAAGTCATCAGGGTGTTCAATAGTGTGGCTCATAATACCCATTGAAGCAGCCATCAGTGCATAACTAATGTTGGGGAGTTCATTTGCAATATCAGCAGCATGATTTAACTGTTGGCCATGCTTAACCATCCCTAGGTGTTGATCGTTCATTATTATGAATATGACGTTTAAGTTTTCTTGTTTAGCAACGGTAATTTCGAGTCCAGACATTAAAAAGCTGCCGTCCCCAACAATACAAATTATTGGGTCTGAAGGGTGGGCTAGCGCTGTTCCTATGGCCGTGCCTAATGACCAGCCCATAGAGCAAAACTCGGCACAAACTTGGAAAGCTCCTGCGCCGATATTACGGCGACAAGTATTATCACGATTTGAAGTTCTTCTGCTTCCAAGCCGCCGGTCAAATGGGTTTAAGTAATGGATTGCCCAAGCTGCGTTGTTGCCATTGTCGGCTAAATAACGTGAATTGGATGGGAATGATTTGGTTAACTGATTCATTAACCACTGAGGTTTGATAGGAAGGCTAGTGTCATTAACTTTATCGCAGTCATCAAGCTTATAATGCAAAAGTTGTTTACTATGATGTTGTTTTTGAGAAAACAAATCTCTTTTATCGATAATGGATTTAAATTGGCTGTATTGAGCTTCAATGCGGTCTGTGGAAGATGTGGTAAGGCCTTTTATAAACTCTTCCATAATGGTTTCTATATCCCCTTGAACATGGAGTTTAGCAACCATGGTTCTAGCAAGGTTCTCGTAATTATCATCAATATGAATTAGTCTAGAATTAAGTAAAGCTTTCTCATCCCAAGCGTTACTAGAGAATTCACCCATTGTTGTACCTATTGCGATTACAGAGTCTACGGACTCATCACAAAGAATTTTTGCAGCACTAGAGTGTCCAGCAAAACCAATAACTCCCCGATATTGAGGGTGGTAGGGGTTTATAAAACCTTTGGCATCTGGGGTAGTGACGAAAAACGCGTTAAGTTGGTTGATTGCCCTTAATATAGAAGACGTTGAATTCTTTGCTCCTGGACCAATAACAAAAACTATTTTTTTGGATTCAGAAACTTCTTCAATTAAATTTTTAATTGCATATTTATCGATTAAGTGACGACGTTTATTTATATTGTCAAAGTTTGTTTTTTTAAAGGGTATTGGTAGTGTGCTTTTTAAAATGTTAGTCGGGATGCTTAAATGGGCAGGACCTTGTGGGGTGTTAAATGCAGTTAATATAGCTGATATGAGTTTTGGCTCGAATTGCTCAATATGAGAAACGACACTATTATAGCGTGTGCAAAATTTAAGCATTCCAGGGATATTTACACCTGTATCGCTTGAATCTTGTAATGCTTTTTTCCCTTCTTTTACTTGGTTAGTTTGAGGTGTGATGATAAGTAGGGGGGTATTGCTCTCATACGACGATGCAATCCCCGTAATCATGTTGGTTGCTCCAGGACCAGTAGTCGCACAGCAAACGCCTAGTTTTCCTGTATTACGGGCATAAGCATCGGCCATAAAAACAGCTCCGGTTTCGTGCCTGGCTGTAATGGCTCTTATGCCACCACGTTTTTCACTTCTTGCCAGTGCGTTGTAAAGTGGTTCTATTGCGCCACCAGGTATCCCAAATACATATTCAACACCAAGTTGTTCTAGGTAGTTTAAGAGTAAGTCACACGTGTCTGTTTGTTTATTATTTTTATTTATTACTTCAGAAATGACTGTTGACATTATCCAAGCCTTATTTAGTTAACAGAAAATGGTCAAAATATTGACTAATTTAGATAGATATTAAAATCAATTACTTAAAGCTCTTATATCCAGTAAATTGTCAAAATTTTGTTAAAAGTAATCTATATTTAAATATTTGTAAAGTTAAATTTACAAAATAATATGTATGAGTATTAAGGGCTTAGCGTAGATAGGTAATAGTTAGATTTAAATAGGCGATTTAAATCAATGTTTTAGCTTCTTGAGGGGGGTGTAAATAGTGAAAATATTATGGAAAGGAAAAAGTTGACTAACTTAAATTCAAGAAAGAATTTGAAGGAAGCTCTCTTTAATAAGGTAAATTAAAGAGAGCTGGTTGTATTCGTTATCTATTCGGAATATGTATCGCGCGTTTGTCCACTGCGAGGGCTGCTTCATGAAGCGCCTCAGAAAGAGTAGGGTGTGAATGTATCGTTAATGCGAGGTCTTCTGTACTAGCGGAGTATTCCATCGCTAAGACGGCTTCTGCTAAGAGTTCAGATGCTTGTGGGCCGATAATGTGCACACCTAAGATTTCATCAGTTTCAGCACTAGAGATCATTTTTACCATTCCCGTGGTATCGCCCATAGCTTGCGCTCGACCACTGGCACTAAATGGGAATGTGCCAATTTTAATAGCAACACCTGCAGACTTTAAGTGTTGTTCTGTTTGGCCAACCCATGCAATTTCAGGGTGTGTGTATATAACATTGGGGATAACATCATAGTTAATTTCAGGTTCTTCACCGTTGATGACTTCCGCAACTGCAACGCCTTCTTCTGATGCTTTGTGTGCCAGCATGGGGCCACGTACCAAGTCACCAATAGCATAAACGCCAGGGATGTTGGTTTGCCAAATATCGTCAACTTCAACAAAGCCTCTTTCATCAAGCTCGATTGGTGCTTCTGGTGCAAATAGATTGTCGGTGTTTGGTCTACGACCAACAGAGACGATTAGTTTATCAAGTTCGATGCTGTGTTCGCCTTTGCTATCTTCATACTGAACGATAACCTTTTTACCTTTTGGCGTTGCTTTTGTGACGCGAGCGCTCATTTTTATATCGAGCCCTTGTTTTTTGAATTGGCGATTAGCTTCGCTTGCAATTTTTTTGTCAGCAGCGGGTAAGAATTCATCTTGTGCCTCAAGTAGAATAACCTCAGAGCCTAAACGGCTCCATACACTGCCTAGTTCAAGTCCAATAACACCAGCACCAATGACGCCCAGTTTTTTTGGTGTTTTATCAAAGTCTAACGCGCCGGTTGAGTCAACAATGTTTTTGTTATCTACGGGGGCAGATGGAATGTCGATTGGGCGAGAGCCTGTGGCTAAAATAATACTGTCTGCAGAAAGGGTGTTGGTTTTTTTGCCTGACGAAATTTCAACTTGCTTACCAGCAAGTAGTTTGCCGCGACCATGGAAACTGGTTACTTTATTGGCTTTAAATAGACCAGCAATACCGCCAGTTAAACGGCCAACTACGTCATCTTTATTTTTAATCATGGCGGGTACATCAATTTTAACGCCTGTTACTTTGATGCCATGATTATCAAGACCATGTGTCAGTTTTTCATACTGATGAGATGATTCTAACAAGGCTTTTGAAGGGATGCAGCCAACGTTTAAGCAGGTACCGCCTAATGAGGCTTTGCTATCTTTACCGGTGAAATCATCCACGCAGGCTGTTTTTAAACCAAGTTGTGCACACCTAATAGCGGCAACATAGCCGCCAGGCCCACCACCAATTACGATAACATCAAATTTTGTTTCTGAACTCATAACAACTCCAAACGGTTTTTTATACGTTTAATAATAATCTTGATGGATCTTCCAAGAAGTCTTTGATGGTGACTAGGAATGATACCGCTTCTTTTCCATCAATAATTCTATGGTCATATGAAAGAGCAAGGTACATCATTGGCCGGATAACCATTTCGCCATTTTCAACCATAACGCGTTGATTAATGGCATGCATTCCTAATATAGCGCTTTGAGGTGGGTTTAATATAGGTGTGGACATCATGGAGCCGAAAATTCCGCCATTTGTAATAGTGAACGTGCCACCTGTTAAGTCATCAAGACCTAACTTGCCATCACGTGCTTTCGCACCAAAACCAGCGATACCACTTTCAATGGCAGCGAAGTTCTTAAGGTCAGCGTCTCTTAATACGGGCACTACTAAGCCGCGTGGTGAAGATACGGCAATGCCAATGTCATAGTAACCGTGGTAGATGATGTCGTTTTCGTCTACTGATGCATTGACGGCAGGGTATAGTTTTAACGATTCAACAGCGGCCTTAACGAAGAATGACATAAAGCCTAATTTGGTTTCATGCACTTTCAAAAAGGTATCTTTATATTTACTACGAATGTCCATGATGGGCTGCATGTTCACTTCGTTAAAGGTGGTTAACATAGCAGTATTTTGCTGTGCTTGAATTAAGCGCTCAGCAACTTTTGCGCGTAGACGTGTCATTGGAACACGTTGTTCGGCTCTATCGCTCGACGGTAAAATAGGGACGGATGAGGCTTCGGTGGCCTGAGTTGGCGCTGCAGTTGCAGCTTGAGCAGGAGCGGCATTAACTGTTGAGCCTGTTTGCAAGTGTTTAAGGATGTCAGTTTTAGTAATTCTGCCTCCTTTGCCGGTTGCTTGTATTTGGCTTGTGTCTAAGTTGTGTTCCGCAACAAGTTTTCTTACTGCGGGGCTAAGGGCTGCAGTTGACCCTGAATTTTTTTCTGCAGGTAGTTCAGCTGGCGCTTCTGTTGCTGTTGGCTCTGGTTCTGATGAACTAACAGCGCCTTCCTCAATTTTAGCAATAAGTTGGCCACTTAAAACCGTTGCACCTTCGGGTTCAAATATCTCAGCTAAGACACCATCTGCAAGTGCTGGTACCTCGAGCACCACCTTATCTGTCTCAAGGTCAACTAAGTTTTCGTCCTTTAAAATAGTGTCTCCCGCTTTTTTATGCCAAGTGACTAATGTGGCGTCTGCGACTGATTCTGGTAGGTTTGGTACTACGACTTCAATGCTCATGGTTTATTCCTTATTATAAAGTCAATTCGGTTAGTAAAGTGCTTCGTGGATTAATTTTTGCTGCTGTTCAACGTGTAAACTAAATTGACCAACTGCAGGGGAGGCGGACATATCGCGGCCTGCATACTTAAGATCTAATTTTTTACTTAATACATCAAAGAACCGGTGTCTTATCTGATACCAAGCGCCTTGATTCATAGGTTCTTCTTGACACCATACAAGCTGTTTTAATTTAGGGTATTTCTTCAATGACTCTTGTATTTCATCAATCGGGAATGGGTACAGCTGTTCAGCTCTATATATAACAATATTTTTAAGCTCATCAGTTCGACGTTGTTCCAATAATTCGTAATAGACTTTGCCCGAACAAATCACCATTCGCGTTACCTTTTTAGGGTCAATGTCGTCAATTTCATGAATAAGTGGTTGGAAGGCGCCTTGTGTTAGCTCTTCAAGTGTTGATGTCGCCAGTTTGTGCCGTAATAAGCTTTTGGGACTCATAATCACTAACGGTTTTTTAAAATTACTGATTGATTGGCGACGTAATAAATGGAATATCTGAGCAGGTGTTGATGGAACACATACCTGCATATTGTGTTCTGCGCAGAGTTGTAAATAGCGTTCCAATCTGGCTGAAGAGTGCTCAGGGCCTTGTCCTTCGTATCCATGAGGTAACAGCATAACGAGCCCGCATAAGCGGCCCCATTTGGTTTCGCCTGAACTAATGAATTGATCCATTAATACTTGAGCGCCATTGGCAAAGTCACCAAATTGAGCTTCCCAGATAACAAGATCGTCAGGCTCTGTAGTTGAATAGCCGTATTCAAAACCCAATACAGCTTCTTCAGATAAAAATGAGTCGTAAAGTGAGAAGCTTCCTTGCTCAAGCATTAAATGGCGTAAAGGAATGTAGCTTTCGCCATTTTTCGTATTATGTAAAACAGCATGACGATGGAAGAAAGTACCACGACCAACATCTTGGCCGGTAATTCTTATATTGCGCTTCTTGGCAAGAAGGGTTCCGTAGGCCATGTTTTCTGCATAACCCCAATCAATAGGTTGGGCGCCCACAGACATTTTTTTTCTGGTTTCTAGTACTTTTTCAACCCGTGCTTGTATTGCAAATTCTGGTGGTAATTTCAGCATGAGTTCGGAAACCTTATGGAACTCTTTTGGGGTAACGGTTGTGTCGCAAGGGTCGTCCCATTTACTGGATAAAAACGCATCCCATTTTGCGACGAAAGGGTTTACTTTATGATCTAGTATTGGACGCGATACGATCTCGCCTTTTTCCAGAGATGAACGGTAGTTTGCTTCTAGTTTTGCTGGTTCATCTGCTGATATAGTCCCTTCTTTTACAAGGCGGTCAGCATATATTTTACGTGTTGTAGGTAATGCTCTAATGGTGCTATACATCAAGGGTTGTGTTACAGCTGGTTCATCGGCTTCGTTATGGCCTCGTCGGCGGTAACAGACCATATCAAGAACGATATCTTGCTTGAATTCTTTGCGGAAATCGACGGCTAATTGAGATGCAAATAGTACCGCTTCAGGGTCATCACCATTTACATGCAATATGGGCGTTTCCAACATTTTTGCAACATCTGTGCAATAAAGTGTTGAGCGGGTATCGGCAGGGTTGCTTGTTGTAAAGCCGACTTGGTTGTTAATGACGATATGAATAGTACCACCGGTACCATAACCGCGAGTTCTAGACATTTGTAGTGTTTCCATTACAACGCCTTGGCCAGAGAATGCAGAATCGCCGTGTACTAGAATGGCGATGACTTCATCTTCGCCTGATTCTCCACGCCTATCTTGCCTGGCGCGAACAGACCCTTCTACAACGGGGTTTATAATTTCCAAGTGTGATGGGTTGAAAGCTAATGCGAGATGCATGTCACCGCTTGGCGTTGCTATATCTGAAGAAAAGCCCATATGGTACTTAACGTCACCAGACCCATTTTTTGTGGGTGAGGCTGAACGTTTGCCTTCGAATTCTTCAAACAGAATGGATGGGTTTTTGCCGAATATGTTGACTAAAACATTTAACCTGCCACGGTGCGCCATTCCGATGACCGCTTCTTTAACGCCATGTTCACCAGATCGTTGAAGCATTTCGTCAATCATAGGAATCAAACTTTCCCCACCTTCCAGTGAGAAACGCTTTTGTCCTACGTACGTTCTATGTAGGTAGTTCTCTATTCCCTCTGCGGCTGTTACTAGTTTTAATAGCCATTTTTTCTGATCGGTATCTAGGTTTAAATGTCCACGCGGACCTTCCATGCGACGTCTTACCCACGAACGCATTTCAGTATCACTGATGTGCATGTACTCAATACCAATGCTATCGCAATAGGTTTCTTGAAGTATGGGTAGAATATCCTTTAGAGCCAGTTGTTCAGGGGTGTTGTGTAATGTGCCTGTATCGAAATTAGTGTTTAAATCCAACTCACTTAGACCGTGAAAAGCGATGTCCAATTCAGCAATCAGTGGTTTTTTTTTATTCTTTAGCGGGTTGACATTCGCTTGCTTATGACCATTTATTCGATAAGCATTCATTAGTCGAGATACAGCAGCTTGTTTAGCCAGTTGGTCAGCAGAGCTTCCACCCTGTATAACGCGAACGCCCGTTGGTGCTTTGGCTAAGTCGGCAAAGTGTTTTTTAATGGAGGAGTGGGGTATATCGATGGTTTCTGAGCCATCTCGAATTGAGTTGAACTGGTCGCGCCATTGTTCGCTGACAGATTCTGGATCATTGAGAAACTGTTCATACATGTCTTCAACAAAGTTTGCATTGGCACCGTTTAGTGCGGATGTGCTTCTAAATAACTGCAGTAGGTTGCTCATTAATTTGTCTCGACCAGTCGGTTGTATATTAGTTAGTGTAGTTGAAAGTGTCTAAAATATATTTTCTTAAATAATAAACTTTATTTGGTGCCCCGAGCAGGATTTGAACCTGCGACTTCACCCTTAGGAGGGGTGCGCTCTATCCAGCTGAGCTACCGAGGCGATTTATAGAAAAAGCATTTCAATTTATCGTGTTTTTTGGGTTGTAGTTGTGCTGAGAATAATAGCACTTTCACAATCTTAAAGACTAGACTTAAGTGCTATAAATCTATGCTTTTTTTCTTTAGTTTTCATTTGATGTTTTTGCACGTTTTCTGTCTTCTTCATTGATGAATTGATGAATGCGTTTTTTGTTGTCTGATGATAAGTTCAAGTATTGACAACCTATACGACTAAAACCTTCTATGGTTGATTTTTTTACAGCGCATACGGTTAAATCACAATCAACTCGCTCACTTGCTTTACCTAGATAAAGACTGGCAGGGGCAATAATGTCGCCCTTCTTAACATAAACGTTGGAATTGACAGCAATGCTAAGGCCGCCGAAGCTAATATCATAAATATAGCCCGTAACCGTGTTTTCAGAGTACTGAGCAGAGCCAATGAATTTATATTGTTCGGTTTCCTTTAGGGGCAGCCTAAAAAAGTCCCTTTTTTGAGGGTGGTATATTTTTTCTGGAAAAGATATTAGGTAACCACTGTTGTTATTGACTTTATTGTCTACAATTTTTGATTTGAAATTAAACGGAATAGAGTGATATTTTGCTTCAATTTGCAGTGTTAAGTCATTGATTATATTGCTATGGGCCGTGCGAGATAACAGTTGATCAAGTACAATACCGTTACGTTTAACAGCTAGAATCCTGCTGGAGTGTTCTTCTTCGTCATCTGTTTTTATTGTTACTTGAACTTGAGATTCAACAAACCGTTCTAAAATGTTTTTAATTCTATTTGGGCGAACAATAAAATTTGGATTCTCTGCAGCGAGATCGTCTTCGCTTTGCGGTTCAAATAATTCTTTTATACCGCTAAATATGGACATGCTAACTACAATTTAGACGATGGATATATTTCTGGTATAAGTATTCTTTTGAGAAATCCCAGACGAACTATATGTTTCTGTGATAGATCCCATTTGGCCGCGCAAAACATCTAACGAACGTTGGGTGAATCGTCGGTTTAATTCAATAATCGACCCATTCGTCTCATTCATCTGTTTGTTATTCTCTATCAGTTGTTGGGTGGATAGCCAGATTTCCTCTAAGCTTTTTTTAGTGTCGACTGGTTGAAGGTTGATATACGCAGACAATCCATATAAGCCATGCTTTACATTGAGGTTAAGTAAGAATTTATGAGTGACCTTAGTTGTTTGCTCTAGGCTATATATAATATGTTTTTTTTGTTGAGCTATGCTGAATAATGCATTCGCATCTGTGGCATTTAGTAAAGAATGTTCTTCCGATAAAATACCAGCCATTTCTGATGATTGTTGCTCCAGTTTTAATAATAATGTTTTAAGTTCTTCAACGTTTGAGTTAATCATGGTTTTTCTTTTACCGAAGTATTTGAAAGTTGTTTTTCTGCAGTAAGTATTCGATCTGCTACCTTTTCATTATCGACCTGATATGAACCGTCTTTGATTGAGTTGCCAACAGACTGGACGCGAGTATCATCAATAATGGGAACATTCGATAAAGACTGCTCAATAAATTGAATTTTTGACGCGGCTTCTGTCAGGTCAACACTGTCATCAACAGGCTTTTTAGATGCCGTATTGGTCGCATTGCTATTTGATGATCTATGACCACCAGAAACCTTGCTGGTACTTGTTTGGCCAGATTTGCTGGAAACACCTTTTATGTTAATTGACATAGTAATTCCTAATTAAGGTCATGTATTATTTAACGGCCAATGTTGTGATTTCTTTATAATATGATACATGTATTATCAAATTTGTACTCGTACGGTTGCTTTGTCAGTAACAGTTCCTTGCACAATACGCTTTGTGCGGCTATTTTTTACGGTAATACGTTGCCCCTCAGAGCCACTGGCTAACGCCGTGCCTTTCATGTTAATTACAAATCCTCTATTTGATGCGATTATGTTGATCAGATCGCCTTTCTTTATCAGTAATTGATCAGTTAAATTATTAGTTGTGAAGAGGTCGCCCTTGGCTATTGTGCGTTTAACTGATTGATTAATTATGCCTGTTTTGTTTGATAGATAACGTTTATGTAGAGACGTGATGTTGGTCTTTTTTAATGTCAAGTCGCTACTCGTTACCACGGCGCCTTTGCGTAGTAGTTTCTTGGCGACGTATATGTCCTTAAATACCTCTATATGGCTGGTAAGAAATATACGCCAAGGTGTATCAGACAGGCAGCTCACATTTAAAGTATTTCTGCCGGGTTTTAACTCATTTCCTGTTGTTCTGATTTGCAGTGGGGCTGTGCATTTTTTTAGCCTTAAACGTTGGTCAATATTATTTACTCGAGCTGTTACATCGTTACCGAGAAAAGAAGCTTGTTGAATAATATGGCTTGTAACTTGTTTCTTTATTGCTTGATGATCTTCATATTTTTGCGTCGACGCTAATCCAGTTATTGAATGAACTAAGAATAAATAAAGAAAAATTAATAGTTTTTTCATAAAAATAGTCACGAATAATTTGATAAAAGTTAATATTTCAATATGCATTAAGTATGCCTAAATTGAACATTGCTTAATAAAGACGATACAAAGAGGATTTGTTAATACCTGAGTTAATAACGTTAGTTGATTAATGGTTGGCCAGCTGATAGGGATTGATCCACTTAACCCTGGTTTTTAAGTTTGTTGGCAGTTAGAAGCTCGGGGGTTTAATGCTATAAAAACTATGGTGCTATTCATAAACTATCATTTACCAAATGTCTTCAGGTATGACTCTAATTAGATTATGTGGCAAAGGTTTTCCGGTTTGTATATGTAAATGGCCATAAGTGAGCAACTATTGCCGTAGAAAAATCGTTAATTAGTTATTAGCAATATTCTGGTTAGGAGATTTTTGGAAAAAATTATTAACTCGAAGGCCAGTAATATTATTGGTGATGTCTTTATAGTGAATATAATTCACAACGATGTGTTTGCCGCTTCTGTTTAAACTTGCCGCTTTTGCCGCAGGTTATTCGATTATAAAAAACGTAACCTTTTGAATTAACTGAGTTAATTATATTGGCATGCTTTCTGCTTTGTTAACAGCAACAAAGTGGAGAATTGAGTATGACAACAACCATTAATACATTATTCGGTGTGCATGAACACGCACTTAAATTCCGTTCACAACGCGCTGAAGTCTTAGCGTCTAATATGGCGAATGCGGATACACCAGGTTATAAAGCAAGAGACTTTGACTTTAAGTCGGCATTAAAACAGTTAGGCGAGCCGGCTCGGCAGTTGAAAGTGTCACACGCTAAGCATTTTTCAACGAACTCTTCAGCATCATCCATATCGTTAGCTTATAGAGTACCAACAAGTGCATCCTTAGATGGAAACACCGTTGATGCACAATCTGAACAGGCTCGCTATGCACAAAATGCTTTAGATTATCAAACGTCTATTCGATTCTTAGATGGCAAAATATCGGGTTATCTTTCTGCGCTAAGGGGTGAATAAACATGTCTTTATATAACATTTTTGATATTGCGGGTAGCGCCATGAGTTCGCAAACGACTCGCTTAAATTTGGTGGCTAGTAATTTAGCTAACGCCGATACAGTGAGTAGTAGTACTAATCAAACGTACCGTTCTAGACAGCCTGTTTTTGCCACGGTTCTTCAAGATACTATGGGGAGAAGCCAAACAGCTTCAAAAGGCGTAAAGGTATTAGGCGTTGTAGAAAGCCAAGCGCCATTGCGTGAAGAGTATGCACCGCAACACCCCATGGCAAATGAAGAAGGTTATATCTTCAAACCCAATGTCAATGTTGTTGAGGAAATGGCAAATATGATGTCTGCCAGCAGAACGTACCAAAATAACGTTGAGATATTAAACACCGCTAAACAGCTCTTACAACAAACCTTAAAAATCGGACAATAACGGAGACTAACGATGCCAGAAG
>CAJXSK010000006.1 GCA_913061075.1 uncultured Piscirickettsiaceae bacterium | reverse complement strand
TGTTTTATGGGATTGTATCCCACAAAACAGTATTATCGGGAATCCCGATAGTTTTATTTGCTTATTTTTATAATATCTCATAAACCTTTGATTATGCTTCATATTACCAGCATGGATTAAATTTTATTTACCGATATGCGGGATTCAATCCCACTTATCTGAAAAGCAAAACATATAGCAGTTAAACCTTCTTATACAACTGCGCACCTTTAGCCTTAAACTCATTCGCTTTATCAGCCATCCCTTCTGCCAACGCATCGGTTGCATCAATACCTTTTTTTGCTGCGTACTCACGTACATCTTGGCTTATCTTCATAGAACAAAAATGCGGCCCACACATAGAACAAAAATGCGCTACTTTTGCAGAGTCTTTTGGCAAGGTTTCATCGTGATATTCGCGTGCTCTATCTGGGTCTAAACCTAAGTTGAACTGGTCTTCCCAACGGAATTCAAACCGTGCTTTTGATAGCGCGTTGTCGCGTATTTGTGCACCGGGGTGGCCTTTAGCTAAGTCCGCCGCGTGTGCTGCAATTTTGTAGGTGATGATACCCACGCGCACGTCTTCTTTATTCGGCAAGCCTAAATGTTCTTTTGGTGTGACGTAACACAACATTGCGCAACCAAACCAACCGATCATTGCCGCGCCAATGCCTGAGGTGATGTGATCGTAACCCGGTGCAATATCGGTTGTTAGTGGGCCAAGCGTATAGAAAGGCGCTTCATCACAACATTCTAATTGCTTGTCCATATTCTCTTTAATCATGTGCATAGGCACATGGCCTGGGCCTTCTATCATGGTTTGTACGTCGTGTTTCCATGCGATTTTTGTTAATTCGCCGAGTGTTTCTAGTTCTCCAAATTGTGCTTCGTCGTTTGCATCAGCTAATGAACCGGGGCGTAAGCCATCACCCAAGGAAAACGATACGTCGTAGGCTTTCATTATTTCGCAAATGTCTTCGAAATGCGTGTAAAGGAAGTTTTCTTTATGGTGCGCTAAACACCACTTCGCCATGATAGAGCCGCCGCGCGACACGATACCGGTTGTTCTTTTTGCTGTCATCGGTACGTAACGTAATAATACGCCGGCGTGAATGGTGAAGTAATCCACGCCTTGTTCGGCTTGTTCGATAAGCGTGTCGCGGAAAATTTCCCATGTTAGATTTTCCGCTTTGCCGTTTACTTTTTCTAGCGCTTGGTAAATGGGCACGGTTCCAATTGGCACGGGCGAATTACGTAAAATCCATTCACGTGTTTCGTGAATGTTCTTGCCGGTGGATAAGTCCATAATCGTGTCGGCACCCCAACGGATACCCCAGACCATTTTGTCGACTTCTTCTTCTATAGAGGAAGTAACAGCTGAGTTACCCAAGTTGCCATTAATTTTTACGAGGAAGTTACGGCCAATAATCATCGGCTCGACTTCTGGGTGGTTAATATTCGCAGGGATAATGGCTCGGCCACGGGCTATTTCTTCACGTACAAACTCGGCGGTTATTTCTTCTGGAATACTGGCTCCAAACGATTCACCTGGGTGTTGTTCCGCATTAATGTCTGAACGTTTCATGTTCTCGCGAATCGCGATGTATTCCATTTCTGGCGTAATAATGCCTTTTCTCGCGTAGTGCATTTGGCTGACATTAGCGCCCGGTTTTGCCTTACGTGGCGCATGAATGTGTTCAAAACGAAGGCTAGCCAATTCTGGATCACCTTGCCTTAATTGGCCAAACTTTGAACTCGGCCCGTCTAACAGCTCAGTATCGTCTCGATCTAAAATCCACGGTAGGCGAACATCCGGTAAGCCTTTGCGCAAATTGATTTCTGCTGTTGGGTCAGTGTAAACACCAGAGCAGTCATACACGTACACATCTGGGTTTTTTTCTGCGCCAAAACTACTCGCCGTATCCTCTAAAGATATTTTCCGCATCGGCACATTGATGTCGTCTCGCGAGCCTTTGATATACACTTTTTCGGAATTAGGTAAAGGCTGTATAGCTGCCTCTTGCATAGCTTCGGTTGTTTTTTGAAAATCTTCTGGGATTGCGCTCATATCAGCCTCATTAATGCTTGGGGGTTCACTTAATTAGAGCTTTAGTTTATCACATACTGCTATAATCCTTTTTGAATTACACGGGCAAATAAGCATGCAACAGATCTCAGCAATCGATTTACAGTCACGCATCAACAAACCGGATTTTTCGGCCTTATTATTAGATGTTCGCGAGCCAAACGAATTTGAATACTGCCATATTACTGGCAGCACGCTAATACCTATGCAAACTATTCCCAATCGCTTAAATGAACTACCTAAAGACCAGACGATTATTACCATTTGCCACCATGGCATGCGTAGTCAACAAGTCGCTCAGTTTTTAGAGCAGAATGGTTTTACTGACCTTATCAACCTACAAGGTGGTGTGCACGCTTGGGCAAGTGAGGTTGATAACGCAATGCCCACTTATTAGGCCGCATGGATACCCTGCCTGATTTAATAAATGATGACACCCATTTATTATCCATCGGCTTAAACCCTTCGCTTCCTTCTGTTGACGCTGGTTTTTATTTTGCAAACCCTAGAAATAGATTTTGGACTGCACTTAACTTAAGTGGTGTTTTTCCTGAGCCCCTCGTACCCAGTCTAGAATCTTGCCAGCACCTTGTTGATAGATTTCACATAGGGTTTACAGACTTAGTTAAGCGCCCAACGGCGGGCTGCAAAGACCTTAAAGCTGCGGATTATCGTGAAGGAAGCAAACGACTCGACACAATGATTAAAGATGTCGGCGCAAAAGCTGTTTGGTTTCATGGCAAATTAACGTGCCAAAAATACGTTCAATACAGTGCCAATAAAAACCGCTCTATTGTTTGGGGCAAACAACCGTGGTTATTGAATAACAACCCTGTATTCATCACCCCAAACCCTAGCCCGGCGAATGCTGCTTATTCTTTAAAAGATATTAGCGACAGTTACCAAGCGATGTTTCAACAATTATCACTAAGGCCAGCATGCTAACGGTTATACAACGTGTATCGCATGCAAATGTTGTTGTTAACAACGTTGTATTAGGAGAAATACAGCAAGGCATCGTTGCGCTTATTGGCATTGAAAAGGGCGATACGGAGGCACAAGCACAACAATTGGTTGATAAGATGTTGGCGTATCGAATTTTTGCTGATGATAACGACAAAATGAATCTCAGTTTGCGCGATATAAACGGCGGCTTATTGCTCATTCCCCAGTTCACGCTGGCTGCTAATACTCAAAAGGGAACACGGCCCAGCTTTGCTTCATCTGCCCCACCTGACATTGCCAAACCATTATTTGAGTGCGTTGTTCAGTATGCTAAACAAAACCACCACACGGTTACCTGCGGCGAGTTTGCTGCTGACATGAATGTCACTTTATGTAACAACGGCCCCGTCACCTTTACCCTTAAGACAAAAAACGCCAAAGTTTAATAGCGCCGCACTTGTATGATAAAGTGCCACATAACCTTCAACTGAAAAGCCTTTCTATGAAACTGTTAAGAAAATCTTTAATTTATTCCTTTTTATTAAGTGTTCCTGCGCTTTGTAACGCCCAACCTCTTGATTTAACAGCTGCGTACAAGCTTGCCTTAGAGCAAGATTCTGGTATTCACGCCGCTTACAATAAATTATTGTCATCAAAAGAAGTCAAGCCTCAAGCGCTGGCCAACCTACTACCCAGCATTAATGCTTCTGCACGCACCAACGATGTTAGACAAGAAAGCGAAAGTAGTTTTTCAGGCACAGGCAAAAGCACTGGGCAATTTCGTGAAGAAGGTTTTTCAGTATCACTAAGGCAACCCCTATTCAATTGGGCTAGTTTTGAACGGTTTAAACAAGCCAAAACACAAGTATCAAATGCCGAAGCAGAATATAAATTAGCAGAACAGAACCTCATACTTCGCTTGACTGAAGCATATTTAAACACCCTGGAAGCCGAAGTGAACTTAGGCCTAACAAATGATGACGTTAATGCGTTTACACGCCAACTTGATCAAGCAACAACGCGTTTTGATGTCGGCCTGATTGCCATTACAGACGTCCATGATGCTCAAGCACGATATGACTTATCTGTAGCGACTCAAATAGCCGCTCAAGATAATTTGCATTCGAAAAAAGAAGCCTTACGAGAAATTATTCAAACTAACGAAATAAAGATTGCACCGTTAGCAAATGAACTACCGATATCACCGCCTGAACCAAACAATATCGCTGAGTGGGAAACATTAGCCGCGCAACAAAACTTATCGCTTGAAATAGCTAAAAACGACGTTGCGATTGCTAAAAAGGAAGTGAATATCAATCGCGCTGGACATTACCCCACAGTAGACATCGTGGCATCTCACGACTACAGCGAAACTGGCGGTGGCAGTTTTGGTACTGGCTTTAGGAATGAGTCCGACAAGCTTGGCTTAGAGTTAAATTTGTCTCTATTTGCTGGCGGTAAAACACAGTCATTAACGAGGCAAGCAGCGTTTAATCACCAACAAAGTCTGGACGTTCTTCAATCAAAACAACGCTCTACATTAAGAGAAACTCGGGATTTCTTTCGAGGCGTCACATCCAACTTATTAAGAATTAAAGCGCTTGAACAAGCCATCATTTCAAATCAAAGCTCTTTAGACGCCAGCGAAGTAGGCTTAGAGGTTGGAACACGTACCATTGTGGACGTACTTGATGCGCAAAGTAACTTATCAAGAGCGAAACTCGAACTCATCGCTGCAAAAAAGGATTATATCCTTAATGTTTTTAATCTTAAAAACGCAGCGGGGTCGTTATCTATCAGTGACATTGAGCACATTAACCAATGGTTAGTTCACTAGTTACGGCTACCTAACACGCCTTCAATTTGGCTAATTTGCTAGTAGTTTAATATCACTTGCAGACCATTTTTTTATAGCAACAATGGCGAACAAGCCCAGCACGATAAAACCTGAAGCCATATATAAAGCCGCATTATAATTTCCTGATGCACTGGCTAAATAACCGGCAATCGTCGGTGCAATAATCTGCGGAACACCATAACTCATTGTTAGCATGCCCATTAATTTGGCAGGTTTAGTTGGATAAAATCGCCCAGCCATAGTCAACACAATGCTAACAATACCAACAAACGTGAACCCGTATAAACATGCGCTTAGCAAAGCAAACTCAAGCGAGTTACCGAGAGCCGGTAAAACGATTCCCACCGCATGAATAAAGTACGCCAATAATAGCGCATTTAGAATACCCGTTTTTCTAGACACCAAGTCCCAAATTATGCAGGCGGGTGCCGCACATAAACCCAAAATAAGGAATGCCATTTCTCCTTGTCCTTGCATAATAGGTTGGCTTTCAACAATCGCAACAATGTACGTTGCACTGATAACAAAACCAAAGCCCCCACAAAAATACACGAACATCATCAGCCGTAAAAAACGTTGGCTAGGGGGTTTGTCTTCAAGACTCTTTCCACTTTCAGTCAGCCCAGATGTGTCAGGCTTAGGCAGCCATGTCCAAGCGGGGATAGCCATTAGAATACCCACTAAGGCCATAAGAAACCACTGCTCAGACCACGTCAGTTGATTTGAACTCCAAATTAGCACAGAGACAAAAACGATACCTATGCCAACCCCACTAAAGTGAATACCCATTTCACTACGGTGATTATGCCGAATAAGCCAATTAAGCATAAGCCCTGCACCAATCAAAAGCCCAGCCGCCGTGCCAAACCCTGCTAAGAATCTAGAGAGCCCCCAAACCCAGGGTTCTGTCGATACGCCCATCATAAAAGTAGTAACAACAGCCAGTACGAGACCTAAACGATAAAGTCTGTCTTTAACAACTAGGCTACTGACCAATGTAGCCGTTAATGCGCCAGACATGTAACCCATGTAATTGATGGTTGCCAGCCAGCCTGCTAATACTTTGCTCAACCCAACTTGCTCAAACATAATAGGAATCATGGGTGTGTAAGAAAATCGAGCAATACCCATGGTTAGCACTAAACAAAATATGCCCGAACTCATCACCTTTAATCGGCTCATATTATTATTCATACGTTTTATTTACTGACATGCGCCTTACTTCAATAGAGTTTGTATTTTTGTGGACACCGCATTCACAGCGCCATTGTTTTGTTCTACGAATTTTTTTCCTGCTGCGCCCATCGATGAACGCTTTTCCGAATGCTGTAATAAATCGGTGACAACACGCGCTAAATCTTCCGCATTGCTTATTTGAATCGCCGCACCGTAAGACAATAAACGTTCACTAATTTCTACAAAGTTAAAGACGTGTGGCCCAAATACAATTGGCACTGCCAATGACGCTGGCTCCAACATATTATGACCGCCAGTTGGCACCAAACTACCTCCAACATAGGCCACATCAACAGTGGCATAGTACAACTTAAGTTCACCCATCGCATCAAGCAAAAACACATCACTTTTTACTACATCACCTCTATGTTCACTGCGGCGTGTCACACTAAATCCTTTAGACTTACAAATTTTAGCAGCATCATTAAACCGTTCTGGGTGCCTAGGCACTAGCACCAACAATACATTCGGTATGGTTTTTTTAAGCAATGCAAAAGCTGCTAACACTTGTTCATCTTCGCCATCATGTGTGCTTGCTGCAATCCAGCTTGGGCGTTGCTGA
Source organism: uncultured Piscirickettsiaceae bacterium (assembly GCA_913061075.1). GTDB lineage: Bacteria > Pseudomonadota > Gammaproteobacteria > Methylococcales > Cycloclasticaceae > Cycloclasticus. The sequence goes on along the minus strand of CAJXSK010000006.1, from coordinate 131,183 downwards.
AACCAGTCACGCCGAATCGCTTCGGCTTGCTCTTTTAATGATGCTGGCATATCAATATCAAACTTAATATTGCCCAATACGCTCACGCGATCTTTTGGCAAGCCAAGCTGAACAAATCGTGCTGCTGCCGTATCAGCTTGTGCACAAACGTGCGTAATATCACCTAACGTCTGCTTCATAAAAGCACCCAAACGTGCATAACCTTTGGTGGACTTTTCAGACAGCCGAGCATTAACAAAAAGAGAGGGCACATTATTGCGTTTTGCTTGATACAACAGGTTTGGCCAAATTTCTGTTTCTAAAATAATCGCCACTTTAGGTTTAAATCGGCGATAAAACCGCCGCATTGCGCCCGGCAAGTCATACGGCAGATACACATGGTGTACTCGGTGACCCAAAAAGGCTTTTACACGCGCTGAACCGGTTGGCGTTGTAGTGGTGACCAAAAAAGGGGTATCTGGGTTTTGCTCTAACACCTTATTAATTAACGGGAATGCGGCTTCGGCTTCACCAACCGATACGGTATGAAACCAGATAACACCTTGCGGCTGATCCTTTCCATAAAAACCAAAACGCTGCCCCCAACGGTTTAAATAAGCTGGGGCTTTACGACCACGCATTAATAAGCGCAACACCAAAAAAGGTGACGCCAAGTACAGCAATGCTGAATAGGCTAAACGCATATAGATCGTTTATTTACTGTTGTTTAACCATTCCATATAACTCGCCACACCTTCATTAACCGTTTTAAACGAAACGTCACAACCCACTGAACGCAACGCTGTTAAATCTGCTTCAGTAAAGCTTTGATAATGCCCAACTAAATGATCAGGAAACGGGATATAGCTGAGGCTGCCTTTTTTATGATGATCAAGCACACCCTTTGCTACATCATTAAAAGGCTGGCTTTTCCCTGTGCCGCAATTAAAGATACCCGACACAGCTGGGTTGTCTAAAAACCATAAGTTCACATCCACCACATCACTCACATAAACAAAGTCGCGAACTTGCTCACCATCACCATAGCCATCACAACCAGCGAATAACTTAACGTCGCCTTTTTCTAACATCTGATTATTTAAATGAAAAGCGACACTTGCCATACTGCCTTTGTGTTGCTCGCGAGGCCCATATACATTGAAGTAACGCAGACCCACCACTTGGCTTGTTATGTCTTGATGATTTGATGACCCCAGTTTCCGAACATACTGGTCAAATAAGAATTTTGAATAACCATAAACGTTAAGTGGTTCTTCATTCGCTAAATCTTCTTTAAACACACTGCCGCCACCGTATACAGATGCGCTAGAGGCATAAATAAACGGCACATTTTTCGACTGGCAAAAAGACAGTAATGTTTTCGAGTACTCGTAATTATTCTCCATCATAAATTGGCCATCCCACTCGGTGGTTGATGAACACGCCCCCTGATGAAATATCGCTTCAATTTTTATATCGTCAAAATCACCGCCCAAAACACCATCGAGGAAGTCGTCCTTATCCATGTAGTCAGCAATACGGGCGTCTACAATGTTTTTAAATTTTGTTCCATCCGTTAAATCGTCCACCACCAAAACATCGTCAATACCTCGGGCATTTAACCCCTGAACTATATTGCTACCAATAAAACCTGCGCCGCCTGTTACGATTATCATGTTTTTTACCTTTTACCGTCTGTCTCACGGATGTTTTTAATTAAGTTAGTGGTTGAACAACCATCGACATAGTCCAACACGTATGCCGCGCCGCCAGCTGCCGCTACACAGTCATGGCCTTCAATATCTTCAATGCGCTGATAGTCACCGCCTTTTACCAAGGCGTCGGGCAAGATACGGCAAATATGCTCTTTTGGAGAATCTTCAGAAAACGCACAAACCCAATCTACGCACGCTAACGCCGATAACATTTCTGCGCGTGTTTCTAAGGTATTAATGGGCCGTTCTGGTCCTTTCAGTCTTCCAACAGAAGCATCATCATTCACTAAAATAATGAGCCTATCTCCTAGCGCTTTTGCTTGTTGCAAGTAACGAACGTGGCCGGGATGCAAAATATCGAAACAGCCGTTCGTTAATACTAATTTTTCACCATTAATGCGCGCGGTTTGAATCGCAGCATCCAGCTCATTAGCACTCAAAAAACCACGCGGCATATCTTCTAACGTATGTAACGTTGCTTGTAACTCTTGTTGGTTAATCGTTGCTGTTCCCAGTTTGGCAACCACTAGGCCAGCTGCTTGGTTAGCTAATATAGTCGCTTCAGAAAAGCTTGAACCTGCCGCCAAACACGCGGCCAAGGTTGATATAACCGTATCGCCCGCACCGGTCACATCAAATACCTCTTGCGCTTGTGTGGGCAGATGTATCGCCTCTAACCCCGGTTGTAATAACGTCATGCCTTTTTCACCACGCGTCACCAATAAAGCCTCTAGCTGTAACTCGTTTAGCAATGCAGTACCGCGTGAAACCACATCTTCGTCAGATTCGCACTCACCCACAACCGCTTGGAACTCGCTCCAGTTTGGCGTAATTAATGTGGCTCCTTGGTATTTCTTAAAATCACTTCCTTTTGGATCAATAAGTACCCTTTTACCGGCTGCTTTTGCTTCATTAATCAGCTGCTGAACAGCCGCTAACGTGCCTTTCCCGTAATCCGACAAAATCACGACATCATTGTCTTTCAACGCTTCAGAATAACTTCCAAGTAGTTTTTCTACCGGCAAATCATGAAAACTGTCTTCAAAATCCAAACGAATCAGCTGTTGATGGCGACTGAGAATTCGTAACTTGGTGATTGTTGGCTGGTTTTCTAATTGTTGAAAGCGGCAATCAACATTCGCCTGTTCTAACTGGTTTTTCAATGATTCAGCCGCATCATCCGTGCCTGTATAGCCCAACAATGTAACGGATGACGCTAATGCAGCGATATTTAACGCGACATTACCCGCACCACCAGGTCGGTCTTCAACTGTTTGGACATGCACCACGGGCACAGGTGCTTCTGGCGAAATACGAGACGTATCGCCTTGCCAGTTTCTATCTAGCATTAAATCACCAACAACCAATACAGATGCTTGAGTAAAGTCAGGTAGCTTCATCTTTTATATTCTTACTATTTAATATCATTTATATGGTATCACGGGTGACGTTCGGCAGAAAAAGCCTACTCTATATTTTCAGATAATTTATAATCCCGATATATAAACACAGTGGAAAAATCGATGACCATTAAAATTTACCATAACCCCCGTTGCAGCAAATCTCGCCAAACGCTCCAATTATTGGAAGAAAACGGCGTTCAACCAGAGATTATTGAATACTTGAAAAATTCGCCAAGTAAGGACGAGTTGATATCTGTGTTAAATTCATTGGGCTTAAGCCCGCGTGATTTAATGCGAAAAGGCGAGAGCATCTATAAAGAACTTAACCTAAAAAACAATGAATTAAGCGATGAACAGCTAGTAAATGCCATGCTTGAAAATCCTATTTTAATTGAGCGCCCTATCGTATTAGCCAACGGCAAAGCAGCCATTGGCCGGCCACCAGAAAGCGTGTTGGATATTTTATAAATGACAACTGAAGTCCTCGTTTTATACTACAGCCGTCACGGCGCTACTGCGCAAATGGCCAGCCTTATTGCCCGTGGCGTAGAAGCCATTGACGGCGTTCAAGCAAAAGTTCGAACGGTTCCTGCCATATCGACCGTTTGTGAAGCAACTGAAGATAGCATTCCAGATGCTGGCGCTCTATATGCAAGCTTAGACGACCTTAAAGAGTGCAATGGATTAATTCTCGGTAGCCCAACGCGATTCGGCAACATGGCTGCCCCTCTAAAGTACTTTCTTGACGGCACCAGTAACCTTTGGCTATCGGGCGCACTCATTGGAAAGCCAGCTGCTGTTTTTACCTCAACCAGCAGTTTACATGGCGGACAAGAAACGACGTTAACATCCATGATGCTCCCCCTACTACACCACGGCATGTTGATTGCTGGACTGCCTTATTCTGAAAGCGCATTACTTGAAACCAGCACCGGCGGCACGCCCTATGGCGCTAGCCATCTTGCCGGCGCGGATAACTCTCGTAACATTGATGAGCATGAAGCCAGCTTATGCATTGCACTAGGTAAACGCATTGCAACCCTAGCAAAACAATTATCCGCATGAAATTACCCAATAAACAAACTGCCTATTGGTTACAACTACTGAGTTATTTAGCCTTAATTGCATTTATTACCGCATGGATTACAGTATTAGCACCACCTCAAACCTTCCCGATTGCGCTCGTGCTGATTGTTTGCGTCGTGCCATTATTGCTGCCATTAATGGGTGTATTACATGGCAGAGACAAGCCCGTAAATTGGGCAGCTTACCTGAGTTTACTGTATTTCATTCATGGCACCACGGAAGCGTTTGCAAGTCCCGCCACCAGAACCCTTGGCATTATCGAAATCATTATTAGCATAACGGTCTTTTTTAGCACGTCGTTGTATATTCGCCGCCTCAACAAGCCCTAATGCATCCACAAATTCCGTTACCTTTTAAGCCGCAAGACGAATATAACTTCAATAACTTTATTGCGACTGGCAACGAGTTAATCGTTCAATCACTTAACACCATTGAGAACGAGTTTTTTATTTTTCTCTGGGGGGCTTCCAGCACTGGGAAAACCCATTTACTCCAAGCCACTTGCCAACAACAGGCTCTGCAAGGAAAAACAGTCTGTTATCTTCCACTGATAGACCTACACACACTGTCATCAGACATTTTAGATGGCATGGATGGCATCGACACAATTTGTATTGACGATATACAGCTCATCTCCAACAAACGTGATTGGGAAGTATCGCTATTCAACTTATTTAATCAAATCAAACAACAAGGTAAACACCTTGTTATTAGCTCAACGCAATCGCCCCAACAACTCGGCATTCAATTAAACGATTTAAAAAGTCGCCTAAGCAGTGGCCTCGCTTTAAATCTAACCCCTCTCGACGATGAAAGCACCGTACAAGTATTACAAAACCGCGCCCTTAAATTAGGCTTGGAATTAAACCAAGACACGGCCAGTTATATGGTCAATAGACTGCCTAGAGACCTCGCTTCTTTATGGGTTCTGTTAGAAAAACTAGACAAGGCCTGCATGACAGAGCAGCGAAAACTAACTATTCCTTTTTTAAAAAACACATTGCAACTCTAGTTAAAAACTATCGCTATCGATAAAATATTATCGCCGGCCCAAATAAACCGCCTTTTATCAACAGCACACAGGAATCAACATGGACTTTCTATTAAACCTTTTCTCCGAAGAAACCATTAACCAAATCAAAGAAATATTGGCTGTGTATGGTTTAAAAGTTATCGCCGCTATAGCAATATTTATCGTCGGTAAAATTATCGCCAAACTTGTCAAGGCTGGTATTGCTAAAACCATGGCAAAAGCTGGTTCAGACCCTATTCTGATTTCTTTTACTACCAATATGGTTTACGCCGCACTATTAGCATTTATAATTATTGCAGCGTTAGGCCAACTTGGCATACAAACCACCTCTTTTATTGCCATTTTAGGCGCAGCGGGTTTAGCCATTGGCTTAGCATTACAAGGGTCTTTAGCGAATTTTGCAGCCGGTGTTTTGATGATTATTCTTCGCCCATTTAAACAAGGTGATTTTATAGAAGGCGGCGGGGTATCCGGCGTAGTAGAAGAAGTCCGTATCTTTAATACTATTATGCGTACGGGCGACAATAAAACCATCATCATCCCGAATGGCAGCTTAATGAACGACAACATTATCAACTACTCTAGTAAACCAACTCGCCGGCTCGATTTGGTTATTGGCATTGGTTATGACGACGACATAAAAAAAGCAAAAAATGTATTAAATGAACTCATGCAACATGATGACCGTATTTTGAAAGACCCTGCACCCGTCATTGGATTACTAGAATTGGCTGACAGCAGCGTTAATTTCGCCGTTCGGCCGTGGGTTAAATCTGCAGACTATTGGGGCGTGCACTTCGACCTATTGGAAAGCATTAAGCTTCGTTTTGACAAAGACGGCATCAGCATCCCTTACCCTCAACAAGACCTTCACTTACACAATTCACCGTGTGAAAAATAAGCTTATTATTGAATAATATTGATTTTTTTACTCAACAGCACTATCTTAGTAAATCAAATTTCTCCTGCGCGACGCGCATAACTAAACAATAAGGATCACCATCATGACACATGAATTACCTGATTTACCTTATGCAATCAATGCATTAGAACCACATATTTCTCAAGAGACGTTAGAATTTCACCACGGCAAACACCACGCAACTTATGTAACTAAGTTAAACGGTATGATTGGCGGTACTGAATTTGAAAATTCAAGCTTAGAAGATATCGTTAAAAAATCTTCTGGCCCAATTTTTAATAATGCAGCACAAATCTGGAACCACACCTTTTACTGGAACTGTTTAACACCGAATAGTACAGAAGCTTCTGGCGATTTATTAGCTGCAATTAATGGCGCGTATGGCTCTGTTGATGCATTTAAAGCAGAATTCACCGATAAATCAGTCAGCTTATTTGGTGCTGGCTGGTGCTGGTTAGTAAAAAATGCCGATGGCTCTCTTGAAATTGTACAAACAAGCAACGCTGGAACACCACTAACGTCTGGCCAAACACCTCTTTTAACCTGTGACGTTTGGGAGCACGCCTATTACATAGATTGTCGTAATGCTCGCCCTGCTTATATGGATAAATTTTGGGCACTTGTAAACTGGGACTTTGTTGGATCTAATCTGTAACAAACCCTGCTACGTAAAAAGGCGCCATTAGGCGCCTTTTTTATGCTTATTGGTTTTACCCTAAGATATTATTGTCCAAAATACGCATCACTGTCTTTATAACGCTTAATCCCATAACGTAAAAAAATCATCAATACCGCAGCAACTGGCAAGGCTATTAAAATACCTGTAAAACCAAATAATTGGCCACCTGCCATTACAGCAAAAATTACAGCGACAGCATGAAGGCCGATTTTATCGCCGACTAATAACGGCGTTAACACCACGCTTTCAAGCACTTGAGCAACGACGAATACCAATAAAACAGGTACTAATAACGTAATGTCATGGAACTGGAATAGCGCCGCCACGCTTGCCAACAGTATGCCAACAATAAGCCCCAAATATGGCACAAAGCTTACCAACCCTGCTACCAATCCAATAATGAGCGCAAACTCCAAGCCTATTAGACTTAACCCAATACTATAAATAATAACCAACGAAAACATGACCAAAAGTTGCCCTTTGAAAAACTCGCTTAGCACTATGTCGATATCCGCTGCAATACTCGCCGTTTGCTGCTTATATTTAAGCGGAACCACATCATAAATACGGTCTACCATCGTGTGCCAGTCACGTAAAAAATAAAACGTTAATACGGGAATCAACACAATATTTGCTACCCCCGCAAAAAAGGCCATGCCAGTTGCACTCAGTGAGCCCAGGATATCCACAGCAAAGCCACCCGCTGTTCCAACATTGTTTTGTAAACCCTGCTGAATTTTTCCAGCATCTATAGAAACAATGCCCCCTAAACGAGATTGTAGCCAAGGTATCAATGTTTCTTTTAACCAATTTAATATTGCTGGCAATTTTGCAATTAAGGCACTAATTTGTTGTTCAACGAGAGGTAGAACCACTAATAACGCTAAAATCAATCCTAATAGAATAATTGAAAAAACAAGCGTTACTTTCAATGTTCTTGACCACTTTAGCATCGTCAAACTATCAACCAACCCAGTCCCTAGATAGGCTAATAACGCGGCAACTAAAAAGGGCATCAATATCGGCGCCAGCACATAAAGCATCCCAAGGAAAACTGCAAAAACAATCAACCATTTACTGTTCATCTTGTTCCTTATTCTCTGATGTTGTATCCCAATACTTTAAACCCCATTTCCAAATATATTCAGCACCACTTACTACTGTTGTTGCCGCCACTGAGTACAACATAAACTCAATCCAGGTGATTGGAATAGGAACTAAGGATTGACTGAAAAATACCATAACCAACAAAACAATTTGCAACGCGGTATTTAACTTACTTGAAAATGGTGGGTCTCCGTGGAATTTTTCGAGCAAAAAGTGACACGCTAACGCTCCAAAAGCCACGAGTAAATCGCGACATAACACAAGCGCAAACAACCACACTGGTATCAATTCAATAACCACACAAACAGCAAAGCAAGAAACTAACAACAACTTATCTGCTAGCGGATCTAAAAATGACCCTAAGCGACTCGTCCAATTATACTTTTTAGCTAAATAGCCATCTAATGCATCAGATACACCGGCAATCACAAACAAGGCCAAAGCAGGGTTAAATTGCTTATTTAGAAGCAAGTAAACAATAGGCACCACCAATACAATCCTTAGTACACTTATTGCATTGGGCAGATCTTTTCTTGTCATTACCTAACTCTAAAAGAAAGCACTTGTTGAGAGATATACGGCATGACTTGTTGCCCCAATGCTTGAGGTTTTTGAATCTGAACAGGCATTATTGGCGCAATAGGATGCGTCTCTGCCAGCACATTATTTAGCGCTATTTGCTCCTTTAAACCTTGCACATCACCGGTCAACCCAATCACAAAAGATGCTTTATTCGCATCAACACGTTGCCAACTAACCTTACTCACTACATCAAGCGACGATAAGTATTGTGAAACACGTGAAAATTCAGCCAAATTAGTAATACCATCAACCATTAATGTCAGCTCACTAACATGCATATTGCCCCGAGGCGCATAAATCTCTGCAAGCATTTCCGAACTTGAACTTAAGCTCTCTCTAAAAGCTTCGCTCAAATAAGTTTGCCGGCTCTCTCCCTCAAACTTACCATTTGTGTTGACCAGCACCCAACGTAGCTTCCAAACACTTCCTTGTTCTTTCAACAACCGCCCGAACAACACTTGTTTAGCACCATACCGTGCCGATGCTTGAACAATGCGTTCAGAAAATAGCCCCCATACATCATTAAATTGAACAGCCTGCTGATCTTCCAAATCCAACAATGGCAGCACAATAGGCAAACCTGATTGAAAAGCGACCTTTTGTAACAACGCTGCTGTTTTTGTCGCACCTTCGCCAATCAAATACCGTTTATTACCATTATCCACCGCCAACCAAACTGCTATGGCCGGACGATTTGCACCCCAAACAGGTATATCAAACTGTTGAAGCGCCCTGTCTATTGCTGCTTTTTGGAAAGTAATTTCTACTTGTAAAGACGACTTCTCAGTCTCCGGCTGAATGTATTGGAATTGCTCTACGAACGCATCTACATTCGACAATGTCTGTTGAAGTGCGGCGTTATTCAACACCTCGCGCCGACCTGACACCTTCTGCGCAACGCTATTGATTGCTTTCCTTGTCGCTGCCTTTCGCTCATTGGCCGACTGAGTCGCCACTGGCACTATCGCTTTATATAACCCATCCACTTGCACGGCAAAGCTAAGAGTAGATACCAACATTAATACAACAAAAAACCCAACATTACGCATACGTTTAACAACCAATTTCAACTAATTAATGTGTATAGCATAATATAGAAAGACCCAATACTGCCAACATTTACCCTAACTGATATAATTACCCTTTTCTTAACTCTAAAAATCTGATTTTGAGCGACTCTAAAAGCAGCCTAAGCTACAAAGACGCTGGCGTTGACATTGATGCCGGTGCACAACTCGTAGAACGTATTAAACCCATAGCAAAACGTACACAACGACCTGGCGTCATGTCTGGTCTGGGTGGATTTGGGTCGTTATTCGAACTTCCAATGGACCAATATAAAAAACCTGTGCTTGTATCAGGTACAGACGGTGTTGGCACCAAACTCAAGCTCGCCATGATGCTTGATAAACACGATACCATTGGCATTGACCTTGTCGCTATGTGCGTTAACGATATTATCGTGACCGGCGCAGAGCCGTTGTTTTTTCTAGATTACTACGCCACTGGAAAGCTTAATTTGGATGTGGCCAGCGATGTTATTGCAGGCATAGGCAAAGGCTGCGAACTGGCTGGTGCCGCCCTTGTTGGTGGAGAAACAGCAGAAATGCCCGGCATGTACGAAGGTGAAGATTATGACTTAGCCGGGTTTAGTGTGGGGCTCGTCGAAAAAGACCAAATAATCGACGGCTCGAACGTCGCAGCGGGTGACGTATTAATAGGCTTAGCTTCATCTGGCCCACACTCCAATGGCTATTCACTCATTAGAAAAGTATTGGAGCTCCAAGATAACTTACAGCAAACTGTTGGTGGCAAACCGTTAGCAGAAGCCCTATTAGAACCCACCCGAATTTATGTAAAATCACTACTCAAACTGATTAGCAAGCACCCTGTACATGCATTAGCCCACATTACCGGCGGCGGCTTTACAGAGAACATTCCACGAGTAATGCCCGACTTTACTGTTGCTAACGTTAAATTAGGCAGCTGGCCAACACAACCAGTGTTTGATTGGCTTCAAGAAGAAGGCAATATTACAGACGAGGAAATGCTAAAAACCTTCAATTGCGGCATTGGCATGGTTCTTTGCGTTGCCTCTGAAAACGCAGATGCTGTATTAGCCGAACTAGCAGCAAACAATGAGGACGCTTATGTCGTTGGGGACATAGGCCCTTCTGATACAAAAGAACCTGTCGTCAACTACGTTTAATATAGAAATGGGCGCTGATTATCGCATAGTCGTGTTGCTGTCTGGGTCAGGCACCACGTTACAATCCATGATTGATGCTGAGCTACCCGCTAACATCGCTGCTGTCATAAGTAATAAAAAAAATGCGTTTGGACTGGAACGCGCTAAAGAAGCCAACATTCCCACACAAGTACTCGAACACGAGCACTTCGAATCACGTGAAAAATTCGACTCCGAGCTTCAACGCCTCATAGACCAACACCAACCAGACTTGGTCGTACTAGCCGGCTTTATGCGCATATTAAGCAACCAGTTTGTATCTCACTACGCAGGTCGTTTGATTAATATTCACCCATCTTTATTACCTAAATATAAAGGCATGCATACCCACCAACGCGTGATGAATGATGGGGAACCGTTACATGGTAGCAGCGTACACTTCGTTAATTCAGAACTAGATGGTGGCCCGGTATTATTACAGGCTCGACTGCCTGTGTTACCCACTGACAGCGTAGAGAGTCTAGAGTTACGTATCAAAACCAAAGAACATTTAATTTATCCAACCGCCATTAGCTGGTTTGCAGAAGGCAGAATTAAATTAATTGATAACAACATCTATATGGATGATCAAAAAATGAATGGTCCCGTGGTAATGGATTATATGTAAGAATAAAGCATGCGTTATTCATCGAAAATTCTCGCTTCACTGTTCTTTTTCATCTTCTTTGCTACTTTCTTAGAAACGAGTATTGCAAACAATTATTCAATACCTCCCTTTCAAGCCGAATACCAAATCAAACATAATGGCATAGAAATTGGGCGCGTTACGTTATCCCTAAAAAAAACCACGCCAAACAACTTTGAACTCAAGTCCATAACTGAAACCAGCGGCATGCTATCGTTTATACGAGATGATGCTGCTGAGGAAATTAGCAACTTCGAAATTTCCAACCAGCGCCCCCGCCCAACGTCGTACCAGTATAAAGAACACCTAGGTGATGGCCGTAAAAACGTCAGCCTCACGTTTGACTGGCAAGGTTTGAATGTCACAAATCGTTCAAAAGGCACTGTTTGGAAATTAGCTATTAGCGACGGTGTTTTAGACAAGGCATTAATGCAAATAGCACTAATGCAAGACTTGAACACCGACAAAACGCTAACCTATGAGATCGCAGATGGCGGAAAACTAAAAACGTATCGTTTTAAAACACTGGGTACCGAAAAAATCAAAATTAAAGGGTCAACCTACCAAACAGTAAAGCTTGCCCGTAAAAAAGGCGACAAACCATTGATAACTTACTATTGGTGCGCACCGGAATTACACAACTTACCCATCTTGCTTCAACGTAAAAAAACTTATGGAACCTTTGAAATGAGGCTTATCAAAGCCTCATTTGATGATTAAGTCTTCGGTAAGGTAACGCCTGTTTGACCCTGATATTTGCCACCACGATCACCATACGATGTTTCGCAAATTTCATCTGCACCGAAAAACAAAAACTGCGCCACGCCCTCATTGGCATAAATTTTTGCTGGTAAGGTTGTCGTATTTGAAAACTCTAACGTCACATGCCCTTCCCACTCTGGCTCAAGTGGCGTCACGTTCACAATAATACCGCAACGCGCATAGGTCGATTTACCTAAACAAACCGTTAGCACATCACGCGGAATTTTTAAGTACTCAACCGTTCTTGCCAATGCAAAAGAGTTAGGAGGGATAATACAAACATCTGACTGCACATCGACAAAACTGTTTTCATCAAAGTTTTTGGGGTCTACCACCGCCGAGTTAATGTTTGTGAACACTTTGAATTCGTTTGAACAACGTACGTCGTAGCCATAACTTGATGTGCCGTATGAAATAACACGCCCACCATCAGACTCTCTCACTTGACCTGGCTCGAAGGGTGAGATCATGTCTTTTTGCTCCACCATGCGCCGAATCCAACCGTCAGATTTAATACCCATTTAACCCTTTGATTTATTTAAAAACTATATTTGGAATTTTGCCGCTAAAATCTTTTGCTTTAGCCGATAAGGTGGCCGCTAGCTTCCTTGCCATACCACGGTATATCATAGAAATTTGACCATCTGGATCGGCCGCAACAGTTGGTACGCCATCATCCACACTCATACGGACAGACATATCTAATGGTAATGCGCCTAAAAACTCAATACCGAATTCTTTTGCCATTGTTTCCCCGCCGCCTTGCCCAAAAATAGCCTCTTCATGCTGGCAATTTGAACAAATGTGCAAACTCATGTTTTCAATTAAACCCAACACAGGGATATCTACTTTCTCAAACATCTTCAGGCCTTTCTTAGCGTCTATTAACGCGATGTCTTGAGGCGTCGTTACAATCACAGCCCCTGTTACTGGCACTGTTTGAGCCAATGTTAAATGGATATCGCCTGTGCCCGGCGGCATATCAATCACCAAATAATCCAAATCATCCCAATTTGTATCGTTTAATAGCTGGCCTAATGCCTGCGTCACCATGGGTCCACGCAAAATCATTGGGGTATCTTCATCAACCAAAAAGCCCACGGACATCACTTGTAATCCATGGCCCTCCATTGGCTCAATGGTGCGACCATCGGGTGAGCCTGGGCGACCGGTTATGCCCAACATTGTTGGCTGACTTGGCCCGTATATATCCGCATCTAGAATGCCTACTCGCGCACCTTCGGCAGATAGTGCCAGTGCCAGGTTAACCGATGTGGTGGATTTTCCAACGCCGCCTTTACCAGAAGCAACAGCGATCATGTTTTTTACGCCCTTCATCAGCTTAACGCCCTTTTGAGCAGCGTGTGGATTAACATTCCAAGTGACTTCTACTGAAGCCTTGTTTATGCTGCCAAGCTGCATCAAATGCTCTTTAATATCTGCCGCTAACGCGTCTTTAATACCAGCCGCCGGGTAACCCAGAACAACCTCAACACCTAGCTCGTCATTAACCAGCGTGACATTCTTTAACGCCTTACCAGACATGATTGTTTTGCCCGTTAATGGGTCAATAAACTCTTTTAAATGTTCTTCTATATCCGCAACTGACAAATTACTCATTTCGCGATAACCGTTATATTTTATGAACGGCATATTTTATATGCTTTCCACCTGTTTGTGTATGGTTTAACGTGAATCACAAGCTTACCACTATTCCATTTTTTCTTTATTGATTGTCTAGCACGTCACAGTTTTTACACCTAACCAAGCTAACCTTTCATTATCTTCAATAAAAAGGATATTTACCATGAAAGCATTAGTGTTACTCGCACTATTCGCCATATTGCCTGGCCAATCATTTGCTATGCCCATTACCAGTGCCACTATATTTCAACAAGGTGATGAATACTCAGCCAAAGGTGGGCGATGGTTCGAGCCTGGTGGCGGCATCATCCGCACCTATTGGTCCAGACAATGGGTTGAATACACGGCTTTCTTAACGCCTGGAAAATGGAACATCGGCTTGAATGTTAAAAACTATGGAAACTTAGGCACCAATTGGTACGACAGCTTTAATGTTCGTTCTAGTATCAATAATGATTTATTAAATATCACCGCTAGCCAAACCGACGCTTATTATGATTTTACATCGTTCGACATAGCATCTAGCGAACTATTAACCGTTCGGTACACTTGGTTAAACGATAAATGGGGCGGGCGGAACGACCCTCTCCGTCGCGATGCCAATATTCAAATCGAAAGCGCTTTTTTAACCGCGTTCCGGTTGCTAATAGCTTATTACTGCTCTGTTTAGGCGCTATGTTTTTCGTCTATCGACGAACATTTCTAGACAAAACCAAAGCAATCAAACATTCGATTCGTACATAATTAACCTTTATCGCCTCGCGGTGGCTTTAGCGCTGCTCATTAACTAGGTTACAAAAGCGATTACATATAACGCTAATTCAGGCGTGCAATTCCCCGTTTCATGCCTGAATTAGTCCTCATTTTATGGGACAATACCGCCATTCAAACCTCAACTTCATTTAGTTAGTTTTTATGGCTTCCAAAAAAAGAAAAATTCTCGTTACCAGCGCCCTACCTTACGCTAATGGCCCCATTCACATTGGTCATCTAGTTGAATATATTCAAACTGATATTTGGGTACGTTTTCAAAAACAACGTGGTCATAGCTGCCATTATGTTTGTGCAGACGATGCGCACGGCACCCCCATTATGTTGCGGGCGCAACAAGAAGACATTACGCCAGAACAGCTTATTGCCGACACTTGGACGCAACATAATGCTGATTTCGCCGAATTTGGCGTTGGTTTTGACAATTTTTACACCACTCATTCAGATGAAACCCGTGAGTTTTCAGAACTTATATACAACCGTTTACACGAACAGGGGCACATTCATAGCAAAGTAATCACCCAAGCCTATGACCCCGTTAAAGAAATGTTTTTGCCCGACCGTTTCATTAAGGGTGAATGCCCAAAATGCCACGCAAAAGATCAATACGGCGACAATTGCGAGATGTGCAGCGCTACTTATTCACCCACCGATCTAATTAACCCTTTCTCCGCGGTGTCTGGCGAAAAACCTATTGAAAAAGATTCTGAACATTATTTCTTCAAATTGTCAGATTTTGAAGACATGCTTAAAGAATGGACACGCTCAGGCCACCTACAAGATCAAGTGGCCAATAAACTAAATGAATGGTTCGAAACCGGCCTACACGATTGGGATATTTCACGCGACGCGCCTTACTTTGGATTTGAAATTCCTAACGCGCCAGGTAAATTCTTTTACGTATGGTTAGATGCCCCTGTGGGTTACATGGGCAGCTTCAAGAACCTGTGCGACAGAACCGGCCTAAGCTTTGATGAATACTGGAACAAAGACAGCGAAACCGAGCTGTACCACTTCATTGGTAAAGACATTGTTTACTTCCATGCGTTATTCTGGCCTGCGATGTTAACAGGCGCTGGGTTTAGAACACCTAGTGCGATTTTCTCCCACGGTTTTTTAACCGTTAATGGCGAGAAAATGTCTAAATCGCGTGGCACTTTCATTAAAGCACGCACTTATTTAGACCACCTCAACCCAGAATACTTACGTTATTACTTCGCAGCAAAGCTAAACAGCCAAGTTGAAGATATAGACCTGAATTTTGAAGATTTTAGTCAGCGAGTCGATACCGACTTAGTCAACAAAGTGGTCAATATCGCCAGCCGTTGTAGTGGCTTTATTAAAAAACGTTTCGATGGAAAGCTATCCGCCGACTGCGCCGAACCGGCTCTGTTTCAAGAATTTGTGGATGCTAACGTCAACATTGCAGAACTATACGAAGCACGCGAATACGGCAAAGCCATGCGTGCGATTTCTGCATTAGCTGACAAAGCCAACCAATACATTGATGACAAACAACCGTGGATAGTCGCCAAACAAGAAGGCTGTGATGCTGAGTTACACGACATTTGCAGCGTAGGCATTAATTTATTCTATGCCATTACTGCCTACCTAAAGCCCGTTGTGCCGCAAATGGTAGAAAAAGCCGAGCAGTTTTTAAACATTGAAACGCTACCTTGGCCAAACAAACTTACACCGTTAACCGACCATGTTGTTAACAAATTCAAACCCTTGTTAACACGTGTGGATGCAGACAAACTTGCTGCAATGATAGAGGCATCAAAAGAAACCTTAACGGCGACCAAACCAACCACGGTAAAAAAGAGCAACACAAAAAAAGCACCTGATTCTGACACGAAACTAGACACCGTCGAATTCGATGACTTTGCCAAAATAGACCTACGCGTCGCGTTAATAGAAAAAGCAGAACACGTAGAAGGTGCAGATAAGCTATTAAAACTAACACTCAGCCTAGGTGAAGAAACAAAACAAGTGTTTGCCGGCATTAAATCCGCTTACCAACCTGAAGATTTAGAAGGCCGCCTTACTGTTATGGTAGCCAACCTAGCGCCCCGAAAAATGCGCTTTGGCGTATCAGAAGGCATGGTGCTGGCCGCTGGGCCCGGTGGTGAGAATATTTGGTTACTATCGCCAGATGATGGGGCCAAAGCCGGTATGAAAATAAAATGAGCCCTTTACTATGGGAATTTCAATAACTCCTGTTTTATGCTTGATTATCATATTACAGGGAACTATAGTCCATCTATGCATAAGAATTACAGGGAAAACCCATTCCCCTTAATGACAAGTTATGTAGCTCTGGCACCGTATGGTATTTAGATTTCAGGTAATTAAAGAGATGTTCATGATTAGCTCTATAAGACTAAGATTCATTTCTTACTTTGCCGATAATTTGTGTCCTGATAGATTCTCGTTGACTTCTGATGAGGCTGATAAAAACGACTTCTATGAAGTCCATATTATTGTCCCCTGTGGAACCGACGACGAAATAAGGGATTTAGAAAAAATAAGTCGTGGTGCATTAAACGTATATTTTCAGTTCATTCCTGCCAAACCGAGCGTTGTTGTTAATAGGCATATAAAAGGAAGGCGCTGGATTAGAGGTGATGTAGAAAGTTCAGAATTCTATCTTAATAGAGACTCATTAAGGTTTGCCCGTATCGATGTCTATTACTACTATGGAAAATGGAGCGTAAGGGAGGACGATTGTTCGACTTTTACTCTATTCAAGCTGTTTTCAAATAGAGTATTTAGAACGATTTATTTCGTTATTTTGTTTCATAAAGTTACAACCTTCTTCAAGAAACGGAAGGTTTCAAAACGGCTAAAAACACCCTTCAGGTCAAAATTCGAGATTTACGAAGCGTTAATGAATAATGACGATTTTTTGAGGAGAGGTACTTTCAAGAAAAGCGATATTTCTAGGCTGATTTTTGGGGATCACTTCGTTGGGGAGTACGAGATTTACCAGAAGGTAAATCAATCTGTAGATTGGATTATGGATGCTTGCCTTGAGGACGGGGAAATTGAGAAAGTAAGGGGTATTGACGATACAAATCCAACATACAAAGTTAAGGGTAAAGGAATACATTACTTCACTTTGACAAAAGAGAAGATAAAAAGCGAAGAAGAAAATAGGAAAATACAGAGTCAGCAGGTAAGTATTCAAAATAAAATGGTTTGGCTTACATTCTTATTGGTGATCGCAACATTTTTAACGGCACTCGGAAGTTTGGACGAACTCACCCCAATGTATAATAAGATTTCTGGTTACGTGAGGGGGTGTTTTTAGTGGTGGAGAAATCGCTACATAACAAGCAGCTCAAAGCGACGCGGAAAAAGCCCCGCGCACTTTAGCTAAGACGTTAGCTGTATAAAAACATGCGTAAATATCAACTTAACAATGAACTATTAGAATTTGTAGAGCAAGAGACATATGAACGGTGGTTGTCTCGTAAAGCTGTAGCGCACGTAAAAAGAGATAAGGCACGTGGTAATACAACAGCAACAAACGAATCATACAAAATTGCAATTCATAAAGCTGTGTGTGAATCAAAAGGAAAAGATGCATATACCAATGAACAACTCGATTGGTCTTTATTAAGTAAATACAATAACGAGCAATCTAAAAAACATGGGCGCTATTACAAAAAGCAATTTGCATTACTGCCTTCAGTAGATCATGTCGGTGAT
This sequence comes from uncultured Piscirickettsiaceae bacterium, assembly GCA_913061075.1. Lineage (GTDB taxonomy): Bacteria > Pseudomonadota > Gammaproteobacteria > Methylococcales > Cycloclasticaceae > Cycloclasticus. The sequence continues at coordinate 112,913 of CAJXSK010000006.1, read as the reverse complement.
GGTACAGGCGAGGCATATTTTAAAATTTGTGCATGGCGTACAAATGATGCTAAAAATGATATGACTTATCTTGAACTAGTAGAGTTAAGTAAAAAAATACTAAATGCATATAACAACAGCTAACAAGCCATTCAACCCGACCTTTTTATACGGCGCGTCGTTTCACTCTGCTCTGTATAAAAAGGCCGGTTAACTCAAACGTTAGTTGCTCCTCGGTGCTCGGTAACATCATAACGTTACAATTCTATAATGTTGTTATTGAATCAACGGAGCTATTACCATGAGTAACTTATCTAAACGTTCGACTGTTTATTTTGAACCCGACATACATCAAGCTTTAAAAATGCGTGCAGCCTCTGCACATCTATCCATTTCTGAGTTAATTGATGAAGCTGTTCGATTATTAATGCGTGAAGATCAGGAAGATTTGGCAGCAGTATCAGACAGGGTTAACGAGTCTGAAATATCGTATGAAGACCTGCTAAACGATTTGAAGTTACATGGCAAAATATAAAGTCACTTTTAAAAAGTCCGTAGCTAAAGATTTACGGGTTATAGCGAAAAGCGATATTCAAAAAATTTTAAGTAAAATTAATTCTTTAGCAGAAAATCCGCGCGGTAAAGGTTGTATAAAGTTATCAAGCAAAGAAAGCTATAGAGTTCGACAAGGTTTATATCGAATAATATATGAGATAAAAGATGATCAACTTGTTGTAAGTGTCGTTAAAGTAGCTCACTGATCAAGTGTTTATATGGGCAACTAACAAGTGCGTCAAAGCCCCTCGCACGCGTTACCCAAGTATTATCTCTAGGTCAACTTAATTCGATATTTCCACGCTAAATACAGCATCCAAACAAAACAAATCAATAAGCCGCCAACTTCTCGAGTTAACTCTGTTTGGATAGATTTCATACTGGATAAGGTCATTACCTCACGCCAGTCTATAGGGGCTGGGTTTAACAGCAGGTCAGAAAAAAGCCCTGTACCCCATAACAACGATACTAACGCTAGCAACAAACAAGGATAAACAACATTTACGTTTGTAAATACCAATAGGCAGCACCCGCCACAACAAACATAAATTACAACCCAGCTAATGGAGTCTGGATCATTAAGCTGCAATAACGCTGACATAATAAACATGAGCCCCATTAAAAGGTTGGAAATTTTAAATATCATTCGTATATTAATCCTAATTGTTATAATAAAATAATTTGTTATTCTTTTTAATTATATAAAATGGCGACTATAATTCGAAATAATCCAAAATAGCGCCGAAGCATTTATATGTTTGATTAACAACGTATAATCGCATCATACTTTATACTTAAGCCTTCAGTTCGATACCAAACACGCAGACACTATGTCCGACTATTTACTCATTTTAGTTAGCACCATACTGGTTAACAACTTCGTGTTGGTAAAGTTTCTTGGTTTGTGCCCTTTCATGGGCGTTTCAAACAAGCTAGAAACCGCTATGGGCATGGGCTTTGCAACAACATTTGTATTAACGCTAGCGTCCATTTGTAGTTACCTTGCCAACCAATATTTATTAGACCCACTCGGTTTAGAGTATTTACGAACTATCACGTTTATCGTCGTGATAGCGGTAGTTGTGCAAATAACTGAGGCTATCGTGCATAAAACAAGCCCATTGCTATACCAAGTATTGGGCATTTATTTGCCATTGATTACCACCAACTGTGCGGTACTGGGCGTTGCTTTGCTCAATATTCAAGAAGACCACAACTTTATAGAATCTGCCTTGTATGGTTTTGGTGCGGCGGTAGGTTTCTCATTAGTGCTTGTTTTGTTTTCAACCATGCGTGAACGCATCAGCGTATCTGATGTACCAGAACCCTTCAAAGGCAACGCCATTGCGCTCATTACAGCCGGCTTAATGTCCGTTGCTTTTATGGGCTTTTCTGGCTTGGTGAAATTTTAGGCCATGTCTTTTTTTGTACTCATCCTATTGTTTGCAGGCCTCGGTATTTTACTGGGGTACGCGGCCATTCGTTTTAAGGTTGAAGGCAATCCGATCGTTGATCAAATTGATGCTGTGTTACCTCAAACTCAGTGTGGTCAATGTAATTTTCCTGGTTGCCGCCCATACGCAGAGGCAATTGCTAATGGCGAGGCCGATATTAACCAATGCCCACCCGGCGGAGAGGCAGGAATTGCAGCCTTGGCAGATTTGTTGGGCGTAGAAGCCAAGCCACTTAACGAAGAAAATGGCGTAGAAGCAACCACTCTAGTTGCGGTTATTGATGAAGACGTTTGTATTGGTTGCAAATTATGCATTCAAGCCTGCCCTGTCGATGCCATTTTAGGCGCGCCAAAACAAATGCATACCGTGATTGAATCCGAATGCACGGGCTGCGAATTGTGCATTCCACCTTGCCCTGTTGAGTGCATTACGATGGAGCCCATTGCTAAAACATTAGCCTTATGGCAGTGGGACAAACCAGACGCGCCAAGTGAAAGGAAGGCATCATGAAGCTCTGGCGATTTAATGGGGGGCTACCATCGCTGGCTGAACATAAAAATGAGTCAGTAAATTTACCGATTGAAGTAGCGACTGTTCCTCACCAACTTATTTACCCCTTACGCCAACATATTGGCAATGCTGCCGCCTCTTTAGTTAACGTTGGCGACAGCGTGTTGCGTGGTCAAAAAATTGCAGATGCCCAAGGCTTAATAAGCGCACCAATTCATGCAGGAAGTTCCGGTACGGTCACTAGCATTGCCGATCACCTTATTCCTCACCCGTCTGGATTTTCAGCGCCCTCTATTACCATTGAAACGGATGGTTTGGATAATGAAATAGTACCAACGCCTTGCACAAACTTTAGGGAACTGTCCATTTCAGCATTGGTTGATATTATTAGAGAAGCCGGCATCGTCGGCTTAGGCGGCGCGGCATTTCCAACCGCCATTAAGTTAGACAACCAAAGCAGGTCTCGCCACATTGAAACCCTAATTCTAAACGGCGCGGAATGCGAACCTTATATATCGTGTGATGACCGCTTGCTAAAAGAACGCGCTGACCGCGTTATTGAAGGCGTAGAAATCCTTTTGCATATGCTGGGTGCCAAACAAGCCATCCTCGCTATTGAAGACAATGTGCCCGATACCTTTACCGCTATCCAAACGGCGGTTGAAAATAATCATAATTCAGCCATCACAGGCGTACAAATCCCAACAATTTACCCTACCGGTGGCGAGAAACAGCTTATAAAAACACTCACGGGTAAAGAAGTACCGAGCGGCTGCATCCCCGCAGATATTGGCATCGTCTCAATCAATGTGGGCACTGTACACGCGATTCAACAAGCCGTTATAGAAGGCAAACCGCTTACTTCTCGAATTATTACCGTTACGGGTGAAGGCGTTACAAAACCTCATAACTTAGAGGTACGTATTGGCACACCGATTCAACACCTCATAACCTTTTGTGATGGTTATACTAAACATGCCGAGCGCTTAATTATGGGCGGCCCCATGATGGGGTTTGCTTTGCTTAATGATGAAATACCTGTCGTAAAAGCAACCAATTGCATATTGGTTGCCAGCCAACATGAAGCGATTACCAGCAAGCAAGCGATGCCTTGTATTCGTTGCGGCCTTTGCGCCAGCGCATGCCCTGCCACTCTATTGCCCCAACAACTGTATTGGCATAGCCAATCTGAGCAATTAGAAAAAGCTGAAAAATTGAATTTATTCGATTGTATCGAGTGTGGGTGCTGCGATGTGGTCTGTCCTAGCCATATTCCTTTAGTTCAACATTTTCGTTATGCCAAAAGCGCCCTAAAAGTTCAGAAACATGAAAAGCATTTATCTGATATAGCGCGTGAGCGTTTTGAATCACGCGAAACACGCCTCGCAAGAGATAAAGCGGAACGCGCAGAACGTTCACGTAAAAAGAAAGCGGCGTTGAAAAGCAAACCCGCTAAAGAGGAGATTGATGCCGCCATCACTCGGTCAAAACAAAAGAAACAATCCAACGAAATTGGTGAGAACTAACCCGTGCATTTTTTAACGTCCAACTCGCCCTTCATCGCACCTCAAAATAGCATCCAAAAAATGATGTTATGGGTGTTGCTCGCATTAACACCTGGCATTATCACGATGATTTGGCAATTTGGTTTTGGCGTACTGTTTAACATCCTTATTTGCGTTTCAACAGCAGTCGTCGCGGAAGCCCTTATGCTATACATCCGAGGCCGCCCTATTGTTCCGTTTATAGGTGACTTAAGCGCCGTTGTAACCGGCTTGTTACTCGCGTTGGCACTACCAACACTGGCGCCTTGGTGGATACCATTTGTAGGTGCGATTATCGCTATCGTATTAGCCAAGCACCTATACGGCGGCCTAGGTTACAACCCATTTAATCCAGCGATGGTTGCGTTTGCCGTATTAATGGTTTCATTCCCTAAAAGCATGACGGTATGGACATTACCGCAATCACTCATTCCTAGTGGCTCAAGCTTTGCCGACCTCTTACCGTATATATTTGGTTCGTCGCCAGCTAGCGGCGTAGTTGATGCCATAACAGCAGCAACACCGTTAGATGAATTAAAAACACAACTCGGCTTAAATAAAACAGTATCAGAGATTCAATCTAGCGCCATATTTAGCGGCATTTCGGGCACTGGATGGCAGTCAGTATCCCTCGCCTACTTACTCGGCGGCATACTGTTACTATTCAAAAAAGTTATTAGCTGGCATATCCCTGCGGGCGTTTTGTCAGGATTATTTGCTATCAGTTTAGTTTTTTATATTTTTGAACCTGGCTCAACGCCTTCACCTCTTTTTCACCTATTTAGTGGCGGCGCAATGTTAGGTGCATTTTTTATTGCCACAGACCCAGTTACAGCCGCAACAACACTTAAAGGGCGATTTATTTATGGCGTATTAATTGGTTTATTAACCTACATTATTCGTACATGGGGCGGCTACCCAGAAGGTATCGCGTTTGCCGTTATTTTAATTAATATGACCGTACCGCTTATTGACTACTACACGCCTCCACGCGTGTACGGGCACAAATAAAATGGCTGAGAAAAAAACCTCCATGATCAAAGCGGGCTTGGTACTAGGCCTGTTCTCGCTCGTCGGCATCGGGCTTGTGTCACTTACCTACTCGGTTACTCATGAAAAAATTGCCGAAAATGAACGACTGTTTCTTTTAAAAAACCTACAAGAACTCGTGCCTCAAAGCATACACGATAACGACTTATTAGCAGACACTATTCAGGTTTCTAACGCAGAAGCGTTTGGGCAGAACAATGAAATAACCATTTATCGCGCCAAGAAAAATGAAAAACTCATCGCCTTAATTGCTACACCCACGGCGCCCGATGGTTACAATGGCTCCATAAAACTACTTGTTGCTATTAAAGAAAACGGCGAACTAATGGGTGTCCGTGCTGTCTCACACCACGAAACACCTGGGCTAGGTGACGCAATAGACACCAACAAAAGCGAGTGGGTGTTTTCATTTAACGGCCGATCGTTAAGCAATCTCGATAGTAAATACTGGCGAGTGAAACGAGACGGTGGTGAGTTTGACCAGTTTACCGGCGCAACTATTACGCCACGCGCAGTCGTCAAAGCGGTATTAAAAACATTACAATATTATCAGGCACATAAAGCCGAATTAACCGATGGATAGTTACACGCAAATATTAAAAAATGGGCTTTGGGCCAACAACCAAGCGTTCGTTGCGCTGCTCGGATTGTGCCCATTATTAGCCGTTAGCAACACAGTTATCAATGGGTTAGGCCTTGGCATAGCAACTACATTAACGCTAATTCTGTCTAATACCATCGTCTCTATCATTCGCCATCACGTTGGTAATGAAATTCGATTACCCGTGTTTGTGTTGATAATTGCGTCGATTGTGACGGCAATTGAGCTAATTATGAATGCATTTTTCTACGAACTGTATTTAATACTTGGCATTTTCATTCCACTTATTGTCACCAACTGCTCCATCATTGGCCGAGCTGAGGCCTATGCATCTAAAAACCCCGTTGGCGCATCTGCCATTGATGGTTTCGCCATGGGAACAGGTTTTACCGCCGCACTTGTTATATTAGGCGCCATGCGCGAAATATTAGGGTCTGGCACGTTGCTTGCCAACGCCCACTTAATGTTTGGAGAAGCCGCTCGAGACATAACAATCCACGTTATTTCAGATTACGAAGGTTTCTTATTAGCCATTTTACCGCCAGGGGCATTTATCGGCTTAGGGTTAATTATTGCGCTAAAAAACGTTATTGATAAGCGTATTAAAGAACCTAGAAAACAGATTGTTGAATTGCCACTGACGCCTAAAAAAGCATAGATTAAGCCATGGCTAGTATCGCTAATTCTTGGGCACTTCAACGCTATAAACCAACGTCTATCCCTACCTTCGTTTTCACGTCACTACTCATTCACGCATTTATTCTTTTTTTTGCTTACAAAGCGGGCGTGTTTACGGATAAGGATATTGATAGCATGCCCGCTAAAGTTATCAGTGTTTCGCTAGTGGAACCTACGCCCATTGTGCCTCCGCCTATAACGAAACCTAAGCCAATACTCAAGCCCATCAAAAAAAAGAAAATCGTCACTCAAGCACCTTCTAAAAAAATTATTAGAAGTGAACCAAAACCAGTAAAAAAAGTAGTTAAACCAGCGCCACCAAAAGAAGTGAAAAAAATAGCTTCATCCCCCTTACCAACCCCCGTAAAGAGTCCAGCTGCATTTGCATCACCACAGCCCACCTATCAACCTAAACCAAAATATCCGACCATCGCCCGACGGCGAGGCATAGAAGGCAGCGTGATTCTTGATGTGTTTGTTGCTAACAACGGGCATGTTACCAATGCGCTTATTACTCGATCTTCCGGCTCATCAGCCCTAGACAGATCTGCACTAAAAGCCATTAAAACTTGGCAATTTCCTGCCAGCCAATTTAATTCTTTATCCAGCTTTAAGCAAAAAATAGAGTTTCGTCTAAATCGCTACTAACAGTTAGCTAAACCAGTCATCCCAAACAGGTTTGCAACTTTTTGGCAACGGTGACATTTTTCCTAATTCACTCCATGAACTGGGCTGGTGAAAATCTGAACCACAAGATGCTAATAGCCCCTTCTGTTCACATAGTTTAGCTAGCATTTGCGTCTTATCAGCCGACTGCTGACCGGACACAACTTCTATTCCCCGGCCACCCGCTTCAGCAAAATCATCTAACAAATTCGATAATTTAGAGCGCGTTAATTTATATTTTAATGGATGCGCCACCACCGCTATGCCTCCGCAGTCTGTCACCCATTTAACAATTTGTGGCAATTCAGCCCAGCCCTGCTTCACATCACCCGCCTTGCCATTTCCCAAGTATTTCTTAAAAGCCGTTGCGATGTCTTTTACGCAACCCAGCTCGACCAAATGCTGAGCAAAATGAGGGCGTCCAACGTTAGATCCATTGGCAATAATACGAACCCTCTCAATATCAACGGGTAATCCTGTTTTTACTAATTTTTCGGCAATTAATTCAGCCCTATTCCGCCTAGCACTTTCTTGACTCGCCACGCCCTGCAAAATAGACGGGTTCGTTAAATCTAGGTTCAGTCCCACAATATGTATTCCAATACCTCGCCATTGCGTAGAAAATTCGATTCCAGGAATAATTTTTATGGGATAAGCCGATAAATCACCAAGTACGTCATAAGCACCAATGGAGTCATGATCAGTAACCGCGAGCACATCAACACCCTGAGATATCGCTCTCGATACCAGCTCAATAGGAGCCAATGAACCGTCTGATACCAACGTATGTGAATGTAAATCTATTTTCATAGCTTCATGCATCAACTTTTATATTTTTAATAATCGCCGCCTCTTTATCATTAAATATTCTACCAACATAAAACACTGCTTTTACCCAAACCAGCAATAGTATAAAAACAAGCAATGATAGCCAACGAACACTTTCAAATTCGGCAAAAATAATGGTGAGAAATAAACTCAATATAACCGCGAACCCTTTAGAAAATCTTATAAGAAAAATATCAACAAAAGCTTTCGCCTTATATCTTTTCTCCATTGGGACAGTAACATATAAAGCCTCTTTAGCAGACTGGTTTATTGAATAGCTAAACCCATTATCGAACGTATTTAACAAGCTTCCAAAAATTAATATTGGCATAGTAAAAAACGCCAAAGATCCCATTGCTAACATAATAGGCAATACCATCAGCGCCGTCAGCACGCCAAATTTAGACATAATAAAACCTGTGATAAATAATTGGGTTACCAACGATACGAAGTTTGTAAAACCAAACACGTTAGAAAAATACCCACCTAATTCAGGACCTTCAACAAAATGTAAAATAGTTGTTGTGAATTGGTAATCCACCAACGTGGATATAACCTCATACAAACAGACAATTATCGCAACAGAAACTAAGTACTTCGAACGTATGATAATGTTGATATCTTGCGACAACTCATGTAACCACCCACTTTTACCATATTCTTCTGGAGCAGCAGCACCAAGAATATGCTGCTCCTTAGTAATACCTCCTAACCACATCGATATTCCCAAAATCAACACACATATCAGAGCACATAAGTAAGCGGCGTTAGGTAACGTAATTGAATGTGCATTATTCGCAATCATAGTACTTCCAAAAAAGCCCCCCAACACTCCGCCTAAACCAATAAAAGCATACATGCTCCTTGCTTGAGCAGGTGCTTTTGTAGCGTTCAAAAAAGCAAAAAAGGTTGCGACCATCACTGTGCTAAATAAGTCACCCGATAAATAGTAAAGCCACGCCGTGGTTGCCGTAGGCATCGACAACAATCCACCTAGCAGTACAAACTGAACAATAAAAAACGATGTGACAATGACGCTAAGCTTTTCTTTCCTATAGTTACCGACTAACTTTATAAAAATCAATGATGCACAAATTGCCACAAATACATTAACCTCTTTCGCTAACAACTCAACCTGTGCTGGATTAAAAGAAAAGCCGAATAGGCTGAATGGATGAGCTGTATAGTACTCAAGAAAAAAACCTTTTTTAAGTGGCTTAGTTATCCAAAAACCAGCTATAACTAAGAAGAAATAAAAGAACATCAGCACCGCTCCAAGACGCTCACTAGCTTCAATTTTTGTCACTTTAAAAATTATTAGAATAAAAAACACGATACCAATCAATAAACTATAATCCCAAACTTGCTGATTGAATATTTCAAAGAAGTCGGAACTCGCTAGCCTCGATAAGATATCCATAACAGGCGACAGTTATTTCATTGTTTGCGGTTGGCAAGCTACAAAGTGATACACTTTTCCTGCATACAATGTTAACGCTGCCGTATACAACGTATTCGCATAACTATTAATTTTTGCCGGTAACCTTCCCCATCGACCGAGAGCCATAATTGCAATAGTTTCTCATTCCTGACCTTTTCGCCTAATTCATGATGAATCGAACTCTCTTGAATATAGTCCAACGTTATATTCGTTGTTAGCACCGCCTCATCCGTTAACACATCTATATACCAATCCCTTTGGATACATTGTTGAAAGTGGAATTGTGGGGGCAAAGAAGCTGGTTTATGCTCTGTTTCAACTGACATGCGTAAGCGCAATGGTTTATTTCTTTTAACAATTTTAATAACACCAAGTGGACGACTATACTGACCATCAATAGGAACAACCCTTTGATCACCATCGATAGCCTGTATATCCGACAATAACAAGGGGTGATGTATGGTAGCCGTACTACTCTCAATAGTTGCACCATCTCCCTGATTATTTATGACTGGATAACTAATATAAGGTTGCCAGTGCCACGTATTGAAAACTGTAGGCGTTAATACCAACTGTTTTAATAAGTGATATCGCATGAGACTGTAGAATTGGATACTTTCCACATGCTCATCAAATGCCCTCTTTGATGTTTTATCATACAATCCATTAAATACACTGGTTCGAACATTTTCTTTTCGTTCTGCAACAAGTTCGGAGAAGTTTTCTGGCTTAAACCACGCGTATGCTCCTAGTCCTTGCTCTGCAACATCAAGCCCCATAACCCGCCGCAACCTTTGTTGATAGAGAGCATATAGTTTTGGGTTCTTAAAAAACTTTGTTTTTAATGCGTTTGGGCTTCCTAAGTTGGGTGGATAATAATATTGGAAATTATCATTTAAAATATTTTTTGGGAATTTGTAGACGGGGTCAGCATTTCGGCCAAAAGACAAATCATAATCCCAAGGAATAATTGACCACTTAGATGTCTTATTATCTAAGAATAAAAAATAGTTTTTATTGTATGTATCACCATTGCTAGTAACAGTGTTCACCACAAACCAATTTATCACCGAATCGACATCAAAATTCTCCTCCAAGAATTCGTCAAATTGATTAACATCAGCATTATTAATATCGTTAATCAATTGCTCTAAAGGTGAAAAACCGAGTTTAGATGGAAATAATTTAAGCCAACAATCGTCCGTTTTATCAACATGCTTAATATCCATGTCACCACAAAACTCTCTATCCACGGGGTGAAAAAGCTCACCTTGTGTTCCCATGCCAAATCGTTCAAACAGTGTCTTATCAATCCATTCAACAAATAAATACAAGCCAATATATTCTTTGTTGATAAAGACTTTGTAATGCTCAACACTCGGTGAAACCATCCCCAAACTAGTAATCAAATCCCAGGCTAACCACTCACGAAGATTGGAATCATCCGTTACCATTGAATTTAAAGAAACTTTAATTTTTCCTTGCCAACTAGCACCTTCGTTAAACTTTATCATTAACGATTTTTTCAGAAAATTACGCGTAAAGCTTCCTTTGACAGAGATACTAGCGGGTAAAAAAGTTTCTTGGGAATTAATGCCAACCTTGACAGAAAAAGAGGATTTATCATGGGGCTCTTTTCTAAATAACACCTTTGCATCCAGCTCATCCATTACAAGGTAAATTTCTTTAAACTGACTTACTGCCTGTACCTGAGTTGTAACACCGAGCAATAAAAGAAATATCGTGCAAGCTGTTATTAAACTTCTTTTTTTCATTTTATTTCCACGTTTTTGATAACCCAAATTTTAGGGCTGTACTCTTGATAGTATTTCTACCCGCAAAGTCTTGACTTAACGACACACGTCCTCTTACTTTTTTTGATAATTTGTGGCTAAAAGACAATGTGCCAGTAATAACATCATAGTCCTCAACTCGTTTATTTTCACCGCCTGAGAAAGAATCACTGTTATCGTCTCCACCAAATGAATACTCTGCATTAAGCTTTATTCCGTAATCAAAAGATGTATTGAACAAACTGTCAGACCACTTTAAATTAGTCCAAGCTTTATGGGCGACTCCTCCAGTAAAAAGCTTTGTGCCCAGCGCCCAACTCCAGTAACCACGTTGACCTAACTCCGCAGGATTTAAGTAAGGATCTGGTTTAAACTGAAAATACATACCAACATTTAGTCCGAATTGCCCATGTCCCGGTTCCGACCTATTTCTAATGTCACCTTGTATTGGAATGGTAAGAGACGCTTGCCATGTGCGGCCATTCCTATACGGGTTCAATCTCCCACGAAGTCCAATTTTTATATCTGGAATTCCTTTAGATTCAGAACCCCCACATTGGTCCGACTCCCATTTCACATCGGTAAACAATGTGTGGTAATAACTATATCCATACTCATACCTAATAAAAGCATCAACATCTTTTGATTCACAATTATCTCTTTGTAGACGCCTGTTCTTATCCCAGAATTCATCGGCCCTCGACTGACCCATCATTGTCACGATGTGGGACTCTCCAGATGAGCGCATCCATGGGCTGGCATTCGCAGTTTGCAGAACAGTTAGTAGCGCACACAATAAAAGAAAAAACCTAAAACTGTCTTTTAAATACAACCGACTATTATTAAATGAGTAATTAGACATTAACGTCACAATCATCCTTCCATAAACATTTAACAACTGCTTCAGCTTTTTTATTTTGAATGGTATAACCCGTATCACCAATGCCTCCAGCTTCAGGGTCGTTAAACCAGCTCCATAGCAATACGCCCTTATTCCACTTTTGAGTTAATGCTTTTATCCATATCTCAACAATATGGGACTGCATATCTTGATCTTGAACCAGCCCGACGTCATTTAAGTGCCTCCAAGCCCATGGCTTTGCCGTTGCACCTTGATACGAAGGAATACCTACCTCAGCCACCCAAACGGGCATATTTAATATGCTTGTTTCTTGCCTAAGCTCATCAACCATTTTTAAGATGACAGTCTCAGCTTCAGCAAGATCATCATCTTTGCTTAACGCTGGATACATCGTCAATGAAGCGCTATCTAATAGTTGCCAAAATTTAACTGCACGAAAACCAGACAGGTTATGTGCTGCATAACTTATTTCGCCCGAATAATGCTCGCGAACATTAGCAATCAAAGCCGACCATTCATCCCGATGAGTTGTTTTTTTAAGCTCAGTCCCAACCACAAAAATATCAACGGACTCCCTCTCTGCCAACTTCGCATAAGCAACTATTAAACGCTGATAATTAGCAAACCATTCCTGCCAATCAGCATCGTTCATAAATACCACATCTCCATGCCAGCCATCTTTTAACAAAATTTGGGGCTTTAATATTGTTCTAAACGATTCACGCTTGGCTTGTCGAATTGCGCTTAGTAACTGATCTTCAGTCATCACTAGCGAAACCACTATGGTGGGTGAATTAGTCGACGCTTGTTCAAGAAAAGGTATAACCGCTATTGTATTAACGCCAATGCTTTTTAAGCGCTTAAGGGAAATACCCGTCTTAATATCAGTCATTGGAACTGTGCGGCTTTGCAGAAGGTTGACCCCTCGTATTTTATCTTCAGGCATCAGCACCGCAACGATGGTTGTTATCAATAAAATGGGCAGGAGAATATACATCGAATACTCCCTTAACCTTCCCTTTTTACAGCATCAATACGTCTATAAACACGCCAATAATCTTGATCATAAACTCTTTTATAACCTGCAATTCCATTTAAGTAGAGTGTATTAAAATGTTGTGAAACACGGTCACGACGGGCCTCATCGTGCTCTGGGTTTATTACCACAATTTGCTCAATTTGCGCGTCTCTCTTTTTCACTGCCACTTTAAACTCTTTCATAAACGGTAGCACTAATTGATCCATGCTGCGCCGTTCAACAACAGCTCGATACCCTACTCGTAGGTCTATCATTGTTTGTTCAGGGTTATCTCTTAACCATTTTCCCAGCTTTTTATCTGCGAGATGGTTCGGTTCAACCATCTCGCCGACTAAAGCCGTTTGCCAATTCTTCATTTCATCTGTAGACCACCATGAAAAGGTAGCCCAGCCACTTAAATTACTAAGCAGCAACAATACGATGACTACTTTTTGATCTGTTTTTTTTAATCTAGGCATTAAAATAAAGAAAGCCATCAAACCTGCACTGTAGAGAAAAGTGATATTAGCAGGGTGGTTCAGAAAAAAATATTGTGTTGCTAAAGCGATAGCGATTAGCGGATGCAACAATATCACCAAAGCCCCGCGTAACAGCAACTTATGTCTATATGACTTATACAAGAACCAAATTAACACTGGATACGAAAGTAACGAGTAAATACTCGCTAACACCAAAGGTTCGAAAAACTGTCCGCCTGTGAGTTGTAGCCACTGAAACTCATTAGCCTTATGTTTCGCCCCTAAAAAACCAGAGCCTTCGTCATGAATAAACTGCAAAGAGTCTCCGGTAAAAAGCCAATTCAGATACATCCATGAGCACAATGCAATGAGCAGCGGCAGGCTAATCGATGCATAAACACTTAAAATAGAATCTTTTAACATCCGTTGTGGCGCTATTAAAACAATCATCGGTAATAACGCCAAAAAAAGGTAAAATGTTCGCTGATCAACGAAGAAAAATATCGCCATCACACAACCCAGCATAATGAATGCTCGAACATCACCCACATGCACCATTCTCACACAGCTATAGCAAAGCAAATAAAATAAGAAAAGGCTCAATGCTTTTTCAGTACCTGAAGTAATTGCCCATAAAAATTGCGGGTGCAGCACAATTGTTACTAATAACACCAGGCTGATAGTTAATGAATACCCTCTTTGTTGCAAATGGCGAAACCAAACAGCCAATAATGCCGAGCCGACGAAAACTGTTGCAAAAAAAGGTGCGTCAAAACTATTCAAACCAGGCAAATAATAAAACGGAATTAACTGGTATAAAGGTATATGTGGATAGATCAAACCTAAATCTTCAAGCCTAACTTCTGGCGCACTCAATATTGCAGAAATTCGCGCCCAATTCATATAAGCAATGTCGTTCGTATATTGGTGGGCAATAACCCAAATTGTGGCCATTGACAGCCCAACCAAAATGGGTAAAAAAACAAACAACGCAAGCAGTCTAGAATTTGCTTGTGCCCTCATTTCTCCGCCTCTTGCTTCTCATCTACTTGATATGAACTGATTCCATGGACTGTTTTTTCCCAATAAAAAGGGTTCGTAATTAACTGCCACAACGCTTTGTAGCCGGCTATAGACAGTAAAACCCAATAGGCAGGAATAGTGAGCGCATACGGAATTAATGAATAATAATGCCGCTTAAATGCACCCAACATGGAAATATATATAAAAAACCCATTACCAAATAAGAGGTTAAATAGGCTTAAATACTGCGCCAAAGGCGGAAATATAGGGTTTAAAACAGTGGTATCTGTTATTAACCAAAACACATAAAGCCCTAGAAGAATTGGCGCCACCAACGCACTGATAATCGTCCCGCCAATAAAAAACTGAAACCCCCAAAACCCTATATGCCCTAATGACTGATACAAGTGAACAGGGTTACGCATATGCACTAAATAAGTCTGCATATAGCCTTTAATCCAACGTGAACGTTGCCTAATCCAGTTCCCAACTTGGCTGTTGGCCTCCTCATACGTTGTTGAATTAACGACGCCCACACGATACTTAAGTTGCGTGATTCGCACCCCAAGGTCAGCATCTTCAGTTACATTATATGGATCCCAAGCATCTACTTCTCTTAAAACCTTCATTTTAAAATGGTTTGATGTTCCACCTAATGGTATTGGAATTTTCAACGCTTCAAGTGCAGGCAAGTAAAAATCGAACCACAATGAATACTCAAGAGTGAACATTCTAGTTAGCCAGTTTTCGTTGGCATTAAAATAGTTGAGACGTGATTGAATACAAACCGTGTTGTCAGGGGCCATATTAAACGCCGCAACGACTTTTTTTAATTGATCAGGCTCTGGCTTATCTTCCGCATCATAAATTGTTACCAATTCTCCTCGACTAAAATTTAGCGCATAGTTGCAGGCTTTGGGCTTTGTTTTAGGCTGCGAAATTGGCACACGGATAATTTCGAAAATACCCTCAAGCCCCAATGTCTTTGCCGCTTCTATCGTTTCCGTATCATCTTCTTCAAGAATCAACTTGATATCCAATTTAGAGAGCGGGTAATCAAGTTGGCGTAATGCCCTTGTAAGCGCAGGCAACACCTCTGCTTCTTTGTACATTGGCACCAGAATTGTATACGTAGGCAACGTATTTTCATCTAGCATATCAACCATGTGCTGAGTCACTTTTACGTCAATACTTCTATCGCCGCCTACCCATGTTAAAACGGCCCTTAAACCAAAGTTCAACAACAAAAACACTGAAATTAACAGATTAACCACAATCAGAGTTTCAACTGGCCATAAACATATTAACAAGACCAACAGATAACAAGTCAGCGCTAGACCGATCAATTGCGGGTGAGTAAATACCTGCCTCGCCGAGTGCATCGGTTTTCTTTCAGCAAGCTCATTAACTGCACTCTTACTAAAAAACTCATCCGCGTTATTTTGTAGAAGCCAAATGATGTCAAATTTTGACGTAATAACAAAATCAATATTTTCACCAAAACGTTCTAAAGCAAAATCAATTGCCTTCTGACTTGGGTCTGCCACCGCCAAAACGGTAGTACCCCCTTCTTTCTTCCAAGGTATAACCAATAAATCCGCATATTCTGCAAGGTCTTTTGTATTGAACAACGAAGGCTCTGGGTTGTTTTTCAACAAATCTACAAAGGGGCAATTAAAGTGGTCTGCCAATGCCGAATAAAAATCATAAGCACGACAAAACCCTTTCGCAAGAATAATATCTCCAAGACGAGTACCCCATTTTTTTTGCAGACTTAGCGACTCTTCAAGCTCACCTGCTGTCAGAATTTTCAACTTTATCAGATGCTCGCCTAACGGTGTCTTGTGCTCAAAGAACTGTTTCATCTCACATTCTCAGACTAGTTTTTGAACTGCATTATTTTGTTGTAACGTTGTGCCTTCGAAGCATTAAATATATTGCAACGAATAACACTGTTAATACCATCCAAGCTAATGCCGCCAACCAAAAACGATAACGATCAAACCAATCACTCCAAGTTTCAAATTCTTTATATTCAACTTCTGACAGGCTAGGATTACGCGTATTAAGTGTTAGTAACGTGCCTTTATTATCTGAAAAATTGACATTATTTCTTCCTTGTAACAACGTTGGTTTAGACAACCCAATGGTAGACCCTTCAACAGACCGAATCCAAACCCCATAAAACTCACCACTTTTAACAACTTGTGTCGTTAAAATATTAGGCAACTGATCAACATCAAGAAGGCCTTTCCCAGCATAATCCACTATCTTCACGTGGCCTTGATCAAAGTGCACACCTACTTCACTAAAATCCATACCAGCGGAACCAAAATAAAGAAACGGATTAGCAGCCTGAATAGAGCCACCTTCTTTCACGTAACTAATGTTAATTTTAGCTAGCGGCAATTCATTTAAAGCAATCATATTGCCAATGAAACTTAAACTTTGTCCTGGGTTTTGCAGCACTGCTTCAGGTAAAAATAGGGTTAGCCCTTCAGCAAAATAAGCAGGCATGTCCTTAAAATAAGCTGGTTCAACATTTGCACGAGCAACCGTTTCCACATAGCTGCCTTTAGCTATTTGTATAGGATAGCTATCTTTGTTGCTTTTACAGTCCCCTTCTTCAAAAGGCCGTTGCGCGACAATTTGAATATAGTTTTTGACTGGATATAAATCTTGTTCTGCTAACGCTATTGAAACAGCCTGACTCTTCCCATCATTACCCAGAGTTACAACTTCTTGTAACTTATTATTTAAATAGACATGAAGGAACGTTGTCAGATCACTATTATTGGGCGTACTAATTAGATTTAGTTGCAACCGGCTTAATAGCCTATTTGCAGGTACACCAAGTGCGTTCGTTGCTAAGTTCCATTCAGTTTTATCCGTAAAGTAATGCGTTGAAAGATCCATATTCCTTTCATCCAACGATATATATTGAGAATCTCCCGCGAACGCACTTTTGTAATCAATTTCATTCACCGAATAATGCGAACCTACCGCAAACCTAGCCCACTGTCCTGAACCAAAGTTAGCAGGTAAGTTTTCTAGGGGTTCAGAATTAACCAACACTGTTCGATCTGGCAACTTTAGACTGATTAAATTTGCCTTTTGGTCCAATTGCGTAAAGCGTATTGCTTCACCGTTCGAATCCACATAAACACCTTCTAAAGCATCGTGAATATGGCTATTCGAAGCAATCAAAATATCGCCTATTTGAGGTAGGTCCACAAAACTTACCTGTTTCCCCTGTTTGGCTAAATGATGCGAAAGCACCAGCGCACTTTTATATAACTCAGGTGAAATATCTTTTTGCAAAGAGATCGTTACCTTTTTTGGTAACAACTCATACGTGCTCGCAACGCTGTTTTTTGTCGACGTCAGACTTAGTTGCAAAGCAGTCGTTGGTAAAATATGTAAAAAGTTTGCTGCCAAACGTGTATCCAAGCACCTATCATCGGACGCTATTAAAGAGCTTCGCAAGGCAATCCGGATAGGCTCATTGCTACGTAAGTCATCCGCTTCAATGGGAACAGTTAATTTAATTTTGTCGCCACTGCGATCAACCGCTTTTAAATGTACCGGTTGCCCATTAACATCGACTCGTAAGATCGAATTTTCATTGAGCTCAGAAGACGCAATGTAGTCAATATTTAACACACCTGATTTAATCTCTGCCGCCCGTGGAGAAGGGAAGTACATTGTGTGCCCATTTGAGCCACTGACACCTTCAAACAAATATCCATTCGAGTAACCCAACTCTTCAAGACTAGTAAAAGCGATATCTGCCTTTCCAATATCATCGTCCTCTTCGTTGGCTAACGCAGAATACGTCGACAAAACCCCAGTTAGCAAAAGCACGATTATTAATTTTATTTTCATGATTTTTTTCTGCCCGTAGCAACCTTATATTGTTAAAATTCTGAAACTTTGTACCATACATATCATTATAGTTAACGTACAGTAAATTTCAGTCCGTTACGAGAAGAGCAAAACTTCAAATTAAAATTTCAAACATTAATCTCTCATGAATATCACTAAAGACCACGTCGTCAATTTCCATTACACCCTAAAAAACGCAGCCGGAGAGATACTTGAGTCTTCGGCAGGCCAAGAACCTACGGCTTACCTTCATGGCTATAGCAACATTATTGTTGGCTTACAAACCGGCATGGAAGGTAAATCAATAGGTGAAACGTTCAGCACCATAGTGAGCCCTGAAGAGGGCTATGGGCGACGAACAGAAGGCTCAACACAACGTGTGCCAATAAAGCACCTGATGGGCGCAAAACGTTGGCGCCCTGGAATGGTCGCAACAGTACAAACTGAGCAAGGCCAAAAACAAGTAACCATCGTTAAGCCCGGTAAGTTTATGGCCGAAGTAGACAATAACCACCCATTAGCCGGGCAAACGTTGCATTTCGACATTGAAATAGTTGATATTCGTGAAGCCACCGCAGAAGAAATTGCGCATAAACACGTTCACGGTGCTGGCGGGCATCACCACTAACCACTTTCCGTGTTAACACACCCCGTTTTATATTCATTTCGACGCTGCCCTTATGCAATGCGAGCTAGGCTGGCCATTAAGCAATGCGATATAACGGTTGAGTTACGAGAAATCACTTTACGTAACAAGCCTCAAGAAATGTTGGCCCTTTCACCCAAAGGCACAGTGCCCGTTTTACAATTACCTGACAGCACCGTAATAGAAGAAAGCTGGGACATAATTCAATGGGCAAGTAAGCTAAACGATCCATTAAACCTGCGTGGTAACGACCAACAAATTGACGACACCAATGAGCTCATTCATCGTAATGATAATGAATTCAAAACGCACTTAGACCATTACAAATACGCGGACCGTTTCCCTGAGAACCCGGCAGGGCATTACCGTACTGAAGCCGGTATCTTCTTACAAACTCTAGAAGAATTACTATCAAAAAATACCTATCTGCTGCGCGGCACTCCTAGCCTTGCTGACATTGGTATTTTTCCATTCGTCCGTCAATTTGCCCATGTGGATATCCAATGGTTTAGGCAAGCGCCATACCCCCACCTCATACAATGGATGGATGGCTTCTTGAACTCAACTGTGTTCAATAGCATTATGAACAAATACACGCCGTGGTCCCCACAAGACGACGCTATATTTTTATAAGCGCACTCGTCTTATTAAGCCCCTGTTCAGGCTCTAAGCAGCATACTTTTTATATTAATGCTTCAATGACTCAGCCGCACACGGTAGGATATTCGTAACAACGGAGATCTATATGAAACACCTTAAGACCTTATTATTAGCCATTAGCAGTTTCTTACTGGTCGCATGCGCCGGCGTTACTTACCACGCAACGCCACCCAACGTTAGTATCGCGGGTATTGAGCTAATAGACGCCCAAATGTTAGAGCAAAGTTATGCGCTGACCTTACGTATCCAAAACCCTAATGATACGGCACTTTACATTAACGGCTTAAGTTATACCCTTCATATCAACAGTTCAGAGTTTGCCACGGGCGTGTCTAATCAACACATTGAAGTGCCCGCCTATTCTGAACAGCTACTGGCTGTAACGCTAGTAAGTAGCACATTTGGCATCGTCAAGCAGCTTAGAGAGCTCGGCTACAACCCGAATCAAAGTTTTAATTACCGGTTAAGTGGAAAAGTTAGCTTGGGCACATCTAAAGTTGGGTATGAAGCACGCAAATATGCCACGTCGGTTTTTGCTATTCCTTTCGAAAAAACGGGCACGCTCAACTTTGGAAAAATATTAAAAAAGTAAACTTATCAACACTCAAACCGTCGAAGACATTATTAAGACAAACCAAGAGGTATCAACATGAAAACAATTAACATCGTTTTAATCAGTATATTAACCCTTGCATTAACAGCCTGTGCAGGGCCTAACCCGTATGGAAATGCCACGGAAAACTATTCTGAAAGTGAGTCCAATCAACCCATGCATGTCTCAAACGCTACCGTTTTGGATGTGCAACCGGTCACTATCGATTCCGATGGCAATGTTGTAGGAAAAGTGGCGGGGGGACTTATAGGCGGTATCGCTGGTAGCAGTGTAGGTAGTGGCAGAGGCAGTGCTGCAGCAGCCGTAGCAGGGGCTGTTGTCGGTGGCATTGTTGGCACGACTGCCGACAAGCTATATAACAAAGCTAACGGCGTTCAAATCACTGTGCAAACAGATAACGGACAGGTTCATTCAATCGTACAGGAAGTGAATCCCAACGTGTTTTTTAGAAAAGGCGATCACGTAAAAATCATTGAAAGCGCAACGAGTAAAACGCGCATTATTCAATAACCGTTATTTACCGCCTAACATTCCTCTAATGGCTGCCGGTAAGTCTGCCGGCAGCAAAATGGTTTTTGCATTGTCAGACGTCGACATATCGCGAACCGCATCCACGTACTTTTCACCTAATATATACATCACGGGCAGCTCTTTATCTTGAATCGCTTCAGCCACTTTAGTAATCGCTGCCTTGCTCGCATCAGCTAACACCACCTGCGCTTCAGCATCTCGTCTCGACGCTTCTAATCTACCTTCTGCTTCTAAAATAGCAGCGGATTTTTCACCGTCTGCACGGGTGACCGTCGCCCGGCGTTGCCTTTCTGCAGCCGCTTGTTCTTCCATGGCATTTTGCATCGTTCCCGATGGCGTAATATCCTGAATTTCAACCGTTTTAAGGGTGATACCCCAATCAGAGATATCATCAGAAATGGCTTCTTTTAAACGTGCTTTAATTAATTCTCTCGACGTTAAAGCATCATCTAGCTTCATATCACCCACAATCGACCTGAGAGACGTTTGCACCAACGTTCTGATCGCCAGCTCATAGTCTTCTACCCCATAAACCGCGCGTTCTGGCGCCACAATGTTAATGTACGCTACCGCATTGGCAATAATCACCACGTTATCTTGGGTAATGACTTCTTGCGATGGAATATCCAACACAATATCCTTGGTTGTCACCCTATAGGATACTTGGTCCATATACGGCACAATAAGGTTCAAGCCCGGCCCAAGTGTTTTATGAAACTTACCCAATCGCTGAACGACCCACTTCGACCCTTGGGGCACCAGCTTGACCCCCATAGAAATGGTTAAAAATACTAAGCCTAAAAAGACTATCGCCACTACTGCTGCATCATCCATGTTAACTCCTTGATTACTAATTTAACTCGCTTTAAAAACAACCAATGTATTCCCGGATGCTTCTTGTATTTTAACTTTATCGCCCACAACAACTTGCTCGTCGCAAATAAACGTCCACTCATCATCACCTAAAACGGGGGTTGTAAAACGTACTCGCCCCCTGGTTCCATCACTGGGTGCTTTAATTACCATACCCATTTCTCCTACAATGGCCTCACGTGCAATACCTGCGTTGGTTTTATCTGTCATTTTAGGGCGTAAATACTTAAACCACGCTAACGCAAACGCCGTAGACAATATCGCCCAACTAAATAATTGCCAACCCATTGGTAAATCAGGGGATACCAGCAACGCAAGGGCCACGACTAATGCGCCCAAACCAAACCAAAGCACTGTAAAACTGGGGATAAATATTTCAAACCCAATCAATACCATGCCCAATACCAACCAATGCCAATACTGAATATCCATCATCTTTTCCACCTACCTTTGTTCATTAGCTTACCTGACTTAGGAACACCCGTGGGTCATTGTAATCATAATTTAGCACCTTGTAGTCGCCGGCTTGTTCCAAAACTAAGCTAGGAAAGCTATTCACGCCCATACTCCTAGCAAACTTTATCTCCGCCAGTAGTTGCTGGCGTATCGCTGGGCTATTTAGTAACTCAGCAAACGCTGAGCCATTCAAACCAAGGCTTTTGGCACAATCAATCAACACATCATCATCGGACGGGTTCTTAGCTTGTAAATAATACGCCTGTTGAATCGCCAACAACATCGGCTTTTCAGACGCGTTATCAAGCTGCTTAGCCGCCAGTATGGCGCGAGATGCTGGGTACGTAGACCGACGCGGTTGGCACACCGTCCAATAATCATGATTAAACTGCGTGCCCGGCACACGTTCTTGAATGCGATACCAGCCTGAACTGATTATTTCTTTTAGCTTTTCTGGCATAGGTTGATCGCTGTCGGGCGCTAACCCGCCCATCACATACCGAACATCAATAATCGCGGGCAATTGCGCCTGAATGTCAGCCCATGTTTTATTAAACGCCCAACACCAACTACACATTGGGTCATGCACGTAGTACAACACCTTATCCATACAAATCCACCCAATTTTTAATAATGGTTTGTAATTGCCGCAACCCATCCGTTAAGGCTGCTGGGCCAGGTTGTAAAATATCTACCGACTTTATTTCAAAAATTTGATTGGTTTTAACCGCAGGAATATCGCCCCAACCGTCTCGTTCTGCAACCCGTTGCGGGCGAAACTTCTTTCCACACCAAGAGCCAATAATGATATCTGGCGCACGATCAATCACGCGTTGAGGGTCTGCAATAATTCGTTGTTTACCACCCGCCTCAATAGATAATTCAGGAAAGCAATCCACACCACCTGCAATTTCAGCCAATTCAGACACCCAGCGAATACCGGAAATTAGCGGGTCGTCCCATTCTTCAAAATAAATTTTAGGTTTCTTCGTAAAGCCTTTCGCCAGTTCAACACAATCATCAATGTTTTGCTGATATTGCTCAATCAAAGCAGCGGCTTTTTCTGGCTCGCCAATTAACGCGCCCAAGGTATGCAGCATGTTAAAAATTTCCGTCACAGATCGTTGATTAAACACATGCACCTGTAACCCAGCTTTCACCAACTCCGCCGTTATATCCGCTTGCATGTCTGAAAATGCCAGCACCAAGTCCGGCTCTAACGCTAAAATTTTATCTATTTTGGCTGACGTAAATGCCGACACCTTAGGCTTCTCTTTACGTGCAATCGCCGGGCGTACCGTAAAGCCAGAAATGCCAACAATACGATCTTGCTCGCCCATCAAGTACAACGCTTCGGTGGTTTCTTCTGTTAAACATACAATCCGTTGCGCACCGTAGTTATGCTTATTCATTATCCAGCTCCTTAAGTCGCTCTAACGGGCTTATTACCTTATCTAAGTTTTGCTGTAATACGTGGGTATAAATTTCCGTTGTTTTAACATCCTTATGACCTAACAGCTTTTGAACCACACGAATATTTGTGCCTGCTTCTAATAAATGGGTTGCAAACGAATGTCGAAAGGTATGGCTCGTTACCCTTTTGTCAATATTCGATTTTCTTTTCGCGTAGTTGATGGCTTTTCTCAGCGTAGAGTCATCTAAATGATGGCGTCTTGTTATTCCACTTCTAGGGTCTTTTGACAAACTCTTTGAAGGAAAAACATACTGCCAACCCCAAGTTAGTGCCGCATTCGGGTACTTTCGTTCTAATGCACCCGGTAAAAAAACACCTGGCAGCCCATCTTTTCTGTCCATATCAAATTGGAGTCGGGTTTGTTGCAAATGTAATTCCAGCTGTGACACAACCGATGGTGCTAATATAGTAGTTCTATCCTGCCCGCCTTTGCCATCTCTAATTAATAAATAACCATTGGCAAAATCAATATCTTGTACGCGCATCCTCAATGCTTCCATTACGCGTAAGCCACCGCCATACATCAATTGTCCCAATAAGTAATGAACACCATTCATATTCTTAAGCACCTCAAGAACTTCTCCTTGGCTTAATACAACCGGCAGTCGAACCTTCTTTTTAGACCGAATAGGTGCCAAATCATCTGCTATTGGCAGCCCTAGAACTTGCTTATAAAGAAATACGATTGAGTTAAGTGCTAAGTTTTGTGTTGAAGCAGCATAATTCTTATTCATAGCCATATGTGATAGAAAAGCTTCGATATGCTTTTTTCCTAACTCCTTAGTGTGCTGCTTATTATTAAAACGTATAAAAGCAAGAATCCAATGTGTATAAGACTCTTCCGTTCGTGAAGCATAGTGATGGTAACGCAGCACTTCTTTAACTTGATCCATCAAACGAAGCGACTGTGGTATGAATCGAGACTTTGCTTTAGACTTTCCTTGTAGAGGCATGAAACAATTCCCTGTTTGCTCTTTATTATTATATTAACAGGAATTTTATGCACACTATATATAAAAATTAAAGGGAATTATGATTCCTGTTAACAACAAGTTAAATCGGACCGCTCGCTATCACGAGCAGTCCGATTTAACGGCAGCCGACAATGAAGCATTGTCTTTGTGAGACTACGCCGCTTCGCGCTCCGTCTAATGTCGGCTGCCGTTATACCGCGTAAGTAGGTTGCATCTGTGGCGCAGTGGCGAATCTTTATCGAATCCGACAGGCGAGTTACGGCCGAGCGCATTGGCAGCACCGTGGCTCATCGCCTTAGTGTAGAAGGAAACGTCGTATGTGAGCCATACTACAAAGGCGGGCATACGTGCGTATTCCGTTGCGACACGGGGGCTAGTTCGTGGCCAGAGCTAGTGTTTGCACTTCTGGGCAAAGCACAAACCTTAGGCCGTTCTTGGCAACTTTCTGGAGCAATAGAGGAAGAACTTGATGCTTGGTCCAACGAACCCTCTCTCAAAGGAATTACTGCGATACATCTTCAAGCCGACGCGGTATAACTCAGCCGTTATGTGTGTAAAAATTTTGATTCTACGTCCATGTTTTTATGAAGTATGCGAATTATAATTATTTTACTTTTTGAGGCCTCCCGATAAAAAAGGATATGACCACCTTGAGGAAACTTCCTGTACCCTTCTTTAATAAAATCGCATTGCTTACCAAGCGCAGGGGGCTCAGCTAATAAATGAAAGGCTTCATCAAATTGTTTAATATACAAAAAACGCTGGCCTCTTCCCCAACGTTTTTCAGTAAATCTTGCAATTTTCCTCAAGTCATCTTTTGCCACTTTAGTTAGCTCAAATGCTTTCATTTATCATTTTCGCTATCAAGTTCTTCCATCAACTCATCGTAGTTATAGTCAGCAATTCCACTCTGCTCACCTTCAGTTAGCATATGCCTCAGAGTTTCAAGCTTGGTTTCAGTATTTTCAAGCAATCTAAGCGCCGCTCTAATTACTTCACTTGCAGAGCCAAAACGACCACTTTTAACTTGTCCGGTTATAAATCCATCAAAGTGGTCACCCAATGTAATACTTGTGTTTTTAGCCATAAATCACCTCACTTAATACCAATATATACCTAATTATGGTATAAAACACATGACAAGTCAATCAAGCGGACGTAAATAACACGCCGCGTATCTCAAACGTTATACCCTTAGAGGAGTCCTTATTCTTAGTCGTTTTTCAAAAAATATCACACCGTTTATGAACGCCGCAATTGAGCTGGCTAGTCAGGCTAGGGGCTCGGCAATAGACGCCTCGAATTCCAACATTTAGAAAACGCTCATGTCATCGACCAGGAGTCTACCTATTGGCACGTGAAGGTTCATGTGCTGATGTTGCTGTGGGCCTTACGCGGCTTACAACCCAAAGAAGTTTTTGGCCAACTATTACGTATCGTTGGGGCTGCGGTTACAACAGCTTTTGGTCTAGGCCCTAAAGGTAATACGGGCGGCACAAATGTTAGCCCGTTCAAGGCCATGCCTATTAAACCCGAGTTTCAAACAATAATTGATAAAGCCAAGTCTAATCGTTAACAAGACCATCCATTAGGTAGCCATGCGCTCCGTTTAAGCGTTCATTTTTGCAGCGAAGCCGTCATGCTGCAAGTGCACATTATTCTGCTATAATACCCTTATAACTAGGTAACAATATTGTTGCCATAACTAATTTTTTAAAAAGACCCTCATGTTTCAACTTATTATTTCGCGCTCTCAGAGCTTGAAAGCCGATGTGCTTTCTGGACTTACTGTTGCCCTTGCACTTGTTCCTGAGGCGGTAGCGTTTGCCTTTGTTGCCGGCGTTGAACCACTAGTCGGTTTGTATGCCGCCTTTATGGTGGGGTTAATTACCGCTGCTATTGGTGGGCGACCTGGGATGATTTCTGGCGCAACCGGTGCACTAGCGGTTGTTATGGTTAGCCTGGTTGCTGTTCATGGTGTGGAATATTTGTTTGCTACGGTTGTTTTGATGGGCGTATTACAAGTGCTGGCGGGGGTGTTTCGATTAGGTAAGTTTATTCGCCTAGTGCCACACCCTGTAATGCTCGGTTTTGTGAACGGTTTAGCCATTGTTATTTTTATGGCACAGCTGCAACAGTTTCAATTCCTAGACCCTATTACTAACAAGCTGACTTGGCTAGAAGGCAACCAAATGATGTTGATGTTGGCTATGGTCGCATTAACCATGGGCATCATCCATTTTTTACCCAAGCTAACTAAAGCAATACCTTCTTCTTTAGTCGCTATTGGTACTATCGTTGCCATTTCTGTTGGCTTAGATGTGGACTTACGCACGGTACAAGACGTGCTTCAAGACATGACCGGTGACCCATTGGCAACCATTGCTGGCGGCTTACCACAGTTTCACATTCCAACGGTGCCGTTTAACTTTGAAACATTCAAAATCATATTTCCCTATGCACTTATTTTAGCTGCCATTGGGTTGATAGAGTCTTTACTAACTCTGACGCTGATTGATGAAATAACAGAAACGCGTGGGCGCAGTAATAGAGAATGCGTAGGCCAAGGCGTTGCTAATGTAGCCACTGGCTTTTTTGGCGGCATGGGTGGTTGCGCTATGATCGGGCAAAGCATGATCAATATTAATTCGGGTGGTCGTGGTCGAACATCGGGTATTGCCGCCGCTTTATTCTTATTAGCTTTCATTTTAGTTGGCTCATCTCTTATTGAAATGATTCCTGTTGCTGCGTTGGTTGGCGTGATGTTTATGGTGGTTCTCGGTACGTTTGAGTGGGCTAGCTTTCGTTTATTAGGCCGTATTCCAACATCCGACACTCTCGTTGGCATTACCGTTGCCGTTGTAACCGTATTAACCGACCTTGCGATTGCTGTGATTGTTGGCGTTATTATGTCGGCCTTGGTATTTGCTTGGAAAAACGCTAAAAACATGCGTTTTGAAATTGAAGAGAAAGATGGCGTTAAAATTTATAAGCCAATTGGCCCGTTATTTTTTGCCTCAATCCATAATTTCCGCGAACACTTTGATCCTGCTAATGACCCTGATGAAGTGATTATTGATTTTGTACGTTCGCGTGTATCTGACCATTCAGGTATTGAGGCGATTGATGCCTTGGCTGAGCGGTATACTAAGCTAGGTAAAAAGTTACATTTGCGTCATTTAAGCCCTGAGTGTATTAAGTTATTGCACAAGGCTAGAAAACTCATTGAGGTGAATGTGATTGAAGACCCTAAGTATAAAGTTGCAGATGACGCCCTAGATTCTTAGCTTACCTGCCTTAATGCGCTTATATTCCCAAGCCTACATAGCGGCTTGTACGCACTTGATAATACCGTAGTCATATTCTTCTTCCAGCGCATCAAAAATAGGCTTTATGCGGCCTTTAGATTCATCTTCTAGCGACTCAATCATCATTTCTATCTCTTGATATTGACTGTCATCTAAGTCCAACACCGTCCTTACATCTAAGAGACCAACCTCAATGGCATCTGCCAAGTGCCCGTAGATGGTGTTTTCTTTTGAATCGCGTTTAATCGCTATTTGCTCAACGCTTAGTCCTTCTTGATACAACAGTAATGATTCATTAACGGTTGAACTCAGTTTATTATTAAGAAGATCAGCGAGAGGGTATTTGGCAATTTCTGCCAAAAACATTTTTCCGTAACGCTTTATCTTTTGATCGCCTACGCCGGAGATGTAGCGCATATCCGCTGGTGTTTTTGGACGCTTTAATACCATTTCTTGCAACGTGGCATCATGAAAGATGACATAAGGCGGCACGCCTGCTTCATCTGCCAAGTTCGTACGCATTGTACGTAACGCCTCCCATAGTGGCTCATCTTGTGGCCGTACGGGGCTTTTTTTCTGTTTCTTTGTGCTTAGCGTTTCTTCTTTACTTTGTTTTCTTAATAATAATGTTTGTTCGCCGCGTAACACGGCTCTACATTTTTCAGCTAGCTTTAATGCACCATGGCTTTCTGCGTCCACATGAATATAACCCAAGGCAATCATTTGCCTAAATATAGTGCGCCATTCTGCTACTGAAAGCTCCTTACCAATCCCAAACGTACTGATGGAATCATGACCATTTTGTTTTATACGCTCATCCGCTTTACCGTTTAACACATCAATAATGTAATTAACCCCAAAACGTTGGTCTGTTCGATAAATGGTTGATAGTAGTTTTTGAGCCGCTTCACTACCATCCCATTTTTCTGGTGGCTTTATGCAATTATCACACGCGCCACACCGCTCATTTGATGCTTCGTCAAAATAGGCCAGCAATGCTTGGCGTCTGCAAGCGATCAACTCGCACAAGCCCAACATTGATTCTAATTTATTATGTTCAACACGCTTATGCGCCTCATCCGCTTTGGAGTTTTGTAAAAATTGCCGCAGTGTTAATACATCTTGCAAACCATACGCCATCCATGCGTTTGCGTGCTCACCATCCCTACCTGCA
Source organism: uncultured Piscirickettsiaceae bacterium (assembly GCA_913061075.1). Lineage (GTDB taxonomy): Bacteria > Pseudomonadota > Gammaproteobacteria > Methylococcales > Cycloclasticaceae > Cycloclasticus. The sequence goes on along the minus strand of CAJXSK010000006.1, from coordinate 83,838 downwards.
CGCCCTGTTTCTTGGTAATAGGCCTCAATGCTTTTAGGTAAGCTCAAATGCGCCACAAAGCGCACATCGGGTTTATCAATGCCCATTCCAAACGCAATGGTTGCAACAATAATGACGTTATCTTCACGCAGAAAACGTTGTTGATTTTTTTGCCGAATTTCTTGAGGCAAACCCGCATGATAGGGCAGAGCCGTACGCCCTTGCTCAACCAACCATTCTGCCGTTGCTTCTACTTTTTTTCGCGACAAGCAATACACGATGCCTGCGTCATGTGGGTGATTGTCTTGTAAAAATCGCCACAGCCGTAATTTGGGGTTATTACCTTCTGAGATTGCATAGTGAATGTTTGCCCGATCAAAACTATTGATGAACACCTGCGCGCTATCGAGCTGCAGTTGCGAAATAATTTCATCTCGCGTTCGTTGGTCTGCTGTGGCGGTTAACGCAATTCTTGGCACTGCTGGATAACGCTGATGAAGTAAACTGAGCTGTTGGTATTCTGGCCTAAAGTCGTGCCCCCATTGCGATACACAATGCGCTTCGTCTATTGCAAATAAGGCTAATGCACACTGGTCTAATAGCGACAACATACCTTCATTTAGCAACCGCTCGGGTGCTACATATAACAAATCCAATTCATTATTGAGCAACTGCTGCTCCACAGCACGCGCTTCGCCAACCTTCAGTGTGGAATTCAAATACGCAGCCTTAATGCCAAGTTGTTTAAGCGCATCTACTTGGTCTTGCATTAATGCAATTAGCGGAGAAACGACAATACCTGTGCCTTCACGCAACAGGGCGGGGATTTGATAACAAAGCGATTTACCACCACCTGTTGGCATCAACACAAACGCATCTCTACCCGCTTCAAGCTCGCTAATAATTTCACCTTGAGGGTGACGAAAGTCATCGTAACCAAAGGTTTTTTGTAAAATTGTTTGAGCGTTATTCATGCGGCTATTGTAAGGAATGTAAGCGAATAATTATCGCACATCCACTAGAGCGGTATAATGCACTTTTGCCAACGACAAACGCCCTTTAATGCTTAAACTGACCAATGTTTCTCTTCGTAGGGGAACAAAACTCTTGTTCGAAAAAGTATCTTTTACCGTGCATCATGGTCAACGCGTAGGTATTAGTGGCTCAAATGGGTGCGGGAAATCAAGTTTGTTCGCTATGGTGCTTGATCTCATCCATCCTGATACAGGCGAGTTTTCAATACAATCTGGCTTTATCATTGCTCACGTTGCGCAAGAACTATCTGCTACAGATCAGCCTGCCATTGAATTTGTTATAGATGGTGATAAAGAGTTACGTGATATTCAACAGCAATTAGTTCATGCAGAAAGCCAACAAAACGGCGAAAGAGCAGCAGAGCTGTATTCCAATCTTGAAACTATCAACGGTTATACTGCTAATTCGCGCGCGGCTATTTTATTAAGTGGCCTTGGGTTTAAGCAGTCTGAGTTAACAAACTCTGTATCTAGCTTCTCGGGTGGTTGGCGCGTACGCCTGAATTTAGCTAAAGCACTGATGTGTCGTTCAGATGTTTTGCTATTAGACGAACCAACCAATCACTTAGACTTAGACGCCGTTATGTGGCTGCAAGAATGGCTGCAGTCTTACGCCGGCACCCTATTGCTTATTTCTCACGATAGAGATTTTTTAGATGCCGTTGTTAGCCATGTTTTACACATGGAGCAGCAGAGCGCGACGCTCTACACCGGTAATTACTCACAGTTTGAACGCGCCAGAGCGGAACGTCTGGCTCAACAGCAATCAAACTTTGAACGCCAACAAAAAGAACGTGCGCACATGCAAAGTTATGTGAGTCGTTTTAAAGCGCAAGCAACTAAAGCCAAACAAGCACAAAGCCGCATTAAAGCACTTGAGCGGATGGAGCTTATCTCCGCAGCACACATAGATTCACCGTTCCATTTTGAGTTTTTTCAACCTGAGCGCGTTTCTAACCCCATGATAAAAGCAGAAAAAGTGACGTTAGCTTATGGAGATAACGTTATTTTAAGTTCCGTTTCATTGTCCATAAAACCCGGAGACCGTTTAGCCCTGCTCGGGCCTAATGGTGCAGGTAAATCCACGCTCATTAAATTACTAGCCGGTGAAAGCACTGCATCCACCGGTACGTTAGAACCAGCTGAAAGCCTAAAAATAGGCTACTTTGCCCAACACCAATTAGAGCACCTTGATGGCGCAGCATCACCCTTACTGCACATACAGCGCCTTAACAAAAAAGCCACTGAACGTGATTTAAGAAATTTTCTCGGTGGGTTTGGCTTTCACGGTGACAAAGCCCTTGAGCTGGTTGCACCTTTTTCTGGTGGTGAAAAAGCAAGGCTTGCTTTAGCCATCCTGGTTTATCAAAAACCCAATCTTCTACTACTTGATGAGCCAACGAACCACCTCGATATTGAAATGCGCCATGCATTAAGTTCCGCATTACAAGAATTTGCTGGTGCGATGATTATTGTTTCGCATGACCGCCATTTATTACGCACCATCACTGACCAGTTTTTACTGGTAGCTAATGGTGCTATTACACCATTCGACGGCGATTTAGATGATTATGCTGATTGGGTTAAGACTCAAGCCAGAAATACAAAAAAAGACGATTCAAATAAGAATGCGTTACCCAGCAAAGGTCGTAAGCAGCTAGACGCAAAAAACCGTCAAAAATTTAAACCCCTCCATGATGCTCTAAAAAAAGCAGAAAAAAAACTGGATGGTTTGTACGTCAAGCAGCAACAGATTGAAAAGCAGCTGGCTGATAATGACTTATATAGTACGGAGAGGAAACCTGAACTTGCAATAATGCTAGAAAAAAAGAGTGCGCTTGATAAAGACGTTATAACGGCAGAAGAACAATGGTTAGATGCACAACAGGCCATTGAAGGTATTAATTAGTCACTGAATATCTGATAAAACGAGCGTTAAAACTTAAATTGACCCACCATACTTTCCAACTTTCTAGACAAAGCAACCAGCGTATTATTCGCTTCAATAATATTTTGCCCACCAATAGCTGTTTGCTCTGCTACACCACCTATCGCTTCTATGTTATATGATATTTTTTTGGTCACCGCACTTTGGCTTTCCGCTTCATCTGCAATCCGATCTGTTAACTCTTTCATTTGTGCTACTGACTGTGCAATTTCACTAATGACCTCGCCCGCTTGATTCGCTTTCTCTACTATTTAAGAAATTATAGATGAAAATTTAAATAATACTTTACGTACAAAAGTATTCTTGTAATGTGGCCTTATTATGTTATTTTCCTAATCATAATTAGACCAACACATTCGCTATTATGACTGAACAGATTAACAACCCACTACACGGGTTAACATTAGAAAAGATAGTGACCGAGCTTGTGGAGCACTATGGCTGGAGCAATTTAGGTCGTCAAATCAGCATCCAGTGTTTTATAAACGACCCATCAGTAAAGTCGAGTCTGAAATTTTTACGCAAAACACCGTGGGCAAGAAGAAAAGTGGAGTCTCTTTACCTAACAACACAACAGAGTGTTTGGAAAAAGTAATTACGTTCTAGCAAGCGTCTTTTTGAACATCACTACCACCGTTGTGCCCAGTAACGCAGCTAAAAACCAAACCCACCCATGTAAACTACCTGAGACTACGCCACTAAAAAAAGCACCTACATTGCATCCGAAACCAATGATTGCGCCATACCCTAACATCAAACCACCGGCACTTATTGTCAGTAATTCCGTCAGCTTCACCTTATAATCTATATTGAACCGAACGGTTAACGCTGATATAGCCAAAGCCCCACCGACAACACCCAGGTTCATGACAGACCCAACATGGTCCAGCAAACCACCTGATAACGATTGTTCAGCTGCAGGCTCAATCCAGTAAGTCCAAAAATCAAGATCTAATTCCATCCCTAAAAACGCAGTTGCTTTAGCTCCCCATAACGGAAATGCATTGGCAACAGACCATGGCCGCCCAATATAACCTAGCGTAATAAAGTTTAATACGGCAAGCGCCAATGCCCCGCCAAGTAATTGCTTGCCTGTTCTGTTAGCCTGTTTCCCCCATAAAGCTTCTACTCGTTGATACTTGCGCATTTCGATTAACCTAAAAATGTAATACAAAATGCCTGCAATAACCAAATTAATAACCACCGCCCCCCAAACCCCGTATAGCGCTAGAAAATTAACGGGCTCAACGTTTATTTGCTCCATCCACCATTCATAATGTGCAGTGCCCAGTAACGCGCCCAAGGCAAACATGAAAATTACTATAAGCATTTTCAGCCTTCCACCACCTGCATTATAAAGAGCACCTGATGCGCAACTGCCAGCCAATTGCATGCCTACTCCAAATATAAAAGCACCAACCACAAGAGATAAACCCAGTGGGCGGACATAACCGCGGACGGAGCCTCCCCATAAACTTCCTTCTCCTAAAGCAGGTAACATTAATAGAGAAGCAATAATAATCATCAGCATTTGAGCCCTAAACCATAGGCTCTTTTTTTCAGCAACTAAACGACGCCAGCCATTAGAAAAACTAAACGTCGTATAAAAAAGTACGACCCCCAATAAGAAACCTAACAACAAAACACCCGCTTGTTTTTGCCCTGCTTGCTCAAAAACGAACCCGATGCTCAAGCACGTTAGCCCACAAACGGTTAATAAACGCGTGTATGACATCCGCTCTTGATTGTTTGAAATACTTAACATAACTCACCCATCTCTAAAATGTTGACGCTTAAAGAGCCAAATACAAAGCCTTCTTATAATTAAATATTATATTAAATATATTTGTTATTCCTCAAGTGAATTTACAATATTTTTTATTTTTGAATAGAGCGTATTAATTACATAAAATATTTAACATGCCTGATTGAAATTTGTTATACCTTTACCAACCAATATTTTGGAACATTGACTCGACATGAATTCAAAACACCCTATTTCTCTAGCCGAGCAATATGTGTCCTTATCAAACGCACATAACCTTGAAGAAATCATGCTTTTATTTTCGGAGGGCGCTAATTATTCATCCTCTTTTGTTGGTGAAACAAAAGGCACTATTGCAATTAAAAGCATGATGCAAAATTTTTTTTATCTATTTCTGATGTTCATTGGCAGACCAGTAACTATCAACTAAAACAACCACACACTGTTCGTTTTAATTTTGAAATGACAGGGACTGATAAAAAGTCCGGCGTGTGCGTATCACGCTCAGATATCGAAGAAATTGAATTTTATTCACAAGGACTTATTCGCAGTGTTAAAGTAGGCTCAGCGATCATACTCACTTAGCATATTTAACCAACAATTCAGGAGCCCTCATGATGACCAACATCTCTGTCACTAAACCCGTTAACTGCTCAAGCCAAAATGCATGGCAACTGATCGGACCCTTTGAAAACATTCATCTTTGGTTTCCCGGTATTTTGGATAATAAAACTAAAGGTCAAGGGATAGGTGCAACACGGCAAATAACCATGGCTGAAGATGCTGTTTTTGTTGATGAACTGACTCATCTAGGCGAACGCGAATACAGCTACAAAATTATTGCTGGCGAACTACCTTTTACCGATTATTTAGGGACAGTTAGTGTCTCTGAAGAGAATGGCAACACCCAATTAAACTATCGAGCAACCATTAACGTGTCAGATGAAAACAAAGCATCTTCTGTAGAGTTTTTAACGGCCATTTATGACAGCGCGTTTGAAAATGCAAAGTCTCAATTAGAAAGCAACTAGGTAACGCTTAGCTTTATTGTAAAACCACAACGCCAACAATGCACCAAAACAATCGGCTAACCAATCTAAAATATCTGCTTGACGACCTTCCACAAATGATTGGTGCCATTCATCAGTGACGCCATAGAATGCACAAAAAATAAATGCCACCGTCAAAGCAACGCTAAATCTATTTAACTGGTATTTAAAAAAGCTTATTGCTAATAGTGCCATAAGGCCGTAAGCCCCTGCATGAAAAAACTTATCTTGGTGTTGGAATAGCGCAGGGACGGGCAATGAAGGCTGGTGAGATAAATAAAAAATAAAACTGCAATAGCCTACTAATAAGGCCAACCAAAAAAACCTCACCCTTACGCAAAAACAGTTGTTGCGTCAAAAACTGGGCCGTCGACACAAACTCGTTTCATCGACTCACCTTCATCTGTGGTCACCTTAACCACACAACCCGCACAACCACCCACGGCACACGCCATATACTCTTCGAGTGACACTTGGCAAGGAAGGTCAAACTCTTTAGCTAACGCAGCTACCGCTTTTAACATCGGTGTTGGGCCACAAGAATAGATTGTAACCTGTGACCTTTCTACATCGGACAATGCACTTAGCCAATCACGAGCAAGATCAGTGATGTAACCCTCGTAAACGCCGGAATACCCCTGCAAGCTAGCCAAGCGGCTGGGTACGCCCCAAGCTTCCAATAAAGGCAGACTGTCGCTCACGTCTGAACCAATGCCATTTACTGGCAAATTGGACGTTTTTCTATCGAAAGGAAAAGGGACTTCTGACCCCATAAAGACAGTTGGCGACATCGCCGTTTCTTCGTTCTTTATCTGCTCAGCCAAACAAACCATCGGTGGAATGCCAACACCACCACCTAACAACAAGGCATTTGGTTTTTCTTTATTCAATTCAAATGGCCGGCCAATTGGCCCCATAATATTGACAAGCTCACCCACTTTTTTCGCGGATAACAATTCAGTGCCGTCGCCAACGGTTTTATACAAAAACTCCACCCAACCTTCGTCAACTGACACACGCATAATGGATAAAGGACGGCGCATTAATCGCTGAAGGTCACATTGAATATGTGCAAATTGCCCTGGCTTTGCTGTTGCAGCACATTTAGGCGCATCAACACGTAAAACAAATTGTCCTTCTTCGAATGCATGATGCTCAAGAACTTTCGCCTCTTCGACGAAGATGGCATTTCGGTAGTCTTTTAACATTATCTCTCGAACACTAAACGGCCATTAACGAACGTGTGCGTTACTTGCCCTGTCATTGTTTCGCCCCAAAAAGGCGTATTTAAACCGCTACTATGCCATTGCTCATTATTAACAATCCAAGTAGCATCGGGATCGAAAATTGTCACATCCGCCACAGCGCCAACAGACAAATGGCCTTCTTCTAAGCCTAATGTTTTAGCAGGCCCTGCGGCCAGTGCAACGACCATTTGATGCCAATCTAATAACTCACTTTTCACTAAATTAATCATCGACGATAACGTTGTTTCTAAACTAGAAACTCCCGATTCTGTGGACGTAAAAGGTGCTAATTTAGAGTCTAGATCATGCGGGTTATGCCCCGAACTAACTTGTAAAACGCCTGACGCAACACCAGCCCTCAGCGCATCTCTTGACTCGGCTGTTCGCAAAGGAGGAGACACATGGTAGTTCGCATCAAATGTACCTACATCTAATGCCGTTAATTGTAATTGGTAAGCGTATGTATCTGCAGAAATAAGCACGCCTTCATACTGCGCTCGGGCCAACATAGCAACACCTTTGGATGTGGATATTCCCGTTAAATGAACACGGCACTCTGTTTCCTCCGCTAACGCAATTGCTTGCGCTATAGCCACGGTTTCTGCTGAAACAGGTATGCCCGTTAACCCTAGCCGAGAACTCATGACACCTTCATGAACAAGGCCGTCGCCTTTTATGCCGGCATCTTCCGGTTTTAATATCACTAACAAATCAAATGATGATGCATACTGCATTGCTAACCGTAACGTACGAGGGCTAATATTTGTACTGGGCGCTTGGGAAACTGCAATACAACCCGTTCCTTTTAGCGCATACATTTCACTTAATGCTTCGCCTTTTAGCCCAACCGTCAACGCACCTAGCGGAAGAATCTTGGCAAAATTCGCATTGGCTGCTTTATCTATAATTAATTGTGCAACAGCAGTCGAATCCAAAACAGGTATTGTATTCGGCGAACAGCAAAGTGTCGTAAAGCCTGCAGAAACGGCAGCTTTACTTTCGCTCGCGATAGTTGCTTTATGTTCTAACCCTGGTTCACGTAAACTTGTATTAACATCTATAAACCCCGGGCAAACGATTTTATTCGTTGCATCAATAGTTTTATCTGCACGAAAATCGTCAGGCAAAGAATCTATCGATGCGATATGACCATCAGCAATAAATACATCGGTCACCGATGTAATATCATTGGCCGGGTCAACAACGTAACCTTGTTTAATATGTATATTCAAGGTTGATCACTCACTTGGTGGTTCATTGCCATTGTCATAACCGCCATACGAACAGCAATGCCATTAGTCACTTGTTGCAGAATCACAGAATGCGTTCCGTCAGCTACGTCTGCATCCATCTCAACACCGCGATTAATAGGGCCCGGGTGCATTACCATGACATCTGGTTTTGCCTGTTTTAATTTTTTTTGTGTTAGCCCAAAGCATTCAAAATACTCATGCTCACTGGGTAATAATGCGCCGCTCATGCGCTCTTTTTGAAGCCGCAGCATGATAACAACATCCACATCAGTTATACCTTCCAACAAATTGTCGTAAACGTGCACCCCTAAGGTATTGGTATCGAGAGGTAACAGGGTCTTTGGGGCAATCACACGCACTTCTTCTACACCCAAGGTGTTCAATGCGTGTATTTGTGAACGCGCCACTCTAGAATTTAAAATATCACCAACAATGGCCACTTTTAAACCGTCAAACTCTTTTTTGACACGCCTAATCGTAAACATATCCAACATCGCTTGCGTTGGATGAGCATGTCGGCCATCACCCGCATTGATAACGCTAATATGTGGCGCTACGTGCTGAGCAATAAAGTGTGAAGCACCACTATCGCCATGCCTTACGACAAACATGTCGACTTGCATCGCTTCAAGATTTCTAATCGTGTCTAAAACACTTTCACCTTTTGATGCGGCAGACGTAGCAACATTGATGTTAAGAACATCTGCTGATAATCTTTTTGCAGCCAGCTCAAATGTTGTTCGAGTTCTTGTGCTGTTTTCAAAAAACAAATTAACGATGGTTTTACCGCGCAACACAGGCACCTTTTTAACCGCTTGGTCGCCAACGCTAGAAAATGATTCAGCGACATCCATGATCTCGGTAAGAATTTCTTTAGAAAGGCTTTCGGTCGTTAGAAAATGGCGCAGCTTTCCCTGTTCATTGAGTTGCAAACGGGAACTATCGGGTGCTTTGAAGGGCGTGCTAGCAACATGCTGGCTAGAGCTCATACAGTCAATTCCGGTTAGTTTCTAGCGCTAACGGCGCTGGTCCAATCAATTTTACCTGTTTTTGGGGTGATAAATCCAGTTCAACACCAACTATATCCGCGTGAAGCGGTAATTCACGCCCACCTCTATCTAGCAACACCACCAATGTGATGCTACTTGGCCGGCCATAATCAAAAATTTCATTCAACGCCGCTCGCACTGTACGACCGGTATAAAGCACATCATCCACAAGAATAATATTCTCACCTTCAACGCTTAAAGGAATATTACTTGGCTTAACTTGTGGGTTAAGTCCAATTCGAGTGAAATCATCTCGGTAAAATGAGATATCAATTTCACCTAATGGTTTAGCTATTTTCAACTGTTCGTGCAGCCGTTCTGCCACCCACAAGCCACCCGTATGAACGCCAATCATTAGAGGAGCATCAATTTTTTTATGCTTAAGTTCAGCAGATAAGTCGCCTGCCATTTGTTCAATTACTGCCTCAACATCTATTGTGGCCACATCAATTTTCATTTTTTCTTAACCTTTTAAGCCTGAGCTTTCGTATTTAACCAACTTTGTAAAATGAGCTGGGCGGCCACTTGATCCTGAACCTCCCACAATTTATCCGCGCTCACGTGAACTTCGTCAAATAATAGCTGTTTTGCTTCAAATGTTGTCAATGCCTCATCAAATAATTCAACTGGGCGCTGATACCTACCTTCCAATTGCCGTGAAAAACGAACCATTCGAGGCGTCACCTCATTCTCCTCACCACTTTCTTGATGAGACACACCCACAACCATTTGCTTTGGTTGCCATTCGTTTATAAGTGCTGAAATTTCATCCCAGCCTGTCTTTTGATTTACTGCTTTCACGGTTGCTAGAGGATTAGCTATACCCGTTTCAGTGTCACCAACAGCCACACCAATTTTTTTTACGCCGTAATCAAACCCTAGACATATTGCCACTAACAATGGCCCGCATCGGTGCTCATTAAACTAATATCAACACCAATTCTATGCGCTGCTAGTTCCCAGCGCTGATGAACCGCTTCATCAAAAATAATATCTTGATCTGCCACCCCATGCAGCCAAGCATTTTGCTGAATTTCACCTTCAAGCTGACCATTACCCCAACCCGCATAACCCAAAGCGACCATCCACTTTTCTGGCCCTCGGTCCTGAGCTATTGCTTCCAAAATATCCTTTGAGCTGGTCAATGAAAGCTGATCATTAACCTCCAATGTAGAATCCCATTGGCCCACAGGCGTGTGAACGATGAAGCCTCGTTCTGGCTGCACTGGCCCGCCCAAAAACACAGGTATTTTAGCAACATTAAGGGAATATGCTTCTACACCTAGCTGTTTAAAAATATCACCCATTGTTAATGTGCTTGGTTTGTTAATAACCAGCCCTAGCGCACCCTCTTCATCGTGCTGGCATAAATACGTCACCGATTTGGAAAAGCTAGAACCTTCCATTCCTGGCATTGCAATTAAAAAATTGTTTTTTAACGTTGTTGTTTCATTCATGGTTTTTAGTATCTCGTTCTCTACATGCGACATCAAGTAAAACGCGCATTAATTAATGCGTTTATTTTGTTCGCAAGCCGCCTTCATTGTGAAATTGCCAAGTTCTGGTAATAACAAGCACATCCACTTCTTTACGAAGCTCTATTGGGAATGGCGCAAAGGGGGCTGCTAACTTGACGATACTAACCGCCGCATCATCAATAATTTTATGACCCGAACGACGATTAATAATCACTTTTTTTAAATTTCCATCGGCAAATAACTCAACACTTAAAACCAAGGTGCCTGAGAGTTTTTTGCGTCTGACTTCTCCAGGGTAATTTAAATTCCCAACACGCTCTACCTTTCGTTGCCAGGCCGCTTCATAGCTCGCCGCTTTATATTTATGCGCGTTAATTGAGTTAATATGCAACTTTCGCGGGCGTTTAGAGTAACTGGTCAATGATTGTTGAATTTCAGCCTCTAATTTTTCTATTTCTTTTGACTGCTCAAGCAACTCAGCCGCTGTAATAGTCTTTTTCACATCAGGCACCGGTTTATTAGACGCCACAACTTCAAGATCAGATTTTTTTTGCAACAACAGCTTCTTAGCTTGCGCAGCGGCTTGTTGAGTCTTGCTATCGTCAGCAACTACTTTCTCTTCGGCTTGCGGCTGATTATTTGCTTGTTGCTGGTTTAAAGCTTTTTCTTCTGCTTCCCCACTGCCCACTTGGTTTTCCTGCGCTAAAAAATCTGCCTTTTCAGGGCGTTCTTTATCGGGCGTTTGTACCAAAACAACTTCAAGTATTTTTCCAGCAGCAGGGCGAACATCCGCTTCAAAACTAACCCCTAAAATAACAAGCGCATGAACAACGCCTGCCATAAAAATGGTTAGGCCTAACTTATCCGCCGCGCTAACTGTTGCAGAAACCACTGTTATGCTAGTTTTTCCTCAATGCAGTCCATCAACAAACCACTAATATTTAGGCCGTATTGATTGTCCAACTCTTGAACACATGTTGGGCTGGTTACATTTATTTCAGTCACAAAATCACCTATTACATCCAGACCTACAAAGAGTAGACCTTTTTCAACTAATGTTGGGCCAATTTGTTCACATAACCAATATTCGCGTTCTGTTAATTCACGCCCTTCACCTCTACCACCTGCGGCTAAGTTCCCTCGCGTTTCCCCTTTTGCCGGAATGCGCGCCAGACCATAGGGTACGGGTTTACCATTAATAATAAGAATGCGTTTGTCGCCTTCCTTAATCTCTGGCAGAAATTTTTGCACCATTGCTAAGGTTTTACCGTGCTCAGTCATTGTTTCAAGCACCACGCCTAAATTGTGGTCTTCTTTTTTAAGCCTGAATATCGACGCACCGCCCATACCATCTAGTGGCTTAATAATAACGTCTTCATGTTTGGCTAAAAATTGACGAACCCTGCTTGGCTGCGCCGTGACCAACGTTGGCGCACAACAATCAGGGAACCATGCTGTAAATAATTTTTCATTAGCATCGCGCAAGCTTTGCGGCTTATTGACTACCAACACGCCTTGTGCCTCGGCCTGCTCAAGCAAATAGGTGCTGTAGATATAATCCATATTGAAAGGCGGGTCAACACGCATCAAAATCACATCTAGGTCGGACAAAGGCTTGTCTTTCTTTTCGCCCAAATCAAACCACTTCTCTGAGTCTCTTTGTACCGATAAAGAACGGCTTGATGCCATCGCCAAGCCTTCATCAAGGTACAAATCAGTTTGCTCCATATACACCAAGTCCCAGCCTCGGCTTTGCGCCTCAAGCAGCATGGCAAATGTGGTGTCTTTTTTAATATTAATTGACCCAATCGGATCCATAACTACGCCTAATCGCATGGTTTCTCCATCATATGAACCTCAACCTCTTTATTTGTTTAACATTTTAAACAACTCTTAAAGCCCTGCATCAATTTTTACATTAAACTATCAAACCTTGAACACTATTTGAACACAGTTATGCAAACAACCATTGAAGAATTCATCAAAAAGGAGTCATCGGGTGGCATCTTACTAGTCATCGCTACTTTGTTAGCGTTACTACTGAGTAATACGTTCATGTCACCTGTGTATGAATATTTTTTGCATATTCCAGTCGAAATCCGAGTGGGTTCATTGTCGCTAGATAAATCACTTCATCACTGGATAAACGATGGCTTAATGTCTCTTTTCTTTTTACTCATTGGCCTTGAAGTCAAGCGGGAAGTTTTAAGAGGCCAATTATCATCTGTAAAAAAAGTTTTATTACCAGTCATTGCAGCTATTGGCGGCATGGCTGTGCCTGCTGTCGTCTATTTGGCGTTCAACCAACACGATAGCCTCGCATCTAAAGGTTGGGCAATACCTACCGCTACCGACATCGCATTTGCCTTAGGTGTTTTATCGTTGCTTGGCAATAGAGCGCCTATATCCCTAAAACTTTTCTTAATGACACTCGCCATCATTGATGATTTAGGGGCTATCGTCATCATTGCGTTGTTTTACACAAATGAACTATCCGTGCTTTCTATAACCATTGCCTTTGTTTCACTTGGCGTTTTAATTGCAATGAATTTACTTGGCGTTGCAAAAAAAGCCGCCTTTTTTATTGTTGGCACAGTGCTTTGGATTAGCGTACTGAAATCTGGCGTTCATGCCACATTAGCTGGAGTCGCTTTAGCGTTCACCATACCAATGGTCGGAAAAAGCGATCAACAAACCGTTTATCCTCTGAGGGTGGTGGAACAAGGTTTACACTACTGGGTGGCCTTTTTTATCTTGCCACTGTTCGCCTTTGCTAACGCTGGCGTTGATGTTACAAAAATATCACTTGATCAAATGACTGGTGGTGTTCCATTGGGCATCATGTTCGGATTGTTTTTTGGTAAACAATTAGGCGTATTTGGTTTCAGCTGGTTAGCTATTAAATTAAAAATTGCAGAGCTACCCAACGGTTGCACATGGACTCACATCTATGGGGCCTCCATTTTAACTGGCATAGGATTTACGATGAGCTTGTTTGTCGCTAGCTTAGCCTTTGAAGACCCTTTGCAATATCAATACACAGAAAAACTCGCTGTTCTAATAGGCTCATTTGCCTCCGGCATTATTGGCTATTTTGTTTTGAAGAGAATTAAAAAACCAATCTTGGAGATCCAAGATAAAGGGGGGGAAGAGCCTTAGCCCATATCTCCCCAAAGCACCTGCATTGCTGCAATAGAAGCTATCGCAGCTGTTTCATTTCTCACAACTCTGGGGCCAAAGCCTAGTGCTGAAAAGCTTGCATGTTCTGCATCCAACACTTCTTGTTCTGAAAAACCGCCTTCTGGGCCAATTAACACAGCAACACCATCGCTCGGCTGGTCGTGCGTTTTTAACGAATCATTTTTGCCTGGTTCAAAAATGATTCGACTAGTAGACAAATCTCCATCTAGCCATTGTGCTAAGTCGGTCGTTACATTTAATGTTGGCGGAACATTGCGGCCACATTGTTCACAGGCTCGGTAAACAATATTCTGCCAATGTTGGTGGCGCTGAAGCCGGCGTTCTTCCGTGAGCTTAACGACACAGTGTTGAGTAATAATGGGCGTGATTGTTGTGACTCCTAATTCAGTAGCCTTTTGAATGGCCACGTCCATACGTTCACCACGCGACACACTTAATCCCAGTTCGATGGCTAACGGTGACTCGATATTTACGTTTTCCCAAGTGTTCACATGAATCTCAACCGCTTTTCGATTAACACCTGATACCGTCGCAGAATACTCCCCACCTTGACCATTAAAAACCGTTAGTTGGAAGCCTTTTTTTAGCCTTAAAACATTGCGTAGATAATGAGCTGCGTCTGGATCAAGTTGCAACATCATCCCTTCTGCTAACGTCTGATCAACATACAGGCGAGAAATGCGCATAGTTAGCCGTGCAAGCTGTCCGGTAAGGTTATCGTATCAATCGGGTCTTCAAGTTTAGGGGGCATTTGTAAATAGAACCCCTTTGTTTCAAGGTTCTTCATCACGACCAACACGTCAGCACGTGCTAAAGGTCTGCTGACTGACAACTCTAAATCAAACACATGCTCAGGTTTAGAGAACTGTTGCATCACTTCGTCTGGCACATCAGAAAACTCATTTTGTTCTTTCACGTACAAATACAAACCGTCTCGCTTGACTGTTTTATAAATGGCGCAAGAGACTATTTTTTCGTCCGTCATACTGGCTTAATACCTAAATTGTTACAGATAACCAAACTGGCTTCTGATTGGTTCATGCTATAAAAATGTAAGCCGGGGCTACCGTAATCTAATAGTGATTGGCACAATTCGCTCACCACATCCGCGCCAAATGCTTTGATTGACTCGCGATCATCCGCAAAACCCTCTAAGCGTTTACGGATCCAACGTGGTATTTCTGCGCCACACATATCGGAGAACCTCGCCAATTGTGAATAATTCGTTATTGGCATAATTCCTGGCACAATCGGCACATATAGCCCCATCTTGTCACAATCTTCAACAAATCTAACATATGATTCGAAGTTGAAAAAGTATTGGGTAATCGCGCTGTTCGCGCCCGCCTCAATTTTTTGCTTAAAGTTAGCTAAGTCCTTATGTGCGTTTTCAGCTTGTGGGTGTATTTCTGGGTAGGCCGCCACTTCGATATTAAAATGATCGCCCGTTTCATCACGAATAAAGCCGACCAGTTCATTTGCGTAACGAAACTCACCTGCGTCTAGCGTACCTGATGGAATGTCCCCACGCAGCGCAACAATTCGATCAATGCCGTTACGTTTATAGTTGCCTAAAATGGCGCGAATGTTTTCTTTGGTCGACCCTACACACGATAAGTGTGGCGCTGCTGAAAAACCTTGCTGTTTTATATCTAGCACAGTATCTAACGTGCCTTGTTGCGTACTACCACCCGCACCAAAGGTCACAGAGAAATACGCTGGGTCCAGTTGACCCAGCGTTTTACTTACATTTAAAAGCTTAATCCGACCTTCTTCCGTTTTAGGCGGATAAAACTCGAAACTAACTTTTTGGAATGGTTCTAAACTCATATTTAATAGCGATAATGGTGTGGTTTATATGGTCCTTCTACAGGCACGTTAATGTAGTCCGCTTGTTCTTGCGATAGCTCGGTTAAATTTACACCAATTTTTTCTAGGTGCAAGCGCGCAACTTTTTCATCCAGTGTTTTAGGCAACACGTAGACTTCATTTTTATAGCTCTCACCATTAGTGAAAAACTCGATTTGCGCCATCACTTGGTTAGTAAACGATGCCGACATCACGAAACTAGGGTGGCCTGTTGCACAGCCTAAGTTTACTAAGCGACCTTTCGCTAATAATGTAATGCGTTTGCCGTCTGGGAAAATTATGTGATCTACCTGAGGCTTCACCTCTTCCCATTCATATTGCTCTAAAGAAGCAATATCGATTTCTGAATCAAAATGGCCAATGTTACATACAATCGCTTCGTTCTTCATAGCGATCATGTGATCATGGTTAATCACGCCCAAGTTACCCGTAGTGGTTACAAAAATATCGCCTTGGTTCGCCACGTCATCCATACGTACCACACGATAGCCTTCCATTGCCGCTTGTAATGCACAAATAGGGTCAACTTCAGTGACCCAAACACTCGCGCCCATGCCTTTAAATGCTTGCGCACAGCCTTTGCCCACGTCGCCGTAACCCACAACCACCGCAATTTTGCCGGCAATCATCACGTCTGTTGCTCGCTTGATACCGTCCAACAAGGACTCACGGCAGCCGTATAAATTATCGAATTTACTTTTTGTAACAGAATCATTCACGTTCATTGCTGGAAACAATAATTCACCCGCTTCTTGCATTTGATACAAACGGTGAACACCTGTCGTGGTTTCTTCTGTGACACCTTTAACACTGTCCGCCATGTTTTGCCATCTCGTTGGCGCAACCGGTAAATTACGACGTAACACCTCAAGAATCGCTACGTATTCTTCGTTATCGCTCGCTTTGGCATCTGGCACTGCGCCAGCTTTTTCAAATTCAACACCTTTGTGTAATAGCAAGGTTGCATCGCCGCCATCATCAAGAATCATGTTCGCTTCTTGGCCATCTGGCCATGTCATCATTTTTTCTGTACACCACCAATATTCTTCGATGGTTTCGCCTTTCCAAGCAAACACAGGGATATTTAAATCTGCAATCGCTGCCGCTGCGTGGTCTTGCGTAGAGAAAATGTTACATGAACACCAACGTACTTCGGCACCTAAGGCAACCAATGTTTTAATCAAAACCGCTGTTTGAATCGTCATGTGCAAACTACCGGCAACGCGTGCGCCTGCCAATGGTTTGCTTTCTCCAAACTCTTCACATAACGCCATTAAACCCGGCATTTCACTTTCTGCAATTGATATTTCTTTATGGCCCCATTCCGCCAATGACATATCGGCTACTTTATAATCTGTAAAACTCATAGTTATCTCTCGTATTGTTTGTTATGTAGGTTATTTCGCTTCGTCGCGTAATAAGTCTGCTTTACCGGTACGTTCCCATGTGAAATCAGGAAGTTCACGGCCAAAATGGCCATACGCCGCAGTTTGTTGGTAAATTGGACGCAATAAGTCCAGTTCAGCAATTAATGCTTTAGGGCGCAAATCAAAGTATTCGCTAATTAGCGTTTCAATTTTTGCGCTTGGTATCGTTTCTGTACCAAATGTTTCAACCGAAATTGACGTCGGCTTTGGTACACCAATAGCATACGACACTTGAATTTCACAACGAGACGCTAAACCAGCCGCAACGATGTTTTTAGCGACATATCGACCCATGTACGCAGCAGACCGATCCACTTTGCTAGGGTCTTTGCCAGAAAAAGCACCCCCACCATGGCGAGCCATGCCGCCATACGTATCCACAATAATCTTACGCCCAGTTAAACCACAGTCACCCACGGGGCCACCAATAATAAATTGCCCGGTTGGGTTAATGTGAATGTTTTCAGCCTTACAGCCTGCAAACCATTCTTCTGGCAACACTGGCTTGATGATTTCTTCAACGACCGCTTCGCGCAAGTCTTTTAAGCTAATATCTGGCGCATGCTGGGTTGATAAAACAACCGCCTCAACACCAACTGGTTTGTTATTCTCGTAACGGAATGTCAATTGACTTTTTGCATCGGGACGCAACCAAGGTAGCGTGCCATTTTTGCGCACTTCTGCTTGGCGCTGTACCAATAAATGTGAATACGTGATTGGCGCTGGCATCAGCACGTCTGTTTCATCACAAGCGTAACCGAACATTAAACCTTGGTCACCCGCACCTTGCTCATGGTCATCGCTATCATCAACACCAATAGCAATATCGTGGGATTGTTTACCAATCGCATTCAATACCGCACAACTTTGCCAGTCAAAACCAATTTCCGGCTTGTCGTAACCGATATCTTTGACCACTTGCCTAACCAGTTCTTCGGTATCCACCCACGCATCAGTGGTCACTTCGCCAGCTAAAATAACCATGCCAGTTTTGACCATGGTTTCAACCGCAACACGCGATGCCGGGTCTTGTGCTAACAACGCATCCAACATCGCATCCGATATTTGATCCGCTACTTTATCTGGGTGCCCTTCAGACACCGACTCAGATGTAAAAATAAAATTTTTGCTCATAATAAACCTGCCTCATTATAAAAATAGGCACTGAAAATAGGTTGAGTGAATTCTTACCGATGAATGATTAAGAACTTAATCATCCAAACACCACGCTCACTATTTCAGTTTCCTGTTAATAATGAACGCCGTTAACTAATCGATGTAAAATCGACACCTTGAATAAGCCTAGCAGGGGAGCCCTGTCGCAGCGTTCCTTATTCAAGAAGGAGCATTTTAGAGCATGCCCCAAAAAAATCAAGGGCTTAGCAATGCCAAGCCCTTGAACAATTAATACTTAATAAACTTTAGGAATAACTTTTGACGTTCGTTGTTGGTAATCAATATACGTTTGACCTAAATCTCTTGCCAAACCTCTTTCTTCAAAGTGAATGCCCGCCAACACGTAAATTGACATGCCAATTGAGAACACCAAATGACCAACTGTCATTGTTGGTAGCGACCAAAATGCAATGAACAAGCCCAGCATCATTGGGTGACGAATCCAACGGTAAAAAAGCACTTCAGTAAACACAACCGGCGTGTACGTTTTTTTAACAAAATGTAACCATGGCTGGCGCAACCCAAATAAGTCAAAGTGATCCGTTAAGAACGTTGATACAAAAATTAGCACCCAACCCAAGCCAAAAAAGCCCCACAGCACATTCACAGCCATTGGGTTTTCAACTTGCCAAATAATGCCTTCCATTGGTTGCCAGAAATACATTAACGCACCTAGAGCAATAGCCGATGCTAAGCAATAGGTACTGCGTTCAACATGATGCGGCACCACCGAAGCAATCATGTCTTTAAACCAACCGCGCGCCATCACACTGTGTTGCACGCCCCACATCAACATCAAACCGATATTAACCATTAAGGCATTTTGTGAATACGTTTCCACCTCTGATGAAATTGAAACAGGCACGAACACATCACCAACGAACCCCATAAAGTAAACAAACACCACAAAAAATGCAAAGTAACAAACTACCCCGTATAACATCACTAACGCTCTCATAACCTTTCCCCTTTAATATTATAAATCTTGTTTTTTTTCATTCTATAACACGTAATAATACACTACAGACACAGACAACTAGTTCAGATTATGACATCAACATTACAAACAGCAATACAGGGCATCGACCAAGCCAATGACGCCGACCCAACAAACAGCACAGAGGCTTTATATTCCCAACGTATGCTAGAAACATTGCAAGCGTTTGAGCCACAAGCGTCCGAACCATTAACCTTAGCTTGCTACGCACAACACGTGTGCCGCTGGAAGTTAGTACGTAAAGACTATCCAGCAGGCTTAGACGGTTATTTAAACTGGCGCACTGACCTTGCGAAATTACATGCAAAAATTCTGGGCGAAGCCATGCAGGAGGCCGGTTATGCTAATGGCGATATTAAGCGTGCACAACACATTATTCAAAAACGAAAACTTAAAACAGACGCTGAATCACAAGCGCTAGAAGACGTGTCCTGCCTAGTGTTTTTAAACTATTATTTTGATGCCTTTGCTAGCAAACATTCTGAAGAAAGGGTTATTGATATTGTCCAAAAAACGTGGGGGAAGATGTCACATAAAGGACATCAAGCCGCCTTAGCATTAACGTTGCCCGTACACCTACAGAACCTTGTTGGCAAAGCATTGGCCTAATGCGTCCTTTATTGCTTCTTTTATCGGCGTGTGCTGGCTTACTGGCTCTTTCAGGTTGCGCCTCTTTTAACAAGCAAAAGGATTTAAAATCTATTGAATCATTTCCAGTGTGTTATTCGTATGGCTGCAAAACAATCCAAACTGTTACCCTCCATAAAGAGCAGTGGCTTATTATTGAGTCACTCTTTTTACCCAAGGCCACAACCCCAAAGCAAGAACGGAAACAAATATCGCTTGCCATCGCACAAATGGAAGCCTTTATTGGCGATATTACTCAAACTAAAAATGACTTACCTGGCACGTTTGCAGCCCTTTTTCATGACCTGACCGACCAGATGGATTGCGTAGATGAAGCAACCAACACGACGGTATATCTCAAGCTGTTTCGCCAACGCGGGTTTATTAATTTTCACAAAGAAGGTCATCGTATTAACCGAGGCTTTTTCTTTAATGGTTGGCCACATACCTCTGCCGTGATGACAGACACCCAAACCGGCGCTGCTTTTGCCGTTGATTCTTGGTTTCATAAAAATGGTATTGGGCCAGAAATAATACCTACAAAACTGTGGTATTCTGGATGGCACCCAGCACCAAAAGGCGACGACCTTTAACCACCTAAGGAGAGCTCATTATGATATTACCAAATAAACTACTTATCGCATCAATTTTTGTCTTTTTTTGTACTCCCAGCGTTGCGGGGTTCTTAGATCAAGACTTTACCAAAATCACCTTAAAGACCACCCACGTACGTGGCAATATTTACATGCTTGAAGGCGAGGGCGGATTTGCTGGTGGCAACATTGGCGTATCGGCTGGTAAGGATGGCATTCTATTAGTCGATGACCAACTTAGCCCCATGCCTGGCAAAATAAATACAGCTCTTGCTGATATTAATCCGGGCAAACTGCGCTTCGTACTCAACACCCACTGGCATGGCGACCACACCGGTAGCAATGGTCATTTTTCCAGCGACGCAACCATCATTTCTCATAAAAATGTACGCAAGCGTTTAATGGCGGAACAAAATAACTTCTTCGGCAAATCTCCAGCATCACCCAAAGAAGCTTGGCCGTTAATTACATTTGAGGACGCCGTTAATATTCACTTTAATGATGAAGATATCCAATTTATTCATTATGCAAATGGCCACACCGATGGCGATGGTATTATTTATTTTCCAAAAAGTAACGTCGCCCATTTAGGTGACCATTTCTTTAACGGTATTTTCCCTTTTGTTGATATGGATACTGGCGGAAATGCATTTAGCTTAACGCGCAATATTGGCAACATTATCGACTCTTTACCAAGTGATGCACTCGTTATCCCGGGGCATGGCGGCTTATCTGATATGAAAGGCCTTAAAGCCTATTACGCCATGTTAAAAAGCACGACAGAACATGTTAAAAACTTAGCTGCCGAAGGCGAAACACTAGAAGACATCCAGCTTGGCGGTCTACCAACCGAATGGACCACTTGGGGCGACGGCTTTGTTAATGAAGAACATTGGATTAAAATAATTTATAACAGCTTACCTAAATAACACCAAGCAGCTATATTCCATAACAATAAAGCGGCTGAACTTTTCAGCCGTTTTTTTATACATCAAATAATCAATATGAAAACGTTAATTACCGCACTTATTTTATTCTGCACACCT
The DNA here is from genome assembly GCA_913061075.1 of uncultured Piscirickettsiaceae bacterium. Lineage (GTDB taxonomy): Bacteria > Pseudomonadota > Gammaproteobacteria > Methylococcales > Cycloclasticaceae > Cycloclasticus. The sequence goes on along the minus strand of CAJXSK010000006.1, from coordinate 62,100 downwards.
TTGTTTGCTATCGATAATAGCCGCATGACAGCATGCCTATCGGACCAATTGGCCACAGCAGACAATAGCGTAACAGTAGGCGAACTTAAGCAACACTGCCAAGAAAATACGACTGAAAAAAGAACCCATCAATCGGCATTAAAACGTAGGCAATTATTCGAAAAAAACTCAGGGTGGAACGCTTTTTCTCTATTACCACATAAACCAAACTACATTATTGCCAGCTATAACAACAGCGAACCCAACAAAGAACCTTTTGAGGCAACTTTCCCAACAGACAACGTCGACCTTCAGCACCTAGAAACAAAATTTCAATTGAGCGTAAAACTACCTATTGTCCGGAATGTAATATTTGGACAGGGCGATTTATATGCTGGCTATACCAACCGTTCTTTTTGGCAACAATTTAACAAGACTCATTCATCGCCATTTCGTGACACCAACCATGAAGCTGAAACGTGGCTTTCATTTGGAACAGACTTTAATGTTTTAGGCCTACATAACTCAGTTATTCGAACAGGTTTCACCCACCAATCGAATGGACAGGCTGGCTTATTGTCTAGAAGCTGGAACCGCTTGTATGCGGACTTTATTTTAGAAAGAGGCGATATGTATTTGTCATTTAAACCTTGGTATCGCATCCCTGAGACTAGATCACAAGATGACAACCGAGATATCGAGGACTTTTTAGGTCACTTTGAGTTACGAGGACTATACAAAAAACAACGTCATAGTGTTGAGTTCATGTTCAGAAATAACCTCAACAGTAGCAAAAACAGAGGCGCTCTAGAACTTGGCTGGAGCTTCCCTCTTCATAAAAAAGTTCGCGGGTATGTGCAGTGGTTCAACGGTTACGGCGAAAGTCTGCTCGATTATGATAATCACACTAATAGCATTGGCTTCGGCATCCAGCTCAGTGACTGGCTGTAAATTAATTTTTGTATTTCTCAGGTATAATTTTTAAACACAACCGAGGAAACGCCATGCAACATGACGACGATTGGAAAGCGAAATTAACACCTGAAGATTACAAAATATGCAGGCAAAAAGGCACCGAACCTGCATTTTCTGGCCTGTATGCCGACAGTAAAGCGTCTGGTATTTTTAATTGCAAGTGTTGTAATACACCGTTGTTTGAATCGGATACAAAATACGATTCGGGTAGTGGCTGGCCTAGCTTTTGGAAGCCTATCAGCCCAGACAGTATTAAAGAAAACAGGGATAGCAGCCACGGCATGACGCGCGTTGAAGTAGTTTGCGCTGAATGTGATTGCCACCTAGGCCACGTTTTCCCAGATGGTCCGCAACCCACCGGCTTACGATACTGTATTAATTCAGCATCACTCAACTTGGACTCTAAGGAATAATATGTCTGCCACCGCACACGCTCAAGCCTTATTAGATTATATTGACGCTAGCCCAAGCCCTTGGCACGCGGCTCACACAAGCGAATTAGCCTTACGCGAAAAAGGGTTTAGCGAACTTATTGAAGGCGATACTTGGTCGCTAGAACGTAAGGGGCGTTATTACGTTAAACGGGATGACTCTTCCATTATTGCATTTACCGTAGGTGCAAATGACTTGGCGCAGGATGGCTTTAGACTGCTTGGCGCGCATACCGACTCACCTGGGTTACGCGTAAAACCGAAGCCCGACAATCAACTAAGCGGCGTTAATAGACTTGGCGTTGAAGTATACGGTGGCGCGTTATTAGCCACCTTTACCGACCGCGATTTAAGTTTGGCAGGGCGCGTACATATCAATAATAACGGTCAGCTAACATCTAAACTGGTTCACTTTAAAAAGCCTTTTCTACGTTTACCCAATCTAGCGATTCATATGAATCCAACGGTTAACACCGATGGATTGAAACTGAACAAACAAACAGAGTTGCCTCTATTACTATCCGTCTCAAACGATCAGCTCCCACTTATTGATTTACTGGCCGCTGAATTGAAGGTTGATGCCAGGACGATTTCCGCGTGGGAAGTGCACGCCTGCGATACACAAGCCGGCTCATTATATGGCCTAAATGATGAATTTTACGCCAATAGCCAGCTCGATAACTTGGCTTCCTGCCATGCCGGCTTAAGCGCCTTATTGTCGGACGAATCACTAAGCTCAAATCAGTTTAATGTTTGTGCCTTCTTTGACCATGAAGAAATTGGCAGCAACAGCCATAAGGGTGCAGATGGTAGCTTCTTACCTGATGTACTTGAACGTATAGTTGGCTCACTCGATATGCCTGCCGAAGACTATAAGCGCGCCCTATCCAATAGCTTTATGATTAGCGCCGACATGGCCCACGCCTATCAACCGAATTTCCCCAGCGCATACGAACCTGACCATAAAGTATGGGTAAACAAAGGCCCTGTTATTAAGGTCAATGCGAATATTCATTATGCCTCAAACAGCGTATCACAAGCTCGGTTTATCCAACTATGCGAACAGGCCAACGTGCCTTATCAACAATACTCACATCGCACAGATATCGGCTGTGGTAGCACCATTGGCCCAATGACATCGGCTCGATTAGGCATTAATACCGTCGATGTCGGTTGCCCGATGTGGGCGATGCACAGTATTCGCGAAAGTGCTGGTGTACAAGACCACCAATACATTACACAGGTATTCACCCAATTCTTTAGTTAAGCCTCTTCATGAAATTTAAATTTACTTTTTTGATATTCGTCGTCGCTGCTATCGCGATTTTCTTTATGCGCCAGGAAAACTTTGTACCGCGCATTTCACTCGACATTTACAATAACTTTATTAATAAAACGGAAGCCGACGCCATTGCTGGGCTTACACCCGAAACGGCGCTCGCCATTCAAAAGCGCGTTGTCTATGCCTTATCTGAAAACTGGAGTGGTATTGCCGGCTATAAAGCCGCATTAACCAATCCAGATATCCAGCAAAAAATGGGCATTAACGAGCCCTTATTAGGCATATTTCTAAAAAATATGTTGTTGGAAAACCCCGCCGAAATAAATATCTCATCCACCGTTCTCCCCTTTGCTGAAGCTGACTTATTGGTACGAGTAAAAGATGCATCCATTAACGAAGCAAAAACAGATGAAGAACTTTTAGCGGCTATTGATCAGGTAATTCCGTTTATCGAAATTCCAGACCGGCTTTATTCAACTGAAAAGCCATTAACGGCAGATATGCTGACCGCCATTAATACGGGCGCGCGATATGGCGTAATGGGCACAGCTATTGCAATGGAAGACATTGGGAACTTCAATGCTTGCCAGGTGGGCATTGTGTATGACGACCGTAGCCATTTAAAAACAGGCACGTGTGCCTCGCTAATGGGCAAACCCGTGAATGTCATTCGCTGGCTACGAGATAAACTATTAGCGATGAATTACCCGTTAAAACCCGGTGCATTTTTATCGCTTGGCAGTTTAACGTCGCCGATTCCTGTGAAAAAAGGGCGTTTGACAGCCGTTTATAATGGCTTAAGTTCTCAGCAAGCCGTTACGGTGTCTGTTACGTTTAAATAACCCCGCTCCACTCACTGTGATTTCTAATCGATACGTTTGCCCAGCATTCTTTTCAGCGTACCGTCCTTATCCATAAAGTGGTGTTTCAAAGCACCCGATACATGCAATAGCACCGATACCATAATCACATAACCGGCAATTTCGTGTATTTCATGTGCTGTGCCAGCTATAGGGCCATTAATCGGTATCATTTTCCCCGCTTCTTCAGGATTTGGTGTTGCAGCCAATAACTCCAAGCCAAAAATAGACAAGCCATAGCCACCTAAACCAGACATCAGCATGCCAGATACTGGCATCATCACTGTGCCAATAATCAATGCCCAATGAATTATTTTTGACAATGTATGTTCCCACGCTTTGTAATTACTCGCGGCTTCTGGCCAGCCCTGCTTAATACGCCAAATCACCCGTGCAAGAATCACGACGAAAGCAATCATGCCGACAGATTTATGGATAGGGTATAGCCAGTGCTCTTCAAATTCGGCCATATACCAACCAACTGTCAGCATAATAATCATCGTTAACCCTACAGCCCAATGAAGCGCTACTGTTACGCACGAAAGTTTTGTTTTTGCATCACTCATGTTGGCACCTATAATTTACAGTTGATTTGTAATAGATGATATATCATAAACCCTTTACATTAAAATGATTTAACGCATGAAAGAACCTCGTTTTCCTTCACTGTACATCCCTCACGGTGCTGGCCCTTGCTTTTTTATGGATTGGACAAGAGGTGATGCTGGCACCTGGGATAAAACCGAACATTGGCTCAGAAACATACACGCTTCGTTGCCACAAAAACCCAGTGCCATCGTTATTTTTTCCGCCCATTGGGAAGCTGATATTATTCAAATAAACAGTCACCCCAAACCCGAGTTAATTTTCGATTACTACGGCTTCCCTGAACATACTTATGAGCTGACATATCCCGCGCCCGGTTCGCCAGCGTTAGCAAACAAGATTCAAACCCTGTTCACAGCCGCTGATATAAAAAGTGAACTCACTCCAGAACACGGCTATGACCACGGCACGTTTGTACCCTTAAAAGTGATGTTTCCTGATGCCGATATTCCCGTCGTCCAAGTTTCATTACATAGCAGCTTGGACCCGGCCTATCATCAACAAATGGGGGCAGCACTACAATCATTACGCGATGAAAACATACTAATCCTTGGTAGCGGCATCAGCTTTCATAATATGCAAATATTAATGCAATGCAATGACCCCGGTGGTCACTCAATACAATTTGACACATGGCTAACTAAAACCTGCACCGACACCCCTGCTGCCCGAAAAGGCGGCTTAGCAAACTGGGCACAAGCGCCCTCTGCAAAAATCTGTCACCCTCGAGAAGAGCACCTCATTCCACTCATGGTAGCCGAAGGCGCCGCCGGTAACGATAACGGTTCAAACGTATTCACAGACAATGTGATGGGTGTTAATGTATCTGCCTATCAATTTAGTTAACAACAGGAAAGCATCATGAGCAAATTACTTTATATTCAATCATCACCTCGCGGCGAGCGTTCCAGTTCTAGTGACGTTGCAAATAGCTATATTGAAGCCTTCAAGGCCGCCTCTACAGACAATACAGTCACTACGATAAATGTATGGGATGCGAACTTGCCAGAATTTGATGGTGAACGACTCAATGCCAAATACAGTTTTTTACACGGCCAAAGCCCAAGTGAAACGGAAACAGTTGCATGGCAGGAAATAGTTACCCTAACGGAGCAATTTAAAGATGCTGATTGCTATCTATACAGCGTACCGATGTGGAATTTTTCCATTCCTTATAAACTAAAACACTATATTGATGTGATTACCCAACCTGGCTTAACGTTCGGCTTTGACCCTGAAACAGGGTTTTTCGGGCTCGTCACAGGCAAACCGGTTACCGCTATTTATTCGCGGGGTGGCGAATACAACAATGCCGAAGCGAAGGGCATGGACTTCCAAAAGCCTTACCTTGAAATGTCTCTCGGTTTCATTGGGTTTAGGGATATTAACAATGTCATTATTGAACCGACCCTTGCTGACCCCGACACCGTCGGTTCTGTCATCAATGCAGCAAAAGAACAAGCCGCAAAACTTGGAGCCAACGTTTAATGGATTTACAAATTGCAGGTAAAAAAGCGCTTATTTCTGGTTCTAGCCAAGGCATCGGCTTTGCCATTGCTAAAACACTGGCTGCGGAAGGCGCACACGTTGTTATTAATGGCAGAAGTGAAGATAAACTCGCTGCGGCTAAACAAATCATTCTTACTGAACACCCAAAGGCACACGTTGCGTGTTTTGCTGGTGACTTATCCAATAGCGACGCTTGCAATCAATTAGCATCCGAACACCCGAAAATAGATATATTAGTAAACGCTCTCGGCATTTTTGAACCTAAAGACTTTTTAGATATTCCTGATGAAGATTGGGAGCGCTTCTTCAACGTCAATGTACTCAGTGGTGTGCGATTATCCCGCGCTTACCTGCCGTATATGCAAGAAAAAGACTGGGGCCGCATTATCTTCATTAGTAGTGAAAGCGCCGTACAAATTCCCCAAGAAATGATTCATTACGGCACCACCAAAACTGCTCAATTAGCCGTTTCGCGCGGGTTAGCGGAAACCTGTGCCGGCACTGGTATTACCGTTAACGCCGTATTACCCGGCCCTACACGTTCCGAAGGCGTGGTTGAATTTGTAGATCAAATTAGCGGTGGCCAGAACTTTGAAGAGTTCGAGAAAGAGTTTTTTCAATCCGTTCGCCCTTCATCACTCATTAAACGTTTTGCAGACGTACAAGAAGTCGCCAACATGGTCACCTATTTATGTAGCCCGTTAGCATCAGCAACAACAGGCTCAGCTATTAGAGTGGATGGCGGCGTTGTTAAGGCGTGCGTATAACCATGACTAGCACTGGCCTAAAGAATATAATGATTTTTCGTTTGATTCAACTCGATTAGACTTGGCGGCCATGCATACTAATTTCTTATTCCTACCCGCTCGAAGCCCCCAACCAGACATTTGGGCAACGCTAAACGCTAAGGAAACAAAAACGTGGGTTAAGCGTTTACCATCAGCGAATCATTCCCAAGTAGCTGAGCTCTTATTAGCAAGGCTTCAACTACTTAATCATGTAGAAGCAGAACCAGCAGATTTATTTGAATGCACTGAGCTCATTAGACCCGCTATTTACTTATTACTTAACCATTATGCCGAAAAACCTATTGGCAAGAAATCCCCATTAAGTAAAGAGGACGAGGAGCTTTCTCAACAACTCCAATCAATTTCTATGGCGCTGACGATTAGTTATTGGTCCGTCGCAACACATTTAGTTACATCACCACCCAAGCACCTTAAAAAATTAGGCCCGACAATTATACAAAGAACCCTCGCGGGATTAGGCCAAGTCATCTTACTTAACTACCTACACAAACAAGCAGAGCCCGATGGAATATGGCGGGATATTCACCAATTATTCATCCACTTTCGGCATGATAGCGATAAAGTAGTTATTGACAAAGTTGCTAGAGAATTACCTAAAACATCAATATCAGCAAGCTATAAGCAACTTCTGCTACTTAGGCTTGCTAAACCCTACGGCTTATTAAAAACAGAAATTATCGAATTGTTTTTTCTGCTTGAAAAATGGAGCGATTTAGTTGAATTAAACTTATTGGACAACAACCCTACCGAAAACAATACAACCTGTTTAATTGATTTCAAAGATGATTCTCCGGCATCTTGGCAGCCGTACCTTGGGCATATCGACTTGTCTAACTTGTTACGACTATTGAGCGATCATGAAGAATTTGTTGACGACACAATAGGGCGCTTTGAAACAACTGCAGAAAAAGCTGCCCAACAATCTATTTCTCATGGGTTAATACAGCACTTAGAAAAGTCATGGAATGGGCACAATCTAATAGATGAAAGCTTATTTGAAGCCGAGTCTACACGTATTTGCACATTTGGCATTACCGCTGCTTATAAAAGCCTTTCTAGCGCTACCGAAGAAAAGCCCGTCGCCCCTTATGAGTTTTTAGCGGACACCTTCGAAGAAAATACTCTTCAAGCTACTTTTGATGACGCTGAAATATTAACGCTAGGGCAGCTTATTGGCTTTCGCCCAATGAATCGTTCTAGACAACAACTGATTTTAGCGATCACCACTGATATCCGCCATGAAGGTACAACGTTACAGTTTAAGTTAAGTCTGCTAACCAACAAACCTTATCCAGCGACCATTCAACCATTAGATTGTGGAGACAAACCGTCTTATGTTGTTCCCGTTATTATTTACTTTACGCAAGACAGCCATGGAAATAAAAAAACATGGGTGATTGTTGAGTCAAAAAATATTGATGCGGGAGACCGCGTTCAATTAGTTACTTCGAATAGAACCGTTATTGCAAACGTACTATCCAAAAAACACATTGGAACATGGTGCTACTTGCTCCAATGTGAAATTTCAAAAGCGTTCTAACACAGAATACTTACCCGGGCGTTACGTGCGAATTAGCCTAAAAAAACCGCTCTAGTTCCAACTTAATATAATCATCACGCCGTACTGTATACGCAATCAAGCTATTACGATCATTATTTGAAAACCCACGCGCTTCAAGGTTTATTTTCCAGCCCTCAGCAATACGACGACTCGCTTCCACATTGTAGGCCCACTCACTGTTGTCACGATCAACTATAACGCCTGCTAACAACTCTGTACTTTGAGCATCATTCATACCCAAACGCATGCCCATATAAACATCATCATCAAACGGCGTTGTTAACTCACCGGTGCGTCTGTTGTCATACAAATATTCAGCTAAAAACCCTAAATCCGCCCCCGTTTCAAACACGCCACTAATGGTGTATTCGAAACCTGCGGTTGCCGCCTCAAATCGACCTGAACCCTGGCCACCACGAGTAAGCCCTTCAAACTTCCATAACCAGTTACCTTTGACCGCCTGAGCATCAACACTGGTTTGATCAATAATTTCATAGAACGTACGGAACTCAACTAACTGCCCACCATTAATGACTGGAACGTATTGCGGGTCTCTCGCTGTGCCATGAAAATGAGCCAAACCAATATCCCAATCACCCATGGTATGAGCCCATCGAAGTGCTAAGTCAATATGCTTTTGCTTCGCGCCGGATTCATAAATCACATGGTCATCAGCTACTTTAGGCACCAATCTTAAACGGCCATCATTACCTGGGAACGTACGCTCTCTAAATCCCGGTAATACAAATATATCGAACGTGCCGTAGTCACTCGTATAGGCAACATTAATCATTTGCTGGCCTAATTTTTCTTCAGCATCGGTGTTTTCAATCAAATCTGTTTGATTTATAACATCAACCAAGTGTTGCGACTCTGTCACACCCCAAAAAACCTTACCGATACCCGCGCGTATCGTCCAATTGCCCGATTCCTTTGTCCACAACAACTCACGAATATCTGCATGCGTTCGATCACTGTCTTTATCATCTAACCGAACAAACGGCGTGAATACAATATTTTGCAACCCACTATCCCATTCATAGCGCCAACTAGGTTCAATCGAAAAGGATGTATTATTATGATAATCTTGATCTGGCGAAAGCCCTGTTTGGTGAAAATAGCGGTGCTCTAAAGCCACTTTCCCTTCAAAAACGAGTCCTGACTCCGGCTCTGCAAAAGCCTCATCCGCAGATTCAGAAAGCAACGCATCATCCTCTCCTAACAATTCATCTGAAAGGTCTAAAGAATCACCATCATCCATAATGTCTAGTGTCCCGTTATCAGCATCCAACGTATCTGCAGCGTGCACCGAAAAAGGTAACAGCATGCAAAAGATGATTGAGAAAACTTTATTTTTCATTTGATTATCCAATTTATCATTATTATTTAAGAAATATAGCAGAACATGGCCATTCTACCTACGAAGTAGTTGAATAATAAACAAAACGTTAGCATCGACATGACATTAAATATGCCTTAGTTCGCGGTTGAATAAAAGCCGTTCCCTGCTAGACTTTATAACAATGTTCGAACACTACTTTAATGCTCTTGTAAAAGGGCGCTGGGCAATTATTATTTTAACGCTAATAATTGCTGGCGTCTTATCCAGCGGCGCACGTTTTCTAAGCTTTACCAACGATTATCGTATATTTTTTAGTGACGATAACCCACAACTACTAGCACTCGACCGCCTACAAAACACGTACACAAAAGATGATACTGTCCTTTTTATCATCACGCCCAAAGATGGTAATGTTTTTACTACTCAAACACTAACAAGTATAGAAGATCTCACCTATTCTGCATGGGACATACCCTATACCCAGCGTGTCGATTCCTTACAAAATTTTCAACACAGCTACAGCGATAATGATGAGCTGATTATTCAGGACCTTTATGTAGACGCTTCTTCTCTTAGTGAAGAACAGTTATCTAGCATAGCAACTATCGCCTTAGCCGAACCATTGCTCAACGGTCGCTTAATTTCCAAAGATCGCAAAGTAACCGGCATTCATCTTACAGCCCAACTTCCAGGTCTTGATGAGCAAACGGAGTTCCCTGAAGTAGCTAATTACGCACGAAAACTGGCTCGTGAACTAGAAGCAAAAGACCCTAATCTAACCGTCCGTTTAACTGGCGGCATTATGATTGGCAATGCATTTCCTGAAGCGTCGTTACACGACATTGAGACGCTAATTCCCGTTATGTTTGCAATTGTATTCATTGTACTCGGCTTAATGCTACGGTCGCTTTCTGCGATGATCTGGGCCCTCGTCGTTATCATTCTTTCTATTACCATGACCATGGGAACAGCAGGGTGGTTAGGAATAGCTTTATCACCACCATCTGCAGGTGCGTCTAATATCGTTCTAACAGTCGCTGTCGCCGACTGTGTCCACATGCTAGTCAGTTACCTGCATTCTATGAGAAAAGGCTGGGGCAACCGCCTAAGCTGGAAACAACAACGAATCGAGGCCTCGCGCGATTCTTTAGCCATGAATTTAAACCCTATTTTTATTACTAGCATCACAACAGCTTTGGGGTTCTTAAGCCTTAATTTTAGCGACTCACCACCATTCCATGATCTTGGGAATATTGTTGCCATGGGGGTCGTTTATGCTTTTTTATTATCTGTCGTTTTCATGCCTGCACTCATGATGGTCATGCCTATAAAAGTTCGCCCATACAAAACGCAGGGCAATAAATTTATGCATACCTTCTCTCGGTTTGTTATTGCAAGTCGGCATTACCTTTTAGTTGGTATGTTGATTATCATAGGCATCCTTATTTCATTTATCCCCAAGAACGAGCTGAATGACGATTTAATCGCCTACTTCTCACCCGACAACACATTTCGCTCAGATACCGACTATGCGACCGAACATCTCACTGGCATGTATGTCATGGAGTATTCTTTGGGGGCAGAAACGTCCGGCGGCATCAATTCACCACAATACCTAACGGTCATCAATGCCTTTGCTAATTGGTACCGGCTACAACCCGAAGTTCTTCATGTATACAGCATTGCTGATATCCAAAAACGCTTAAACAAAAACATGCATGATGATGACGAAACCTTCTTTAAAATGCCCAGTTCTCAAGAGCTCGCTGCCCAATATATGCTACTTTACGAGATGTCTCTTCCAGAAGGCCTAGACCTAAACGACCGCATAAATGTCGATAAATCAGCCTCTCGTTTAACTGCGACGATTAAGTCCATTAGTAGCTCTGAAATGTTGGCTTTACAAGTACGTGCGGATGACTGGCTTAAAGAAAATGCACCGAAATTTATGTGGGCAGACGCCACAAGCCCAAACCTCATTTTTGCGCACATCGGTGAAAGCAATATTAATAGCATGCTGAAAGGAACAGTCATTGCATTGGTTCTTATCTCTTTAACACTAATCTTTGCTCTTAAGTCCATCAAGCTTGGCCTGCTTAGCATATTGCCCAATCTTATACCGGCAGGAATGGCGTTCGGCCTCTGGGGGCTAATTGATGGTCAAATAAACTTAGCGATATCTGTTGTTGCGAGCTTAACACTAGGAATTGTTGTAGATGATACCGTCCATTTTTTGAGCAAATTCCAATATGCTCTTAAAGAACTCAATAAAACCCGTGTAGAAGCCGTTGAATACGCTTTTATTCATGTTGGCACCGCTCTGTGGATTACATCCGTCGTTTTAATTGCTGGGTTTTTAGTACTAACCTTATCCGACTTCCAGCTTAATGCGAAATTAGGACTATTAACGGCAATAACCATTTCCTTCGCTTTAATTGCTGACTTCCTCTTTTTACCTCCTCTACTCATGTTAATAAAAGATAAAAAATGAACTTACTAAAACTACTGCTCTTAACGTCATGCCTTGCAAGCTTTTATACTAATGCTGAGACAGCAGACCCTTTTGAACGCGGTTATGAAATTGCAAAAGAAAGCGAACAACGAGATAACGGTTGGCAAAATTACAGCGCCAATCTCACCATGATCTTAAAAAACAGACAAGGCGAAGAAAGCATTCGTAAAATCGTTAGCAAAACATTAGAGACACCAAATGATGGTGATAAAAGTTTATTAATTTTCAAAACACCATTAGATGTAAAAAATACGGTTTTTTTATCTCATTCACACAAGAAATTAGACGATGATCAATGGCTTTTTTTACCTGCTCTTAAGCGTGTTAAACGGATTTCTTCTTCTAACAAAGGCGGTTCTTTTATGGGCAGTGAATTCTCTTATGAAGACATGGCTTCTCGTGAAATTGAAAAATACACCTACAAATATATTCGAGATGACGAATATAAAGGCCGCCCTATCTTTGTTATAGAACAAGTACCCAATGATACCCGCTCCCTCTACAGTAAAAGCTTAGTTTGGATGGACCAAAAAGAATATATTCCTTGGAAAATTGAATATTTCAACCGCCGAGATAAACATTTAAAAACCCTCATATATCGCAAATATAAAAAATATTTAAATCAATATTGGCGACCAGATGAAATGTATATGATCAACTTAAGAACAAAAAAGAACACCATATTAGGTTGGAAAGATTATAAATTTAGAACAAACATTTCACCACGAAACTTCAACCCACGTTCCTTAACAAAATAGTTTAACCAGCAGTACTTGGCCTTACTTAGATCTGTTATTCATGCTATATATAATTATTGAAAAAAATAATTAGCGACGTACTTTATGCACTCAGCAGATTTAATGCTCGCCATCGCTCAAATTGCCGTCGCTCTAGCGGGGTTTAGCGCCATCATCGTCGCACTAAACAACAGGCCCATCCGTGAGTGGATCTTAATGGATCAGGTAAACATTCGGCTATTGATTCAGCTCTCAATTGTCGTTATCTTCTTTTCACTCATTCCATCGCTGTTGGCAATATCCATTCCCGTTAGTGATGTTTGGCTTTATAGCTTGTGGTCCTATGGACTAGCTCACCTTGCAGATGCTGCCTACTTTTTGTTTTTTAAGTCTAAACGCGCACCAACCATATTTCGTGTTGCTGCAATTTGCGGCGTTATCGTGGGGCTAGCGCAAGTTACTATTGCTTGGTTTGGTGGAGATATTGCTAGAGAGTCGATGTACGTCTTCACATTAATTTGGCACCTTGGCGTTATTTTTATGGCCTTTATTCTTTTGTTATATCAAATGGGTGATACTGAGGAAGCCACTAACAACTCAGGAAACACCGAATGACTATACCCATTGCTCCACAGGAAGAAGTTTCTGCTTTTGCCGATGAATTCGGCGAATGGTCTATCGAAGACGGGAAGCTTCACCGTGAATTTATATTCGCCAATTTTGTTGAGGCGTTTGGCTTTATGACCCAAGCAGCGATATTAGCCGAGAAAGCCAATCATCACCCCGAGTGGTTTAACGTGTATAAAAAAGTAGTGGTGGATTTAACCACCCACGAAGCCGGCGGCATTACCGAACGTGATTTTTCTTTGGCTAAACAAATGGAACGTATCGCGGCTAGCTAGCGGGCAGTTCCCACGGTACTTGTAAGCGACCGTCTTTAAACATCGCTTGAATATCTTTCTTCAGCACTTTTCCTGTTAAGCCCTTAGGAAAATCATCAACCAATACTAACGCTTTGGGGACTTCAAACTTTGCCATTTTTGATTTGCTAAAGGCGATAATTTCTTCAAGATTAAACGCGTCTACATCATGAGGAATAATCACCGCGACGACCGCTTCGTCCCACTCTGGATGTGGTACACCGACAACAGCTACTTCTCTAATTTGCGGGTGTTCGTCGAGTACATTTTCAACCATGCTAGGGAATACATTCGCGGAGCCAGTAATAATCAGGTTATTTTTTCTATCGGTTAGGTACAAAAAACCTTCGTCGTCCAAATACCCCATATCGTTAGTTTGTAACCAACCTTCTTGCAGAGCATCTTTTGTCTGTTCTTCTAAACCCAGGTATTTGGTCATCAAGGTGTCAGACTTTAACCAAATTTCACCACCGGTATTGGCTGCAAAAACGCTGTTATTATCATCACGTATTTCTATATCAAAGTGTAGAAATGGCCGACCACATGATTTAAGCAAATGCTCCTCACCTGCTAAACCTCGCTTGGTATCTTCCGGCGACATAATGGTAACCCAACCGCCGGTTGCTTCCGTCACGCCATAAAGCTGGGCTAAGCCGCAATTGAATACTTCATCTGCTTTGCGAATAAGTTGTGGCGTGGCGGGTGATGAGCCAAATGTAATCAGCCGTAAACTTGGCAACGTGATGCCTTCATCTTCGATTATTTCAATCAAACGACGCATAATCAGCGGCACCATAATCGTACTGGTCACCTTATATTTATTCACAAATTCTAAGAAACGATGCGGTTCAAAGTCACCATTCGGTAAAACAGATGGCATACCATTCACGCAATTCATCGACACCAATACGAAGGTAATCCAAGCGGAGGAAGTCGGTGCAAACCAAACGTCTTCTGACGTTAAACCGATATTCAGCACGGTATGCACCATCGCTTCCCTTAACGCTTTTTGCGAAAGCACCGCGCCTTTTGGTGAGCCTGTTGTGCCCGACGTGTAACTGATGGCAACCACATCTTCTTCAACTAAAACAGGAAAATTTGGCGAACTATTAAGCTGTTCTGACATCAACGTTTCGTAATCCAACGGCAAGCCATGCTCACCACCAAAACCAATAATAAGCACCCCGCTTGCGTTGAATGTTTCCAGCAAGCCTTGAACTAATTCAATACAGTTTTGTTGAACTAGAATAACCCGTACATTAGCGTCATCCACAACGTATTTCACTTCTTTCTCGGAAAACCGCCAATTGATACCCACCCGTGGCGTACCAAGTTTTAAACAAGCGTGAAAATGCTCGTACACTTCTATGTGTTCGTGCGCCAACACCGCTACCACGTCCCCTTTATTAACGCCTAATGATTGCAGCGCAGTGGCAAACTGATTAGCCCGTTGGTTTAATTCGCTCCACGTGCTTAGTCTATCGCCATCATAAAACGCTACTTTTCTCGGCAGCGCTTTTGCACAACGCGTTACAAAATCTCTAGGCATCGTATCCATTAATCTTTCTCCGCGGGTTGATAAGCCAATAAAGTATGTTTGCCAGCAACGTCTGTAAATAGTGGCTGAACCTTCATCCCAACGACACAATCATCGCCATAAAATAGCGCCTGCAAACGTGGGCCTTCGCCTAATTCCACTAGGGCGACGGTATACGGTAATTTATCGTCAAAAAACGGGTGAAAGCTTCGGTGATAAACAACATAACTATAAATCTCACCCGCCCCATTGGCTTCTAGCCAGTCCAATTTATCGCTACCGCAATGGTCGCAAACAATTTGGGCTGGTGGTAAGTGGGTTGAACAGGCTGAACACTGCTGAATCATCACCTTTTTTTGCTGCATCCCTTCATAAAAAGGACGAGCCACCTCTTCAATATCTGGCCAAATAACATCGGCTTGGGCAAACTTCATTGACGCGCCTCCTGTTGACCCATAATCAACGCTGCGTGAAACTGCATTCTGCCGCCGTAACCCGTTACCAGCATATGCTCTAACTTTTCTAATTGCCGCCCAGTTGCCTGCTGCCTGATTTGCATAATAGCTTCAGACACTGGCGTTGCGCCTTGTAAATAATATCCCGACAAATGTCCACCACCTGTATTAACTGGTAGCGACCCACCGGGCGATGTTTCACCTGCTTGAACAAACTCACCGGCTTGTCCTGTTTCGCACAAGCCATAAAGCTCCAAATTTATTAACGTAGAAATGCTAAACGCATCGTAAAACTGGCAAGCATTTATATCCGCCGCTGTTATACCGGCCATGTTGTAGGCTATTTCGCCTGCTTGTTTTGCACCTGTATCAATTTCTGGCTGGTGCCCACGACGGTTAATATTTCCCGCATGACCTTGACCCATTCCATAAATATATGCCGGCGGTTGAGGACATTGTTTAGCCTGTTCTATACCCGTCACCACCACGGCAATCGCACCATTGACTGGGTAAGCGCAATCGAGCATTCTTAATGGTTCAATTAAAAAAGGTGCGGCTCGGTATTGTTCCATAGTTAGCGGTTTACGTAATTTTGCCAACTCGTTTAATTCTGCCCAGCGCCTGTTTGAAACAGCCACCGCGCCCAAATCATCTGTCGTTCTGTTATGCGCCGCCAAATAACGCTGCGCAGCCATCGCATAAGCCGCAATTGGGGTGTAAAAGCCATTGGCTATTTCAATACCAAGGTGACCCATCATTGGCATCGCTACTGCAAATGCATCGCCCGAAGACACATTGGCTTGTATCGGCGTATCAGCGAAAACACACACAATTTTTGTTGCCATGCCAGATTGAATCGCCATTGTCGCTTGTTGAATGGTTTGCACCATCGAACTGCCTTCCGCTTCCACCACACTCAGCAAACTCAAGTTGCTTAAACCGGCGTAGTCTTGAATTTCCATGGGGAAATCTTTTAGCTCGGCCAAAGGGCTTTTGTTCAGCAATAAGCCATCAATATCCGCGTGTTTTAATCCCGCATCTTCAATCGCTGAACCAATCGCTTGCGTGGCTAGTTGCCAAGCTGGCACTTGATAATCCCGTGTGAACTCGGTCATACCAAGTCCTACTATTGCTGATAGTGCTGACTTTTTAGTCATTGCCCTAAATTAAAAATGCCATTGTTGGGACGGGCTCTGTCCCATTCACCAACAATACTTTTTTCGTATGAATTTGAAAACCATCGTCCTTAGCACTTAAGGTGTATACGTAGCGACCCGACCAAATTCTGAAATCATGAATCGACTGAATCGAGTATTCTGGTAAAAAGAAATTCGCTTCGACTCTGTAACGTTTATCATCTTCAGCAAAAAACTCATAATTTGAAATCAACCGGCGCATACCCGAAATAGGCAATTGGCTGTAGCGGTAACCCGTCATTAATTGGCGTATGCGGGTCGCAATGCGTGTTCGATTATCATACAAATGCGATACCTGCTGAGTAGGGTCATCGCCCTCTTTTAATGGCACCCAATACACGGCATCATCCGCCCACAGCCCTTCCCACGCTTCATATTGTCCTTCATCAGCTAGCTTTGCTTCCTGAATAATAAAGGCTTCTAATTGTTTTGCTATTGCTTCTGACACAGGCTGGTTCATGACAGTTCTCCCATCATGACGTCTCGGTAATGGTGCCAGAACCCACGGTTAGATGTTTCATCTGTCATATGCGATGTTTTTACGCCGTCGGTATCTTCAGTTTCACGATTTAAACCACGGCTTAAATCACACCATGGCGTACCTGCGCCAAGCGCTTTTTGAGCACGTTCGGCAATGGATGCATCATCTGCTAACAAAAATGAGGCTGGGCCTAAAGCACCTTCACTTTGGCGGAGTAATTTAAAGTCCAATTCTGGCGCACCCTCTAAAAACATAGGCGTACTCCATTGCACCGCTGAATGGGCACCGGTCGGTTGAAATATAACAATGTTCATTTCTGCCAAAAACAAGTTGGGGAATATGCACGCGTGCGCTGGCCCGTCGTATAACATTTGATCTGCTTTTTCTTGCCCATAGGCTTCACGCATACTATCAACATACGACTTAGCTTTTTCAGGCGTTGACCCTAACCAATCTAAGGTTTTTGTGTAACCCGGAGCAAAGTCTATTTCCGTATGGCCATTCCCCCAGTTTTTGATAACACCTTTTATGCTATCTTCAGCGCCCACAAAATCACCGTATTGCGAATCAATCGCACGCACAAACGACTGGTGCACATAATTAACGTGATAACCATCGGTATCGTTCTCAGGCAACATTTTCCAATTAGCATCAAAATGTTGGCGAATCCAGCCACCTTTTAGGTCAATTTTTCCATTTGGCGCCATATTACAGGAACGATCTATTAGCTTTTTACCATTACCTAAATAGTCATCAAAACTGATCGTTGGTTCTTTAAAGCTAGCAAAAACAAAACCACGATAGCTGTCCGTCACTAACACTTCCAGATTTAGCTCTTCTAATGGCCTATCAAAACCACCGGGGTAAGACACATCCAACAGATCACCATTTAAACCAAATACCCAACCGTGGTAAGGGCAGGTGAAATTTCGCTTATTCCCTTGTGATTCATTACATAATAAGTTGCCACGGTGTTGGCAGCGGTTGACGATGACTTGAATATCCTCGTCTTTTCCACGCACCATAATGACCGATGAACGGCCAATATCGCGCGTTACATAATCACCGCGTTTTTTTATTTCGCTTTCATGGCCAATAAACACCCAGCTGCTGTAGAAAATTTTCTCTATTTCATCTTCGTAGATAGCTTCATCGGTATAAAGAGACCCATGTACCTTGTCTTCTTGTATTAGGTGTTCGTAATCAATTGTTGACACGGTGGTCACTCCCTATTGTTTCTTTTTAGTTTACTCTTCAAGCTACTCAACCTAGACCCATCGCCTAACGTTGGCGCAAAAATCTGCATACTCGCCATCAAACATGCCCAATAAAACACGCTCTTCGGGCTTAATTTGAAATTTATTCATATACAAAACATACAACGCAAGACAAAACACGTTATACGGAGAGCCCAGCCAAATCAAATAAGCCGTTAAAAAAATAAAATTACCGACGTACATCGGATTTCGTGTGTATTGATATATGCCAGTTGTCACCAATGCTGATGCGTTCTTAGGCCGTACCGGGTTAACCGTTGTTTTTGCTTGTCTAAACTGCCATAGCGCCGAAAAATCCACAACTAAGCCCAACCCGACCAATAAGCTACATAGTACAGTTTTATAGGGCACATCGACACTCGCAACGCCTATTTTGCTGCTTAAAAACCACATCAAACCCGCAGCAATTAACGCCACGAATGGTGGGGGTACTTTTAACTCAAGCCAAGAAAACATCGTTTATTTAATCTCCGCCATCACTGCTCGTTCAACAAACCTTTCGGGTAATGTATTCGGCAAGGCATAAGGAATAATATCTGCTGTGTCATAAAACTCCTCGATAATCGGGTGCATCAATTTTCGCCATGCTGACGGCACCATCACCACAAATAATATATTTAGATACCCGTAAGGCAAGCGAGGTGCCTTGTCCATCACCCGTAGTATTTGATAAGGCCGACCCACATTAGCATGATGGTCTGAGTGCCGATCAATCTGACACATATAAAAACTACTAATAATAGCGCTGTCATCCCACGCGTGTTCTGGACGGACCTTTTCGTAGCTACCATCAGGTAATTGTTTTCTCATCAAACCATAATGTTCAGCAAAGTCTGCCGTCGCCAGAAGCATTCTGGGAAAGATATATTGCAAAATAAATAAGGGAATCGTCATCCAACCAAAAAGAATCAACAATAAAGATAACCAAGCAACTTGAGCTACCGTAATTTTAACCATTCGATTATCTATATTAAGCCAACTCAACCCTTTACGAGCCAACCGTTTTGCCTCTACCTGCCAGGCACAAATTGATTTCTTTATTGTGCTACGTAAGGCAAAACGCCAAAAATTTTCACCATACGGCGCTGTTGCATGGTCTTCTGGTGTTGCCACCGTTAAATGGTGATGGAAATTATGATACACAAAGAAATCCGCCATACTAATCGGCGTAAGGATTGCTTGCCCCATAAATCGATCGAAGGCGTTACCGTGGTGACAAAGCTCGTGCCCAATGGTTGCTCCAAATCCAGTTACTAACGACAAAGATAAAGACAAACCAATAATCTCACCCCAACTCAAAGGCACGTAATCCACCCCTAACGTGACAAAAATAGCCATTGGCGTTTGAGTGATCAGCGAATAACAAAACAGCGTCATTAAAAACTGTATCGGAACGTATGCCCACAGCATGACACGGAAGAAATTACTGTTTTCTAATTCCTTTTCTAGATCCGCCGGGGCGTTAATAGAATCGTCACCCACAATAGGGTCGAGCGCGATGCTCGCCAACAATACAAAAACTGTCAGCCAATACCAAACACCACCGCCTGCAAGATAAGCCAATACAGGCGTGATTGAAAAAAATAACAGCGGTAACGTCGTGTATTTTGTAACAATACTCACCTGACGCTTTATTTGCACTACAGCACTCATTATGAGACCTTTTATTTTAATTTAAATTTAAATAACATTAACATAGCCTAATGTTATTCGATTAAATTAATCGCTTCAAGTATGATTAAAAGCATACATAACAACCTTCATTAAACATGGATTCCACTATGCAAATGTCATCAATTAAAACCGGCAGTTTCAATACATCTTTTCACGAAGTTGGTGAAGAGAATGCAACAGCAATTTTATTACTGCATGGTTCTGGCCCAGGCGCTAACGCCATGTCAAATTGGCAGTTTGCTTTGCCCTTTTTAGCACCGCACTATCACTGTATAGCACCGGACATCGCCGGTTTTGGCCTAAGCCAGCACAATAACCCACCTAATGGCACGAAAGCGTGGATCGATATTTGGGTGCAGCAACAGATAGACTTATTGGATGCAAAAGGTATCGAGCATGCACATATTATAGGCAATTCAATGGGCGGGGGCGTGACGTTACATCTACTTAACAGGCACCCAGACCGCTTCAAAAAAGCGTTACTGATGGGCCCTGTTGGCGCACCTTTTAAACCGACTGAAGGCCTAACTAAAGGCTGGGAGTTTTATAATGACCCGTCTGAGGAAAACCTGCTTTTCTTAATACAAAAATTTCTACACAATCCTTCACTTCTTGGGGATGACGTTCAAAAAATAGCAGCCGAGCGTTATCTAAACGTTATGCAAGATAAGGTGCGTAAGCAATTCGTTGCGATGTTTTCCGGCGGCACAAAAGATGCCATTGATGCCTTTGTATTATCCGATGCTGAATTAGCCTCTATACCTCACTCCATGTTAGTCACCCATGCGCGTGAAGATTACTTTATTCCCCTGAATAACGCCTACCATTTAGCAGAAAAGGTACCCAATGCCCAGCTACACGTTTTTCATCATTGTGGGCATTGGATTCAGATTGAGCAAAAAAACGCATTCAACCAACTTGTTAAATTCTTTTTCGATGGCCAACTAGATTAAGCCCTTTAGTTATTATAGATAGTAGCTACATACGTTCAGGCTGAAATTACACATAGAAAGGTATAGAATAAACGCTGACTTAACCATTATTTAAAGGAACACACATGGGCGGCATTGGTATTTGGCAACTGGTTATTATTCTTGTCATCGTTTTATTGTTATTCGGTACAAAACGACTTAAAAACTTAGGCGGCGATTTAGGGGGTGCAATTAAGGGCTTTAAAGGCGCCATGAAAGAAGGTGACGAAAAGTCAGAAACGAACACCGAAGATCAGCAATCTGTAGAAGATGATTCCGCTGAAAAAAGTAAAAAAGACTAGCCTTATACTCTAACTCGATTTCTTTTTTATATCATGGCATCTGAAACAAGAGGTGAGAACCACTCCAGTGAACCAGAAAGTGACCAACAAGCAACGCTTGTTTCACATCTTGTTGAGCTTCGAACACGCTTAATTTATGCATTACTTGGCATATTAGCTGTTCTACTGCCTTCTTTACCTTTCGCGAATGACATCTACGCTTATTTGGCGCAGCCCCTGCTTGTACATATGCCTGAAGGCACAAGCATGGTGGCCATCGAGGTTATTTCACCTTTTCTAACCCCTTTTAAATTAACGTTAATGATGTCGCTTTTCATCGCGATTCCATGGATTTTTTATCAGATATGGCTGTTCGTTTCACCCGGCCTATATGCACGAGAACAGCGCCTAGCGTTACCCCTTGTTTCTGCAGGCACGTTCTTATTTTACCTGGGCATAGTTTTTGCTTATTACGTTGTTTTGCCTCTTATCTTTCAATTTATAACGGCTACTGCGCCTGAAGGTGTTGCGGTTATGACGGACATCACCAAATACTTAGATTTCGTTTTAACGCTATTTTTTGCGTTTGGGTTAGCGTTTCAAATACCTATAGCTACTTTCTTAATGGTTAAAGCTGGAGCGACTACACCTGCAAAATTAGCTGAAAAAAGACCCTACGTTGTTGTCGGCACATTCGTCATTGGCATGCTGTTAACGCCCCCAGATATAATTTCTCAAACTCTATTAGCTATTCCAATGTGGCTATTGTTTGAAATTGGCCTATATGCCTCTAAAGTACTGATAAAACCAGCCAAATGACTGCTATAAACTAT
This sequence comes from uncultured Piscirickettsiaceae bacterium, assembly GCA_913061075.1. Taxonomy (GTDB): domain Bacteria; phylum Pseudomonadota; class Gammaproteobacteria; order Methylococcales; family Cycloclasticaceae; genus Cycloclasticus. The sequence goes on along the minus strand of CAJXSK010000006.1, from coordinate 39,872 downwards.
GTTAACTTAATGTTGCCTTAGTTAATAATAATGATAAATACGCACGAGCACGCCGTGCAACGGGAGAAAACATGAGCACTAAAAGTACTTCATACTGGCAAGAAAACATTCGCCTTATAATCAAATGTCTGATTATATGGTTCATTGTTTCGTTCGGCTGCGGGCTTCTCTTTGTTGAGCAATTAAATACCATCCGTCTTGGCGGTTATAAATTGGGCTTCTGGTTCGCGCAGCAAGGCTCCATTTATGTGTTCGTTGCACTGGTATTTTACTATTCACATGCCATGAACAAACTAGATGCCAAATATGGCGTTGAAGAAGAATAGGAGAGCCAGACAATGGATATGGATTTAAAAACACTCACCTATATCGCCGTATTTGGTTCTTTTGCCCTTTATTTTGCTATCGCATGGTGGGCACGCGCTGGTTCTACCAGTGAGTTTTATGCCGCTGGCGGCGGCGTTGGCCCCGTAGCAAATGGTATTGCGATAGGCGCTGATTGGATGAGCGCAGCTTCCTTTATTTCTATGGCTGGCCTGATCTCATTCTTAGGTTATGGCGGTTCCGTTTTCTTAATGGGTTGGACAGGCGGCTACGTACTCCTCGCCATGTTACTTGCACCGTATTTACGCAAACACGGGAAATTTACCGTGCCCGAATTTATTGGCGACCGTTATTATTCCAAAGCAGCTCGCATTGTTGCTGTGGCCTGCTTAATTATTGCCTCACTCACCTATATCATTGGCCAGATGAAAGGCGTTGGCGTTGCATTCTCACGTTTCCTTGAGGTTGATTATGGCCTTGGCTTAGGCATTGGTATGGCTGTCGTTTGGGTCTATGCCGTTATGGGCGGCATGAAAGGCATCACGTATACGCAAATCGCTCAATACGTCGTATTAATTTTTGCCTATACCGTGCCCGCTGTCTTTATTTCCCTACACCTTACGGGTAATCCGATACCTCAATTAGGCTTAGGCAGCACCATGTCTGATGGCAGTGGTGTTTATTTGCTCGACAAACTCGATATGGTCGTCACCGACTTGGGTTTTAAAGAATACACCACAGCAAAATTAGGCAGTAGCGTTAATATGTTCGCCTACACCTTATCGTTAATGATTGGCACCGCAGGCTTACCACACGTTATTATGCGGTTCTTCACCGTTCCTTCCGTTAAAGCTGCGCGTGCTTCAGCAGGTTATGCATTGGTCTTTATTGCTTTACTTTACACCGTTGCACCTGCAGTTGGCGCAATGGCTCGATTGAATTTAATGAACACCATTGAGCCTACGCCTGGCCAAAGCCTGGTTTATGACGAACGACCACAATGGTTTAAGGATTGGGAAGTGACCGGTTTATTAAAATTTGAAGATAAAAATGGTGACGGTAAAATTCAGTACACATCGAATGACGACACCAATGAAATGGTCAAAGTAGACAGAGACATCATGGTGCTTGCTAACCCGGCTATTGCTAACTTACCAAACTGGGTTATTGCCTTAGTCGCAGCAGGCGGTTTAGCGGCCGCACTGTCCACAGCGGCAGGGTTATTGTTAGCCATTTCATCGTCCATATCGCACGACCTAATGAAAGGGGTACTAACGCCCAACATATCAGAAAAAAATGAATTGTTGTCCAGTCGTATCATCATGACATTGGCGATACTCGTGTCCGGCTATCTCGGGCTTAATCCGCCCGGCTTTGCCGCAGGAACGGTTGCCTTAGCCTTTGGTTTAGCGGCTTCATCAATATTCCCCGCGCTGATGATGGGTATTTTTTCTAAGAAAATCAGTGGTCACGCTGCTGTTGCAGGCATGTGCTCAGGCATCGGCATAACCATGCTATACGTGTTTCAACACAAGGGTATTATGTTTATTCCAGGCACTGCTTTTTTGGGTGGCATGCAGCCTAATTGGTTTATGGGTATTTCCCCCAATGCCTTTGGTGTTGTTGGCGCTATCGTTAATTTTTCTGTCGCTTTCATCGTCAGCAAAATAACTGGCCCTGCACCCAAGGAAATTCAACAATTGGTTGAAAATTTCCGTATACCCGCTGGGTCAGGATCCGCACACAATCACTAACTAATAAATACTGCAAAAGGGCTCCATGCTGTTACGGAGCCTTTTTTACTCAATACACCCGCATAACACTGCAAAAATGGAATTAAGCAAACACTCCAAATTAGCCATATTGCTTGCCCCCTTTCTTATCGTTGGCGGGTATATAGCATCCGATTATTATGTGGCGAACAAAACAAACGAGCAAAGAATATTCAAACTATCTATGTCAGATCTGTGTGATATTTTTAAGGAGGGGTGTGTTTTAACGTCAGGCAATATGCAGGTAAACATTACAGACAATCTTGGCATTACCAAAGCAAACACCAGCTTTCCCGTAGATAGTGTTGTAATTTCCCTGGTTTATAACAAAGGTAACGAAATCCTTTATCGTCTAGACCAAGCTCTAAACCCCCAATACTGGGAACGTGAAACCGATATTAAGAAGAGTGTCACTGAGGGGCTAGCCCACACCATAAGAGTACTTATTAAAGACAAGGGCAACATCTATCTGAGTGAGTTCAGCGTAACCCAAACTGGGCCAAACCTAGAATAGGCGTTTAGCTTTGCTTTTCCTTTGTGGCGTCAATAGTTTCATCAAGCTCCTCTTTAACTTCTTTGAAAGAACTTTCTACCTCATCAATTGATTCGCTAAATTCATTTTTTACAGTACTTGTCACTTGTTCCGCCGAGGCCCGAATCTCATCCATACGAATTTGTTCGTCAATATCGTACTTCACCGTCTTAATAGCGCCCTTTGCCTTACCAATCCACAGACCGGTCGTGCGTGCAACGCGTGGTAATTTCTCTGGGCCTATAACTAACAGTGCAATAACACCTATTAAACATAACTCTAAAAAACCGATATCAAACATGTTAGCTGTACTCTACTAATTAGGCCTAGCTCTATTATATACGTTGACGTCTATTCGACAGTCACAGACTTTGCAAGGTTCCTGGGTTGATCCACGTCCGTTCCTTTAATAACAGCCACGTGGTATGACAGCAGCTGTAGTGGGATGGTATAAACAATAGGCGCAATCACATCATCAATTTCTGATACGCGGATAAGGCTCAGCCCATCCATTTCTTCAAACGCTGCCTTTTTGTCTGCAAACACAAACAGTTTGCCGCCACGTGCTTGTACTTCTTGTAAATTGGATTTTAACTTTTCAAGCAAGTCATTGTTTGGCGCCACCGCCACTACGGGCATTTGGTCATCTACTAAAGCTAATGGCCCATGTTTTAATTCGCCTGCTGGGTAAGCTTCTGCATGAATATATGAAATTTCTTTGAGTTTTAAGGCACCTTCCATCGCCACGGGGTATTGTTCCCCTCGCCCTAAAAATAACGCGTGATTCTTGTCTTCGAATTGTTCGGCGAATCGTACAATCTCTGGCTCTAATCTAAGCACCTCGGCTACTTTTTCAGGCAACACTTCTAACTGCCTAACTATTTCTGTTTCTTGTTTATTCGTTAATTTGTGGTGTTTGCCCAGCGCTATTACTAGCATTAATAAAGAAGCCAATTGTGTCGTAAATGCTTTTGTTGATGCCACACCTATTTCTGGGCCAGCTTTTGTCATCAAATGCCACTCAGACTCCCTTACAAGCGAGCTTTCTGGCACATTACAAATGGCCAACGTATGTGCATAACCTAGATCGCCTGAGGCTTGTAGCGCGGCCAACGTATCTGCCGTTTCACCAGATTGTGAAATGGTGACGAATAATGTTTTTTTGTTAACGACGTGTGGTCTGTATCTAAATTCACTGGCCACTTCTATATGACAAGGTAAACCGGCTAATGATTCCAACCAATACTTGGCTACTAGCCCCGCATGAAAACTGGTTCCACACGCTACAATTTGTACTTCTTCTATTGTTTTAAATGCCTCATTAGCCTGCGCGCCAAAACAGCTGTCTAGTAGTCGGCCATCGCTAATGCGGCCTTCAATTGTGTTTTTTAATACAGCAGCTTGTTCAAATATTTCCTTTTGCATGTAGTGGCGGTAACGCCCTAAGCCAATATTATCTGCCTTTAATTCGGTTTCATTAATCGGCCTTGTGACTACATTACCGGATGCGTCGTATATCGTTAAGCCAGCCAATGTAATATCTGCCACATCACCGTCTTCTAGATATATAAACTTTTTCGCTTCGCCTAATAGGGCAAATACATCAGATGCAATAAAGTACTCATCATCGCCTAAGCCAATAACAAGAGGGCTGCCTTTACGTGCTGCAATTAATCTGTTTTGATTACCCTTTTCAATAACGCCTAATGCATAAGCACCGTCGAGTTTTTTAATGGTGCTTTGTACCGCAGCCAACAAGTCACCTGAAGGTTTCCATTGGTCATATACCGCATGAACAATGACCTCTGTATCCGTCTCAGAGTCAAATTCATGACCTTGTTCTAGCTGTTGCTTTCTCAACACTTCGTGATTTTCGATAATGCCGTTATGAACTAATCCAATTTCATTACAAAGGTGGGGGTGAGCGTTGTTTTCTGAAGGTACGCCATGCGTTGCCCATCGGGTGTGTGAGATACCACAAACACCTGACAAAGGCTGCTCATTTATTAATGCTTCTACATTCTTAACTTTGCCTTTAGCTCGCCTGCGTTGGACATCGCCATTATTATCTATAATTGCGACGCCAGCGGAATCATAGCCTCTATATTCCAGACGCTTTAGACCCTGTATTAGTACGTTAGTTATATCTCTTTTCGCTAGTGCACCGACTATTCCGCACATATCAATCCTTTGTTGGTTTCTTCCAACCCTTGAGGGTCATTTGTTTAGATCGTGAAAGGGTTAATTCCCCTTCAGGGGCCTCTTTCGTTAATGTTGTCCCAGCACCAACGGTGGCACCCTTTCTAACGACAACAGGCGCTACTAGTTGAGTGTCTGAGCCAATAAATACATCGTCTTCGATAACCGTCTTAAATTTATTAACCCCGTCATAATTGCACGTTATTGTCCCTGCGCCAATATTTACATTTTCGCCAATTTCAGCATCACCAATATAACTTAAATGGCTTATTTTAGAACCATCGCCAATCGTCGTTTTCTTAACTTCAACAAAATTACCAATATGAACGTCATTATTGAGTACAGCACCTGGCCTAATACGAGCAAACGGGCCTACTGAACTATTTTTACCGATTGAACAGCTCTCTAGCACACTATTTGGTTTTACAACTCCATTCTCCTCAATGCTTACGTCTTGTAACACACAATTTGCACCAATTTGAACGCCGGCTGCTAATTTAACATGTCCTTCAAAAACACAATTTACATCAATGAATATGTCCTGTCCTTGTATCTCTAATTCACCTCTAATATCTATTCTATTGGCATCAGCAAGGGTTACCCCTTCGTCCATTAACTTGTTAGCTTGTTGTCGCTGATAATATCTTTCAATCACGTTTAACTCTCTTTTAGAGTTAACGCCCATCACTTCATATTCGGAATCCGGCGATACTGTTTCCACAACCACATTGTCACTAACCGCCATTTCAATAATGTCAGTTAAATAAAACTCACCTTGTGCATTATTGCTTTGTAAATTAGACAACCATTTTTTAAGTTGCTTACCATTAACTGCTAGTATGCCTGTATTTACTTCTTGAACGAGCAATTGCGATGCATTAGCATCTTTTTGTTCTACGATACATTTTACGACATTATCTTCGCGAATTATTCGTCCATACCCTGTTGGGTTAGCTAAGGTGACGGTTAATAACGCCATTACCTTATCATTCACTTTATCAACTAATCTCTCTAACGTCTTAGTGTTGGTTAGGGGAACATCTCCATACAAGATAAGCGCTGTATCTTGATCCTCTATTTCAGATTCCGCTTGTTGAACAGCATGGCCCGTACCCAACTGTTCAACTTGTTCTACCCAAGTGATTGCTGAGTCGTTAATTTGGCGCTTTACCTCTTCGCCACCATGGCCGTATATTACAATGATTTCCCCACCAAAACCTGAGCCTGCTTCAATCACTCGCTCTAGCATGGACTTTCCAGCAATCTGGTGTAAAACCTTCGGCATATTGGAGTTCATTCTCGTTCCTTTGCCGGCAGCGAGAATTACTGTTTTTAAACTCATAAAGCTTTTTCCTTAAAATTTTATGTACTAATTTTAGCAGGTAAAAAAAAGCCCGCACATATGCGGGCTTTTAAGTATAACAAACTGTTACTACCTTGTTTTACGTAAACGTCCTATTGCTTGTAATTGTGCAGCAGCCTCAGCCAGTTCCGCTTGAGCTTTAGCAAAATCAATATCAGACTCTCGGTTAGCTAATGCCTCTTCTGCATTTTTCTTAGCTTCTAATGCTTTAGCTTCATCTAAGTCATCTGCTCTAATTGCCGTGTCAGCTAACACTGTCACTACGTGGGGCTGAACTTCCAAAATACCACCAGAAATAAAGAAATCCAACTCTTCTTTGCCAGTGTCTAATCGAACTTCACCTGGTTTTAAACGCGTTACTAACGGAGCGTGGCGAGGTGCAATACCTAACTCGCCCAATTCACCCGGCGCATACACCATTTCAGCAAGCCCAGAAAAAATCGACTCTTCTGCACTTACTATGTCTACGTGTATTGTCATGCTCATTTTAGACCCTTATTAATTAAGCTGCTTCTTTAGAATGCTTTTCAAGCACTTCTTCGATTGTTCCATTCATATAGAATGCTTGCTCAGGTATATGGTCATACTCACCATTCACAATGCCTTTAAAGCCAGCAATGGTATCTTTAAGTGATACGTATTTACCAGGAGAGCCAGTGAACACTTCAGCAACGAAAAACGGTTGCGATAAGAAACGTTGAATTTTACGTGCACGCGATACAGACATTTTATCTTCTTCAGATAATTCATCCATACCCAAAATAGCAATAATATCGCGTAACTCTTTATAGCGTTGTAGTGTGCCTTGAACATCACGAGCAACGTTGTAGTGCTCTTCACCAATCACTAGAGGATCTAACTGACGGCTTGTTGAGTCCAATGGATCCACCGCAGGGTAAATACCCAATTCAGCGATTTGACGTGACAACACAACGGTCGCATCCAAGTGAGCAAATGTTGTAGCAGGTGATGGATCGGTCAAATCATCCGCAGGAACATATACCGCTTGAATAGACGTAATAGATCCTTCACGTGTCGATGTAATACGCTCTTGGAACACACCCATTTCTTCAGCCAGGTTAGGTTGGTAACCCACAGCTGATGGCATACGGCCTAATAGCGCTGATACTTCTGTTCCAGCCAATGTATAACGGTAAATGTTATCGATAAACAATAAAACGTCACTGCCATCTGCTCGGAATTTTTCTGCCATTGTTAAACCTGTTAAGGCAACACGCAGTCTATTTCCTGGAGGCTCATTCATTTGTCCGTAAACCAACGATACTTTGTCGATAACGTTTGAATCCGTCATTTCGTGATAAAAATCATTCCCTTCACGTGTACGCTCGCCCACACCAGCAAATACTGAATAACCACTGTGCTCAATCGCGATGTTACGGATAAGCTCCATCATGTTTACAGTTTTGCCCACACCAGCACCACCAAACAAACCAACTTTACCGCCTTTAGCGAATGGGCATACTAAGTCGATCACCTTAATGCCTGTTTCAAGAATTTCACTTGAGTTAGACTGCTCTTCATATGTTGGCGCTTTACGATGGATACCCCAACGCTCTTCTTCACCAATTGGGCCTTTCTCATCAATAGGCTCACCTAGAACGTTCATGATACGTCCAAGTGTTTTAGTACCCACTGGTACTTGAATGGTGTCGCCTGTGTTGCTTACTTCTAAGCCACGCCTAACACCATCAGTAGTACCCATCGCAATACAACGAACCACGCCGTCGCCAATCTGCTGTTGTACTTCTAACGTTAAATCAACATTAGCAACGCGAAGTGCGTCATATACATTTGGTATAGAATCGCGTGGGTATTCCACGTCAACAACCGCGCCAATAATTTGAACGATAACACCTGAGCTCATATCAGTTCCTCAATAGTCTTAATTTAAATTCTTTATTAAACCGCTGCTGCACCAGCAACGATCTCCGATAATTCTTGTGTAATTGATGCCTGTCTAGCTTTGTTATAAATTAGCTGTAATTCATCAATTAATGTACCTGCATTGTCCGATGCACTTTTCATAGCAACCATTCGAGCAGCTTGTTCACACGCATTGTTTTCAAGAACGCCTTGGTAAACCAATGATTCTATGTAGCGAATCAACAGTTGGTCCAACACGTCTTTCGCATCAGGCTCATAGATATAATCCCAATGATGCGTTAATTCGTCTTCTAATTCTTCTGTATAAACCGGCAATAATTGTACAATTTCAGGTGACTGCGTCATTGTATTAACATAGTCGTTATGGGCTATGTAAAAACGATCAATCTTGCCTTCGTCGTATGCTGTTAGCATGGTTTTAACAACACCAATAATGTCATCAATAGAAGGTGTTTCACCAAGATGTGTCACTGTACCTAGTACTTCACCACCTAACCGTCCCAAAAAGCCTTCGCCTTTTGAGCCAATAGATGCCATTGTTACCTCAATACCTTCATCGTCCCAAGTTTTAAGTTGCCCTAAAAACTTACGGAATAAATTTGAGTTTAAACCGCCACATAAACCACGATCACTGCTGATAAGAATAATACCAACGCGTTTTACTTCTCTTTCAGCTAAATACGCATGCTTATACTCTGAACTCGCTTGTGCAAGATGACGTATTACTTGACTCATCTTCTTTGCATAAGGGCGTGCTGCTAAAACACGCTCTTGAGTTTTGCGCATTTTACTTGCAGCAACCATTTCCATCGCACGCGTAATCTTCTGTGTACTTTGTACACTCGCGATTTTGGTTTTTATCTCTTTTCCGACTGCCATAACGTTATCCGTTTACCAAGTTTGAGTCTTTTTAAACTCTTCGATAGATGCTCTCAATTCAGCAATGATGTCGTCGTTGTAATTACCTTCTGGACCAATAGAGGCAACTAGTTCTGCTTTCTCTCTTTCCATATAGCTATGTAAGGCGCCTTCAAAAGCCAGTACATTTTCTACATCTAGATCATCAATAAAGCCTTCGTTAGCAGCAAATAATGAAATAGACATTTGCGGAACACTTAATGGCGCATATTGGTTTTGCTTCATTAATTCTGTTACACGAATACCACGATCAATTTGTGCTTTAGTTGCTGCATCTAGATCTGATGCGAACTGAGCAAACGCAGCTAATTCACGATACTGGGCCAAATCGAGACGTGTACCACCGCCCAATTTTTTAACTGATTTAGTTTGTGCTGCACCACCTACTCGTGACACGGACAAACCAGCATTTACAGCAGGACGAATACCCGCATTAAATAAGTCAGTTTCAAGGAAGATCTGACCGTCTGTAATTGAAATTACGTTAGTTGGAACGAACGCTGATACGTCACCCGCTTGCGTTTCAATAATAGGTAACGCAGTTAAAGAACCTGTTTTACCTTTTACTTTACCGTTTGTAAGCTTTTCTACTTCATCAACGTTAATACGCGCAGCACGTTCTAGTAATCTTGAGTGAATGTAGAAGACGTCACCAGGGTATGCTTCACGGCCTGGAGGACGACGAAGCAACAATGAAATTTGACGATATGCCCAGGCTTGTTTTGTTAAATCATCATAAATGATTAACGCATCTTCACCTTTATCACGGAAGTACTCACCCATTGCACAACCAGCGTATGGCGCAATAAATTGTAGGGCAGGAGAGTCAGCAGCACCGGCGTTAACCACAATGGTGTGATCCATCGCGCCATGCTCTTCAAGCTTTCTTACCACGTTTGAAATTGATGATTGTTTTTGACCAATCGCAACATAGATACATTTAATGCCTGTACCTTTTTGGTTGATGATGGCGTCAATCGCAATCGCTGTTTTACCTGTTTGTCTGTCACCAATGATTAATTCACGTTGGCCACGTCCAAGTGGAATCATCGCATCAATTGACTTTAGGCCTGTTTGTACCGGCTCATCTACTGATTGGCGAGAGATAACACCCGGCGCAATACGTTCAACTGGTGATGATGATTCAGCCTCTATAGCACCTTTACCGTCAATAGGAACACCTAGCGCATCTACAACACGACCCAGCAGTGCTTCGCCAGTAGGCACTTCTAAAATACGACCCGTACATTTTACGCTGTCGCCTTCTGAAAGATGCAAATAAGAGCCCATAATAACGACACCCACTGAATCTCTTTCTAAGTTAAGCGCCATACCAAATGTTCCGCCTGGGAACTCTAGCATTTCACCTTGCATGGCATCTGATAAGCCATGAACTCGAGCAATACCGTCTGTTAGCGAAACAATAGTGCCTTCTGATTTCGCCTCTACGTCTGCATCGAAGTTTTCAATTTTTTTCTTGATAAGATTACTTATCTCGGATGGATTTAGTTGCATCGTTTTTACCTTTGCTATTTTAGCTTGTTAGCTAATTGTTGAATCTGTCCACTCAAAGAGCCGTCAATTACTTTATCGCCCGCACGAATAATCATGCCGCCGACCAAGCTTGAATCCTCTTCAACACTTATTTTTACTTGTTTACCGAACGAGCTGGATAAGGATTTAGTTAACCCATCTTTATCACTATCTGACATCGGAAAGGCTGATGTAACTTTGACATCAATCATTCCAGTTTTTTCAGCTTTCTTAACTTCAAACTGCTCGCAAAGTTCGCCAGCTATTTCTAAACGGTTATTTTTAATAAGTAACTTAATTAAATTTTGGCCGTTATCATCCATTTGCCCCTTACAAATATCTATCATCGCCTCTTGGAGCGCTTCTTTAGATACCTTTGGGTTGTCTGAAATTTTCTTTAAAAGCTCATCAGATGTCACTTGTTTTAAAAAACCAAGCATGTCTGACCATTGGTCCAATTGACCCTTTTCTTCCGCCATTAAGAATACGGCTTCCGCATAAGGTCTTGCCAATGCTGCTAATTCAGCCATTAGGCTGCGCCCAACTTGCTGCTGATATCATTAATGATCTTCTTATGCTTAGTCGCATTAATTTCACTCTTAATGATTTGCTCGGCTGCTGCTATCGCTAATGATGACACTTCTTCGCGCAACGCTTCACGAGCACCGGCTACTTCCTGCTCAATCTCAGCTTCAGCACCTTTTTTAACTTTAGCTGCCTCTTCTGTCGCCTTACCTTTTGCTTCCTCTACCATTTCTCCAGCACGTACATTTGCTAGATTAATTATATCGGATGCTTCTGCACGGGCCTCTTGTAACACTTCAATAGCACGTTTTTCTGCTAATTCATGTTCTTTTTGACCGCGTTCACCAGCTGCTAAACCTTCAGCAATTTTGTTTTTTCGTTCTTCCATAGCTGCCATTAATGGCGGCCATACATATTTCATGCAGAACCAAACGAATATAAAAAACGCTATTGTTTGACCTATTAGGGTTGCATTAATATTCATTATTAAACCTTACGTTATGGTTAATGTTTCATTTACCTTGTTACTTAACCAACAACCGCAAATAAAATGTACATAGCAATACCAACAGCAATCATTGGAACCGCATCAATCAGACCCATAATGATAAAGAACTGTGTGCGTAATAATGGAATAAGTTCAGGCTGACGTGCAGCACCTTCCATAAAACGCCCGCCCAGCATGCCAATACCAATAGCTGCACCGATCGCACCCATACCCATTAATAAAGCGCCTGCTAAATAAATTAAACCTAAGTCTTCCATTGTTATCTCCTGTTGAGTTTACTAATTAATAAAAAAATTAATGACTTTCTTCATGCGCCATACTGAGGTACACGATTGTTAATGTCATGAAAATAAATGCTTGCAATATGACTATTAGAATATGGAATATCGCCCATGGTACGGACAATGTCCATTGCAGACCAAATGGTAACATTGCAATCAGAATAAAGATCATCTCTCCAGCATACATATTACCGAACAAACGTAATGCTAATGAAATAGGCTTAGAAATTAAACTAACTAATTCTAAAAATAAGTTAAATGGCATCAAAAATTTTGGGAATGGATGAAAAGCTAATTCCGCAAAGAAACCACCAGGGCCTTTTACTTTGATGCTGTAGAAGATAATCAAGAAGAACACACCAAACGCCATAGCGAAAGTCATGTTCGGATCAGTTGTTGGTACCACCTTAAGATAGGGTATTCCAATTAACTGACCTAGATGAGGAATGTAGTCAACCGGCACTAAATCCATCGTATTCATTAAGACTATCCAAACGAAGATAGTTAGTGACAAGGGTGCAATTAATGGATTTTTACCATTAAAGCTGTCCTTCACACTATCGTCTATAAACTCTAATATCATTTCAACAAAGTTTTGCAGCCCACTTGGCACGCCCGTTGTCGGCGATGTTGCTGCTTTTTTGAAAAAATACAGAAACAAGCAACCCAAAAGAATTGACACACCTAATGTATCTATATTTAGTGCCCAAAAACCCATCTCTTTTGCCGCATCTGCACCATGGGCAATACCCCATGATCCATCAGGATGTTGACCATACGTTAAGTTGGTCAAATGATGTTTAATATATTCTGATGATGTAAGGTTTTCGCCTGACATAAGTCTCTCTTTTAGTCTTTTATTTTATAGCCACCAAATGAAAACCCAATTTGGCCCGCTATTAATCCAATCATCATGGGAAGCGGCATTAACTTCAGCCATACAAATCCCAACCCGAATAACGCAATAGAAACAAACAAACGCTCTATTGCACCAATGTATATATATAAATTCCCGCTTTGGTTACCTTCAGACATTTTCTTTACTGCCTGATTTACTCTTAGTAACATCACTAATGAGACCGCTAGTGAAATGCCACCTCCATATAAAAGCGCCCTGAAATCAAACGATTCTACGTTAAGCAATCCAGCAACTGTCGCTGCCAATAAAACCATTGCAGCTTGATAACCTATTATTTTTAATTGAGCAGCCAATGTTTAAACTTTATCTTTTGCTCAAGTTATCCGACTAATTATAAATTTGCTGCAGCGCACAGTCAAGATTATTTTAAATGCTCCAACACACCTTCAAGCTCATCTAATGATGAGTAATGTATGACAATTTTGCCCACACCTGTCTTTGCATGGCTTATAGACACCTTTGCTCCCAGCTTTTCAGAAATATTCTGCTGTAGAATTTCCACATCGGGATCTTTCGATGGCTTTTCCGTTTGTTCTGGAACGCCTTTTAGCATTTGCTTAACCAAAGCCTCCGTTGCGCGTACGGACAACCCTTTTTTAAACACCTTGTTTGCTGCTACTAATTGCGCTTCCTCTGGCAGCGCTAATATAGCTCGCCCATGCCCCATTTCAACTTGGCCACTGCGAAGCATATTTTTCACATCTTGAGTCAAATCGAGCAACCGTAATAAATTACTGACCGCCACCCGTGACCGACCAACCGCATCTGCCGCTTGTTGATGCGTCAACTCAAACTCATTAATTAAACGCAGCAACGCCTCAGATTCATCCAAGGGATTCAAGTCCTCACGCTGAATATTTTCTATCAGCGATATTGCTATTGCAGAACGGTCATCAACGTCATTGATAACGACAGCTACGTCTTGCAGGCCTGCAATTTGGGCAGCTCGCCAGCGCCTTTCGCCAGCCAATATTTCGTAACTATTATCGCCAACAGGCCTAACCACAATCGGCTGAATCAAGCCCTGAGCGCTGATTGAATCTGCCAGCTCTTGCAACAACTCAGCATCAAATTCAGTTCTTGGTTGGTATTTTCCACGCTGCAATAAATCAATAGGTAACGTGCTAGCAGGTTTTTTACTACCGCCGCTAGACGGCTGACTTAGCAACGCATCCAACCCTCTACCTAACCCCCTTGTTTTAGCCATAATCTATGTCCTAGTAATATTTTGCGTCTAATTCTCGTGCAAGCGCCATATAAGCCTGCGCACCACGTGAACTCTTATCATATATGATTGCCGGCAACCCAAAGCTTGGCGCTTCTGCCAACCGTATGTTTCTAGGCACTACCGTACTAAAAATCTTGTCCGGAAAGTGTGATTGTAGCTGCTCACTGACTTCGCGCGTTAACCGGCTACGACCGTCAAACATGGTTCTCAACAAACCTTCTAGCTTCAACCCTTTATTGACCGACTCTCGCACTTGCTTCAGGGTGTCCATTAATGAAGACAAACCTTCCAGTGCAAAATATTCACACTGCATGGGTACTAACACACTATCTGCCGCCACTAACGCATTAATGGTCAGCATGTTCATGGAAGGTGGGCAGTCTATAAAAATGTAATCGTACTCAGCCGCCAAACGCCTAATCGCTTGCTTTAATCGGCTTTCTCTATCGTCAACATCTAGCAAATGCACCTCTGCACCGGCAAGATCCATGTTACTGGGCAATACATCATGGCGAATTTTCTCTGGCGAAATAACTGCCTTTTTTGGATCACAACCTTCTAACAACACATCATAACAAGACAACTCAACCTCTTGTTTATTGACACCAGAGCCCATCGTCGCATTACCCTGTGGATCCATATCCACTAATAATACGCGCCTATCTAACTCAGCCATTGATGCCGCTAAATTGATACTCGTTGTTGTTTTCCCAACCCCGCCTTTTTGATTCGCGATCGCTATGATTTTTGCCACTCTATATACCTTATGTATTTTTGTTCGTGCCGCTACTTAGCCGTATAAATCACTAAGTTACGCGTTGCATCTAGGCCTGCGATGTTAAGCGCTTTAACTTCATCAAATTGAAAATCATCTCGAACCAATTCGTCCGTTTCTTTTGATTTCATGGCCAGCAATTTACCACCATCCAACAACAAATGCCGTGTTTTTGTTAACAGATTGGGTAACGCTGACAATGCGCGAGCAATTACCGTATCAAATTTTTGTTCTGGATTATAATTCTCAACACGTTCATGCAGTGGCTCAACATTTTTTAAACCCAACTCAATACACACCTGCTGAATAAACCGAGTTTTCTTTGAATTGCTATCCAACAACACAAATTCTACTTCTGGCTTAGCAATGGCTAATGGCAAGCCGGGTAAGCCGGCACCTGTTCCAACATCAATACACCGCTTACCGTGCAAAAAAGGCAATACACTCAAGCTGTCCAGTAAATGCAGGCTAACCATTTCCTCTGGCTCTTTAATGGCGGACAAGTTATATACCCTGTTCCACTTCACCATCAACTGTAAAAACGCCATTAGTTGCTCAATTTGACTTGGCCGCATCACTAATGACGCATCACTGATACCGCGCTCTAGTTGAGCCTTATGAAGTTCATTAAACACGACAGCTAAGCGCTTTTCTTTTTCATATGAACCAACAGCAGGGATACCGCAGCTGGCGTAACCCCTTGGATACGGCCAGCTTGACCCAATGTCTCAGGTCGGTGCTTGTCGAGTTTTTCTACAACCTCAGACGACAACCCCGGTACTTGTTGAAAACTCATTTGTGGGGGCAACGCCATGTCTTCGTAGCGTAATGATCTTGCAATTTCTGTTTGCTGGCGCTCAATATAACCCGCATATTTAGCTTGAATTTGGACCTGTTCAGTAACCGACACATCATCAACTTCACTTTCAAGACCAGATAAATTTGCAATGTTGTCGTACGTCACTTCTGGACGTCTAAGCAAATCTAATAAATTCGCCTCACGTTGTAATGGCGCTTTTAAAAAGGCGCTTGCTTCATCGGCTGGTTGCGAATCTGGTCGTATCCAGGTTGATTTCAAACGAGCCTGCTCTTTCTCAACAGCTTCCTTCTTAGCACTAAAAGCGCGCCACTGCTTCTCACCAACTAAACCCATTCCATAGCCAATTTCAGTTAACCGAAGATCGGCATTATCTTCACGAAGTAACAAGCGATATTCCGCACGACTTGTAAACATTCGGTAAGGCTCAAGCGTGCCATTCGTCACTAGGTCGTCGATCATCACACCAATATATGCCTCATCTCGGCGCGGACACCATGGCGCCAAATCTTTGGATTGTCGCGCAGCATTAAGGCCCGCTATCAAGCCCTGAGCCGCCGCTTCTTCATAGCCCGTTGTGCCGTTAATTTGGCCCGCAAAATACAAACCCGGCATGTGTTTCGTTTCTAGAGACGACTTAAGCCCTCTCGGATCGAAAAAGTCATATTCAATCGCGTAACCAGGGCGCACAATATGCGCGTTTTCAAATCCTTTAATCGTTTTAATAAACGCATACTGAATATCAAACGGCAAACTGGTTGAGATACCATTCGGGTAAACTTCTGTTGTTGTTAACCCTTCAGGCTCCACAAAAATTTGGTGAGAGTTTTTATCTGAAAAACGCATCACCTTGTCTTCTATCGATGGACAATAACGCGGCCCAACACCTTCAATTACACCCGTATACATGGGCGAACGATCTAATCCTGAACGAATAATATCGTGACCTTGCTCATTGGTTCGGGTGATGTAGCAAGAAATTTGCTCGGGATGATCCGCCACAGACCCCATAAAAGAAAACACCGGCAGCGGCGTATCGCCCGGCTGTTCCTCCATCACACTAAAATCAATGGTTCGCCCATCAATGCGCGGTGGCGTACCTGTTTTTAATCGATCAACACCAAAGGGCAGGGCGCGCAACCGTTCAGATAAGGCATTTGATGGCGCATCACCTGCACGACCCCCTTCATAATTCTCAAGGCCGATATGAATTCTTCCGCCCAAAAATGTGCCGACCGTTAACACCACGCTTGGCGCTTTGAACGTAAGACCCATTTGCGTCACAACGCCTTCAACTTTATTATTTTCAACAACAAGGTCCGACACAGTCTGTTGGAATAAACTTAGATTCTCTTGATTCTCTAAAACTTCTCGCACAGCATGCTTGTACAACAGCCGATCCGCTTGAGCACGGGTTGCGCGTACTGCAGGTCCTTTGCTGGAATTTAACGTACGGAATTGAATGCCGGCTTTGTCCGTTGCCTTAGCCATTAAACCGCCTAGCGCATCCACTTCTTTTACCAAGTGTCCTTTGCCAATGCCACCAATAGCCGGGTTGCAACTCATTTGACCTAACGTCTCAATGTTTTGCGTTAACAACAAGGTGCGAGCCCCTGTTCGAGCAGACGCTAACGCGGCTTCTGTGCCTGCGTGACCGCCTCCTACAATAATAACGTCAAACTTATTTGGATGTTCCATAACTGTAACCATTAGACATAAGCTGTTGATTTTAACATTTTTTCATGTATTTGGTTAATGCCTTCACAACAAGCCTCAATACTATTTGCTAAGATAAACACTTCTCTCAATAAATTAAGTAGATTCTGCCTATATGAAAAACCCTGTTGAAGATTTTTTAGAGCACGCAAATTCTGTTATTTTAGGCAAAGAACACACCATCAAACTGGCCTTAGCCTGTATTTTAGCGAAAGGGCATTTATTACTTGAAGATATCCCGGGCGTGGGGAAAACCACATTGGCTCATACCTTCTCCACCTTATTTGGATTGGAATTTCAACGCATTCAATTTACTAGCGACTTATTACCGGCCGACATTGTTGGCTCCAGCGTTTTTGACCGCGACAATAATAGCTTTGAGTTTCACCCTGGCCCCATTTTTTCATCTTTCATATTGGCTGATGAAATAAACCGTGCCACACCCAAAACACAAAGCGCTTTATTAGAAGCAATGGAAGAGCGTCAAGTTACCATTGAAAAAACCACCTATCCAATGGCTCAACCCTTTATTGTTTTTGCCACACAAAATCCGGGCCATCAAGTTGGTACGTTTCCGCTACCGGAATCACAATTAGATCGCTTTTTAATGCGCCTATCCATTGGCTACCCCGACGCAAGCTCAGAGAAAAAACTACTGGCGGGGCAAGATACCAAACAAATACTCAATGCCTTGAGCACCGCACTTTCATGCGAGCAACTACTGTCCCTTCAACAACAATGCCCTAACGTTCATGTGGCTGAGCCCCTCATTGCCTACGTACAAGCTTTGTTGGAATTTTCACGTACCTCACCTTTATTCTCTCAAGGCTTGTCCCCTAGAGGCGGTATTGGCTTGGTGCAATCCGCTAAAGCGTGGGCCCTTATGGATGGGCGAGACAGCGTATACCCCGAAGATATTCAGGCCGTTCTTAGCGCCACCACAGAACACCGGCTTGTACTTCAAGACTACACAACACGCGGACAAAGCGCCTCTCATGTTTTGTTGACCGAGGTTGCCATCCCGTAGTGTCACGGTTTAGATCACAAACTGATACTTGGGCCAAACTCAAAAAATACTGCAAACCAATTCGGCTCACCGTCTTTGTTACTGAACAAGGTGTTCCCAGCGCCATAGAACTAGATACCCTTGACGAACATAGCCATCATGTTGTGGTTTTTAATGACCGGCAAAATCCTGTTGCAACGGCTAGGTTGATTGCTAGCGGAAAGTTTGGCCGAATGGCCGTGCTAAAAAATTATCGAAGGCAGGGAATAGGCAATGAACTACTGCGGCTGATTAATCAGCAAGCTCGGCACTTAAAACTAGAACAATTAACTTGCCACGCACAGCTTTCAGCCGAGGGCTTTTATATTAAAAATGGGTTTATTCGACTGGGCGAACCTATGGATGAGGCTGGCATTGCCCATATTAAAATGATTAAAACGCTTAACGCTGCTGAAGATACTCTTCAATAAAGTCAAAACGATCATTACCCCACCAAATCTCGTCATCTAACATCATAATCGGCGCACCGAACACACCCACTTGATGCGCTTGTACACAAGCCTTACGGAACGCCGTTTGCGCTTCGTTAGACTCTACAAAGCTGGTAAACGCTGCAACATCCCAACCCAGCCCTTCAGCTACTTGCTGTAGCTCTGTAATATCCGCTGGGTCACAACCTTCGCCCCAAATTTTTGCATACGCAGCATTAACATAAACCTCTTCTTCGCCTTTTTCGATAGCGAATAATACACCTACGTTCCAAAGCTCAACTTGTAAGTTTTTAGGGAATGTAAATGGCACGTCGTAGTGCTTAGCCCAACGTTTTAAATCGGCTAGCATCACTTTTATTTTTGCTGGCACTTCACGGTTAGATGGGCCGTAGTTACCTGCTGCCATTTTTGCTTGTGGAATGTCCATCGGATGATACGCCACAGACAAGTCATACTTGCGTGCTAAATCAGGCAGCTTTACATGAGCCAAATAACTAAATGGGCTCATTAAATCAAAATAAAAATCAATGCTATTTTTCATGACGCGAATTACTCAGCAGCTGGAATGCAAATATTGCCGTCTTCAAGCGTTACTGGATAGCTTTTAATTGCTATCTGACAAGGAAAAGCCGTCGCTTCACCTGTTTTTATTGAAAATGCACCGCCATGGAATGGGCATTCAATTTCTTCGCCATCTTGGTAACCGTCTGTCAACATCGCCATGCCATGTGTGCAAAGGTTATCTGTTACGAAGTATTCACCTTCAAACTCGTACACTGCCAAGCCTGGAAAACCTTCTGGTGTTACTGAAATCGGCGCTTCTTCTTTTACATCGTCTGCTTTACACAGCGTTACTAAATTACTCATATTCTGGTATCAATATAGTTAAGTTATAAAATAATTAATCAATAAAAACGATCATAATGAATTTGGTCAAATGGTACTTTATATTCCATCATCAACATACGTGTTAACGCATCGGTCATTGGTGGTGGGCCACAGAAATAAAACTCATGCTCAGGTAGTTTATCACCTAATGTTTTGGCCAACAATTCATGAATAAAGCCTACTTCACCATCCCAACCCGCTGCTTTTGCTGCATCAACATCTGACACTGCATTAAAGTTTTTAATTCTACCTCGCATATCATCATCAGCTTCAATAAGCGCTGGCGTGCAAATGTCTTTAGGCGCTCTACCACCGTAGAATAAATAAATATTACGATCTTCTAATCGCGGATCTTTTGCTGCTGCTTTAATGATAGACATTTCTGGCGACAAGCCCGAACCACCACCGACACAAACAATATCGCGAGGAATTTCAGGTTTTAAATACGCCAAGCCATAAGGGCCATCAACAATTATTTCGTCGCCTACTTTATATTCATCGAACAGTTTACCCGTCGCACTACCACCAGGCATTTTTTTAATAATGAAATTCCACTCACCTGCATCATTTGGCAAATTACTCATTGAGTATCCACGTGAACCAACAACCCCAGGGAAGTCTAATAAAGCGAATTGGCCTGGCTCAAAATTAGCTGCATGTTCTGTTTTAAAACAAAATTCCGCCATATCATCCGTTAATGTATTAATTTGGAATAACGTGGCTTTTGATTTAATGGGCTTATGAACTGGCATTGCCTCATGGTTCAAGCGCACCTTAATTTCACAATCAGCCGTTGGAATACATTGGCAGCTTAGTTTGCGGCCTTTTTTAATATCACGTGGCGATAGGCCTGGCGCATCTGGCCAAACATCATTAATCTCGCCGTTAAGAATTTCAACCTTACAGCTACCACAACCGCCCGAGTTACACTCATACGGCATACCAAGCCCTGCACGAAGCGCCGCACGTAAAATTGTATCGCCTTCTTCGCATTTAAACTCAAACTCTTGTTCGCTGATTTTTACATTAAAACTAGCCATTCCTACCCCAAATGATTTATGCCGTAAATATTAGTTATTAAGGTTATTATATCTTCAACTAACAAACAAGCCATGCTTTAAATCATATACAGGACAACGACAATGCAACCTTCTTTCTTTAACCAGCAGACGTTCGATTTTTTAAATCAACTGACTAGCAACAACAATCGCCCATGGTTTAACGAGCGCAAACCCTTGTATGAAGACCACGTTCGTTCGCCAGCCTTAGATTTTATTGAAGCGATGCGGCCTAGCATTGAATCGCTATCGCCAAGTTTTACTGCTATTTCAAAAAAAACTGGCGGCTCGTTAATGCGCGTTTACCGAGATGCAAGATTTAGCAAAGATAAAACGCCCTATAAAACCAATATTGGCATTCAATTTAGACACGTGGCAGGGAAGGATGTACACGCACCGGGGTTTTACCTGCACATATCGCCGCAAGAATGTTTTGTAGGCGCAGGAATCTGGCGCCCCGACAGCAAAGCACTCAGCAAGATTCGCGAAATGATCAGC
The DNA here is from genome assembly GCA_913061075.1 of uncultured Piscirickettsiaceae bacterium. Taxonomy (GTDB): domain Bacteria; phylum Pseudomonadota; class Gammaproteobacteria; order Methylococcales; family Cycloclasticaceae; genus Cycloclasticus. The sequence goes on along the minus strand of CAJXSK010000006.1, from coordinate 18,616 downwards.
GATAGCCCAAACGCCTGGAAACAACTAACAGACAACAAAACCTTCAAACGACTCTACTCATTTTCCGGTGACTCGCTCAAAACTTACCCACGCGGCTACGCAAAAGATCACCCGATGATTAACGATTTAAAGCGTAAAGACTTTATCGCCATCCACCCACTTAGCCAAGAAGACATAACAAGCCCTGACTTGGTTAACATTGTTCATAAACGTTATAAAGCAGCTAATGATTTAATGGATTATTTGTGTAATGCGTTGGAGCTGTCATATTAGGTTTGCTGGGTTTCGACCTAAAGGTCGAGTTGCTTTTTTCAATCGTAATCTCACCAGCTATTCTCTCAGAAGTACTATTTTTGCTGCCGCAAGGGCGTTCGTTTTTTGGCAATGCAAAAAATGAACGCCCTTACGGCAGTAAATAAACCCTATAACCCCAATTTATCCGCAATAAAATCCGCATCCTTATCACCACGCCCTGACAAATTAATTAAAATAGTTTGCTCCGGCGACATATCGCCCGCAATCTTCATTGCATAAGCCACCGCATGCGCACTTTCTAACGCAGGGATAATTCCTTCAACTCTCGATAGGGTCATGAACGCATCCACGCAATCATCATCATCCACTGCAACGTAATCCACTCGCCCTAAGTCTTTCAATAAACAATGTTGAGGACCAACGCCCGGGTAGTCCAAACCTGAAGCAATGGAATGAACAGGCAACGGTTCGCCAGCCTCATCTTGCAAGTTATAACATTTGAAACCATGCAAAGCGCCTTTGACACCTTTACTCATCGTTGCCGCATGATGGTTGGTATCTAACCCTTTACCTGCTGGTTCTACACCGACCAAATCAACTGATTCGTCACCCAAAAATGCGGTGAACATACCAATAGCATTAGAACCGCCACCCACACAAGCGGTCACCACATCGGGCAACTTTCCATGCTGCTCAAGAAACTGCTCTCGAGATTCTTTACCCACAACACTCTGAAAGTCTCTCACCATCATTGGAAAAGGGTGCGGCCCAACCACAGAACCAATCGCATAAATAAAATTAACAGGGTCTTTTAAATACTCTTCGAAGGCGCTATCAACAGCATCTTTTAAGGTTTGAGTACCGCGCGTTACTTCGACCAATGTACAGCCTAAAATTTTCATTTTAGTGACATTTGGGTGTTCTTTAGCAATATCCACCGCGCCCATATGAATTTCGCAGTCAAGGCCAACTAAGGCACAAGCTGTTGCTAAAGCCACACCGTGTTGACCGGCACCTGTTTCTGCCAATACTTTTGTTTTGCCCATATGCTTAGCCAATAAAGCCTCACCCAAACAATGGTTAATTTTGTGTGCGCCGGTATGATTTAAGTCCTCGCGTTTGAGGAATATTTTTGCCCCACCCAGCTTTTCACTTAAACGCTTTGCGTAATAAATAGGACTAGGGCGGCCGACATAATTAGCATAGAGGTCGTTTAGTTCGTCTTGGAAAGCTTTAGTTTGTGAGATTTCAAGGTATGCGTCTTTAATTTGATCCATGATAACGGCTAATTCAGGCGGAATTATTTGTCCACCGTATTCGCCGAAGTAACCACAATCATCGGGCATTGGGATTTTTTGCATCAAGTGTCCTTGCTCATATTATTAAAGTAATCTTAATTTATTAGAAACCGTAGACACAGTCAACGCAAACAATCACCCTGGGCTAAATATTAAACAACCTCTAACTAGCCGTACTTTTTTCACATTAACTCTTCCACACCAACCATCAATTACTTAATAGAGACGAACGAATTAGCCGCCTAACACTTAAGATAACAGTAATTTAAAGAATTTTCGCTATCCCTGTAGGCAATAGTTGACTCTTAATCATTGTTTTTTAACAATTTTTTCATATGAGATATAAGAAAGCACATCTCTTATTCTTTTTAATTCTTTGTATATTCTATCTTTGCATATAGACTACTCTCGAACTTAACGAAACGGAGACGAAAATGAACACATTAAAAACTTTAACTGCAGCACTTACACTTAACGCATTAACTCTTGGCGTTGCTTATGCAAACCCAGGCGTTGAAGACTATTCAATGGAGCTTGTAGCACCAACAGCTAGCAGCTACACAACTGAAACATCTGACGAGCTAACTTATGCATCTGACTATTCATTAGACGTTGTATTGCCAACAACTCACGTTGTTGTTGAAGCAACTGATGAACGTACTTATGCTGAAGACTATGCAATGGAATTAGATCTTCCTGTGCAAAGCGATACTGTGCTAGCTAAAAACTCAGCGCTATAAATATCATACGCGGCCTAACCGCTGTTTTGATTTGCAAGACCACTTATGAATAATAGGTGTATGTAATTCTGAGACTTCCCTTCTCGAATACTTGCCCATTTTATCTCGATAAAATGGGCTTTTTTTCGCTTATACGCATCAAAACTAGGCCTCACATAATAAGCAACAAAAAGGACGCCGAAGCGCCCTTTTTTAATCGTTATCGCTAAAACTACCTTATAAATCGATATCCATGCCATAGCCCTTTGCTTCTGGTCTGTGACCAAACACATCGCCTACATAATATTCTTGATCTTTTAGCGTATGACGCGCGCCGTGTCCAAGTTCTAACAACCAACCTGATGGCGTTGCGAAGTAAAAAGTATACGCTTGGTCATTTGAGTGTTTACCCAATTGCATAGCCACATCAATGCCTTCTTGGCGAATCGTGTCATGCGCAAGACCCAAGTCATCAAATTCCGTGTATTCCAACATTAGGTGGTTAATGCGCTTTTCCATTGGGCCTAAACCAAAGGCTAATGAATGCTGACGGTCATTACAGCTCATAAAGGTTGGTTTTGCCGTCATACCATTTGGTAATTTTAATTTATATTCAGCCGAGCCCCTTAAGCCCAACATTGAATAAAATTGGTACATGGCTTCATCATCCATAGAGCGAATAATAAAGTGGCCTACACCTTGATCACCAGTTAAGAATTTACCATGCATTGGGCGGCCTGGGTGGAAAGGCTTCATTACATCAACTTGCGGCGCATAGAAAATTTCCACGGCATTGCCTGAAGGGTCTTGTAGCGTTAACAGGCCCAAAACACAACGCTCTTCTGCGTCTTCCTCTGACGCTACTTGGTACTCGACGCCCGCATCGCTTAATTGCTGTTGCATCGCTTCAAATTCTTCACGACCAGATACTCTCCAACCTGTGTACGCCAAATCGTCCTCATTCGATTGATGAATGGCAAACCGGTAATGATGCGTATCCATTCTTAAGTAAAAACGGTCATCACTATCGCCTTCTTCAATTTCCAAACCAACGCATTTTGTTGCAAATTCACGCCACGCATTTAAATCCGTCACGTTGAAACCCATGTAGCCTACTTCTGTCACTTTTACCATTTTTTGTTTCCTCTTTTATTTAATGTATAAATCGCTCATTCAAACTTTTCACGCCTTCCCCTTATTCAGGAAAGAATTAAAATCTCGTTGGCCACTAGCCAAAGAAATATAAATTTTTATCTACGGTAACTCGGGCGTCTAAAGTAATTTTACGGCGCACTAGTTGAAATTTGTCGCCCACTTTACGTAACAAATCAATTCTTGAGCCCACGTGTTCTGTGCGCTCATCTTGCTGGCGGTGACGGATATACGCCACGTTGGTATACACTTTAAACAAGTCAGCTTGGTCCGTATGAAACGCTTCAATATTAGTCAGTAGGTATTTAATATCAGACGCTGGATCCTCCATCCACACCGTGCCTGTGTACATACGGTCAACACGTTGTTTTACCTCACTGTAATCATCACTATAAATCGCCATATCATCTGGGCCTGGCTCTGGGCGCTTATCTTTACGATAGCGACGTTCAGTCACTGGCATCCAAAGGTGGATATCGTCAGCAACAATTTCTTCTAACCATTCTTTATATTGATGATTTTGCAGCATACGCGCTTCGGCATAGGCATGTTGCGAAATAGCGTAATGCTCTTCTAATGAAACGCGGTCTGTCGGTTGGATATCGTGCATGTTATTTATCCCCCGCTAATTTATTCTTCCAAAAATCTTTGTTCTCGAACATATCATCCCATTCATCATCTTTTTCATGAATCGCTTGCCAACTGTCTGCATTCATTATTTCTTGATAAAAACGGTAAAAACCACGGTACGACGTTTCACCCACAAAGCTTGAACCGACGATGCCTGGGTAATCTGGGTGCGGCCCTTCATGCCCCTGAGCCATCGTTGAACTCATTCGGTTTTTTCGAGCTTGGGCACCTTTATTAATAGAGGTAGCATTCACCATATTATCGCCATCATCACTTTCCAAGGTGCCCGCTGTTCCAAAGCTTCTAACCGCTTGCTTTACCACCTCTTTTTTAGTCGCATCGTCCATACTTTTATGCACCAACACATACGACCACACTTCAATCTCATTCGGCCCTCTTGGGTGCCAGACTTTAAAAATGTTTGTGCCATACAGGAATGAGCAACTTGGAAAGGTCGTACAATTCCAGTGTCCATCAAATAAGTCTGCCCTAGGTTGGCCTAACTTTTCAGCCACTTTAGGAATCATTTCTTGATTAAATTTATCGAAGCCCTCACGCTTTACATGGATGGATGCCGCGGCTTGTCGAATAACACCAAAACCATGACCATGGCGCGTTGTCACTTGTAGACCCAATTGGTCATATGGCATTTCAGCGGTATTACCTGCCAACATGGCCAGCTCACCACCAAGCACTTCAAGTGCTGCCGCGTGCGTCCAACCCACGTGGTACGCGTCGCCAACAAAATTTTCAGCGGGTACTTTCCAGTTGCATTTTAAGGTTGATTTCATGGGCGGGCCAACTAACTCCATGCCCTCGCCTGCACCCACCATAAAGGTATCTAAATACCAGCCCCAATCACCAAGATAGTCATTTAAACTTGGTGCGTCGTCATCAAAACAACCGAAGACAAACCCTCTATAGCTTTCTACACGAATTTTAGGAAGCCCAAATTTACTCTTATCAATATCTCCGTGGTAGCAGGTTTCTTCTAACGGCACATCAACCAACGAGCCATCAGACCCAAATACCCAGCCGTGATAATTACAAACAAAGGATTTTGAATTGCCTGAATCTGCCGTACACACACGGTTACCGCGGTGGCTACAAGAATTGATAAATGCGTTTATGGAGCCATCTTTAGCACGGGTAACCACCACCGGATCTTCTGCCATTGTTGTTGTAATAAAGTCGCCTGTTTTTTCAAGCATGCATTCATGCGCCAAAAACAACCAACAGCGACCAAAAATTCGCTCTAACTCTTGTTCGTAAACGTCTTGGTCACCAAAAATCTTTTTTGCTTGAGTCGAATTTTTCGTATCGACCAATTCTGTTGAATCTATCATCTCTACACCTTATTGTTTAACTGCTTGTCATCACTTTTCTATAACCTTTCCAAAACCCACGTACGGCATTTTCATCCATGCCTATTGGGCTTGTGTGTTGCGCAGCTTCCGTGCCGCCCATCTCTATAAATGAGCGTTCAGTTTCATCGCGATGAACACCGTTTTGGCAAAGCTCTACTGCCTCGCCATCTTCCATTGAAATAAACCCCGCGGGGCCTACTAAATTAATATTTCGCAAGCGGTGCTGATCCATTTCTTCATTATCATCCTCAAAACCAAAGTATGTCCAGACCAATTCTGTTTCATTAACGCTTTTTGGCAACACTTGCCGAGCCGCTAAGGTGTTTTGAATTTGCTGTAACACCACCGATGGGAATAAAGACTGAATGCTTAAGCCAACTCTATCATCTCGTTCCGGTACAAATTTAAGTACTCGCGGATCCTTTAGCTCATGTGGGCCTTGCATCTCACGGTTCGCTTCTTCTTTAAAGCCTTCATAATCAACTTTTTTTGCCGGCGCAGGCGCGGACACATTAAAGTAATTATGGTAACCGATCTCATTTAACACGCCTTCGCTCTCTTGGCTTTGGCGATAAATGCCAAACGTTGGGTAAAACAAGTGCAATAGGCCACCATGGTAGGCATCTCTGCTATTTTCTGAATACAGCTTCCAATTGCCCTTCATATACTGGCGCGCGTAGCCAATTACTTTAATTGGCTTGTGCATAATGCGATGAATATTCGCACACATTTTTTCGCCTAAAAATGTTTCTAAGTCGGGTGTACTGTCATCAAAACTGGCAAACACCATCTGAGCAATAGTTGCCACCTTTAGCTGGCGCAAACCATGCGCGCCCATATCAAAATCTTTTTCGTAACCGCCCGCACCTTTTAAACCGCGGCGAAACGGCACGCCTTTTAAATCACCTTTTGCGTCATACGCCCACTGATGGTAAACACAGGTAAACGCACCATCATCAGAGTGCCCAAAGCGCTCTCTACACACTTGCGCGCCTTTATGCGCACAACGATTAACCCACGCATGAATATTACCTGCTTCATCACGTGTCATAACAACAGGCGTATCTCCCACAAAGGTAGACTTGTAATCACCGGCGTTAGGTACTTCTGCATCTAAACCTAGGTAAGACCAAACCGGCCCACGGTATAATTTTTCTTGCTCTAGTTTATAAACGTCTTCGTCTAAATAAACAGAAAAGGGTGCGCTGTTGCCATTAATGTTGATGCTGTCTACTTGTTGCTGAGCGTTCATAAATACTCCTGTTTACCTATTGTTTAAAAAACCATTGCCCGCGGCAAGGTTTCCGGTTAATTTTATCGCTTCTAACATCATCGAATGGTCGGCTTGCCCAGTACCCGCCAAATCATACGCGGTGCCGTGTGCGACCGACATATGTAAATACGGCGGCCCCATAATCAACGCGCAATTACCGGAAAAGCCCCAGGTTTTAATCGCAATATGGCCTTGGTCATGAAACATCGCCAACACCACGTCGTAGTGGCCATCTATACAGTGTCTAAAAACAGAATCTGGTGCGATAGGGCCTTCAACATTAATACCTTGTGCTTTTGCTTGCTCAACACCCGGAGTAATTTCTTCGTCTTCTTCTTTGCCCGACGCATGCGGATTTAATCCTGCTACCGCTATTCGTGGTTTTTCTATACCCCAAGAGATCAAGGCTTTATTTAATTGTGAAATGGATGTTGACACTAGATCAGCGGTAATTAAGTCGCACACATCACGCAACGGCAGGTGGTCTGTTAGGTGCATAACGCGTAGCGGGCCGCTAATTAAAAATAAATAGCTATGGCCAGGCTCCATGTTGATAACTTTATCTAACACGCCGGCCATTTTCATCGACACCGAACTGATCGGCGCCATCACCGTTGCATTTACCTCGCCTGCTAATGCCAGCTGATCCATTTCGTCTAACCAATCGGCGCTTATTTGCCCGCACGATTCGTTATCTAGCCCTAGTTTGAAGCTCTCATCATCAAATTTCCCAGAATCGATAATATCAATAATAGCGGGGTCATTTTGAATATCCTTCACCGACGCCACTTTATTAACCTTTAATGACAAGCCGCAATCTTTAACTGCACGCTGCATCACCAATTGGCTGCCAATTAAAACAGGTTGGCAATAATCGTGTAATTCACCCGTTGCCCACGCCTTGGCCACCACTTCGGGGCCAATGCCGGCAGGGTCTCCAATCATCGTTGCTACTGTTGGTTTTAAACTCATCAAATTTAATATGTGTAAATACTATGGAATATTAGCTTAACATTATTCTCTTCATTTTCTACCCAATGCAACATGACTTAAATCATTTATAAGCTAAACATTTCCCACAAATGAAATGAAGCAAATTTAGCAGTTGCCTTTTAACGTGGTCCTGAGCTAACCTCTAAATTCAAAGATACACGTTTATATAACGACAAACTCAAGGAGATCTTATGTCTACACCCGTCATTTTTAGTACTTTATTAGATGTTGATGGCGTTGTTGGCGCAGTGCGCTGGCATGAAGCTGTTGCTGGAAAAGGCGCTGTTTCACCGCCTCTTTTAACAGAATATATTGGTGATATTACAGAAGACCGTGCTGAGCGCTTAATGGCGCATTCTGAAGCTGCTGGCTTAGGCATTATGGGTATTAGCCAATTGAGCTACCACCGCGCTCGCGAAGATAAAACTGTTATGTACCCGCTAGATGGCTATTACCTACACAGCCGCCAAGGCTCTGTGGTTAGCACAATCAATCGTGTATCAGTATTGCTCGATAATTCGAAAAATGTTGATATTCAAGACCTCATTGGCAAAATGAACCTTATTGATAACAGCTAAAGAAACGCTTTTTATTAAATTAATTTTTAATGACTAGAATCATCGTTTAATCTGATGGGCCTTTTATACTGGCCTTATACCCAAACCGCACTCAACTACAGGAGACCTCATGGCTGCCTCAAATATCACGCTTGAATTAAAGAGCGAAGTAGAAGATTTATTGAACGCCTATGCTCAATGCATAGATGACGACAAACTAGAAAACTGGCCAGATTTTTTTACTGACTCTTGTTTGTATCGCATTATCCCTCGGGAAAACCATGAAGTTGGCTTGCCAACAGCCGTTATGTGGTGCGACAGTCGAGGCATGTTAGAAGATCGCGTAACTGCGCTTCGTCACGCCAACGTTTACCAAGTTCAATGGTACCGTCACCTGCTTAGCAACCCGGTTATCACGTCTGAAGATGGCAACACGTTTAACGTTCAATCAAACTATGCCGTGTTTAAAACCTGTAACGATGGCGAAAGTACTGTGTACAACGTTGGTCGTTATGTAGACGTTATCGTGCGTGATAATGGCGTGCTTAAATTCAAAGAGCGTTCCGCCATCTTCGACACCCACAAAATCACAACCTTAATGGTTATTCCTATTTAAGGAGACACATATGAGCACAACACCAGAACATTTAAAATGGCCTAAAGAAGCAGGCTGCACCGCTGTACCGTATTCCGTATTTAATAGCGAAGAGGTTTACGAGCTTGAGCAAGAAAAAATTTATAACGGCGACACCTGGCACTTTTTAGCAGCCACCGCAGAAATACCGGATAAAGGCAGCTTTAAATCAACCTACATTGGCGACACCCCTGTGGTTGTTACCCGCGGGCACGACGATGAAGTGTACGCATGGGTAAATCGCTGCGCGCACCGTGGTGCAGAAGTTTGCCGTGAACGCCATGGCAAATCCGAAGATGGCGTATTCGCTTGCGTTTACCACCAATGGGCTTATGACGCTAAAGGCGATTTGCGCGGCGTACCTTTCCAGCGCGGGCTTGCGGGTAAAGGCGGCATGCCGAAAGACTTTGATAAAAAACAGCACAGCTTACGTAAAGTGCGTGTCGTTGTTTTCCAAGACACTGTTTTCGGCACCTTCGGCGATAATACACCCGATATTGAAGAATACATGGGCGAAGACGTTGCGTATCACTTCAAACGCCTCATGCATAAACCGATTGAAATACTCGGCACTACTCGCCAATACATTGCAGGTAACTGGAAGTTTTATTCAGAAAACACCAAAGACCCATACCACGCGAGTTTATTACACCTTTTTCACGCCACCTTTGGCCTATATCGTTCCTCTCAAAAAGGCGCATCTATCGTTAATAACGATTACCACTCCGTACTGTGGGCCAGTAGCGGAACCGAAAGCGCTGATGCCTTGGACGACATGAAAAAGGATAAACTTCGCACGCTTCAAACAGGTGAGTATGAACTAAAAGATCCTTCGCTATTAAAGGGCCAGCAGGAATTTGACGACGGCATCACCTTGGTCATTTTGTCTTTGTTCCCATCATTGGTGCTACAGCAAATTCAAAACACCTTGGCCTTCCGCCAAATTTTACCGAAAGGTAAGGATGAATTCGAACTCGTTTGGACGTATTTTGGCTATAAAGACGATACAGAAGAACTTAGAAACATTCGCCTAAAACAATTCAACCTAATTGGTCCCGCTGGGCTTATTTCCATGGAAGACGGCGAGTCTACCGAGTTGTGCCAAAACGCCATTGTTCGTGATGGCAAGTACACAAACGTCATACAAATGGACGGCAAAGAGGCTACCGGCAATGATCATCTGGTCACCGAAGGGCTTATTCGTGGCTTGTGGAAAGGTTATCAAAAAATAATGCAGCTTTAGCTTCTGTACCAAACACCAAGAACAGCGTTTTTGGTGTTTGGTGTTTGGTGTTTTATTTTTCCTATTCCAACGCCCAAATATATAGTTTATAGTTAGCTTATATGTATTATTTCAATACTCCATAAAGATGGCACCTAACAATTTAGCAGCTAACTGCTCAGAATGTTTTTTAGCAAAAAAATGTATCCCTTCTGCCATTGAGCTTAAGGATTTAAATCAATTCACTAATATTGTCACCACAAATATTAATCTCAACAATGGTGATGTCCTATTCAAACAAGGCGCACCCGCAAGCGTCCTTTACGTAGTGAAGTCTGGGGCATTTAAAACACAAATCACAACACCATCTGGGGCTGAACATATTGCTCATTTCTTTTTACCAGGCGACATTATCGGTTTAGATAGCGCAGCAAGGGGCCGGTATCGAAATAGTGCTACTGCTTTAGAAGATAGCATGGTCTGTAAAATCGCATATCGACCACTCGTTAAACTAAGGCATAAGTTTCCCGCATTGTCAGACTTCGCCGTAAAGGCCTATAGTTCAGGTCTAGCATCAGCAAACGAAACACAAAATAACATCGCTATTCAGGCCGCCACATCACGCTTAGCCACTTTTTTGATAAGGTACCACCGGCGTAGTAACCAGTTCAGTTGTCCTCGTAACGACTTTAACCTACCCATGAACCGCCATGATATCTCTATTCATTTGGGGTTGGCCGTTGAAACTATTAGCCGCTCATTCACTACATTAATTAAAATTGGCTGTATCACCAAAGAAGGCAAAACTGTCACCATTCAAGATATGCCCTCCCTTGTTGAACACGCAAATGCACCGCCCAGATAATGATTTACGTCATTTTCTAATGATAATCAACTTTGTAACTTTATGATAAATCGATATAGTTTACTAACTTCAGCCTAGGAAAAAATAATGACAAAGCAATCGACCGAAGGCCCAACACTTGTGTGGCCTAAAAAATACAATGAAATTCCCAAAGCTGTTTTCGAAATGGAAGAGCTGTGGCCTAAGGAACTAGAAACTATTTTTTACGGCGAAGAATGGCACCCCATTGTTCATCGAGCCGAGATTCCTAACCCTGGTGATTACAAGGCCGCAGAATTAGGTGAAATGCCAATTTTTGCTGTACACGGTGAAGATGGCGAAATCCGTGTTTTTCAAAACACTTGCACCCATCGCGGTACATCATTAATTACCGAAAGCTCTGGCAATAAAAAAGAACTTGAATGTCCGTATCATCGTTGGTTATTTAACTTACAAGGTGACTTAGTTGGTTGCCCTAACAGCAGAGACTATGCGCCCGGTTTTGATCGTAAGAACTTTGGACTCGCGAAATTACGTCTAGAAGAATTTTGTGGCTTATTTTTCGTCACCATGAGTGATAAAACACCGCCATTAAAGGAATATTTAGGTGAAAGCTTTTACGAACCACTTAGCCGCATATTGGGTGGTGATGGCCGCCTAAAATTAATTGGCTATCAAAAAGTCATGTACGACTGCAATTGGAAAGCTTATTGCGATAACGACGGCTATCACGCACCTTTATTACACAAAGCATTCGCCTTACTCAATTGGCAAGGTGGCAAAGGCTTCCAAAAAGTGACCGAAAACGGCCATTTGTCTTTTGAGTCTGAACTTAAAATACCAGATGACATTACCGCGCTAGAAGATGGTTCGATATTGGATTTTAAAGGCACAGAAACCAGCACCGGCTCTATCGTACAAATGCAATTTCCTGTCACTGTCTATTCCAAACACATGGATATGCTCAATATTCGGTACGCCTTCCCCAAAGGCCCGAAAGGCTTAGAAGTTCATTATGCTTACTTCTCCCATGAAGATGATGACGAAGAAATGCTCGCTCATCGAATTCGCCAATCCAGCAACCTATTAGGCCCTTGCGGTCTAATCAGCATGGAAGATGCCTCTGTTTTCTCACGAATTGATATTGGAAATAAAACACCCGGTAATGCTATTTTCCAAAAAGGTGTGGAAGACGAACATAAACTATCATTCACCGTAAAACAAAATGACGAATCCGGTAACTTGCCGCGCTGGGAACACTATAGAAAACGCATGGGTTTTGAAAGGAGCGAATCATGAGTAAGCTATCAAACGATACTGTTAGCGCAGTAGAAAACCTAAACCGTGATTATATCTGCGCGCTAGATAATATGGATATGACTGGCTGGCTGGCCTGTTTTAGCCAACAGGGTAGTTATACCTTTATTGCCGAAGAGAATGTGCGCCGAGGGCTTCCCATCGCCTTTATGCTCGATGATTGTTATGAACGGCTGCAAGATCGTGTAACGCAAGTTGTTGATATTCAAATAGACTCGACTGAGCATTATCAAATGCGCCACTTCACGCAATTAACCAATATTGTCGAACAAGAAAGTGGAACCGTACGCGCTACGTTTAACTTTTCTATTTATTACACACAAAAAGATACCAACCATACTAAAATTTTATGTGTTGGGCGGTATGAAGACATCATTACGCTTAAAGGCGGTAAGGCAGAATTTAAGCATCGTAAAGCCATCACTGATTCGAACGTGTTGCCTAGGTATGTTGCTTATCCAGTGTAGGTTAAATGTTTTTTACTCTCACGCTTGATGTTTACCCCCACCCTAGCCCTCCCTCTTAAAGGCGGGAGGGAACAATTCAAAATACACCGGGCTAAATACAGCTCCTTTCAAACTGACTCAGTAATTTAAAACCAAATCCATGTGTTTTGATCTGTGTTATTTACACAATATTGCTTGTTTAGAGCCCCCCTTTACTCCTTCCCCATTTAAGGGGGGAGGCTGGGATGGGGGTCAAATAACCGCCAGTTCAATGATCGGAACAAACAACGCATCACACAAATAAGCCTTCAAACAAATATACAATTTCAGGGCTCGCCTTCAGGTCACGAGAAGGCGCTTACAAACCACTTCCAAAACCCCATTCAAATTATCAATAACGTCATTATTCCAAAAACGTAACACTTCAAACCCTTCTTGATTCAATACCTTATCTCGACGTTCGTCATAATCATGTTGGTCCATATGCTGTCCGCCGTCTAATTCAATAATTAATTTGCTGTCTAAGCACACAAAAGCAACGATATAGTTTTTAATAGGGTGTTCCCGACGAAAACGATAGCCCAGGAATTGGCGGCTTCTTGTTTTTGACTATAATAACCGCTCAACGTCCGTCATATTTTTACGTAACTGACGTGAGTGGGTCTTTTGATTCGTTGATATTCGACGCATCCTTGCGAAATACTTATTGTTGATTTTGGTGGGATAACGTAAGTATTTCACCCCCACCTCTAAACTACAGCCTATAACACCATTTAAAACAAACCTACGCTCTAATTATTCAAACATAAATAAACCATTACTGCTCAGGCCTCATACCTAAGCCAATACCACCATCTGAACTGATGACACTACCGGTAATATAACCGCCGTTTTTATCTGACGCCAATAACAAATAAATACCGGCATGGTCTTCAGGTTTTGAGGTAAAGCCAAGTGGTGTCATGCTGCCAATCATTTGATCCACACCTGGAATCTCATTCAATTTCGCATCCGCTTGGCCAGCGGCATTACTACCACCCAAGTTAGTTAGTGTGCCGCCAGGGGCAACACCATTAACCCGTACATCCGGCGCTACTTCATGTGCCAACTGCTTAATTAAACCAACAACTGCGTGTTTTGAGGCTACATAAATCGGCCCGCCACCACCAGTAAAGTAACTGGAACTGGAAGCAGTATAGACAATGCTGCCTTTGGTTTTTCTGAGCTCTGGCAAGGCTGCTTTTGCGCCCAACACATAGCCTTTAACATTAACGGCAAAAATCTCATCGCAAATGTCTTCTACTTTGTCATCTTCCTGCCCTTCTAAGGGCACCATATAGTCCCAAATACCCGCATTACCAATAAAGGTATCAAGCTGGCCAAATGCTTCAACTGTTTTCGCTACAGCAGCTTTGTTATCAGCTAATGAGCGCACATCGCCAGTTAAACCAACCACCTTGCCATTAAACTCTGCTTCTAGTGCATCAATGCCGTCTTGCGAACGGTCCATCACACACACCTTTGCGCCTTCAGCTACAAACCGCTCAACAACCGCTTTACCAATGCCTGATGCACCGCCCGTAATTAACAATACCTTATTGTCCATCCAACCCATTTTGTTCTCCTAAAAAAAGAAATTCATATTACTGTCTAATACAACACCATCATCTAGCGTTGCGGTTCGTTTTACGAGTTTATAGCCTGTTTCAGATACCTGCCAGAGGTCTTTTCGCCCTGCTGTTAGGCGTTTACGTTCTGCATCAAGTCGACTACGGTGTACTTCCATAATTGAATACACGGTAAACTCATTGTCAGTTTTTGTTTCAAACACTTCCACATTGCTGATGATATGCCTAATCGAGTTAATCGGGTTTTCTGCCCACACAAACCCTGTTTTAAACCGTTCAATGCGCATTTTTAATGCCGCCATATCATCATCAAAAATGGGTGTCTTTTTAGGCGCTCTATCGTTACTTTTATCTTCTATAAAGCGACGTTGTGGCATATCCATTGAATACTTTATATTATCAGCTAGCATGCTAACCCAACCGTCATAATCAGCCGCACTTAACAGCCGCGCCTCATGAAATAATTCTCGCTGTAGCGCAAGGTACACATCATCTGCTGCTTGCACCATCATTTACCCTCCGTTGCACGTGCTTCTTCAAGGCTGTTATAGTTTGGAATGTCGGCCCAACTGTCTGCATTCATCATTTCTAGCCAACGCCGGTACACATATCGCTGGTTTTGTTCACACACCAAACCATCACTTACCACGCCAGGCATTTCATCACGGGTTTGTTCACCACCTATTGCCATATTTGTGTACACGTCCATTTGACGCGTACGCCAACCACGACTTTGCTCTGTGATGGCTTGTAGATTATCGCCATCGTCATTATCAAACAATCCGGCTGGGCCAAACGTTCGGCTAACATTATCCAATATCATTTGTTTTAATTCATCGGACATTTCTTTGTCCACCATCGCCCAAGTCCACATTTCAAATTTACCCGGTCCTTTAGGATGATAAATACGGAACCAATTAAGGCCCGGCAGCATCTGCAAGTTCGGAAAAATAGTTAGGTTTATTTGCGAGCCCCATAAGTGCTCACCACGATATTTACCGAGTCGTCCAATGACAGTTTCCCTATTATCTTTAAGATATTGTAAGGGTATTGTCGGGTCTGGATAAAAACCATAACCAGATTGGCCGTCTAACGCCGCAAGAACGGTATGCCCATTGAGCCCGGCCACTGAAACAGCGCCATCGTTGTCTGTACCTGTATTTCCAACCTCTAGTCCACCTACAGTTAGACTTGAAGTTACTGTCATCGCTCCAGCGTGTGCCCAGCCGAGGTGGTAACCATCGCCGGACACGTTTTCTACCGGCAATTTCCAGTTAACCGGTAATTCAACTTTCATTGCCGTGCCAATAAGTTCCGTACCTTCTGGCATCGCATCAAGCCAGCTATCCAAATACCATTTCATTTCACCAAGGTATTCCTCAAGGCTTGGCGCTTCTTCATCAAACGTAGCAAAGATGAGCCCTTTATAATTTTTTATTTGCGCTACTTCAATCAAACCAAATTTACCCTTATCGAGCTTGTTGTAATATGCCTCTTTTTCTAACGGCACTCCATTTAGCGCTCCATCTGTTCCAAAACCCCAGCCATGATAGTTACACACAAAGGTTTTTTTATTCCCATGATCCGCTTTACAAAGACGATTTCCTCGGTGAGTACAACTATTTAAAAAGGCTTTTACGCCACCGTCTTTTTGCCTTACTACCAGCACTTCATCCTCACCCATAAAGGTTCGAATAAAGTCACCTGGTTCTTTTATTTGGCATACATGCGCTACAAACAACCAACTACGTGCAAATATTTTTTCAAGTTCTTGCTCATATATATCAGGGTCTGAATAAATAACACGCTTTTGACGCCCCGTTTTAAAATCTATCAAATCATCCAGTTTCGACATATGCCTACCTATTTAATGAATAACGTATTCGTAAATATCAGATACTTCTTCTGCCGTTAGCTTGTCACCCCAAGCAGGCATAGAGCCCTTTCCATCAACCACAGCAGTTACAAAACGTTCTTTCTCACCTTTTGGAAATGTACGTAAATCAAAGGTCGTACCCGATGTTTTCATCTCTACCCCATGGCAATGCGAGCATGTTTGCTCATACAGTTCCGCGCCGTGTTTTACTGTATCAGACCATTTGCTTTTATCATCTACAGGCGCTTCCGCTACTTCAATAACCGGTGGCTTTATGGTGTTTGCACTGATCGTGCTGGTATTGCCGCCATCACCTAATTCAAATACCCAAATAGAACCGCCTGGGTTTATATTCTTAAGATTAACGTCACCGGAGAAGTTGTTATATACGCCGCCAATACCACTGGCTACCGCAATGTATTGTTTACCGTCTATCTGGTAAGTAATCGGTGGTGCGATGATGCCAGAGCCTGTTCTGAACTCCCATAATTTCTCACCTGTTTCAGCATTAAAGGCGTACAGTTCACCGGTTTGTGCACCAGAAAATACAACATTACCTTCTGTTACTAATACGCCACCATTCATGGGCACTTCGGTAGGGAACTGCCATTTGTATTCACCCGTTAGTGGATCAATGGCACGTAAAAAGCCTTTAGGGCCTTCTGGTAATAACCATTCGAATGACATACCGATATAAAATACGCCAGGCTTATATTCTTGCTCTACCGGTGTGTACTTCCAACCAACATTAAATGTATTCGCATAGGCCAGCCCTGTTGTTGGGCTATAGGCCATTGGTGCAAGGTTTTTACCACCAAACGCAGCTGGCCATATTTCTGTTGGCTCACCTGTTTTAAGCATATTTTTTACGCGTTCTGCAACAATAGGGCGACCTGTTTTCATGTCAATACCATCGGCCCACGTTACTTTATCAACAAACTGATTTGCCTTTAAAAGCTCACCCGTTTCGCGATCTAAGACATAGAAGTAACCGTTTCTATTCGCTTGCATCATTATTTTGCGTAACTTACCGTCTATCTCTATATCAGCCAATATTGGGTCATTAACACCATCGTAATCAAACCCATCATTTGGTGTGAACTGATAATGCCAAACTAATTCACCAGTTTTAGGTTTAATTGCAATAACACTTTCGGTGTATAAATTATCACCTGGGTGCATAGCTGCATTCCAAGGTGCTGCATTACCAACGCCCCAATAAACAATATCTAATTCTTTATCGTATGAACCGATAAGCCAAGTAGGGGCGCCGCCTCGTTTCCAGTCATCACCTTCCCATGTATCACCACCTTTTTCATCAGGGCCTGCTACTGTATAAAATCGCCATAAATGTTCGCCGGTTTTTGGGTCCCACCCATCTAAAAAGGCTCTTACGCCAAACTCGCCACCTGCAATGCCGGTAATCATAGTTCCGTTGGCTATTAATGGCGCGCTGGTCATTGAGAAGCCTTCTTTAACATCAGCTGCAACTTTTTCCCAAATAATAGAGCCATTTTCAGGGTTAATGGCTTGTATATGGTTGTCGAGGGTTACTCGATAGAGAACACCCTCGTGCCATGTCGCACCACGGTTGGTAATACCACAACACGTAACTGTATCGGGTGGGTATTCAATCTTTGTTTTCCAAAGTTGGCGGCCCGATTTTGCATCTACAGCATACGTTGCGTTATGTGTTGTCGCATACATAATGCCATTAATGATCAATGGTTGCGTTTGTTGTCCCCGGTTATCACCTAAGGACAGCACCCATGAAGGGCGTAGTGTTTGCACATTACCGTCGTTGATTTGTGTTAGTGGGGAGAATCGTTGAAGGTTTTGTTCCAAACCATAATACTGAACACCCTTGTCTGCTTGGGTTGGTTGTGCGACTTGTATCTCGACTATTGATTCAGCGGGTTTTTGTATGCTTGCTGGTTCAGTAGTTTGGGTGTTATCGTTGCATCCTGAGATGATCAATGATATTAATAAACCTGTTGTTAATGCCTTGCTTAGCTGTAACTTATTATTCATTTGTAACACTCCCCTTGTAGTTCTTTAATACTATTAGATTTAATCGCTGCAGGATAGTCTTGTTTCAATGCTAAGTGAGATTAGTCATTTGTTTTTAAAGGTTATTACTCATAAACCTTAATTTGCTTTTCTCTGTTTCGTCTGTCCTGACGTTATTATACTGATACCCGTGCAGCTCGTTAAATCTTAATCGCTTCGTATGTTGCTATTGTTTCCCCCCACCCTAACCCTCCCCCTAAATGGGAAGGGGATAAAAATATTTTATTGTCTGCTCCTTCCTCCTTTAAGGGGGAAGGCTGGGATGGGGGTAGTGTGTTCAATTATACCTGTCTCTTATACACATCTGACGCTGCCGACGAAGAGGATAGTGTAGA
>CAJXSK010000005.1 GCA_913061075.1 uncultured Piscirickettsiaceae bacterium | reverse complement strand
ACGAGATAGGAGTCCGTCTCGTGGGCTCGGAGATGTGTATAAGAGACAGTAACTGAAGTGCCTCGCGCTAAAGCTACTTTCCCAGACCTAACAGCTGAAGAAGGTGCAAAATTACTACCCGTCGTTAATGAAACTTATGGAAAAGTAATCTACTTCAAAAAACCGCATGACGAATTACCTTTAGGCGAGCCGTATGTTTTGATTGTTCAAGATATGCCAGAGCAAGACTAACCCCTTGAGAGAGCCCTCTCTCTACCTGCCCCTACCTTGTTGTTTCAACAAAGTAGGGGCTTTTTTATAATGAAAGCGTTACTAGTTTTTCTTTTATTCAGTTACATGACTGCTGTAAACGCAGAAAACACCCTTGGCCTCCCGCCTGTCACCTTTCCTAAAAACAACCCGCAATCACCTGAAAAGATTGCTCTTGGGGAAAAACTATTTAATGACATTCGTTTTAGCACAACGCAAAACATTAGCTGTGCTAGTTGTCACGTTAGTCACCTTGCTTTCACCGATGGGAAATCGCTTGCTACTGGTATAAATGGGCTTACAGGCATGCGAAACTCTCCCACGCTAATTAACTCGGCCTTTTTAACCTCATATTTTCATGATGGCAGGCGGCCATCTTTAGAAAGCCAATCCAAAGACCCTCTCACCAACCCTATTGAGCATGGGTTAGGTCATCATTCTGAAGTACTGAAGGTGATACTTGCTGACCATTCATATATAGCGAGCTTCCTTTCGGTATTCGGCATTAACGCAAAAAACATCAACTTAGATCATGTTGCGATGGCTATTGCCAGTTATGAACGCACACTAATTTCCGGTAATTCACGTTTTGATAAGTATCATTTTGATAGACAAAAAACGGCACTCTCATTTAGCGAGGCACGTGGTTTAAGGATATTCAGGCGAAAGGCTAACTGTGCAAATTGCCATGAAATTAGCTGGGACAACGCATTGTTCACCGATAACCGGTTTTACAATATCGGCATCGGTTTCGACGAATTACGGATAACACTGCCTTCGTTTTTAATTCAAGCAAAAGCAAACGTATCAGAAGCAATCCACAATCTAAATACTGTACAAAAAGAACAACTCGGGCGATTTATTGTTACGCACAAACCAAAGGATATTGGAGCATATAAAACGCCAACATTACGCAATATCAGTCTTACAGCCCCCTATATGCATGACGGCAGCCTAAAAACGTTGCGTGACGTTGTAGAGTATTACGACAAAGGAGGCAAACCAAACGCTTACTTAAACCCAGCTATTTTCCCTCTTCATCTCACCGCACAAGAAAAAGAAGATCTCATCGCTTTTTTAGGAACGTTGACGGGCTATCTACCTGATAGCCACTAATCTTAATACAGTACAATTTTTTAATGCAATTTGTACCCACTAAATTTTCTCTTTAATAACTGCGAGGAAGAATACAGCTCGTTTTTTCAAATACCTTAGAGTGTTTTATAAATATGTTTTTTAATTTTATGAATGGAAAGCCATACAATCCCAACAACAATGGGGATTGAAATACCCACAAATAAGTCGATATTCAGATTAGCCCCTACGGCGTTTAATGCTTTCCCCAGGTAACTCGTTAACCCAACAATATAGTAACTTATCGCTGCAATTGATAAGCCTTCCACCGTTCCTTGAAGCCGTAACTGCAAGTCTGTTCGCTTATTCATTGAATTGAGTAGCTCTTGATTCTGCGACTCTAACGCTAAATCGACTCGAGCCATTAAAATCTGGCTAGCTCTGGCCACTCTAACGGATAAATTTTCAAGCCTAGAAGAAACCGACTCACAAGCATTCATTGCTGGTTGAAACCGTCGCTCCAAATATTTGGATAACATTTGCCGGCCGTCAATTCTATTTTCTCGGATACGCTGCAAACGGTCATTAACAATAGATTTGTACGCTTGAGTGGCACTAAAACGGTACGAGGTTGCCGCTATAATTTGCTCAATATCGGCTTCTAACGTTGTTAAATCCGCTAATAACGTCTGCTCTTCTTCAAAAGTTGTTGTGCTCGACAAGCGATGCGTAATATCCGTTAAGCTCGCCCCTAGCTCTGTAATTTTCATGCCGTATTCTTCAACCAGCGGTAGCCCAAGCAACGCAAGCAAACGGTATGTTTCTAGCTCCAACATGTGCTGTACGAGCCGACCCATCGTTTGTGGTGTTAAACAATCATTTAAAATTAAGACCTCACTAAAGCCATCTTTTTGAAGTTTAAAGTCTGTCCATGCTTGGGCTGCAGTTCCTCCAACAAAACTACCTACAAGACTATCCGTTTGAAAATGTGTTGAAATAGCCTCTTCGCTTAATGTGTCTTCGCACTTGGGCAAAATTTCGATGTGTTGAGCGACCAGTAACTCACCTTCTATCAATGAAATCCAAGCTTCTGGCACTTCACTGATCACCTTGCAACTAAATGGGTTTTGGCATTGCTTAGTTGAAGTGAACGTATAGCTTGAAAATTCAGTATGTTTTTCCCACTTGATAGCGAAATTACCGAAATTAGCGTCATAGTGAACAGCATTATCTATCGGCGGCGTTACGCCATATTGCTCTGCCAATTGACTCAGGTGTGCACATTCTTTTTTTGACGTTACTTCACCTGTCAACAGTACCAAATAAGACACTTGTAGAGGTGACGTTAAATCTGCATAAGGTCGCGCATGCGACTCATTAAATAGTCGATATCTGAGCGGGTGTTCTTTAGGGAGCGTCATATGCAAAAAAAGTATAAATAAAAAATTATTAGCAATATTAACTCATGGATTTCTATGAAACAACCAAACGTAGGGAGCCGTATCAACAGCCTATTCTTCTAAAAGACAATACCAACCAATTACTCTTAAAGTGACCAGAGACAGTTTTTTCTTAAGGAGTTAACTATTTAATTTGCCTTCTATAAGCTGTTTGTACCTTAGAAAGTGTATGGTTTGTAAATTCAACGAATCGTCCACTCCTAGTTCTTTGAGTGGAACATCAATATCTGTCACATAAACAGGGTATATCTCTTTTGAAGTTCGTTCATTTAACACTGATTTAGCAGCGGCCTTATAGACATTTCCCCCATGATCCAAACTAGAAAAAACAGTTGAGTCACAATAAACATGGGGTTGTTGTGAAATACTGTCATAAGCGATACGAATTTGCATGCCTGCATCTAACGTGTTCAACTCATAATCAACTTGCCCCATAGCCCATGTCATATTCGTTTTTTCTAAGCGGTAACATTCAATTGATATGCTCTGCGAATCTTTATTTTGTTCGTATGCAGCCAAACTTCTTCTTTCCACACTCTTTTGAACAAACCTGACATAGGGTTGCAGTAGTATTGACTCATCAACCAACTGGTGCTCTTCAACATGCAACGAGCCTTTTTCATCGAAAATATATAATTGCGCCATATCACCAACTTCCACAAAGTATATTTGTACAATGCCCCGCTTATCGTTATTGGCCATAACAGACAATAAAACATTGTTGTCTGTAAAACTATCAAACATAACTGGGCTATATGTCACCTGAGGTTGAGATAAGGTTCGCCACAAATTAATTTCGTTTTTGATTGGCGTAGGGACAACTTTCCCATCAATCACTTGCAACATAAAATAAGATCGTGACGAATGAACAACCAATCTTGGTGAAAGATTGCGGTTCTGCTTTTTGAACACACGCCCCATATCATCAAATAAAGTTTTAACCCGTTTAGCGATACTCATCGCTCTTGGGGAGCTGTAACTAGCACAAATCAACTCGGGTAATTGCTGATTCCTACCAAGCATATTGATTGAAAATAAGCTGCATAAGCATTCCATCAACCCTTTAACGTTAGAGAACTTAGCAACGATAATTTCGTTCCATGAATTACGGTACATCAAGTCAACTGTATGGATTAAATTCCTTCTATAGGATCCAAAGCTGAGAGCATCTGATCGCTCACTCGTTAAATTAACCCCTTGTTCAGTCAATTCACTCATCGGGTCCAGGCCTGAATTAACCACCAACATCACATGTGTAATGTGCGGTTGTTGATGGAAGTCTTCTAAGTCACTGGGTTTTTCAGGCAAACTATTAAAAAACGTTGTAACGTCTCGAATGGTTTGAAGCACCTCTCGAGAGGTGATATTCGATTGGCCTGGATTTAGTGCAAACTTAGTACGCCGACTCAAAATAGGGTAATCAATACACCAAGCAAGCAATTCAATCAAACTATGGGCTTGGCGAATGAGCTGTTTGTCACCGTAATCATCATACCGACTTAGCCCCCAACCGGTCTGCTCAACCACGCCTTCACGCTGTTTTAAAACTACTTTATTTTCATGTTGAATATATCGACCTTTCACCATCGGCCGTTCTAGTTTTCCTGGCTTTTGCTCAAAAGCTGCATTGAGCTTTCTACCTAATAACATTAAATCTTTACTTTCGCTTGATGAGCCTTCAACGTTTTCATTTGAAAACTTCATTAACAGCCGGTAGCTGTACGTTAACTCTTTAGTTAACCTATCTCTCTCTTGCTGCGTTTGCTCAATGCTCCACGCTTTTTGATTAATAGAATCAGAAATGTATGCTGGTAGAGGTGCCCATGATGTAAGCAATTTGTTTAATACGTCCTGCCGCCAATCATCTTTTTTTACAGACGTTGATGCAGACCCTAATTCATTTAGCTTGTTATAAAAACAATAGCGCATGAGCTCCAATCGTTTAGGCTCATTTCTCTTTATTAAGTAGTCTTCGAGCACGTAATATAAAATCAGATACGCATCTAATTTATTCGGATCCGTCACACCGTCATACAACTGCTTTTTTAACGTTAGAGCAGCCCATTTCGAATGCGGGTACTCATCCACATACGATTCCATCAACATCAGTTTAAGTAACGACTTGTAAGGAGAATCAATCGCCTTATATAAGTGCCAAAATGACGCCCCTAAAAACTCTTCAGCAGGCACATTCTCGAGACCACCAAAATCTATCACATCATTCCGGTCAACAAAACGGCGGTCTAATAGATTCTTCACAAAAGCCGAATAATCATCTTCTGACTCAGGGGGGACTAGCCACCAAACTGGGTAACGCCCAGCTACATATAGTGCTGTTCTATAAAACTCTTCTAACAGCAATTGATGCTGGGTACTGCCACTACTCTCACTCGATAGTGGCGCAACAACACCATTCTTAAACTTCTCTGCATCCATTAAAAAAAAATGGACTTCCAAGCCTAAACTCGCCGCCCATTTTTCTATTGCTTCTGTTTTTTCAGCTAATAATGTTAACGCTTTTTCAGACAGGTCTGGCGCATGGCAAAGCCACAAATCCATATCACTGCCTTTTGCATACGCAATACTGCCAACACTGCCCATGATAAAAAGCGACTCAATGGCGAAATAACGCTTTGCCCTTTTTTGATAAACGAAGCCCTTACCTAACTTTTTTGCTCGCTGAACAACAAACCGACTTGGAGCGTAATC
The DNA here is from genome assembly GCA_913061075.1 of uncultured Piscirickettsiaceae bacterium. GTDB lineage: Bacteria > Pseudomonadota > Gammaproteobacteria > Methylococcales > Cycloclasticaceae > Cycloclasticus. Next base: position 210,398 of record CAJXSK010000005.1, on the reverse strand, counting down.
CGCAATTCCAGCCGGCGTTTCGTTTGAAACATAACCTGGCAACACAGGGTGATTAACATGGAAAAGCAGGGGCAAAATATCTAAAAAAATCTTTTGCCTAGGCGTAATAACATCCCTAGCTCTTTGCATTTTCAACTTATGCAGATTAATAAAACGCTGTTTAATAACCCGAATATCTTTTTTACTAATTTGGCCATCTTTACTGACCAACTGTATTTTTTTAGGACTACGTTCTTGAGTAATCGTTTGAGTGTCGACAGCCATTTATCAGGTCAACATTGCCAATTCAACATCTTGCCTAATATTTTGCAGCATTTTTGACGTCGTATCACCTTTACTCCATTCGCCCAGCCCGACAGAAAAAGACAGTGGCCGGCCATCGCTTTTAGCAAAAAGCGACAAATGCTGTTCACCCTGAAATTTATTAAGTAACGTGGAAGCTGACTGATAATCTGTTTCTGGCAAAATGACGAGGAATGTTTGACTATCCAGCATGCCAATTTGATCTGCCCAACGAAGCTGGTCTTTTAAAAAGAAGGCAATTCTTTTAATGCTTCGCTCAAATAAAGCTGGATCCATGTTATCTGGAAACGAGTATGTAATTCGCATTAACGATAACGCATTACTGTAACGGCGGCTGCGGCTGATATGCCCGTCAAGCAGCTCTGTAATCACATCCAAATTCATCATCCCTGTAATAGGGTCTTTCGGGTTCATGTCATTTAAATCGACCTGAAGCCGCCTGCACTCATTACCTATAATGACGAGATCTGAACAATCGTGAAAAAAGTAGACATCACTTGCTTTAGCTTTAACGTGTTCACGCCTCAACCATTTATCATCAATATTTTGTTGGCTGACTGAAAAAGTTTGATCCGACCCTAATAAAATGGAGGATATTTTATCGTTTGCCGAGACAAAACATCCCTCAAGGTCTTTAGTTTTTTTACCGAGAAGCTTTTCAAGAAATGTATTGACCCAAACGATACGTTTATCATCCAGCACGAGCACGCCAAAATCAGCACGTTCAAGTGCCGCAATACTCCAATCAATTGTTGAAGGGACGGTCATGATATTTCAATACCTAAAAACCTAAATTACACCCCTTAAGTATTGTACATTTTAAAAAAAATGCTAATAAATTAGTACTTTATTTAGCGTTAGCCAAGTGTTCAACACCTGCTTGAACTGCTTTACGCACTTGATTTGGCGCAGTACCCCCAAAATGGTCGCGTGCAGAAACCGACCCTTCTAACGTTAACACGTCAAAAACGTCGCTCGCTATTGCATCCGAAAAGTGCTGCAACTCATCTAACGATAGCTCTGATAAATCTCGGCTTGTCTCACTACCTAAACGCACAGCAAGGCCCACCACCTCATGTGCATCACGGAATGCCAGCCCTTTACCGACAAGGTAGTCAGCTAAATCAGTGGCTGTTGAAAACCCTTGTTTAGCTGCCGCATACATATCAGCTTTATTGGCCTCAATATTTGGCACCATGTCAGCAAATGCACGCAAAGAACCTAGTACCGTATCCACCGTGTCGAACAGTGGTTCTTTATCTTCTTGATTATCTTTGTTATAGGCCAATGGTTGAGACTTCATTAACGTTAACAAAGATATCAAATGGCCGTTCACTCGCCCCACTTTGCCTCGCACTAGCTCAGGCACGTCTGGGTTTTTCTTTTGCGGCATAATTGACGAGCCCGTACAAAAAGCGTCCGGCAATGTAATAAAGTTAAACTGTGCACTTGACCACAAGACGATTTCTTCAGAAAAGCGAGACATATGCGTCATTAATAACGCCGACGCTGCACAAAATTCAATCGCAAAATCACGATCACTGACGCCATCCAACGAGTTTGCACAAGGGGCTGAAAAGCCCAATGCTTTTGCCGTAAAATCACGGTCAATTGGATAACTTGTTCCTGCTAATGCCGCAGATCCTAAGGGCATAATATTAACGCGCTTGGCGCAATCTTTAAACCGCTCAGCGTCACGTTTTAACATCTCAAACCATGCGAGCAAATGGTGACCAAACGTAACCGGCTGAGCTACTTGAAGATGTGTAAAGCCAGGCATAATAGTATCGGCATGTTGATCAGCTAGCCCTAACAAACCCGCTTGTAAACGTGCCAACTCAGATAAAACAAGATTCAACTGATCTCGCATAAACAGGCGTATATCTGTTGCCACTTGATCATTACGCGAACGGCCTGTGTGGAGCTTTTTACCTGCGATACCTATACGTTCTGTCAATGCCGCTTCGATATTCATATGCACATCTTCCAACGCAATAGACCATTCAAATTGACCTTTTTCAATATCTGCCAAAATGCTGTCTAAGCCATCAATGATTTGTTGGCATTCTTGCTCAGTCAAAATACCCACATGAGTCAACATAGCAGCATGTGCTTTAGAACCCGCTATATCATATGGTGCTAACCGTTGATCGAACGTAACTGACGCTGTAAATGCTTGAACAAATGCATCCGTACTTTCCGAAAACCGGCCGCCCCATAGTTTATTTTGCTTATCTTGTGACATGATTTGCTTTTAAAGTTGATTTATTGCCTATTATATCACCTAAGAAAGCCAACATTAACGATAGCATTGAACCTAAAAGCGTACACTCACTTTAAATGACCGCAAACACACAAAAAGAGCAGCAACACTTTTTACCCGATTTTTGTCGTGCTGATATTGTGCTGTATATAACGCTCATAACTCAACTATTAGCCATCATCCTTGCGCTCAGCACTAGCTACATTACAGGTGAGTTTTGGCCGGCTTTAAGCTTTAATTCCTTATTTATTTTATGGGTTGCCTTCACAAGCGCTGCTTTTCTTTGTTTTTAAAAAAAAAAGATTCTCGATTGGAGTCCACTAACGGTCAGTTTATTATCGTTTTTTATTATTGTTTTTTTTACCTTCATTTCCACATGGCTTGTCTTTTCACTGTTACCTCAACTAGGTGTTTTTCCAACCTTCAAGGGTGGCCAGCTTTCCATCTATCTAAAGAATTTAATAATCAGCGGCATTATCGCCATCATTCTCTTGCGTTATTTATACATACAACATCAGTGGAAAAAGCAAACAACCGCCCAAGCCGATGCAAAATTAGATGCCTTACAAGCAAGGATTCGCCCTCATTTTTTATTTAACAGCCTTAACACTATTGCCAGCTTAACCCGCGAAGACCCTGTATTAGCAGAATCGTTAACCGAAGACTTGGCCGAACTATTCAGGGCCAATATAAATTCTTCTCAACGCCTAATTTCTTTCGAACAAGAGCGTGAACTCACACAACAATATCTAAATATTGAACAAAGCCGTTTAGGCCCCCGCTTACGCATTCAATGGGATGTTAAAGCGATACCTATAGATGCACGCATTCCACCACTGACGTTACAGCCACTCGTTGAAAATTCTGTTTACCACGGCATAGAACTCTCCCCCGAAGGCGGCGAATTGGAAATACACGGCTCTATGCGTAAACAACTAATTACTCTTGTGATTAGAAACCCGATGGGCACAGAATCTTCAAGCATCACACGTGAAGGTAACAACGTTGCTATTGAGAACATACGGTTACGTCTGCAAAGCTGCTTCCCGGATCAAGCTAAATTATTAATTAGCTCTTCTGACGGCTTTTTTCAAACACAAATTATTTTCCCTTACCAAACCTCATGAAAATTTTAATTGCTGATGATGAGCCCCTCGCCAGAGGACGACTAAAACGCTTACTTTCAGACATTGATGAAAACTTCATTATTTTCGCCGAGGCCAGCAACGGCCTAGATGCCTTAAATCAATGCATTAGCGAGAAACCGGACTTAGTCCTGTTAGATATTCGTATGCCGAAAATGGATGGATTACAAGCCGCTGCTGAAATAAGGAAGGCTAATCTCGACACGGCCATCGTATTTATCACAGCCTATGATAAATATGCCTTAGCCGCTTTTGACACCCACGCTATCGACTACTTACTTAAGCCTGTCAAAAAACAACGGTTGGAATTGATGCTCGAAAAAGTCACTAAACTCACTCCCTCACAAGGCCAAATAGCAGCCACTGACAGCTTAGATACACCGCCACGTCAACATCTATGCGCTCATTCTCACCTTGGTGTTGAAATTATTAATGTTCCCGACATCTTATGTTTTAAAGCCGACAATAAATATGTCTCTGCGATCACAGCAACATCGTCAATTTTATTAGAAGAATCACTTAAAACCTTAGAGGTTGAATTCGCAGATCAATTTCTACGAACACACCGAAACTCGTTGGTTAATGTTAATGCTGTTAAATTGCTGAATAAAAATGCTACGGGGCAATTGCAGATTACGCTCAATGGTTTAAATGAACCCATTAATGTCAGTAGGCGTCATCAAGCAAATGTTAACAAAAGGCTAAAAAAATAAAGGCCGTTAATCTTTTATCCAACAATGTTGAAAGATAAACGCAGAAATGGCGCTCTAGTAAACGACTAAGTAATAGAATTTATTAACTATCTAGAGTGGAACATATGAAAACCAAGTTTTTTACTATTTTAATTGGATGCTTACTAATCACATCCACACAAACATTTGCTGCTAAAACTGTACTGGCTGGCGGTTGCTTTTGGTGCATGGAATCAGATTTCGACAAGCTAAAAGGGGTCTCAAATGTGGTCTCAGGCTTTACCGGCGGAACAATAAAAAACCCAACCTATAACGGCAACCACCAAGGTCATTATGAAGCGGTTGAAATTACCTATGACCCATCCGTTGTCAGCTATAAAGAAATACTCGACTATTTTTGGCTTAATATCGACCCCTTCGATGCACAAGGGCAGTTTTGCGATAAAGGGCACAGCTACCTAAGCGCTATTTTTGTTGCGAACGAATCCGAAAAAAATATCGCAATGCAATCCAAAGAACGTGTCGCACAACAGTTTTTAGAACAGAACGTTGTAACACCCATTCTGAATGCTTCCACTTTTTATCCTATTAAAGGCAAAGAAAGTAACCACCAAAACTTTTATCAACATAGCCCAGGGCGATACAAATTCTACCGGTGGAGCTGTGGTCGAGATAAACGCTTAAAAGAAATTTGGGGCGAGCAAGCAACACACTGATTAATACTGATGGCTAGGGAAGCTCACCTTCCCTTGCTATAATAGTGGTTATTAATCTACTAAATTTCTTATGTCACTGATTAGAATCGCCACCAGACGCAGTCCTTTAGCCTTATGGCAGGCCGAACATGTCGCTGCTGTGTTAAAAACACATCATCCAGAACTTAGCATTGAACTAGTAAAAATGGTCACTCAAGGCGACAAGATACTAGACACTCCTTTAGCTAAAATTGGCGGTAAAGGTTTATTCGTTAAAGAGCTTGAACAAGGCATGTTTAATGGAGATGCGGATATTGCCGTACATTCTATGAAGGACGTACCAGCGAAACTTCCTGCCGGCTTAACCATCGCTGCGATTCTTGAGCGCGAAGACCCCCGAGACGCCTTTGTTTCAAACACTTATGCGACCGTCGATGAACTGCCACAAGGGGCCACCGTTGGTACATCAAGCTTACGGCGCCAATGTCAGCTATTAACTCGCCGCCCCGACCTTATTATCAAATCATTACGTGGCAACGTAAACACTCGCCTAAGTAAACTCGACCAAGGCGATTACGACGCTATCATTCTAGCCACCGCTGGGCTTGTTCGTCTTGGTTTCGATGATCGCATCAAACAACGGTTGCCCATTAATATAATGCTACCCGCCATTGGCCAAGGTGCTATTGGCATTGAATGCCGTGAAGGTGACCAGCAAACATTATCCCTAATTCAATGCCTCCATGATGAGAAAACCGCCACTAGAGTAACGGCAGAACGCGCTATGAATTTCACATTAGAAGGTGGTTGCCAAGCGCCCATTGGCGGCCATGCCAAAATTAAAGATAATATCCTTCGCCTACACGGCCTTGTTGCAGAGCCGGATGGTTCAATTATTATTATGGAACAGCTCGAAGGGCCGATTGAAGATGCTGCCAACATCGGCGAAACTGTCGCCAACAGCTTACTCAATGCCGGCGCTAAAAAAATTCTGGATAAACTGTATAACAGACACGAGTGATTTCACCTAGCAACCATGTTTTGGTCACTCGCCCTGCGCATCAATCTCAGCAGTTATGTGAATGTCTGCTTGAAGCAGGCTTTAAGCCCATTGCATTTCCAACCATTGATATTGTTCCACTTTCGTTAGATCACAATAAAAAATACATCCTTGAAAATATAAGCACCTTTGACTTTGTTCTATTCATTAGTGCCAACGCAGTACACCAAGTTACTGCATACAAAACGCTATGGCCTAGCGATAACACACGCTATATCGCTATCGGACCATCAACGGCAGAGGCAATGGTAGCTAGTCTTGCAATAACACCAGACTTTATCTCATCTAAACCCTTCAGTTCTGAACAGTTGATGACGCAACTTCCTAGTCAATTAGCTGATAAGCGTATCCTTATTATTAAAGGGGAAGGTGGGCGCGATTTTTTGGCCAATGAACTAAAAAACAAGGGCATGATAGTAAAAACATTGGATACCTATCGGCGTAGTTTGCCGACCAATATTGCCCCCCATGTTAAGCATGCTGATATTGCTTACATTACTATTACGAGCATATTGGCACTAAAAAACTTAACCCTATTATTGCAGGACGACTTTTCAACCATGGCAAAGCGATGCGTATTCGTGCTGTTTAGTGAGCGTATTGAACAATACGCCAAACAAATAGGCTGTACCCACACAATCGTATCTAACAACGCTAATAACGACAGCCTAGTTCAGGCTATCAAACAATCTACCCATTAATCGCTCCCTTATTCATATACTTTTAAGGTTTCAAGGATATACTATTCATCTACATTGATATCTAACACGGAATTAGATCATGAGCGACGAGCCAAAAAAAGAAAACAAACCATCAACGCCTGCTAAAAAAGGCACGGCTGACAAAAATAAGAACGTAGCCAAACAACCACCGGAAAAAACAAACGATACTAAATCGGCGAAAAGCGGATCAGGTATTGGTTGGTTAGCGTTACTGCTTGTTTTAGGACTAGCCGCTGGGGGTTACTATTTTTACAACCAACTTCAACTACAAATTTCCGCCTTATCGTCAGGCGTCACGGCTTCACAAGCGTCTTCTTCTAATGAGCAGCAACAAAAACTAAACGTTGTAAAAAGTGAAATAAGCAACATATCTAATAAAATAGAACATGTAGAAGAAACATCATCTAATGGCATTTCCCTACTGCAACGGCAAGTTGGGAAAAGCAAAAACCAATGGCTGATTGCCGAAGCAGAATACCTTGTCAGCATTGCTAACACGCGGGTACAACTGGCAGGGGATCTCAAAACAGCCGTCACGGCATTTCAAGCAGCCGACCAACGTCTTAAAGAAAATGGTGACCCTTCTACGTTTGCTGTAAGAGCACAAATAGCTAAAGAAATCATCACGCTTCAAAGCACTGAATTACCCGATATTGTTGGCCTTTCATCCCAAATACTTGCATTAGAAGGTGCTGTTAACCAGATGAGCATCTCAGAACCTCACGCCGGTTCAGCGCAAGCGCCAGAAATAGGGAAAGGCGACCCTTCTGTCTTACCAAATGACATAAAAGAAACATTAAACGACGCATGGGCAAATTTTAGTAAGTTAGTCGTTGTTCGTCGTAACGACCAGCCAAAAGCAGCGCTAATGACACCAGAGCAAGTTGAGCTTATTCGTAAGAATTTAGCATTAAAACTAGAAGCCGCTCGTTTAGCTTTAATACACGGTGATCAAGCACTTTATGCCAGCAGCTTAACAATAGTTAGTCAGTGGCTAAATGATTACTTCGATGCTGAAAACCCATCGGTCAAAACGGCTGTTTCCCAAATTCAGTCTTTAACAACCACAACTATTAAGGCAACATTCCCCGATGTAAGCAAGTCACTGTCCATGCTTCGCAAATTACCCTTGTTAGCTATTGATGAAACACCTACTGAGAACACCGTATCTCAAAATATCATTCCTTTAGACAAGCCAGCCGAAAATGCACAAGGAGCTAGCGAAAACACTACCTCTCCTGATACTTCAAAAGAACAACCATCACCAGAAGAGCAACTATAGCCGAGAATAATCATGAAACTTCTACTTCTATTTATTGTTGCCCTAATTATTGCCAGTGGGCTTGCGTACCAAGTTCACATTGATCCCGGTTACGCTTTATTAAGGCATGGAACTTGGTCAATTGAAACCTCAGTAGCTGTACTGATTTTCGCCATATTAGTCGCCTTTATCGTGTTAGCGCTCCTGTTTAAAATGCTGTTAGGTATCAAACGGTCACCAAAGAAACTCAGTAAATGGAACAAGCACCGCGTTCAACGCCGTTCAATCAAAGAATTAAATAAAGGTCTACTTGATTCTGCTGAGGGAAACTGGAAACGTTCTGAAAAGCTATTAACTAAACACGTTCAACACAGTGAAGTCCCGTTACTCAACTATTTAAGCGCCGCACATGCTGCACAATCTCAAGGCGCATTTGACCGTCGCGATGAATACTTGCTTAAAGCTGGCGATGCCTTACCAGAACAAGGCCACGCTATTCATTTAACGCGTGCTAAATTACAGTTTTCAGCCGGCCAATATGAACAAGCTTTAGCCACACTTCAGCAACTTGTTTCTCTCACACCGAACCACCCCGTCGTATTAGCATTGTTACTAAAAACACTGTCTAAACTAAATGATTGGGAAGCGATATACAAATTATTACCTACAGTAAAGAACAACCGAAATATCCACGAGGAAGAGTGGCTAGGGTTAGAAAAACAAACGCTCACAAACTTACTGGCCTCAACGTCACAACAAAACAATCCAGGTTTTGAAACTATTTGGCAGAGTTTAAATAAAAAACAAAAATTGTCTTCTGAATACTTATCGATATACACCAACTATAAAATAAAAACGAATGAAGATAAGGACGCCGCTGACTTGATAGTTAAGTCAATGAAATCCACACAAGATTCTTCTCTTATTGAACTCTATTGCCAGCTAAAAATAGATGCCAATGCTAAAGTTAAGCAGCTTGAAAAATGGCTTAATTTCTTCCCGTCTGACACATCCTTGCTAAATCAAATAGCCATCGTCTGTAAGGAACAAAACGAGACAAACAAAGCAACGTCTTATATTGAGAAAAGTTTAGCCATTAAGCCAACCAGCTTAGCTTATTTGCTACTTGGCCAAACCCATGAAGAGCAAGGTGAAGTACCTGAAAAGGCGGCAGAAAGTTATCGTAAGGGGTTAGAGCTCGCGACTAACATGGCCCCTACCGACATTATTACTGTCGATAAAACGCAAGAGTAATTAGTTCGAGCTTTAACTGGGTGAGTCTAGGCCTAGTAGCGGCCATAACTCATCAACTCGAGTTTTCACCTGATCGGTCATTTCAATCGGTACTCCCCATTCACGCGTTGTTTCTCCAGCCCATTTATTTGTCGCATCGAGTCCCATTTTAGAACCCAAACCAGAGACTGGCGAAGCAAAATCCAAATAATCAATCGGCGTATTATTAATTAACGTTGTATCACGGCTTGGATCTACCCGCGTAGTGATAGCCCAAATGACAGACGTCCAATCTCTCACGTCCACATCATCATCTGTGACGATAACAAACTTTGTGTACATAAACTGACGTAAAAATGACCAAATACCAAACATAATCCGCTTTGCATGCCCGGGATATTGTTTTTTTATACTAACAATGGCCATTCGATACGAGCAGCCTTCAGGCGGCAAGTAAAAATCCACAATTTCCGGAAACTGTTTTTTTAGAATTGGCACAAATACTTCGTTTAATGACACGCCAAGAATCGCAGGTTCATCTGGTGGCTTACCCGTATAAGTGGAATGGTAAATCGGGTCTTTACGGTGCGTAATTCGCTCAATCGTAAATACAGGAAAACTCTCAACCTCATTGTAATAACCAGTATGATCTCCAAACGGGCCTTCATCAGCCATTTCATCAGGGTATAAATACCCCTCTAAAACAATCTCAGCACTCGCCGGTATTTCCAAATCATGCGATATACAACGCGATACACTAGTTTTTGATCCACGTAACAAACCAGCAAACGCATATTCAGACAATGCATCTGGTATCGGTGTAACCGCCGCCAAGATAGTGGCCGGGTCTGCACCCAAAGCAACAGCAATTGGAAAAGGTTTGCCAGGATGCTCTTCTTGCCATGCTTTAAAATCTAACGCGCCACCACGATGCGGCAGCCAGCGCATAATAACTTTGTTCCGGCCTATAACCTGTTGTCGATATATACCTAAGTTTTGGCGCTTTGCTGAAGGACCTTTTGTTATTACTAATGGCCATGTAATCAGTGGGCCTGCATCTTCTGGCCAACAAGTTTGAATTGGCAGTGTCGCCAAATCCACATCATTACCTTCAATAATAACCTCCTGACACGCAGGGTTTTTTACTTTTTTTGGCGCCATGTTTAAGACCTGCTTGTATATAGGCAATTTTTGCCAAGCGTCTTTTATACTCTCTGGCGGTTCTGGCTCTTTCAGCGTCGCAAGTGCCTCACCCACCTCTTTTAGAGCCTCTACACTCTCTTGCCCCATCCCTAATGCCACGCGCTTTGGCGTACCAAACAAATTAGCTAAAACTGGAACAGAGTAGCCTTTCGGATTTTCAAATAACAAGGCAGGACCTTTATCCTGTAGAACGCGGTCGCATATTTCCGTCATTTCTAAATACGGATCAACTTCTTCAGAAATTCGTTTTAACTCGCCCAGTTCTTCAAGTTTTAATATAAAATCACGTAGGTCTATATAATTCATTTTTTATGGCATATTGATATTTTTATTAGACAATAAAATAACATTTATACTAAAACTAAGATATGGAATACGATACAACTCTTGACGTTAAGGGGCTAAATTGTCCTTTACCTCTCCTTCGACTAAAACAATTATTACCTCAACTTAAGTCAGGTGATGTTCTACAACTGTTGGCAACAGACCCTGCGGCACATTTAGATATCGGTGTTTTTATTGACAAGTCTAAACACAATATTGTTTTGCATGAACGTGCTGATGATGTTCAGCACTTTTATATCAAAATCGTTAAATAACGCGACCTTCTCAACATAAAAAAGCGTTCAAATGAACGCCTTTTTTATGTTGATGCCTTTCGTTATTCGCCCGTATCGAAGTCTAACTGAGGCTCTAAAAATTTCTCGTAACCTTTCAACATGAAGTCCCAATACAAAATGGGTAAGCCAATTGTTTTTGTGTGCCACATCAAAGATGACTCTTCATTCGGTTTAGCCACCCAAGGAAGTGTTGGGGTCACTTTACCACCATAAATAAACTCAGCCATCATCACTTTGCCACGAGCCGTCGTTAACGGACATGACCCATAACCGTTATACCCTTCAGACATTGGTTTGCCGTCCATTAGGTTTTTGATATTTTTGACCACTTCTGGCGCTTGCTTACGGACCGCTGCGGCAGTTTTAGAGTTTGGCGTGGTACAAGCATCACCCAAACCAAACACATTTGCATATTTAACGTGCTGCATAGAATGTTGGTTCACCTCAACATAACCCGCATCATTCGACACAGCTGAGCCATGTAAGAAAGCCGGTGTTTTTTGATGAGGCGTTACATGAATCATATTGAATTCAAGCTCTTTAATCTCCCCTTTATTATCGCCATCAACCACTTCAAAGGTTGCTTTTTTCGCTTCACCGTCGACTTTTATTAATTTATGCAATAAGTCTTTATGAATCCCATATCCATCAGCGACTTTAGACAGTGCTTTAGCGAAATAAGGAACGCCAAACATACCCGGTCCTGGGTTTGTAAAGTGAACATCACATTTGTCTAAGATACCCTTGCCACGTAAATAATCCGCCGCTAAATAAGCAATTTTTTGTGGTGCTCCTGGGCATTTAAATGGCAATGGCGCTTGCGTAAAGAACGCGTTATCGCCTGCTTTTAAAGCCTGTACACATTCCCATGTGTATTCAACATAATCAGGTGAGTAGTTGGTACACACACCATTTTTGCCAATCGTTTCTTTCAGACCTTCTATAGCATCCCAATCTAGTACAAGCCCAGGACAAACCACCAAGTAGTCGTAAGTGATTTTATCGCCATTGTCTATTTCAACAACATTGTTGTCAGCATCAACATTTGTCGCTGCCTGTTTAATCCACTTGACGCCTTTAGGAATTAAACTACTAGTTGAACGACGTGTATTTTCTAGTGAATAACAACCACCACCCACTAACGTAAATGCAGGTTGGTAATAATGATTCTCTGATGGGTCAACGACAGCAATATCGAATGATTTCCCATCTGAATGACGCATTAAGCTTGCAGCGACAGTAATACCTGCGGCACCTGCACCAATAATTAAAACTTGATGATGTTGTTCTGACACAATGTTCCTCCGTTTATGAACATATTTTATATAGTTAACCTATTGATTATACGCTGCTTTTACAAGTACCAATGCCATCAAATATGTCGTTTTAAATCACTCTTTATTCTATATGGTTATATGTTTAGACCAGACTACATTCTAAATCCGCCGTGTTTCTTTCGCTGTTCACCATCGTGAGCAGAAAAACCCCAATAGCGCCCCGCCACCAACACAACATTCACAAAACCATCTTTCTCGGCTTTTAATTCAACAGGCGTACCACTAGGTAACAATTTAAGTGGCTCACCATTTACATTGGGTTGCGGATAAATACCTGCCAGCAATTTATCTGTAATGTGTGCAGCGGACCATGCCGAAGAACACAGACACAAAAAAAGAAACATTGCACTTAACATACGCAACATAAAAATAGTCAATTAAGCAGCAATGCCAGAATGCCTTAACAATGAATCTATCGTTGGCTTTCTTCCTCTAAACGCTTCAAAAAGCACCATTGCATCTTCACTGCCGCCTTTTTCTAACACGTTATGCAGGAACGCACGTCCTGTGCTTTCATCAAAAATGCCATTTTCTTCAAATAAAGAAAACGCATCACTTGAAAGAACCTCAGCCCATTTGTAACTGTAATAGCCTGCCGCATACCCGCCTGCGAAAATATGCGAAAACCCATTAGCAAAACGATTAAAGTCAGGCGTTTCTACAACGCTTACCTGCTCCCTAACTTGTTTAAGCGTTTCGTATATGGGCGTGATGTTTTTTTCGTCAAACTCATGATGAATTCTAAAGTCAAATAATGAAAACTCGATTTGGCGAACCATTTGCATACCGGACTGAAAGTTTTTTGCTGCCAACATTTTTTGAAATAAATCATCGGGTAATTGCTCACCGCTTTCAAAGTGAGCAGAAATCAACGCAATAGATTCTTTTTGCCAGCACCAGTTTTCCATAAACTGGCTCGGCAACTCAACCGCATCCCATTCCACACCATGTATTCCAGACACACTTAAGTGACTCACTTGAGTCAACATATGATGCAAGCCGTGCCCAAACTCATGAAAAAGCGTTTCCACCTCACCATGTGTTAACAACGCTGGCTGCTTGCCAATCGGCGGTGTAAAGTTACAGGTCAAATAGGCAACTGGGTTTTGCAACCCCTCATCTTTCTGAAAACGCGTAGCACATTCGTCCATCCACGCGCCACCGCGCTTATTCGCCCGCGCGTATAAATCCGTAAAAAACTGACCTCGCAAATCACCTTTTTCGTCTGTTATTTCATAAAACTTAACGTCCTTATGCCAAACATCCACCCCTTGAATTTCCTTAACTGTTATTCCATACAGTTTATTAACAATGGAAAACAGGCCTTTTAGTACTCGGTTCGCCGGAAAGTATGGTTTAACCTCTTCTTGCGAAAACTGGTAACGCTCTTCTCTCAGTTTTTCTGAATAATAAGCAACATCCCAAGCGTTTAGTTTTTTAACACCATCTCGCTCTCTTGCATAATCAGTTAATGACTCATAATCTGCCTTAGCCATAGGTAACGAACGATCAGCTAGCTGTTCTAAAAATTCAACAACATCACTCGGCTTGTTCGCCATTTTCGTCGCTAAAGAAAGCTCTGCATAGCTGCCAAACCCTAACAGTTGTGCTTTTTCATGCCGCAACGATAATATCTCATGCATTATTGATGAGTTATCCCACTTCTCTGCATAAGGACCTTGGTCAGATGCCCGAGTAGAGAACGCGTAATACATTTCGTAACGTAGTTGCTGATCGTCAGCGTATGTCATCACAGCCATATAAGATGGAAACTCTAAATTTAACAGCCAACCTTCTTGGTCTTTTTGCTGAGCCATTTGTTGAGCAAGGTCTAGCGCTGATTGCGGCAATCCGCGCAAACTGTCTACATCTGTGACACATTTTGACCACGCATTCGTTGCATCCATCAAGTTTTCTTCGTATTGATTGGTTAATAACGATAATTGTTGAGAAATATCCTTATAGCGCTCTTTCTTAGCATTGGGCAATGCAACGCCTGACAACTCAAAATCACGTAGTGCATTGTCAATAATTTTCTTTTGAGGTTGGCTTAAGTTTTTATACTCACCACCTTCCTTAATGGAACGGTAAGCTTGATATAAGTCTAAATTCTGCCCTATCTCTGTCGAATATTCACTCAACTTCGGGAGGCAAGCAGAATATGCATCTCTCCACTCATCGTTATTAAGCACAGAATTCAGATGACTCACAGGTGACCAGCTCCGGCTAAACTTATCATCGACCAGCTCTAGTGGGTGCACTAATGATTCCCATGAAAAATCAGTTTCACCTTCCAGCACAGCCGCAATTTGCTCTCGGCCTTTTGCCAGCAACTGGTCAACTGCAGGCTCTATGTTTTCTGACTTTATCGCCGAAAATGGCGGCAATACAAATTCTTCTAATAATGGGTTATTCATTGATTTTAAACCTTTTTCTAAATAAATATCATCGCACGGTTTCTAACAACATCCAAGCCCACAGTCATTGAAACTCTATTTGGCTATCAAGCGCGACAAATTGCCGCATGTGGCAATTTGTCACATCCCAAACTAAAAGCAAACTTATACAATCCTTTCTTTTTTAAACGCAGCAGGAACTTCAATGAAAGCAACATCACCATTAATTCTTAGTCTTAGCTTGTTGCAAGCGGGATTAGTTATAGCAGAACCAAACGTGCCGACCATCACCGTCTCTAGCGACATATTATTCAAAGATACAACCATCGTCAGCCCAACTTCAACCATAACCAAAGAGCAGGCTGCCGGCATTAATGTAACAACGACCGAGGACATTATTTCGCATGAGCCCAACCTGGTTATTCGAAAACGCTACATTGGTGATTCAAACGGCACTATTGGTATTCGTGGTTCCAATATGTTCCAAACGACAAGAACGATGGTGACTGCTGATGGCTTACCACTGCATTATTTTTTACAAACCAGTTTTTCTGGATCACCTCGCTGGTCTCTAGTAAACCCAGATGAAGTTGAAAGCGCCGAAGTACTTTATGGCCCTTTTTCTGCAGAATATGGTGGTAATTCTATCGGTGGTGTCGTTAGACTAAAAACACGTGATCCAAAAAAACGTCGTATTGTTCTAAAAGGCTCATTATTCAGCCAGGACTACGACGAGTTGAGCACCAACGAACACTTCAACGGCGGTAAAGCATTTGCCTCATTTGAGGATACGTTTGGCAACTTGGGGCTCTTCCTTTCATATAACCATTTAGAAAACGACAGTCAACCTCAAACACAATTTGCGGCCACAGCATCTGGCGGAGGTGGCACTGTTGTTAACGGTACAAGCCCAGGGGTTGAAGAGCATGGCACACCAGCAACATATTACGGCGATTCTGGCCCAGACCATGTCACGACCGATTTATACAAAGTTAAGGCTAACTATAACGTTGGCGACTATCAACTTCGCGGTAGTATCGCCTACGAAGATAGAAAAAGAGAACAAGACGATCTTAATAATTATTTAACCGATGCTGCTGGCAACCCTGTTTTCGATAACAACGTAACAACGCCAAATGGCACAAATTTTCGAACAAGCAACTTTGGTTCAAGCGTCTTCCAAGAACGTTCTCAAGACAGAGAAAGCCTGCTACTTGGGCTCGGGTTAACTGGCCCATTAGGTGATGACAGTGACTGGGTGTTTGACTTGTATGCAACCAGTTTTGAAATACTAAAAGATGAAGAGGTACGTACCGGGCGCAACCCAGCTGACCCAACCTTTGCCGCCAGCAATGCAGCATTTGGTGGCCGTTTAACCGAATATGATGATACCGGCTGGACAACTTTTGATGCGAAAGTGGGCACCGAAAGCTTAAACAGAAACGAAAACCATCGCTTGTCGATTGGTTATAACTACAGTAAGTATGAGCTAGAAATTAACCCGTTTAGATACAACTCTATTAGCAATACCAAAGGTGCCACTCGTGGCGCTAGTGGTGGCGAAACATTTAGCCACGCTATTTTTGCTCAGTGGGGCTGGATGTTCAACCCAAAATGGGACTTATCGTTAGGTCTACGATACGATGATTGGCGAGGCGAGAATGGCTTTTTTGATGACAATGCAGACGGCCTGATTACAGGTACAGAAAAGCATAACGACCGTCATGAATCTGGTTTCTCACCTAAGTTTTCTTTGGCACACTTTATGACAGACAAAACAACCATTCGTTATTCATTAGCGCGTGCATTACGTTTTCCTGTTACTGAAGAGCTTTACCAAAATGTGAATGAGGCGTTGCAAGTGTCCGTGGCCGATGCCAACTTGGAACCTGAAGACGGCGTTTTCCAAAACATTATGATAGAACATCAATTAAAAGATGGATTACTGAGGTTCAATCTATTTTATGAAGACGTTGATGATGTTATATTCAGCCAAAACGTGACTGTTAACGGCGCAACACTAAGAACCTTCTTACCTGTCAATACAGTACAAACAAAAGGCGCCGAATTTGTCTACAATCAGAATAGGGTGATGGGAAGCAAATTCAATACTCGCTTCAATGTCAGTTATACCGATGCAGAAATAGATAAAAACAAACTAGACCCATCACTTGAAGGCAATACATTTCCTCGCTTACCTAACTGGCGTGCAAACTTGTTAGTTGATTACCCGCTAACAAACAAGCTTGTTGCACACACTGGCATTCGCTATGCCAGCAATAGTTACGGTGACCTTGATAATAGCGACAATGAAGAACAGGTGTTTGGCGCACAAGACCAGTATATTTTTGTGAATACAAAACTTAACTGGCAAGCAACCAAAACCACGCAGCTTAGTTTTGGTGTTGATAATGTCTTTAATGAAGAGGCTTATGTACACCACCCTTGGCCTTCACGCACATTCTTCCTAGAAGCGAAAGCTGTGTTTGAATAAAACCATGACATTCAACACTAGCAACAACCGATTAGACGTAGCTGTGCTGCTTCTAATCGGCTTTTTATTTTCCTTGCCCAGTTATGCTAGCTGTATCAAAGGTGCTATTTCTCCACATTGTGGAAAAACACCTACATCCATTTTTGATGACACAGGCAAACTGTGGACAGCCTTCGTGCACCAACAACATGTGTACGTAAGCCACTCTAGTAACTTAGGCAAACATTTTTCCACCCCTGTAAAAGTGAACCCAATCCCACAAAAAATTTACACCAATGGTGAAAATAGGCCAAAAATACTATTAGGTAACAAAGGCAACGTGTTTGTCAGTTGGACGGAAAAAACACCCGGGCGCTTCACAGGTGATATTCATTTTTCTCGTTCAACAGATGGCGGGCAACATTTTGACGCCGTTAAAACCATTAATGACGATGGCTTGCCTATTGGCCACCGTTTTGACGCCATGAGTGTGACACCATCTGGGATAATATATATCGCTTGGCTCGATAAACGCGACCGTGTCGCTGCCAAAAAAGAAAACCCAAACTACCCCGGTAGTTCTCTGTATTACGCCACCTCGACCGATCAAGGAGAAACCTTTTCAAACAACATTAAAGTGGCCGAACATACCTGCGAATGTTGTCGCATCGCCATCACTCCCACCAAAAAAAACAATGTTGAGGTGATGTGGCGGCATATTTACCCAGGCGGCTATCGAGACCATGCGATTACCACGCTAACACCCAACTCACCTCTACCATCTCATAGGGCCACCGTCGATAAATGGAAAACAGATGCTTGCCCACACCATGGGCCAGACATTGACTATTCAAACGATAGCCGCACCCACATGGTCTGGTTTAGCAATGGAACGTACCACAAAGGCATTACCTACGGCCAGTTCTCACACCAATCGAATGACACGATGAAAATAATTAGTATTGATGATTCACCACAAGCCAGCCATCCGCAAGTTAAGGCGTTCAAGGGGATTGTTTGGGTCGTTTGGAAATCTTTTGAAAAAGACCAATCCGTCATCAAATACCGCTTTTCTTTAGATAATGGCAGCCAATGGTCCAGCGCTCAGACCATTGCATCTACGAACGAAGGTTCTGACCACCCATTGTTACTCAACAACGAAAAAACACTCTTTATCAGCTGGCATACGAATAGTGAAGGTTTGCAGCTCATGCCTCTAAATACGAACCAAACAAACGTGGCTAAACCATGAAAAATTTAATCCTAAGCTGTCTTTTAATTTTATCTGTAAGCATTGCAAACGCCACACCTATAAAAGACTGGAACAGTAACAGCTTAGAGCACGTCAAAAACACCTATAAGAACCAACCCTTTTTATTGGTTTTATGGTCTCTTGATTGCCCATCATGCTTTAAGGAATTTACGGCGTTAGGTAAGTGGCTAAAGAAACACTCGCAGCATCACGTGGTAATCGTATCCACAGATTCAAGTACTATGCTGCCTGACGTGCGAGACGTTATTAACGAATACAACCTAAATAACACTGACTTATGGATTTATTCAAAAGAAAACCCCGTAAAACTTAGGCAAAGCGTTGACTCTAAATGGTTTGGCGAATTACCGCGAAGTTACTTTTTTAATAAACAACACCAAAGCAAAGCACACAGTGGTGCGCTAACTGACGAGCAACTGAACTTGTGGCACACGCTCATTAGCAAAACAAACACCCAAAAATCATCACAAACGAATATTAAACCCCCAAACTGACGCCGCTCCTAACGCGAAGAAAACAGCTACTGTGGCCATTGTCCTTAATTGAAAACGCGCAATAAGTTCTGATTGCGCCTTAGCAGACAATATATAAGGCTTACGACTATCTCTCGGTTTTTCTATTAGGCTATCAACCTTAGACAAGTTGCTATCCGACAACTCTCTTTCAATCTGTTTTTTTGCGATTAAAACAACCTTGTTCCATTCCGCATCGTCTAAATGCCCATCATTGTTTTCATCAAACTCAGTTAATAAGCGCTTAGGGTTACTTTTCCATAATTGTAATAACGCTTGAATTTGTTCATTCTTCGTCGCCATATTTACTGCACTCAGAGATGTAAAATGCCCTAACACATAGAGGCTATCGCCTTCATCGATTCGTTTTTCACTATATCGGTAACGCCGCCCCGGCAACCAACCCGATGAATTAAACCCTCTGGGCCCTGCTTGTGGATAAGGCGTACTCCCATACCAACTATCTGACGTTGTGGCGATAACGTCTGCATCGTCCGGATCAACTATAGCCCGACCCGTTTTACCTACTAGGGAAAAAACATTATCACTGACACCAGAGTCATGCAGCGACCACGACGTTTGGCTGCGGTTACGCGTAAACGTTGATTGCTTTTCTTCTACTTTGTACTCATACCAAACACACGGTAAACGGCTTAACGGTGAAATAATCGGTTCGCCTGGTAAAAGCTCCGCAATGCCCTCAAACTCGTTATAACCTTGCGCAGCTGACCTTATTGCAGCCGTTGGCATATCTTCCATGATGCGGTAACGCCAAAAGTACTTGAATGACAAATACAAACAAAAAACGGCTAATCCTGATGCAGTCGACAAGCCTATCCAAAAGGTTCTATCAGGTAGTTGTTGAATCGCTGTTGCGACACTTTCAATCATTCAAACAAGTCTTTTACGCTAACGTCTGCAATCTCAGATTCTTTAAACTCTAATAAGTCGAATGCTTGGAAATTAAAGAACCGAGCGACCAAAATGTCGGGGAATTGCTCAATACGAACATTGTTTGAATTCACACTGTCGTTATAATATTCCCGTCGGTCAGCAATGCTGTTTTCAAGGTCACTAATACGTTTTTGTAAATTTTGAAATGATGCGTCCGCCTTTAAATCAGGGTAAGCCTCTGCAACCGCAAATAAATTCATCAAACCTTGCCGCATTTTTGTTTCTGCTTGCCCAAGACCCGCCACATCAGATTTGCCTAATGCTTCAGACACCCCCGATCTAGCTAACATCACTTGCTCTAATGTTTCGCGCTCATGCTTCATATATTGCTTACACGTTTCTACCAGCTTAGGTAGCTCATCGTGACGCTGTTTTAACAAAACGTCTATATTCGACCATGATTTTGACACATTGTGCTTAACACTCACGAGGCTGTTATAAATTGCTACCGCATACCCGGCAATGACCACGACTATGGCCAATAGTACAAATCCTGTTACACTCACGATATTCTCCAAAGATTAAAACAATAATAAGTATAGAACAGGTCCTCTTACAATGCCTTTAAAACCTTTCGACAATAAATCACCTCAGCTGGGTAATAATGTTTATGTTCACGAATCAACCGTCGTTATTGGCGATGTGACGCTTGGTGAAGATGTTTCCATATGGCCGCTGACCGTTATTCGGGGTGATATCCATAGCATCAGCATTGGTGACCGGACAAATATTCAAGATGGCAGCGTGCTTCACGTTACGCATGCCAGTGACTTCAACCCTGGCGGTTTCCCACTCAACATCGGCTCTGATGTCACTGTCGGTCATAAAGTAACACTGCATGGCTGCACTATTGGTAATCACTGCCTTATTGGTATGGGCTCAATTATTATGGATGGCGCCACAATCAACGACCGCGTACTCGTTGGCGCAGGCAGTATTGTCCCGCCTGGCAGGGAATTAGAGTCTGATTACTTGTATGTTGGCTCGCCGGTAAAACGCGTTCGCCCCATTAATGAACAAGAAGCACATTTTTTAAAATATTCAGCCAACAATTATGTCCGTCTAAAAGACAAGTATTTAGCAGAGTAGCTTCCCCTCTGCATTATCTCTACTACACTTGTAGTAACTTTAAATACGATGTTAACTTATGGACAATTATTCATTTGCACGACAACCCATTCTTAATCACAAATTACAATTATTCGCCTACGAATTTTTGTTTCGACCAATAAACAATAACGAACTCAAACACTCTTTAACGGCTGAAGTATTAACGTCATCCATCATAGACGTTGGTTTACTAAAAGCATCAAATAACAAACCCGCGTTCATCAATATGTCATACAACGACATCATGAGTGACTACGTAGAAGCACTTCCAACTGATCATATTGTTATAGAACTGCTTGAAGATATTAAGCCTAACACCGCCCTTAATGAACGGGTAAATGACCTGGTTAATAAGGGTTATTCTTTTGCTTTAGACGACTTTGTTTACACCCCAAAATGGGATACGTTAATAGATCTTGCAGACTTCATAAAACTTGACTTAACCGTGACTAAGTTTGAAGAAAACAAAACACTCATTCATCAGCTTCATGATAAAAACATCACGTTTCTTGCTGAAAAAGTCGAGACCTATCAACAATTTAAAGACTATAAAAGCATAGGCTGTGAACTATTTCAGGGCTATTTTTTTTGTATGCCAGAAAAAATATCTGGAAAAGTTATTGACTCAAGCACCTTAGCAAAGGCAAAAATTATAGCAGACCTAAACCGGCCTAACATATCAGTTAAGGAGCTTGGAAACACGTTCAAACAATATCCAACGCTCACGTTTAATTTACTGAAGTATCTAAACTCAGCGTATTTCTCATTTTCCAAAAACATTGCAAGCATAAAGCAGGCGATTGTCATTCTTGGCATTGACGGTGTTAGAAAATGGGCGACCATAATCTCTCTTCGAAGTTTTTCATCTAAACCCGCTGAGCTTCGGCGTCAAACGCTGGTCAGAGCAAGACTTGCAGAATTATTAGCTACAAAAAACAACCTACCTAACCCCGAAAGTTACTTTTTAATGGGAATTATCTCATCCTTAGATGCGGTACTTGATTACAGCAAAGAGGAAATACTTGAAGCAATGCCCTTATCAGTCGATATTAAATCTGCGTTACTAAAAATGGAGGGTGATATGGGTCAAATTCTAAACTCAATTTACCAACATGAAACGATGCCACTCTCCACCGGTTCATCTCAAGTTCCTGCGCTGTACATTGACGCATGCCAATGGACTGATGACGTAATTAACAATACATAAAGCTCTGTGAATAGCGATCAAACATCTTATTTGCTAGCCATTCTGGCTCATCCAGCTTTTAAGGAAGGCGAGCACTGGCAAACAAGAACGTTCACCGCTGAACAAACCATATTAGAAGAAGGTGAAAGCACGTCTTCTCTTTATTTGATTTTAAACGGGCGCGCCAGAGTAATCGCTAATATTGATCTTGGTAGTGACAAAACCATTCACCCTGGATTCAAAGACCTGACCCAACACGACGTATTTGGTGAATTATCATTCATTAACGACCAACCTCACACAACAAACATTACTGCCGTAAGCGACTGTAAAATAGCCGTGATAAAAAGCGAAAGTTTAGAGCAGTTTCTAAATTCACATCCTGAACACGGCATGCCTTTTTATAAAGAAATGGCAAAATTGTTGGCCTTACGGTTGCATACCACCAACACCAAAGCTTTTTCTTTGCTAGCATGGGGACTCAGCCACCAAGGGGTCAACGAGCACTTTGATTAAAATGCCAATGCGTTGACTGGATATCATTAATCAACCTGTAACATTTTTTACAAGTATGTTACATTTAAAAAAAATAACTATAAAGGCATACTAATGGAATTAAGATCCTGTTTAAGGTCCCCACTAAAACTCCCAATCAAATTGGCAACTAGCAATAAAGAAGTTAATTGCATCACAAGAGATTTCGGCATGGGCGGTATGTTCATTGAACTTGAAGACGTTGACCTGAAGGCCGGCGAAGAAACTCAAGTTATCTTCTCTATTCACCATGACACGGGTGATAGAACACATAAAATCAGCGCAAAAATAGCTCATTTAAGCGACGGTGGTTTAGGTTTATCTTTCTCAAAACCAGACACAGCAACTTTTCGTACACTTCAAGAGCTTCTAAAATATACAAAAAAAAAGAATTTGCACTAAGCTATAACGCAGAACGTGTATTGAACATGTTTACGTTTAACAGGAAACATGAATTTAAGCACTTTACTTAATATCTCCCTTCAATACAGGTAACCAATCAGGATGATTAGGGTTTTTCGTCATTATATTTCCACTGCTTTTTTAAGTTTAAGTTTATTAGAAACGGTTATATTCGCTTCAGCGTTCCAAGCTGGCAATTTGCTTCGTTTCAAAGAAACGAGCGATATAGTACAAACCAGCTTCTTTATACCTTCTGCAATTTTTGCCGTCATTATGCTAGTTTGCATGACGGGTATGGGGCTTTATCAACGAAACCAAGGCTGGAAAACTGCCGCTATAGTGCTACGTCTAACCGGTGCTTTTTTATTAGGCACCATCGCCATGTCATTAGTATTTTACGCCCTACCTGATTTATTTATAGGTCGTGGTATTTTAGGATTCTCTCTTCTTTTTGCTTTTGCTGGCACAGCCATTTTACGTGCTATTTTTTACCGTTTTGCTGACGCTGATAAATTAAAACGACGTATCTTAATCTATGGTGTTGGTAAAAAAGCCCAGCAGCTGATTGACTTGCAGGATAACGAAGGCCACGACCACCTTGATATTGTTGGCTGCATTCCTATGGGTGACGAACAACAAGTCATTCAGCAAGGAAGTCTAATTAACTTAGACATACCCCTTATCGAGTTTGTTAATCTCCAAGATATTGACGAAATTGTTGTTGCTCCAGATGATCGACGTGGGGGCTTACCCGTTGACGACTTGCTTGATTGTAAAATCAGCGGTTATGAGGTGATTGATGCCTTAACGTTTTATGAGCGTGAATCAGGGGTGATTAAAATTGACAGCCTATATCCTAGTTGGCTCGTTTTTTCAGATGGTTTTAAGGCAGGCAACACTAAAAACTTAACTAAACGCGCTTTTGACATTTTTAGTAGCTTGCTCATATTGTTTTTCACTTGGCCTATCATGTTGATAGCGGCTGGCTTTATTTGGGCAGAAAACGGCTTTAGTGGCCCAATTTTCTATACACAGATTCGAGTTGGGGCACATTGGCGATTATTCAATGTGATGAAGTTTCGCAGTATGCGAGTGGATGCAGAAAAGAATGGTGCTCAGTGGGCACAAAAGAATGACGCCCGCGTTACCCCCGTTGGTCGCATCATTAGAAAAACTCGAATTGATGAGCTACCCCAAATTATTAACGTCTTAAAAGGCGATATGAGTTTTGTCGGCCCACGTCCAGAAAGACCTGAGTTTGTAGACCAGGTTGCAACGAGCATTCCATTTTATTCAGAGCGGCATAGAGTTAAACCTGGCATAACCGGCTGGGCACAACTCTGTTACCCTTACAGCGCATCTGAAGATGATGCCGCTAGAAAACTAGAATACGACCTGTATTACGTTAAAAACTATAGTTTGTTTTTAGATATGCTAATTCTTCTACAAACAACTGAGGTCATACTTTGGGGCAAAGGCGCACAATAAAACACCCGTTTTTTAGTTCTTCGCAAGCTCTCGCCGCACATTTATTGTATCTGGCATGACGTTGCGCCAAACATAAAACGCTTGCGCTGCCTGTTCAACAAGCATACCTAAACCATCAACCGATGTTACGGCACCTTCTTTAAGCCCCCACGTCATAAAAGCCGTTGCGTGCTTACTATAGGCCAAGTCGTAACACACCCCTCCTTCAGCTAATATTTGAGACGGTAACGGTGGTAAATTAGCACTTAAGCTTGCTGATGTTGCGTTAATAATCAAATCAAAAGTTGAACCAGTCAAGTTATTAAACGTAGACACGTTAATCTCTCCTATTGGTTCAAAAATACTTTTGAGTGTTTGCGCTTTAGATTCCGTTCTGTTTACCAAACATAGTGAACTGGGGGCAGAATTGAGTAATGGTCCTAAAATTCCTCGGGCAGCACCACCTGCGCCCAAGACCAAAATGCGTTTACCGGCTAGACTAAGCTCTAAGTTATCCATTAGGTCTTTGAGCAAGCCAACACCATCTGTGTTATCACCAAATAAGTCGCCATTTTCCATTAACTTAATGGTATTAACGGCTCCACTAAATTTTGCACGTTCACTTAATACATCAACCTCATCGAATGCCATTTCTTTCAAAGGCACTGTGCAATTAATACCTTTTCCACCTGAGTTAAAAAAATCTTTTACTGCCTGCGTGAAGTTTTCAGGCTTAACCTCTATAGCCTGGTAGTTAATACTCTGGCCAGTCTGTTTAGCAAATGCTGCGTGTATATAAGGAGATAAACTGTGGTTTATCGGATAGCCAAACACGGCATATTCATCAATGTTGTTATTCACATCAAGAATCCTTTAACCATTTCGCCACATCTTTTGCAAAATACGTCAGCACTGCATCTGCACCAGCACGTTTAAATGCCAACAAAGACTCTATTACCGTTGCTTTCTCATCCAGCCAGCCATTCTGTGATGCGGCTTTAAGCATCGCGTATTCCCCACTCACTTGATAGGCAAATACAGGTATTTGAAATTCATCATTGATACGACGAATAATGTCTAGGTATGGCATTCCTGGCTTGACCATGACCATATCAGCACCTTCTTCAATATCTAAAGCAACTTCCACAATCGCCTCATCGGAATTAGCACAATCCATTTGATAGGTGTTTTTATTGCCAGTGCCTAACTGTGTTGACGAACCAACGGCCTCTCGAAACGGACCATAAAAACTGGATGCATATTTTGCTGAATACGCTAATATTTTCGTATTGGTATCGCCTGCTACTTCCAAAGCATCTCGAATGGCTCCAACCCGGCCATCCATCATATCGGAAGGGGCGACAATATCGGCTCCTGCTTCGGCATGAGATAAGGCCTGCTTCACTAATACATCTACAGTTTCGTCATTTAGCACATAACCCGTCTCGTCAACTAACCCATCTTGACCATGCGTCGTAAAAGGGTCCAATGCAACATCTGTTATGACACCAAGGTCTGGCAAAGCCAATTTAAGTGCTCTCACTGCTTTTTGTGCAAGACCATTTGGGTTCCACGCTTCATCCGCCAAATCCGATTTTGCACTAACTGGCGTGACAGGAAAAATAGCAATAGCTGGTACACCTAACGCATAAAGCTCCTTAGCTTCATTTATTAATAAATCAATGCTTAAACGCTCCACACCTGGCATAGACTCGACTGTCTCACGTTGATTGGCGCCTTCAATCACAAAAACGGGGGCAATCAAATCATCTGTCGTTAACTGGTTCTCCCGCATTAAACGGCGGCTAAAATCATTAGCCCGCATTCTCCGCTGTCTTGTCGCTAGTATTGCGTTCGTTTTATC
Source organism: uncultured Piscirickettsiaceae bacterium (assembly GCA_913061075.1). Lineage (GTDB taxonomy): Bacteria > Pseudomonadota > Gammaproteobacteria > Methylococcales > Cycloclasticaceae > Cycloclasticus. The sequence continues at coordinate 183,693 of CAJXSK010000005.1, read as the reverse complement.
CACTTTCATATATAACACCATTTCAATGTATAATTATTGGTATGCATTTTAACTACCTAGTGGCAAAAAGGCTCTAGAAATATCAATATTGCCGACTATACTGTTACATATATAATACGACTCATACAGGTAAAACATGTCCATAAGACACCTAATCGCTCTTTTACTTCTGATCATTGCATCAACTACCTGCATAGCTGCATCTCCTGCGGTGTATGAAAAATCAGGCAACATGCCTATTGATGAAGCATTTGATGCTGTTTACCAAGAACTAGAACAACGCAATTTTTACGTTATTTTTGAAGCTAATATTGGCAAAAACCTTTCACGGTTTAAAGATAAATGGGCTGAGAATTATAATAAAAATAAATTAGGTGGTATTCGCAGCCTTGTTTTTTGTAATGGTTGGTACGCCAACAAAGTTAGCAATATCGACCCAACCATGCTCGCCTTGTGTCCTTTACATCTAACTGTCATTGAGCGTTCAGGCAAGGCACATATATTATTTGTAAAACCTAGTTTTATTGGGCAAGACAGTCCTGCTTTGCCTGTTTTAACAGAAATTGAAGAAACTGTCATTGAAGCTATTAATGCTGCAATGGAATAGCTCTCTACACGGTCTTAATACATATAATTAAATATAAATAAATTGGTATCTAGTATGAAAAAAATAAACGGACTTATATTACTTAGCGTGCTTGTTTTGCTAACAAGCACTCATTCATTTGCATTCGCGGCGGATCTTAATGCCCCTCAAAAAGCAATATTAGAAACATCTGACTTACTACATGACATTGTAAGTAAAGAAAAAGAACAACTTGGCGATCGTCAATTCGTCTTCCAATTAGTCAATGAAGTAGTTGAACCACGCGTCGATTTAAATAAAATATCTAAACTAATATTAGGCAAGCACTGGCGTAAAGCCACGGATGTGCAGAAAGCGCAGTTCCAAAAGGAATTCAAAAACTTGCTTGTCAACACATATGCTACTGCCTTTACCGAGTTTAATGATTGGACCGTAAAGTTTTTACCTATGTCTCTAGATCCAGCGGATAAGCGTGTTGTTGTTAAAAGCGAAATTATCACAGCCTCACGGCCGGCCATTGCAGTCAATTACCGGATGGCTAAAAATAAAGCGGGCGAATGGAAAGCTTATGACGTCATCATCGAAGGTATTAGTATGGTGACAAACTACAAAGGAAGCTTCTCTAGCAGCATCAAACGAAGCGGTGGAATAGATAACGTTATAAAAGACTTAGCCGCTAAAAATAAATTATCTGAGGACGCTTCAAAAAAACAAGATTTAGAAGAGGTTAGCGATAACTCGTAATTGATTTATTGCGTATCACTAAGCCAGTCTCTTGGCTTCAAAAACACGTCGTATAACTCACTTTCAGGCGAGTTAGGCTCAGGTGACCAGTTGTAGCGCCAACTGACTTGAGGGGGTAAAGACATAAGGATCGACTCTGTTCGTCCACCTGTTTGCAAACCAAAAAGAGTCCCCCGATCATATACCAAATTAAACTCAACATAACGACCACGGCGATATAACTGAAAGTCTTTTTGTTTGTCTGTAAAAGGCACAGAAATTCGCTGTTTAACTATTGGTATATAGGCCGGTAAAAAATGATCACCTACGCTTTGCATGATCTCGAAGCACCGTTCAAAGCCACCCTCATTAAGATCATCAAAAAAAAGCCCACCAATACCCCGCTGTTCATCGCGATGTTTTAAGTAGAAGTATTCATCACACCACTTTTTATATTTAGCATATAAATCATCACCAAAGGGTTTACATGCATTCTGTGCTTGTTGGTGCCAATGTACAGCATCTTCTTCAAACCCATAATACGGCGTTAAATCAAAACCGCCGCCAAACCACCAAATGGGTTCCTCACCTTCCTTCTCGGCAATGAAAAAGCGAACATTAGCGTGTGAAGTTGGAACAAAAGGGTTATTTGGGTGAATAACCAATGAAACGCCTAACGCCTCAAACTTACGCCCTGCAAGTTCTGGCCGATGTTGAGTTGCAGAGACAGGTAACGAATCACCACGCACATGCGAATAATTAACGCCTGCTTGCTCAAAAACACGCCCTTTTTCCATTACACGTGTTCGCCCACCACCTGTATTACTACCTCGCTCCCAGTTATCCTCTATAAATAACGCTTGCGATTCTATAGCCTCAAGCGAGGAACATATGCCATCTTGTAAGTTCAGCAAATAATTTTTTACTAACTCTATATCTGGTATATCCAAGGTATATTCCTGCCTTTAACGGTACCGTTTATTTAAAAATGGATCTATTATTTGGCTTGGCTCCAGATTGGAACCAACACAACCATTAATCGTATAGACACCATATTTCTGGAACTTTATTCGCGCTTTAAATGCATCTTTTAAAGGTTGTGAGCCCGATAAATTAGCACTTGTTGATACGATAGGCATATTAGCGAGCGAACACAGTTCACTAGCCAATGCATGCTGAACAATGCGCACTGCCACCGCTTTATTATCACCCCGTACCCATACTGGCACCGACTCATGTGCAGGTAAAAGCCATGTTGTTGGCACATCGTTTTTAGCAGTCATTCGTGATAAAACATCATCAGGCAGCGGCTTAATGTATGAGCCTAATTGCCCTATATTGGATGCTATGAGAATAAGTCCTTTATGTTGAGGCCTGTTTTTTAATGCCAGCAAATTATTAACCGCATTAGCATTTAGTGGATCACAACCTAAACCAAAAACCGCTTCAGTTGGATACGCTACCAACCCACCTTGCTGAAGGCATTCAACAAACTTTTTTTTCTGTAACCCAGAAGGCATAAATCAAACCGGGGGATTTAATTACAACCTTGCTTGTAACTCTTCGTTTTTCTTAATAACCGCTTCGCCAGCTGCTTTTCGTTCAGATCGAACGCGCTGCGCAAGCTCTGTATCAGACAGCGCCAGAATTTGAGACGCCAAATACGCCGCGTTTTTTGCACCCGGCTTGCCAATCGCAACACTCGCGACGGGAATCCCCCCTGGCATTTGCACCGTAGATAATAGAGCATCTTTGCCCTGTAATGACCCGGCATCCAACGGAACACCAATCACTGGCTTAACTGTATTTGCTGCAACTGCACCTGCTAAATGTGCTGCTAAACCAGCCGCCGCAATGAACACACCACAACCACGTTGATCCGCATCGGTAACATAAGCATGTGTTTCAGCCGGCGTTCTATGCGCTGAAGTAATTCTAACTTCATATGGAATATCTAGTTTTTTTAGCACATCAAGTGTGGACTCCATAACAGGGAAATCTGAGTCTGAGCCCATTAATACGGCAACAAATGTTTTTGGGTTTTGCATACTTTATTCTCTCTTTATTTATTTATTCTGGCTTTGCCATTTCTTCGCATGGCGTTATATATGAACATTCTTGTTGTGGACACACTTTTTCTGAGCCACGACGCTTCGTTATTTTAACCGTTAAAATTGGCCATTGGCAACTTGGACAAGCTTCCTTAATCGGTGCATTCCATAGCGCATATTTACATTTTGGGTAATTTGAACAGGAATAAAATATCTTCCCTTTCCGTGATTTTCGCTCCAAAATTGTTCCTTTTTTACAATCAGGACAAACCACATTGGTGTCTTTCGGTTTCTCCAAAGGCTCCATATGTTTACAATCTGGGTACGAACTACAGCCTATAAACTTTCCATACCGGCCTGCACGAATAATTAAATTAGATTCACACTTCGGACATTGTCTACCTTCTACAACTTCAGGCTCGGCGGATTCCGCATCATCATTTAAGTTTCTCGTATACCCACATTCAGGATAATCAGTACAACCGATAAAGCGCCCATTTCTTCCGAGCCTAATAGATAACGGCTTGCTACACTCTGGGCACTTTTCATCCATTGCTTCTTGCGTCACATCACTACGCCGAACACTTTCTTCCTTATCAACAATCAGGTCTTTAAACGGTTGCCAGAACTTCTTCATCAGCGGCAACCAGCTCTTTTCGCCCCTTGAAACAGCATCTAAATCGTCTTCTAACTTTGCAGTAAAGTCATAATCAACATAATTAGTAAAATGTTGCGTTAAAAACTTATTAACAATGCGGCCAACATCCGTTGGATAAAAACGTTTTGTTTCTAACTCAACGTATTCTCTGTTTTGCAGCGTAGAAATAATCGAAGCATACGTAGACGGTCTACCGATGCCGCGTTCTTCTAGTGCTTTAACCAAGCTCGCCTCACCATAACGGGGCGGTGGCTCTGTGAAATGTTGATTTGGAATAACACTCAACAAATCTATTAACTCGCCTTCCTTCATGGGTGGCAACAAGTTTTCCTTATTGTCATCTTCTTCTTTACTGTCATCCTTTCCTTCAAGGTACACAGCCATAAAACCAGGCTTACTAACGGTAGAACCTGTTGCTCGGAACACATGTTCATTTCCACAGGTTAAATCAACACTCACCCCATCAATTAATGCGTGAACCATTTGACTGGCAACTGTTCGTTTCCATACAAGTAAGTACAGCTTATATTGATCGTCCGAAAGCGAACCACGAATGTCTTCAGGAACCCGTAATGCGGAACTTGGACGAATCGCTTCGTGTGCCTCTTGGGCATTTTTAGCTTTTGTTTTATAAACTGGAACAGTTTTTGGCACATTCTCTTTGCCATAACGCGTTTTTATCAAATCGCGGATTTCATCAACTGCTTCACCTGCAAGGTGAACAGAATCTGTTCGCATATAAGTAATTAAACCGACCGACTCTGACCCTAACGTTACCCCTTCATACAACTGCTGTGCAATTTGCATGGTTTTTTTAGTGGTGAATCCTAATTTTCTAGCCGCTTCTTGTTGTAACGTAGACGTTGTAAACGGTGCCGCCGGATTGCGTTTTCTTTGCTTTTTTTGTAGCTTTTTAACCAGCAACTTGCCAACCGCTGCCGTCGTGATTTCGTCTTTTATCTTATTCGCGTAGTCAGCATTCTCAACACTAAATTGAGATAATTTATCACCCGAAAAGTGAGTCAGTTTTGCTTTAAACGGTAGGCTCTCCGATTTTACGTCTGCTTCAATACTCCAATACTCACGGTTAGTAAACGCCTCAATCTCTAACTCTCTTTCTACTATTAAACGTAACGCGGGGCTTTGCACACGGCCAGCTGATAACCCACGCCGGATTTTTTTCCACAATAAAGGTGATAGGTTAAATCCAACCAGGTAGTCTAATGCTCGCCTTGCTTGTTGAGCATCCACCATATCCATCGCTAATTCGCGAGGTTCTTTTATCGCTTTTTGAATTGCCTTCTTAGTAATTTCATGGAAAACAACCCGGTGAACTGGCTTGTCTTTTAATAATTTTTTATCTTTTAGCAATTCGGACACATGCCATGCAATGGCTTCACCTTCCCTATCTGGATCAGTCGCAAGATAAAGTTCATCGGCTTTTTTCATGACCTTAGCTATTTCTTGAACATGACGCTGGTTTCTTTCAACCAACGCGTATTTCATCGCAAAGTCGTTCTCTGTATCGACAGCGCCTTCTTTTGGAATTAAGTCCCTGACATGCCCGTACGAGGCAAGGACCGTAAAGCCTTTACCTAAGTATTTTTCAATCGTCTTAGCTTTCGCTGGTGATTCTACAATAACAAGTGCTGACATCTTTGCGCCTAATGAAGTTCGAAAGGAACATCGCCGTAGACGAGTTCTTCCATTTGCGAGTAATGACCTTCCATACCTGTTTGGCTAAACAACACCATCAGCGCAACCCATTTGACATGCTCTTCACTAAGAAGTGAATCACCTAGCGCCATTGCACGGTCAATAATAATTTCACGACGTTCAGCATCTATAATGCCTGATTGCTCGAGATACAACAAAAAACCTTGTGCATCAACATCGAAACGTTGTTTTTCTTCAGGGGAATAAATTCGTATAGACTTTCTTTCGGTGTAGCTGCTGACCGGCTCAGAAGTCTGGCTCGTTAAACACTCCATCCAGTCGAACGCTCTGTCCACATAGCTTTCAGTGAACCCAGCTTCAAGCAATTCTTTCTTTAATTTATCCGTTTCAACTGTCTCTTCTTCTGACGCATCCATATAATGCTCAAACAAATAGACAAGTACCTCAAAAATCGTTTCTTTCATGTTTTTCCTAAGCGTTACAGTGACTTAACACCCTTATTATGGTCAACTTATTAGATTGGACAGCGATAGAATAAGCCACCAGGGGCTGATAACACATAACCTTGTAGCTCTAATACTAGCAACATAGACGATATTTCTTCTGCTGTAAATTTACATTCTTGAACAAGTATATCCACAGACGTGGGGTCAAAGGCAATTTTTTCAAGCAAAATATCATAATCAGCTCCTAATGACGTTTTATTGACTTCACTCTCGTTTTGCGGCGCGTGCTCTTTTTTAATTCCTATTTGAGCCATTTGCCCCAATTCCTCCAGGACATCTTCTGCCGTTTCAACTAACTTTGCACCTTGGCGGATTAGATGATGACAACCTTTTGTTAGTGGATTATGAATAGACCCTGGTATGGCAAAAACATCACGTCCTTGCTCCATGGCATGGCGCGCTGTCACAAGGGAGCCACTTTTTATAGCCGCTTCTACTACCAACACACCCAAGCTCATCCCACTTATAATTCGATTGCGCCGAGGAAAATAACCCGGTTGCGGACGCGTACCTATCGGAAACTCAGACACTAATGCACCTGATGTAATAATCTTTTCAGCGAGCAGTTTGTGTTTTGCGGGATATACTCGATCAAGCCCCGTTGCAGCCACAGCAATGGTAACACCCTTCGCAGCCAAAGCACCTTGGTGCGCTGCATAATCTATACCTAGCGCAAGACCACTCGTTACGGTTAATCCAAAGCTCGCTAAGTTATTGGCAAAATCATGCGCTGTCTTAGCTGCTGTTGGTGTCGGGTTTCTGCTACCCACCAATGCAATCTGTAATGAACTTAATAAGGACCTGTCACCTCTTATAAATAAAACAGGAGGCGGGTCGGGAATTTCTCTTAATAGCGCTGGATAATCGTCATCATTCCAACACATAACATGACAATCAGGATTAACTAACCAAGCTAAATCTTGCTCAATTTCAGTCCAGTCAAATTGTTTAATTTGTGTGGTTATTTTGGACGATAGCCCCGACTTTTTAAGCTGGTCAGTAGACGCTGAAAAAACGTGCAATGGAGATGGGAAATGCTGCAAGACATGTAAATATGTTTTAGCGCCAACACCCTTCACTCGCCATAACGCCAGCCAATATTTTAACTCGCCAATAGAAACGCCCGGCGAGGCAACCTCACCGGGCGTCATGTCTTTATCCAAAATTACGGTGCGTGTATGACGTCCAAACGGTGCATAACACGCTTGGCTTCCATAACTAAACCATAGCTAACACGATCAAACGTTCGAAAAATCATTAACGTACCTGCTTCTTCATTTGGCAATGTTACTTCTGAGTCGCCACCTGCTATCACATCTCTTACTGTTTCACCTGCATGTGAGACCATAAACACGTGTCCAACTTCCACACCATCTTTAAGCCCTATATCAACCACCACCACATTGTATTGCCCAATTTGTGAAACACCATCGACTACACCAATAATATGGCCTTTTAAATCACTCGCAGGTGCGTGTGGATAAAAGTTCTGAACAGCAACACCTTCTTCTGTAGGTATCAAACGGTCGCCTTTACCTGCTTCACGTGTTGATTTAGATAACATAACCGTTCCAGGATCGCCAGTTACTTCAACCGTCGAATCAGCAATAAAAAATGATTCAAACCCTAAAGACTCACCCGTTGTAGCATCTTTATATTCTTCGCCTTGCCTCACTACGCTATATCCGCCGGAACTGCCCTCTTCAAGTGTTCTAACATAAGCTTTTATCCCTGCAGATCCTAAAATGTGTTCATCACTAAAGGCAACAATATAAGGCGCCGCATCATATTCCTCTTGAGTCATCACCCTCGGTTTAGCCAAAAATGCTGAAATCGCATCGATTGGTATAACGGGAATAGCTTCTGCCAAGCTTGATTTTCTGATAGAAGGCGACATCTTTCCATTACCTCTATTTAGGGTCAACCTTGGTTGTCCGTCAACAAATGAAAGCTCAATGACATCACCTGGATAAATTAGGTGAGGGTTAGCAATTTGCTCATTCGCTTGCCATATATCAGGCCATCTCCATGGTGTTTTCAAGAAACGTGTGGAGATATCCCATAACGTGTCACCCTTAACAACCACATAACGGTCTGGGTGAGATGGATTTAATTCAATGTCTGCAGCCATCACATTTGCTGCTAATGTTAAGCCTAGTAACAAGCCCAGTAATTTATTCATAGCCATGATATTCCTTTTATTCGGCACTTTAAGATAGTCTAAGTCTAGCCTAAAATGTAGACTATACAAAGTTTAAAACAAATTCGATAAAATATTTTTCACTAACTGCGTCAAAACGCACACTTCAGGCACCAAAATGGCTAAATTAGATATTCTCCACTTTCCAGATAAACGGCTTCGTACAAAAGCAACGGACGTTGCACTTAACGACATTAACGAACAGTTTACTCAGTTTATTGATGATATGTTTGAAACGATGTATGACGCGCCAGGTATTGGTTTAGCTGCGACACAAGTGGACTTTCATCAACGACTTATCGTTATCGACGTTTCGGAAGACAAAGACCAGCCGCTATGTCTAATCAACCCCATCATTACCCATAAAGAAGGCGTCGAAGTCTCTCAAGAAGGTTGCTTATCTGTTCCTGGGTTTTACGAAGATGTTAAAAGAGCAGAAACTATTACTGTTAAGGCGTTTGATAAGCAAGGCAAACCTTTTGACTTAACCACCGATGGGTTATTAGCTGTTTGCATTCAACACGAAATAGACCATTTGGACGGCAAACTATTCGTTGACTATATCTCTTCATTAAAACGTAACCGAATACGTAACAAACTAATCAAATCAGACAAAGAGTTAGTCGAGCACGCGCTAAACTCTTAGCATAAGCCAGCTATGAAAATTATATTCGCCGGTACACCTGAATTTTCTGTACCCATATTGCAGGCTCTTCTAGCAAGCGAGCACGAGGTTTGCGCTGTTTACACTCAACCAGATAGACCTTCTGGAAGAGGGCGAAAAGTTCAAATTAGCCCCGTTAAACAATGTGCTGTAGATAATAACGTAACAGTTGAGCAACCACTCAATTTTAAAAATGCTGATGAGGTAGAACAGCTAAGATCATATAACGCCGACCTAATGGTCGTTGTCGCATACGGCATCATTTTGCCAGAAAGTGTGTTGAGCACCCCAACACTCGGATGCATCAATATTCATGCCTCCTTATTACCTAGATGGAGAGGCGCAGCCCCCATTCAACGCGCGCTTTTAGCAGGTGACGCTATAACGGGCATTACCTTAATGCAAATGGATAAAGGCCTTGATACTGGCGACATGTTAAGCCGTTCGACATATCACATTCAACCAAACGATACCTCTGAGACATTGCATGATTGTTTATCAGCATTAGGTGCCGATGCTCTTATAAACTTACTCCCAAGCGTGGAAAACAAAACATTAACACCTACGCAACAAATAGACTCAGAAGCAACTTACGCAGCGAAACTTAGCAAATCAGACGCATTGATAGATTGGTCACAGCCTGGAAACGACATACGTCGTGCCATATGTGCATTTAACCCATGGCCTGTGTCACACACGCTATTGGATGACAAACCATTACGCATTTGGCAAGCAACGTTTATCAATAAACACGCCTCAGAACCCCCTGGAACAATTTACGTGGATGGCCATCAACTTTTTGTTGCCTGCCTCGATGGGCAGCTTGAGATCATTGAGCTTCAACCACCGAATAAACGCAAAATGTCTACTAAGGATTACTTAGCAGCACATAACCCAAACAAACAGCGCCTCGGCTAATGCAAATACAAGCCAACAGCACGTCTAAATCAGCCAGACTAACTGCCATCAAGATACTTTGCGCGGTGGTAGAAAATAACCGCTCATTAACCGATGCGTTAACAGCCTGTGAACAATTAGATGATAGGGACAAAGCCTTCTGCAAAGAGCTTTGTTACGGCACACTGCGTTGGTATGAACGACTTGAAGGCATTCTTTCATTGCTGCTTAAAAAACCATTTAAAGCAAAAGACATCAATATCAAGGTACTGGCATTAACAGGCTTATATCAACTTATTTACTTACAAACACCCGACCATGCTGCTGTTTCTGAAACTGTTAATGCGTGCATTAAACTTAAACGGCCTTGGGCAAAAAATACCTTAAATGCCATTTTAAGGCGCTTCTTGCGAGAAAAAGAAGCCCTTGAAGCTGAAGCAGACGCAATCATCAATATTCAACACGCCCACCCTTCATGGCTAGTTGAAACGTTACAAAACGATTGGGGTGATGAGCTCATCAATATACTCTGCGCCAACAACCAGCGCCCACCGATGTCGATTCGTGTAAATGAAAAAATAGGCTCAAGGGAAGAATACCTTACAGCGTTAAGCAAAAGTGATATCGAAGCCGAACAACACCCATACAACAACGTTGGATTAACCTTAACTCAGGCCACCAATGTTGAGCATTTGCCAAACTTTTGGAAAGGCGCTTGTTCGGTTCAAGATAGCGCCGCGCAGCTAGCCGCGCCTTTGTTAAACATTGGAAAAGATCAACGTGTTCTAGATGTTTGCGCCGCCCCTGGCGGCAAAGCAGCTCACATTCTAGAATCATCGCCAAGCAGCACCGCGTTTACGGCCATCGATATTGATGAAGGGCGCAACCAGAAAGTCTTTGAAAACTTCAAACGCCTGAATGTTAAAGGTACTGTTTTAACCGCTAATGGTCTTGAGCCCCAAAAATGGTTCGACGGAAGGCCCTTTCAACGGATTTTATTGGACGCACCTTGTTCAGCAACAGGCGTCATACGACGTCACCCCGACATTAAAATACTACGCCGCCCAGAAGATATAACTAATCTAGTAGAGCTTCAGCGAAAATTATTACACGCAATATGGCCTCTTCTTGATACAAATGGTGTGCTTTTGTACGCCACCTGCTCTATATTGGCTGACGAGAATAGTCGCCAAATTGAACGTTTTATGAAAGAACAAACTGATGCGCATGAAATGCCTATCAATGCCCAATGGGGGCGGGCTTGCAGCATTGGCCGGCAAGTATTGCCTGGTGAAGACAATATGGACGGTTTTTATTATGCCCTTATCACTAAAGGTCCCAAAGCACCTTGAGACGAACCATTTTTAATTTAACAGCCTTGACGATACTCGTCTTTTGTAGCGCTGCACTTGCCAACAACGATTCGGAAATTTATATAAAGCACGCCGAACTTGTTCAAAACCAACAAATATCTTTTTTAAACGCTCGGGTGGACTACTACCTGAATGATGACATTATTGAAGCACTTAACAACGGCATCACGCTAACCTTTAATGCCACGCTTGTTATTACCGAAAATAGGAACTGGTTATGGAATAAACGCCTAGCAACCTATGTCTTCCCATACCGTATAAAGTTTCACACGTTGTCGCAAACCTACCAAGTTATAGATGCAACTAACAACCGAAAACAAGTGTTTTCTGGTTTAACTCCCGCGCTTCATGCATTAGGCACTGTGAGCGACTTAACACTAAACAATTTTTCAATCGACTCAACAAAAAAACTATCAGCCAAACTAGGTGTCTCTATCAACATCGAGACGCTGCCTTTACCTATGCGCCCATTAGCATATGTAACGCCTAACTGGCACATTCAAATCAATTCGTATCAATGGCCACTAAACCAATAAAACTTAGGAAATATTTAATTCCTGCTGGAATTTTTATTGCGCTACTCATCAGCCTGTACTTAATGAGTCATGCGACACAAGCTTCGTCACAATTTAACGAAACATTCACCTCTCTAGTCCTTCTAAACATCGCGGGCGCAATATTCCTGCTTGCGCTATTGGTCTCTAATATCAAATGGCTTTGGAAACAATATCGCAAACACGCCATTGGCTCACGGCTAACTGCTCGAATTGTTATTTTGTTTTTAGCCATTTCCGTTACCCCTACCGCTGTCGTCTTTTATTTCTCGAATCAGCTACTTCACCAAAGTGTAGATAGTTGGTTTGACGTACAAATTGATGACGCCATGAAAAACGCCCTAGAGCTTAGCAAACAATCACTTGATGACAGAACCCGTAACACGCTTAGAGAAACTCGAGAACTGGCCAATCGCTTAGAAGCTGAGCCTGACATTTTTTTATCCCTCACGCTAACTGACTTACGTGAAGATTCAAATGCTAACGAACTAACCGCTTTCTCAAAACAAGGCCGTATTATTGCCACCACAAACATTGACCCTAACATACTGATTCCTAGCACACCGGATGACGCCATCCTTGCACAAACCAGAGTTAATGGTGAATATATTAGCCTGGAGCCTAATAAAGATGGCGGATTACTAATACGCGCCATGGTAGAAATTAGAAACTCGAACCCACGACGCTTCTTACAGGCAATCCATACCTTACCAAGCAATATCAGCAGGCTAGCCAACTCAGTTGAAACAGCCTATGTTCGTTACAAAGAATTCAGCTATTTGCGAGAGTCATTAAAGTTCAGTTTTTCCTTAACTCTCTCATTAGTTCTACTGTTTAGCTTACTAACGGCCAGTTGGGCCGCTTTCTTATTCGCCCGACAATTAGTTGCGCCCATCAGGCAGTTAGCAAAGGGTACGCAAGCTATCGCAAAAGGCGATTACGAAAAAACACTTAAAGTGACGGGCCATGGCGAGCTTGGCTTTCTTGTTACTTCTTTTAACGAAATGACCACCCGCATTTCCGACTCAAGAAAGCAGGCACAAATAGCTCAAGTTGATGCGGAAAACCAGCACAGTTATTTAGAAACCATCTTGGCCCATCTTTCAAATGGTGTGCTCAGCTTCGACCTTTTATTCAACTTAATTACCAGCAACGCGGGGGCTGACGACATTCTAGAACTGCCACTAACCAACATGCTTAACCAGCCGTTAAGAGATATTGAAAAGGAGCTTCCACAATTAAGCCTTTTAATAAACAAGCTCGATGAAAAAATGAGCTGCACTAATAAAACCTGGCAGTTCGAATTTTTATATACCATTAACCACAAAAAGAAGACTCTACTCCTACGTGGTGCACCGTTATTAACGGCAAACAACAAACACAGCGGTTATGTGGTTATTTTCGACGATGTAACGCCCATCATTCAATCCCAACGTAATGCGGCATGGAGCGAAGTTGCCCAACGACTGGCGCATGAAATCAAGAACCCTTTAACACCCATTCAGTTATCTGCTGAACGACTTCAACGCAAGCTGCACAACCAATTACCAGCAAAAGAGGAAGCCATCTTAAAAAAATCTACAGATACCATTGTCAACCAAGTCAGTGCCTTAAAAGAAATGGTGAATGATTTTTCTAACTTTGCCCGCCCTTCTCAAAACAAACCAGAGTTACGCCCTATTGGTGACTTTATTGACGATGTTTTAAGCCTTTATCAAGGCCAAATTAAACAATTGAACATTCATATTGAAGATAATTTACCTGAGCTTTTAATCGATACAGTGAGACTAAGGCAAGTCATCATAAACTTAATAAAGAATGCTCAAGAGGCCACCATCACCGTTCCAGACCCCGTCATTGATGTGTCTGTAAAGCAGTTACCTGATTTGGGTTATGTCGAAATTAGTATTGCCGATAATGGCCCTGGCGTGGATAATTCACAAATTGAACATATTTTCGAACCCTACGTTACTAACAAAGATAAAGGAACGGGCCTCGGCCTAGCCATCGTAAAGAAGATTATCGAAGAGCATGGTGGTAACATTCACTTACAACAACATGAAGGGCAAGGCGCCATCTTTGTTATTCGGCTAAACCTAAATAGTTAAAGAATCACGCCACCACTTACTTGAGAAAAGCTTAATGAGCAAATTACACATCCTTGTTATTGACGATGAACCTGATATTAGAAGCCTTGTCAGTGACATTTTAGAAGATGAAGACTTTCAAGTCTCAACAGCTGAAAATGCTGAGGTAGCCAGAAAATTACGTCATGAATGTCGCCATGACCTGATTCTGCTTGATATATGGATGCCAGATACTGATGGCGTTACCTTGCTTAAAGAATGGGCTGATAATGACGAACTTTCTTGCCCTATCGTGATGATGTCCGGCCATGGAACAGTTGAAACCGCCGTAGAAGCGACAAGGCTCGGCGCCTACGACTTTCTTGAAAAACCCCTTTCTATCGCAAAATTACTGCTCACTATTGAGCGCGCCTTAGAAGCCGAAAAGCTTAAACAAGAAAATGTCGACTTAAAGCAGCTCTCCGCACCCATACATGAACCGTTAGGTTCTAGTCCACAAATCCAACAATTACTAGAACAAGCACGTCGCCTTGGTCAGCACGATACACGGGTATTGTTAACGGGCGAAGCAGGTAGTGGAAAAGAAACCCTTGCCAGGTATCTTCATGAACATAGCTTACGTAAGGACGGCCCATTTATAGAATTAAATACCGGTGTCATCACATCAGGCAATGCCTTAGAAGAGTTTTTTGGTCGTGAAGAAGGCGATTCAATCCATTACGGGCTACTTGAGAGAGCCAACCAAGGCACGTTATTCATCGATGAAATTGGCGACATGGATAATGATGTTCAAATGCGACTTCTCAGCGCCTTAGAAACAAAAAGTTTTCAACGAGTAGGCGGAAGCGATCTCGTAAAAACCAATGTGCGCTTGATAGCATCAACTCGCCAAAACCTAGAAGAAGCGATTCAGAATAACCAATTCAGGCAAGACCTTTATTATCACCTCAACGTTGCAGCCCTTCCTTTACCTTCTTTAAGAGAGCGAAAAGAGGACATCCCTCTGTTACTAGACTTCTATCTTCAGCACTACAGTAAAAAAGAAAACTTACCAAAACGTAAATTTACTGTTGCAGCGCAGCAGTTTTTAAGCGATTATGCGTGGCTCGGTAATATCCGTGAGTTAAAAAATGTTGTTCAACGGTTATTGATTTTAGGAATTGGTGATGAAATTGGTCTTACAGAAGTCAAAACAACGCTGGGTGAATCTGCCCGATCTGTGGTTGATGCAAACAACCACCCTGTGTTTTACGATCTACCATTAAAAGATGCGCGCGCCCAGTTTGAAAAAGCCTATCTCGACTTTCATTTGGACAAAAACCAAGGCAGCGTTACGAAACTTGCCAAGATTGCCGGTATTGAGCGCACGCATTTATATAGGAAACTGCATGCCCTTGGTGTCGAGTTTAGAGGCAAACGCTAATCATAAGCGCGTTCTATCACGATGAGTAATATGAAAATTATTATTTTAGGTGCCGGGCGTGTTGGCTTTACAGTTGCTAACAATCTCTCACATGAAAATTTTGACATCACCTTAATCGATACCGATTCAGCCGTTATTGAAAAAACACGTGAACGCTTAGACATTGCTGCCATTTGCGGTAATGCGACGCACCCTGATGTTCTTGAAAGTGCGGGCGCAAAACACGCTGATTTAATCATTGCCGTTACTGACAGTGATGTAACAAATATGATGGCCTGCCATATTTTGCATCACCTATTCAATGTGCCTAAAAAAGTCGCTCGTGTTAGAAACCCCGCATTTCTCGACGTAAAAGAACAGTTATTTCAACCGGACATTCTCCCAATTGATACCATTATTAATCCGGAAGAAGAAATAGTTAATTTTATTAAAAAACTTATTCTTCACCCAGGTGCACAACAAGTTTTATCATTTGCTGATGGCGCACTAAGCCTGGTAGAAGCCAAGGCAGGCACCGGATGCTCCATTATTGGGTTATCTTTAAAAGAAATGTCCGATGCTCTACAAGGCCTTTACGCTCGTATCGCCGCTATTTATAGAGCCGACAAACCCATCATTCCGAACTACAACACCATTGTTGAAGAGGGTGACCGCTTGTTTTTTATTGCCAGTTCTGCCGATATAAAACAAGTATTAAGAATTCTTTTTAACCAAAACAACCCATACAAGCGCCTCATCATAGCGGGCGGCGGCAGAGTAGGCTTAGGGCTGGCAAAGGCCTTGGAAAATACCTTACAAGTTAAAATCATCGCTAAAAATAACAACCAAGTTTATCAATTGTCTGAAGAATTAGACAATACAATCGTTCTATCTGGCGACGCCACCGACGAAAACTTATTGCTCGATGAAAGTATCGAAAAAACCGATGTGTTTTGCACCGTCACCAGTGATGACGAAACAAACATATTATGCTCTATGCTCGCCAAAAATCTTGGCGCTCGCGTTGTGATGAGCATGGTTGATAGGAATGCTTACATGAGCATGGTAGACAACGGCTCAATAGATAACGCCATTTACCCACAGCATACAACGATTGGGAAAATACTCGCGCAAGTTCGTGGTAGTGGCATATCACAGGTACACTCATTACTACGAGGAAAAGCAGAAGCGTTTGAAGCCATTGTTTTAGATAATGGTCAAAAATCGGATATTGCAAATAAGCCCATTAATGCTATTTCCTTGCCCGATGGTTCCGCTATTATCGGTGTTGTTCGAGACGGAGAATCCATACCTGCAACAACGGACTTAATACTTAAAGGCGGCGACCATGTCATTATGTTTTTGTCAGACAAGTCTCAGATACAGGCGCTGGAAGCCCTTTTCCTACCTCAAAAGTCATTGTTAAATAGACTTATAAAATAACCCATGCATTTTAGTGTTATTCGACGCGTCACCGGTTTATTCCTTGGGTTATTTAGCGCAACCATGCTTCCTCCTGTTCTCGTCTCTTTTATCTACGAAGAACACAATGCACAACCTTTTATAATTGCCTTTGTTGCTATTTTTGCTGCCGGGCTACTGTTATGGCTCAGCGCACGACGAGCAAGAGGTGACTTAAGAACACGAGATGGATTTCTGATTGCTTCATTGTTTTGGATTAGCCTTGGCCTAGCCGGTGCTATACCTTTTTACCTTTCTTCAATGCCCGACCTCTCGTTAACTGATGCCATTTTCGAATCCATTTCTGGCCTAACAACGACTGGCGCTACGGTAATATCCGGGCTAGACAACCTACCAAAATCTATTTTATTTTACCGCCAACAACTTCAGTGGCTTGGCGGCATGGGTATTATTGTACTGGCCGTTGCTATTCTGCCCATGTTGGGAATCGGCGGGATGCAACTATACAAAGCTGAAACACCTGGCCCAATGAAAGATTCAAAATTGACGCCTCGAATAACCGAAACGGCGAAAGCATTATGGGTCATTTACTTCAGTTTAACGATTACTTGTGCTTTAGCTTACTGGTTCGGCGGCATGAGTGTGTTCGATGCTATTTCACATAGTTTTAGTACTGTTTCAATCGGTGGCTTTTCCACTCACGATGCTAGTTTTGCTTTTTTTGACAGTTCATTACTAAATTATATTTGCGTTGGATTTATGTTTATTGCTGGCATTAACTTTGCCCTCCACTACAAAGCATGCCACTCATTTAAACTCACGAGTTACACAGGAAACAGTGAATTTAAAACATACGTTTATATCATTAGCACTCACTTCTTGGTTATTTTGTTAGCATTTATAGCGCTATCAAACACGCATTTCGGCATTCTGGATTCATTCGAACACACATTATTTCAAGTGGTCTCTTTTGCCACCACGTCAGGCTTTACATCTGCTAACTACGTTGCCTGGCCATCGTTCATTCCCGTCTTACTAATTTTTATGAGCTTTTATGGCGGTTCCGCTGGGTCTACAGCTGGCGGCATGAAAGTCATTCGCGTGTTAATTGTCTTTAAACAACTAGGTAAAGAGCTCATGCATTTGATACACCCGCATGCAGATATGCCCATCAAGCTAGATCACCATGTTGTTCCTAGGCCAATCATACAAGCAGTTTGGGGCTTTTTTGCGGCCTACATTTTATCATTTGGCGTGCTGATGATTTTAATGATGGCAACCGGCCTAGATCAAGTCACTGCCTTTTCAGCCGTCGCAGCTACGCTCAATAACTTAGGCCCCGGCTTAGGCGAGATTAGCAACAACTATGCAAACGTTTCAGATTATACAAAATGGGTCGCCAGTTTTTCAATGTTACTAGGCCGCCTAGAGATATTCACTTTATTGGTCTTATTCACACCTATTTTTTGGCGTGACTAAATGACTGATAGCCGCCTAAAGTGGGATAACATTTATAAAAAAAAGGCGCATGTCGTGCCCGAGCCAGCACTGGCAGTATCACGGTACGCACATCTATTGCCCTCAAAAGGAAAAGCACTAGACCTCGCTTGCGGCCAAGGCGGCAATAGCTTTTTTCTGGCTCAAAAAGGTCTGCATGTTGACGCATGGGACGTTTCGTCTGTCGTGATTCAGCAAATTAAAGGTAAATCCAGTGCCCTTACTATCAGCCCAACGGCCATCGACATTAACGATGCCGCTTGGCCAACAGACCATTACGACGTCATTACTGTGTCAAGATTTCTAAATCGCGACATCATCCCTCAACTGGTTAATGCGTTAAAACAGAACGGGCTTATTTTCTACCAAACATTTACAGCAGATAAAGCGCAAGCTATAGGCCCAACTAGCCCAGAGTTTTTGCTCAAAAAGTCAGAACTTTTATCGCTTTTTTCTTCGTTATCGCCTGTTATTTATCACGAAGAAGCAAGTATTGGTAACGTTAACGAAGGCATTAGAAATGAAGCCATACTGATTGCACAAAAGACAAAACCTTGAAACAAGCACCCTATCGATAATCGATGTATAATGGTGGGCTAATTTTTAAATATAGCTGCATTCCATGTCTAACATTAAGTCTATCTCGCCTCCTGAGGCTCACGAACTGCTTTCAAGCGACTCGCAAGCTATTCTTATTGATACACGCACGCTGATTGAGTATTCTTTTGTTGGTCACCCAATTGGTGCAATTCATGTACCCTTAAAAAGACCTCCAAATTGGGAAGCACTCCCTGACTTTATAAAAAACATTGCGCAACACGCTCCATCAAAAACAACGCCTATCGTTCTAATGTGCAGAAGTGGTGCACGCTCTATGGATGCTGCCAAATTATTAGAGGCAGCGGGATACCATTCTTTATTCAATATGGACGAAGGGTTCGAAGGCGACAAAGACGATAACAAACACCGGGGTAATATTGGCGGCTGGCGCTTCCACAACCTACCTTGGCAACAAAGCTAAGCTGCCGCCCTTATACACCCCTCCAACAAAACCATCTTATTATAGGAATTCCTTTCGTGAAACAGAACCTTCGTAACATCGCCATTATCGCCCACGTTGACCACGGCAAAACAACGCTTGTTGACAAATTATTAGAGCAGTCTGGCACGCTAGACAGAAAATCATCAGGCTCTGAACGCATCATGGATTCAAATGACCAAGAAAAAGAACGCGGCATCACTATTCTTGCGAAAAATACCGCTATCGAATGGGAAGGTCTCCACATCAATATCGTTGACACCCCTGGACACGCCGATTTTGGCGGCGAGGTAGAGCGCGTATTATCAATGGTGGATTGTGTGTTATTGCTGGTTGATGCCGTTGATGGCCCCATGCCACAAACTCGATTTGTAACATCTAAAGCGTTTGAACAAGGTCTTAAGCCAATTGTTGTGATCAATAAAGTTGACCGTCCTGGTTCACGCCCAGACTGGGTTGTTGATCAAGTATTCGACCTATTCGACAAACTCGGCGCAACTGACGAACAACTAGATTTTCCCATTATTTATGCTTCCGCCATTAATGGCGTTGCTGGCCCCGAAGCCGATGAGTTAGCTGATAATATGACGCCTTTGTTTGAAATAATTAGAGACTCTGTTCCAGAACCTGTTGTTGATGTGACAGCGCCTTTACAAATGCAAATCTCCTCTCTTGCCTACGACAGTTACGTTGGCGTCATTGGTGTTGGCCGTATTACTCGTGGTAGTTTAAAGACCAATCAAGTCGTTACTATCGTTGATAGTGAAGGCAAAGAACGTAAAGGCAAGGTCCTTAATGTAAAGGGGCATTTAGGCCTTCAGCGCGTTGAGGTTCCAGAAGCATTTGCTGGCGACATCGTTTGTATTAACGGCATTGATGGATTAGGCATCTCCGACACGTTATGTCACCCAGACCATGTTGAAGCAATGCCAGCATTATCTGTTGATGAGCCAACTGTGAGCATGACTTTCTCCGTTAACAACTCGCCATTTGCAGGCCAAGACGGCAAATACGTTACATCACGTAATATTAAAGACCGATTGAACCAAGAACTGATTCATAACGTTGCCTTACGTGTAACACCAGGCGATGCGCCTGATAGATTTATCGTTTCAGGCCGTGGTGAATTACATTTATCTGTACTGATTGAAACCATGCGCCGTGAAGGATATGAGCTGGGTGTAGGTCGACCTGAAGTTATCCAAAAAGAGGTCGATGGCAAAATGCACGAGCCATTCGAGCAAGTTGTGATCGATATTGAAGAGCAACACCAGGGCCCTATTATGGAAGAAATGGGCTTACGTAAAGCCGAACTTACCAATATGGAGCCGGACGGCAAAGGTCGTATCCGCCTTGAATTCATCAGCCCATCACGCGGGCTTATTGGTTTCCGTGGGCACTTCCTAACGCTAACATCAGGCTCTGGCATTATGACCAGCATTTTTGATCATTATGGTGAAATTAAAGTTGGCGAAGTAACGTCACGCCAGAATGGTGTACTTGTATCTATGGTGAAAGGGAAAACCGCTGCATTCGGCCTATTTGGCTTACAAGATCGCGGCAAACTTTTCTTAGGGCATGCTGAAGAAGTGTATGAAGGCCAAATTGTTGGTTTACATTCTCGCGGCAACGACCTTGTTGTTAATCCAACAAAAGGTAAGCAACTTACAAACGTTCGCGCATCGGGCACTGACGAAGCATTATCACTCGTACCCCCTATCATCATGACGCTAGAGCAAGCCTTAGAATTTATTGAAGATGATGAGTTGGTAGAAGTAACGCCTAATCACATCCGCTTAAGAAAAAAGATGCTGACCGAAAACGAACGCAAACGCGCTTCAAGAGGCCCTAAATCATAACTGGTTTTTAGGCACAAAAAAAACCGGCGGAGCATGCTCCGTCGGTTAAAGTGGTCGCCTAGCTTGGTTGGCGAAATCTGTCCTGTGCGATATCCATATTGATGATGCAATCCATTACATCTCCTAAACAAACACTCCGTGTTTAACGAGATCCTTCTCGAAGACTTCAAAAGCGACATAACTATAATAGCCGCTAAATTTCAATACAAATATAAGCCATATCTTCAATCTCTGTAAGCATATACTTACAAAGCTCGCTTTTTTCCATCATTTAATATTCAAAACAACAATATTGTTATTTTGTTCTTGAAATACTATGATGATAATTAAACCCTAATGTTAAAGAGGCAACGATTATGAGCTGGACAAAAAATGTATTACGTATCAATTTAACTGACCGCACCTCAACCTCTGAACCGCTTAATATGGAATGGGCTGACTTGTACCTTGGGCAACGCGGCCTAGCGACCAAGTATTTTACCGAAGAAGTTGACCCAAAAGTTGAACCTCTATCTCCAGACAACAAGTTATTTATGGTCACTGGCCCCTTAACTGGCACCATGGCTACAACAGGCGGACGCTACTCATGCGTCACTAAAAGCCCACTAACCAACGCGCTTGCTTGTTCGAACTCAGGCGGATTTTTCGGTAACGAAATGAAATGCGCAGGTTGGGATATGATTATTCTAGAAGGCAAAGCCAGCTCACCTGTCTACATTCATATCAGTAACGATGAATGCGACATACTACCCGCAGATGATATTTGGGGAAAATCAGTTTGGGAAGCTGATGAATGGCTACATGATAAGCATCAAGACCCACAACTGCGTATTGCCGCTATCGGCGTACCAGGCGAAAACGGCAATCTTTATTCCGCTATCGTTAATGACTTACATCGTGCCGCTGGCCGCTCTGGGGTCGGCACTGTCATGGGGTCAAAAAATGTAAAAGCCGTTACCCTGCGTGGTAGCAAAGGCGTAGGAAACATTAAAGACCCTAAACGCTTTTTTGAAGCCACCAACAAAGCAAAAAAACTCATTGAAGAAACTGAACTCGTTCTTGGGCTACGCCATCTCGGCACCAACGTGATGATGAACCATATGAATGAAGTTGGCGCCTTGCCCGCTAGAAATTGGCAGGATAGCATCTTTGAAGAAGCACCAAAACTATCTAGCGAAGCGATGGCTGTTCCCAGGGACAGCGATGGCAAACCGAATTTAACACGAAATGCCGGTTGCTTTGCTTGCACGATCGCCTGTGGACGAATTTCAACCATTGACCCCGAACATTTCAGCATTAAAAACCGCGAAGACATCCATAAATACTTTAAAGGCAATTCAGGCGGTAACGAATACGAAGCTGCTTGGGCATTAGGTTGTGACACGGGTGTAGATGATTTAGACGCCGTTACCTACGCAAACTTTGTATGCAACGAGCAAGCAATGGATCCGATATCAGCTGGCGCCACAATAGCCGCGGCGATGGAATTATTTGAATTAGGCATTCTCACGAAAAAAGACACTGGTGGCATTGATTTAACGTTTGGTAACGCCGCCGCCATGGTCGAATGCATTGAATTAATCGCAAAACACGAAGGCTTTGGCAAAGAACTTGCCCAAAGCTCATTACGCCTTTGTACAAAATACGGTCGGCCAGAACTTGCCATTGTTGTAAAAGGTCAAGAGTTCCCAGCATACGACGCCCGTGGTGTTAAAGGCATGGGGCTGGGTTATGCCACATCAAACCGAGGCGCTTGCCACGTTCGAGGCTATACCAATGCTTCCGAAACAGCCGGCGTTCCATTCAAAACCGACCCTCTAGCAACCGAAGGTAAAGCAGAATTACTAATGGCCTTCCAAGATACCACCAGCGTGTTTGATTCAGCTGGCATTTGTACGTTTTCTTCATTTGCGCAAGGGCTTGAAGAAGTGGCAGAACAACTAGACGCCGCCTGTGAAGGGGACTGGACTGCTGAAAAACTAACAGAGCTTGGCGAACGTGTGTGGAATATGGAGCGTGACTATAACAACCGTATTGGTTTCACTGCTGCCGATGACACGTTACCACCGCGCTTATTAAATGAACCTGTCAAAGCTGGGCCTGCAAAAGGTCACGTTTGTGAATTAGATCAAATGCTACCCGAATACTATGAAATACGCGGCTGGAACACCGATGGCACCGTCAAAGACGAAACTAAACAACGCTTACAAATTACCTAAACACCTTAATGTTATAGGGGTGCTCTAAGCGCCTCTTAAATTAAATATGTCAGAAGTTACCGTAAAACTATTCGCCTCTCTTGCAAAAGTCTCGCGCGAAAATATTGGTGGTGAAATAAAAACGTACCCATTAGATGTTGGCGACACGATTCCCGACGTCATTAAAAAGGCAAATCTTAGCCATAAAAACCTTCATCTCATCATACTCAACGGTACATATGTAGATAAAGACAAGCGAGCTCAAACTGTTTTATGTAACGGCGATGTGCTCGCATGCTGGCCTCCTGTAGTTGGTGGCTAACAAAGAAAACGCCCGCCTTTCACAACGCGCTTGCTATCCTAGGGTGTTATTGAGAAAATGCGTCATTAATAGCCAACAAATGAAAAATCAATCATGAACAACAGAACCGCAACGGTTACTCGCGATACCTTAGAGACGCAAATTACCGTCACTGTTAATCTCGATGGCACGGGTAAAACCAACTTCTCAACTGGCATTCCGTTTCTTGAGCACATGCTAGATCAAATTGCTCGTCACGGCATGTTCGATTTAGACATCAAGGCTAAAGGCGATTTACACATCGACGCTCATCACACGGTTGAAGATCTAGGCATCACGCTTGGTAAAGCGGTCAATGATGCACTGGGTGAGCGCAAAGGAATATATCGTTATGGGCATGCCTACGTACCATTAGACGAAGCATTGTCACGCGTTGTAATTGACTTTTCAGGCCGTCCTGGACTTGTTTATGACGTAGAATTCCCACGCGCAAGAATTGGCAGTTTCGATGCCGACTTATTTCGTGAATTCTTCCAAGGTTTTGTAAATCACGCCAATATCACTCTGCATATCGATAACTTGAAAGGCGTTAATGCACATCACGTTGCTGAAACCATTTTCAAAGCATTTGGCCGCGCCTTACGCTTTTCTCTAGAAAGAGATGCACGAATGGAAGGCATTACCCCTTCTACCAAAGGCTGCTTGTAACATTTAAACGAGAAATCACATTATGGCCACCGTTGCCGTTATAGATTATGGAATGGGGAACTTACACTCTATTTCAAAAGCACTCAAAAGTGTCTCCCCTGATTCAGACGTTGTCATTTCTGCTGATCGAGACACAATACTGTCTGCTGACCATATTGTGTTTCCTGGCGTGGGTGCCATTCGCGATTGCATGTCTGCTATAAAAGCCAAAGGGCTAGACGAAACGATTAAACAAGCATCAAAAAATAAACCCATCCTTGCGATCTGTATTGGAATGCAAGCACTATTGGAACACAGTGATGAAAACGGTGGCGTTGAATGCTTAGGATTGATACCTGGAAATGTTATTAAGTTTCCATCAAACTCAACTGACGATCAAAATAATAAGTTAAAAATCCCACATATGGGATGGAATAATGTTAATTATTTATATAAAAACCCACTTTTTAACGGAATTAGCCAAAATGAGCGTTTTTATTTCGTGCACAGCTACCACGCATCAAAAGTGGAGAATAAATACATAAATGCCACGTCAGAATACCCAGAAACTTTCCCTAGTGCGCTAAAGTGGAATAATATCTTGGCCGTACAGTTTCATCCGGAAAAAAGTCACGGCGCAGGCTTACAATTACTTAAAAATTTTTTAAACTGGGATGGAAAATCCTAAACACAGGAATATATAACGATGATTCTTATACCCGCTATTGATTTAAAAGAAGGTAAATGCGTCCGCTTACGCCAAGGCCGTATGGAAGATGAAACTATTTTTTCGGATAACCCAGTAGAGGTTGCAACGCGCTGGGTGAACGAAGGCGCCAAGCGCTTGCACCTTGTTGATCTTGACGGCGCCTTTGCAGGCAAACCCGTTAACGCTAACGTTGTACATGATATTGCCGAAGCCCATCCCGACTTAATTATTCAAGTTGGCGGCGGCATTCGTGATGAAGATACTATTCAAACCTATTTAAACGCAGGTGTTCAATACGTTATTATTGGGACAAAAGCAGTTAACGCGCCACATTTTGTTAGCGATGTTTGCGCCGAGTTCCCTGGCCATATTATCGTTGGGCTAGATGCAAAAGACGGCAAGGTTGCCATCGATGGTTGGTCCAAATTATCTAAACACGACATCATTGATTTAGCTCAACATTTTGAAAACGACGGCGTTGACTCCATTATTTATACAGACATTGGCCGCGACGGCATGATGAAAGGCGTCAATGTTGAAGCGACAGCAAAACTAGCCAGAGCGATCTCTATTCCAGTGATTGCCTCAGGCGGCATCACCACCATAGAAGATATCAAAGAACTTGGCAACGTGTCTGAAGACGGCATCATGGGCGCTATAACAGGCCGCGCGATCTATGAAGGCACACTCGATTTTGCCGAAGGCGAAAAACTAGCGGAATCTTACCCTTAACATGGGACTCGCTAAACGCATCATTCCTTGCTTAGACGTTGATAACGGTCGCGTTGTTAAAGGCGTGCAGTTCGTTGATATTCGTGATGCTGGAGACCCAGTTGAAATTGCCAGAAGGTATGACCGCGAAGGCGCCGATGAAATTACCTTTCTTGATATTACCGCCACATCAGACAATCGCGAAACAATGGCCCATGTTGTTGAGCAAGTGGCCGGTGAAGTATTTATCCCCCTCACTGTTGGTGGCGGAATCAGGGAGTTAGCCGACATTAGCCGCATGTTAAAAGCAGGAGCAGACAAAGTAGGTATTAATAGCGCCGCTATCTTTAATCCTGAATTTGTAAAAGAAGCCGCCGACCGGTTTGGCTCGCAATGCATTGTCGTGGCCATCGATGCGAAATGCGTCAGCGCAAACGGCAAACCCAAACGTTGGGAAATCTTTACTCACGGTGGTCGAAAAGAAACCGGCATTGATGCCATTGAATGGGCAAAAAAGATGGTCAGCCATGGTGCTGGGGAAATCTTACTCACCAGCATGGATCGAGACGGTACCAAAATTGGCTTTGATCTTGAATTAACCAGCGCTATTAGCGATGCGGTCGATGTCCCTGTCATTGCTTCAGGTGGCGTCGGCACCTTAGATCATTTAGTCGACGGCGTGACCAAAGGAAAAGCCGATGCAGTTCTGGCAGCGAGTATTTTCCACTTTGCAGAGTACACCATTGGTGAAGCCAAACAACATATGCAAGACCATGGCATTGAGGTGCGTTTATGAGCGCATGGCTAAACGAAATACGCTGGAACGAACAAGGCCTTACGCCCGCTATTGCCCAAGATGATGACAGTGGCAAAATCCTAATGGTTGCTTGGATGAACAAAGAAGCGCTGCAACTAACCGTAGACACTGGACATGCTGTTTATTGGTCCCGTTCGCGCAAAAAACTCTGGCATAAAGGTGAAGAGTCCGGCCACCAGCAAGCCATCAAAGATATTCGTTTAGACTGTGATGAAGACGTTATTTTATTATCTGTTGAACAAAAAGGCGGCATTGCCTGTCATACTGGTCGTGAACGGTGTTTTTATCGCCACCTTAAAAATGGCGAATGGGTAAGCACTGACCCTGTTTTAAAAGACCCTAAGAGCATCTATTCAACATGAACGACACCCTAAAACAATTAGACGCTGTTTTACAGCAGCGCAAGCAAGAAGATCCCAACTCATCTTATGTTGCAAGCCTTTACGACAAAGGCCTAGACACCATCTTAAAAAAAATTGGCGAAGAAGCGACCGAAACCGTTATTGCTGCCAAATCAGGCGAAAAACAACAAATTATTTATGAAACTGCCGACCTCTGGTTTCACACCCTAGTGCTGCTTGCTCAACAAGATTTATGTGCTGACGATGTACTAAAAGAGCTACAACGCCGCTTCGGCTTATCTGGCTTAGATGAAAAAGCCAGCAGAACCAAGTAGAATACAAGTACTTACACCACTATCTAAGAGGTTCCCATGGCCGGCATTGGTATTTGGCAGTTAATTATTATTCTTGTTATCGTTCTTTTATTATTTGGTACTAAACGTTTAAAAAACCTAGGCGGCGACTTA
Source organism: uncultured Piscirickettsiaceae bacterium (assembly GCA_913061075.1). Taxonomy (GTDB): domain Bacteria; phylum Pseudomonadota; class Gammaproteobacteria; order Methylococcales; family Cycloclasticaceae; genus Cycloclasticus. Next base: position 156,267 of record CAJXSK010000005.1, on the reverse strand, counting down.
GGCGGTGCTATTAAAGGCTTTAAAGGTGCTATGAAAAAAGAAGGCAAAGTCATCAAAGAAGAACAAGCGCCGGCTTCTAACAACAGTACAAAACAATAGGTTAACTCCTTGGTTTAACCTAATTTTGACACCCACCGTGTTACGTCAACAATGAACACCCTTTTATTCATTTTAATCCTGATTATGTCGTCAACCAGCGCTGCTAAATCCATTCACCTTAAGGCCTGCCCTAACAAGCCTAACTGTGTATCCAGTCAAGCCAGCGATGAACATACAATCGCGCCGTTTATATTAACAAAAACACCACCAATCAATATGACACAACTGGCTGAACTGGTTAGCCAAGTTGACGCGCGAACGAATATTAGTCATGAAGATGATAAGCTACACGCAGAATTCACCAGTCGTGTTTTTGGATTTGTGGACGACCTAGATTTAATTATCGACAACAACACCATCCATGTGCGTTCCGCGTCAAGAACCGGGCATTACGATTTTGGCGTTAACAGGCGGCGAGTTGAAAAACTTCGCTCCATTTTAAAAGAACAAGGAATCATCCAATGATGCCATTAGCTGCACCCCTCTCGTCCTATCCTAAATATTGGGCAGAATGCTATGGTATCGCGCCATTTTTACCAACCACTCGCGCCGAGATGGATACGCTTGGATGGGATAGCTGCGACATCATCATCGTCACCGGCGATGCCTATGTTGATCACCCTAGCTTCGGTATGGCGGTTATAGGTCGATTGCTCGAAAAACAAGGCTTCCGCGTTGGTATTATTGACCAACCAAATTGGCAAAGCGCTAATGATTTTGCTGAGCTAGGCAAGCCCAATTTATTTTTTGGTATCGCCGCCGGTAACATGGACTCAATGATTAACCGTTACACCGCGGATAAACGTGCGCGTTCAGACGATGCCTATACGCCAAACGATAAAGCTGGCCATCGGCCAGACCGCGCCGTCATCGTATACACCCAACGCTGCAAAGAAGCATTTCCAGACTCACCTATTATCATAGGCAGTATCGAAGCTAGCCTGCGCCGCATTGCACACTACGATTACTGGGACGATGAAGTCAGGCGTTCTGTTTTAGTCGATTCACAAGCTGATATGTTGTTATACGGCAATGCCGAGCGCGCCATAACGGAGTTAGCTAACCGCCTATCCATGAACGAACCCATTGCCAATATAACTGATATTCGTGGCACCGCGTTTGTACGTAATACATTGCCCAATGGTTGGACACTAATTGACTCAACCCGTGTGGACAGGCCCGGCAAAGTTGAGCAGCACACCAACCCCTACCAAACTGATGAAGAACGAGCTGCGGCCACTGGCGGCAAATGCCAAATAAGTAGCGCACCAAATGCTAACGATGGTAGCCAAGTCGTTACACTTAAATTTCTACCCAAACACAGTAAAACAGACCGTTCAAAAACGGTTATTCGCTTACCGTCATATAAAAAAGTAAAAAGCGACCCTGTTTTATATGCGCACGCTTCAAGGGTTTTACATTTAGAGACCAACCCCGGCAATGCCCGTGCTCTTGTTCAGGAAAATGACGGTAAAGATGTTTGGCTAACACCGCCACCCATTCCTTTATCCACTGATGAAATGGACGAAGTATTTGGCTTGCCTTATCAACGTGTACCACACCCGAAATACGAAGGGCGGCCCATTCCGGCCTACGAGATGATTCGTTTCTCTATTAATATCATGCGTGGTTGTTTTGGCGGCTGCACATTTTGTTCGATTACTGAACACGAAGGCCGCATTATTCAAAATCGATCCGAAGAGTCTATTTTGCAGGAGATAGAAGACATTCGAGACAAAACACCGGGGTTTACAGGCACAATTTCAGATCTTGGCGGCCCTACAGCGAATATGTATCGCCTTGCCTGTAAAGACCCAAAAATTGAAGCGGCTTGCCGACTGCCTTCCTGTGTTTACCCTGGTATTTGCGAAAACCTAAACACCGATCATGACCCATTAATCAAACTATATAAGAAAGCGCGTAAAATTAAAGGTGTAAAACGTATTTTAATTGCCTCGGGCTTGCGTTATGACCTCGCAGTTGAATCCCCTGAATATGTTGAAGAACTCGTCACCCACCATGTTGGCGGTTATCTAAAGATAGCACCTGAACATACCGAACAAGCGCCTTTATCTAAAATGATGAAGCCAGGCATTGGCAGCTACGACCGGTTTAAGACTATGTTCGAGAAATTCACCAAAAAAGCCGGTAAAAAACAATATTTAATCCCCTACTTTATCGCCGCTCACCCAGGCACAGAAGATAACGACATGGTGAACCTTGCGCTTTGGTTAAAGAAAAATAATTTTCAGGCAGATCAGGTACAAACCTTCTACCCATCACCCATGGCCACTGCCACCACCATGTACCATACAGGTAGAAACCCACTCAAAGGTCTTAATTACAAAAGTGAGCGCATCAACACTGTTAAGTCACTAGAACAACGCCGTTTACACAAAGCGTTATTGCGCTATCACGACAGCGGCAATTGGAAAGTTATTAAAGACCTGCTTTTAAAAATGGGCAAAAAAAGCTTGATTGGCGATGGGCCAAACTGCTTAATTCCTGCAAGCCCCCCAAGCAAACATTCTCGTCAGCACCCACGAGGTAAACCATTTTTAACCAAACATACTAAAGCCGGTTACACACCGTCTAAACGAAAAAAATAAGGCAGATAGTCCTTACCCGTACAATTTTTTCACCATAGTAGTTAGATAAAGGTTCTACTTTATAACGGCTATGCATTTTAAAAATTATCACGTATTATCCTTTTAACATTTTAAAACTCCCTGGAACACATCCATGAAAATACAAAACGCATCTAATACATCTTTACTTATCGCACTCTGCATCATGGTATTTAGCGGTAACGCCTTGGCCAACTGCACTATGGATAAGATTGACCAATACCTCAGCAAAGGTTTTACCCATGCGCAAGTAGTTACTATGTGCGCCGGGTCCTCTGCTGCACCCGTATCTTCCGAAACTATCCAACAACAAATTCAGTTAGAGGTTCAAAAACAAGTCGGTACTCAGGTTAATCAAAAAGTTGACCAGCGCGTTAAGGAACAAATGCAACACGCCCAACAAACGGGTGACTTTCCTAGCAACGGCAGCTTAGACCAACTCTATTTCGCAACCGTACTAAAGGGTACTCCGGTTAATCTTGATGATGATAAGCTCAGTTATGAAACCAGAGAATGTGTAGAATATGGCGAAATTGATATCACGCAATTACGTGACAAAGCCTGCCTGCCTACCCGTATTACGATATTTTTTGATGGCCTAAAAGTCATTAGCGCCCAAAAAGCCATCCCACTCATCCGTGAGCATGAACTTATTGTTCAAGGAAATATTACACGTGAATATCTTGATACCTCACGTTTAGACAAATACAAAATGAGAGAAGTAGATAAGCAACTACCACTACAAATAAACCGGTTTAATATACCTGTTAACGATGGTATTGACCCAAAAAAGGTACAAGCTAGGCTGAACCGGTTCATTAATTAACCGAGCCAGTATTTCACTGGTGTGTCTGCAAAACAACTTGTTATAACCTTTTAGCATAGCTTCAATATATTTTTATAACAAAAACGTTTGTAACTAGCGCTCTTCCTGTAGACAAGCTTTTAATATCTGCTATTATCTTTATATCCACAATAAAGTGGCGTATTTACAACATGACAATTTCTTAAGTCACATTGTTGTAAAAATAATAACTAAATTAAAATGGGAAGAAAAATGAAAAAACTTATTTTAGCAGCAACTGTAGCCGCTGTATTAGCACCTGCAGCAGTAATAGCTGACTCAAAAGTATACGGTAACTTTCGTGGCTCTGTTGTTTCAACAGACACTGCTGCTGGTAGCAGTCAAACACAATTCGTAAACAATGCATCTCGCGTTGGTGTAAAAGGCGAATACGGCACAGAAGGTGGCTTAACAGGTTTTTACAACCTTCAACTTGGCGCTAAAAATGACACAAATGGTGGCTCAGGAACAACGCAACGTTTCTTCTTCGCTGGTGTGAAAGGTGGATTTGGTAAAGTAATGGTTGGTCGTTTTTCATCTCCATATAAAATGGCTGGCCTTAAAACAGATCCTTTCTACGATACATCTGCTGGCCCATTGAACTCTGGCTCTAACCACGGTTATTCAAACAACCTAACAAACGGCTGGCTAAATAATGGTGTTGCTTACCTAAGTCCAAAAATCATGGGTGCAGTTACAGTCAACGCAGCGGTTTTTCTAGACGACGAAGACAATGCTCCTAACGGTGGCTTAAATACTGGTGGCGAAGATCCATTAAATATCGGCATTACTTACAGTGCTGGCGGTATTACAGCTTCTGTACAACACTTCATGGATGCTGATGGCGTTGACGGTGATGCAACTCGTGTAACAGCAGCATATAAAGCTAACGGATTTGGCCTAGCTGTATCATACGAAGACCACGATACAGATGCTGAGTTTATAGCTGTTTCTGGCACATACCAAATGTCTGACAACACTAAGTTTGCAGCTGCATACGGTGATGTTTCAGACGCAAGTGGTTTAAACCGTGATACCAACGGCGAAAGCATTACACTTGGTGTTTACCAAAAAATTGCACCAAAAACTACACTTTCACTAATTTATAGTGACGTAGATGCTAACACTGATTTTGTTGGTGATACATCATCAGATCGTGAAACTATTGCGCTAGGTATTATCCAAACTTTCTAAGTTATTTAGAAACGTTTTGAAATATAAGAAGCCGGTCTTTTGACCGGCTTTTTTTATATTTAAAAACCATCATTACTATCAACATACCCCTTATAATAATCTTAATTGCATAAGAAGGTTATAAAGATGTTTAGACACACACTATTAATTTTATTTGCTTTTCTTTTTTCATCTGGACCAACCTTAGCCACAGATGATTTTTATGCACCTGGCTCATTTGCAGATAGCATATTTGGTGACACTCTCCAAAGAAATGAACTTGCCCTAATTGGCTGGGCCAGTAGCACCTTGGTTTTTAATGACGATGGAACAGATGGCATTTTGCCCAATGGCGCACTATCCAGTGACGAGGGTTTCCACCTAAATCAGTTAGCTCTGATGTTTTGTAAAGGTGATGGTTGCTTACCCAGCACAAAATTCAGCCCTAAGCACAACTTACTCAGCCGCATCACCCCAACACCTGCTCCCAGAAGTGAAGAGATTGATATAGGGTTTAATATTTTAGCTATTTACGGCACAGATTCTCAATTTCTGCGCGTTAGTGGCATCGATGATTTTGACTTTGATGATAACCATGACGAAAAATTATCAATCCCACAATGGTATTTGGATGTTTACCTACCCTACTTTGATGGCATGAATATAATGGTCGGTAGTTTTATGTCACCTTTGGCACGAGAAATTGGCTACCCTTTTGCACCACCTCGTTGGTTTGCCACCGCTTCATACGAACTACTATTTTCCCCGGTAAAACACGTCGGCGTGTTGACCTCTATTAAACTACCTACTAGCCGTAATTTTGGCCTTTTAAGTATTGAAGGCGGTATTACCACAGGTTGGAACAATTTTGATAACCGCAACGGCGACTTATTCTATTTGGCAGGCTTGCGCTATAGAACACCCAACATGCAATCCGGCATAGACATTGAGTTGATGTATGGCAATGGCGCTGATGACTTTGGTGAAGCGCCCGCAAAAGGCGGCTCACAATTTTTCGCTCTAAGCAGTACAGGCAAAGACCTTAACCGCTTCGCTGGCAATATCACCTTAATGCACAAATTCTCCCCAAAACTTGAAGCAATCCTTGAGCTATTCTACGGTTCTCAAGAAGCAGGAGACATTCAACCAGCGCCACAATTTATTATTGAAGATGCCGAGTGGTACGGTTCATTTGTTGCCTTGCGTTACCAACTCAACCCTAATTTGCATCTCAATACACGCGCTGAATGGGTCAAAGACAAAGTAGGTGCCAATGTTCAATTTTCTGGGTCACCCGGTGAGGTTTATGCTTTAACAACTAACTTAGATTGGCAAATCAACCCTTACTTCAATATCATCCCCGAATTAAAATACGATAGATATGATGGTAATGGCCTACCCTTATTTGCTAACAAAACAGAGAATAGCCAATTGTTAGCACTAGTTAACCTTGTATTTAAATTTTGAACCAACAGTTAAATTTAAAACGTCTCTTTTTATTCGTCGGGCCACTACTCGCGACACTCACTTTTTATTGGCTAAATACTAGCCTAACAAGCAACATAGCCATTACTGCGGCTGTTGCTGTGTGGTGTGTTATTTGGTGGATTTTCGAACCCGTCCCTATCCCCATCACTTCTTTATTACCTTTAGCGATTTTTCCATTGACCGGCGTATTAACAGCTGACCAAGTTGCTGCGTCTTATGGGAATAAACTGATACTGTTATTATTAGGCGGCTTTTTACTGTCTACCGCTATCGCACATTGTGGCGCGCACCTTCGCTTAGCCCTAACGATGGTTCATTGGTTTGGTAATGACAATCCAAAACGTCTCGTTTTAGGTTTTATGGTGGCCTCTGCTACCTTAAGTATGTGGATTTCCAATACTGCCGCCACATTGATGCTATTACCCGTTGCACTTGCCGTTATCGACAGTACAGATAATAAAAAACTCGCCTTACCCCTTTTACTCGGCCTAGCGTATGCTGCTAGCGTCGGTGGCATGAGCACACCTATTGGCACACCGCCCAATCTTGTGTTTATGCAAGTATATGAAGAAAACACCGGACTACAAATCAGTTTTAACCAATGGATGAGCTGGGCATTGCCTATAGTCATACTGTTTATCCCGATTATTTGGCTTTGGCTCACCCGAAAGCTCGACAACAAGGGACATTTACACTTACCAAGAGTAGGCAAGTGGAGCGTCCATGAAATTCGCGTCACCATCATATTCGGTATAACCGCTTTACTGTGGATAACTCGCCGAGAACCTTTTGGTGGCTGGAGTGGTTGGTTAAATTTACCACACGCCAATGATGCTTCTGTAGCGTTGCTCGCCGTTATTGCTTTATTCGTTCTACCCAATGGCAACAAACAAAAACTACTGGATTGGAAAACTGCGCAACAAATCCCTTGGGGTATTTTATTATTGTTTAGTGGCGGCATTTGCCTCGCCAAAGCCTTTGTTATTTCCGGCCTCAGCACTCAACTGGGCGAACAACTATCCGCCGTTACTGCATTTAGTCTTATCGGCATGATGGCGGTTATTGCGCTAGCCGTTACCTTTATGACTGAAGCCACCAGCAATACCGCCACCACTGCCATGCTAATGCCTGTATTAGCCGCCACCGCGATTAATGCCGACATTGACCCATTGCTACTGATGATTCCCGCTACCTTCAGCGCCAGTTGTGCCTTCATGCTCCCCGTCGCCACAGCACCTAATACTATTGTCTTTAGCAGTGGTCACGTGCACAGCAACCAAATGGCTAAAGAAGGGTTTATCCTAAACTTAATTGGAACAGTAATAATTTCTGGCTTATGCTGGTTCCTGCTCGCATAGTAGCTACAAAAGATAGCCCAGAATTAAAAAGCCTTTACTCATACTGAGTAAAGGCTTTTATCGTTACTTTGCTGCAGCAAGAGCCTGTTCTATATCAGCAATAATGTCATCTATATGCTCAATGCCTACTGACAACCTAATCATGTCCTCACTAACACCCACTGTCGCTAACTCTTCTGGGCTTAATTGACGGTGTGTTGTTGATGCAGGATGACAAGCTAATGACTTTGCATCGCCTATGTTCACCAGACGTAGAATCATTTGCAGCGCATCAATAAATTTACCGCCCGCCTCAGCGCCACCTTTAATACCAAAACTAATAATGCCCGATGCTTTACCACCGCATGTTTTTTGGCATGTATCATAGTCTGGGCTACTGCTTAAGCCAGCATAATTAACCCATTCAACCTGGGATTGTTTTTTAAGGTATTCAGCCACTTTCTCGGTGTTTTCACAATGGCGTTCCATTCGTAATGCCAATGTTTCAAGCCCTTGCATAAGCAAAAATGCACTATGCGCAGCCAATGCAGACCCTGTATTACGTAACGGCACAACACGGCAACGCCCAATAAAAGCCGCGGGGCCTAATGCTTCTGTATACACAACACCATGATAGGAAGGGTCCGGTTCATTCAACATTGGGAAACGTTCTTTGTTTTCAGCCCAATCAAATTTACCTGAATCAACAATCATTCCGCCAATCGTTGTTCCATGCCCGCCGATATATTTTGTTAACGAATGAATAACAATGTCTGCGCCGTGTTCAATCGGACGACATAAGATAGGCGTTGCCACCGTATTATCGACAATAAGTGGCACACCATGACGGTGGGCAATCTCTGCCAATTTAGCAAGGTCCACCACATTGCCACCTGGGTTACCAATAGACTCACAAAATACCGCACTGGTTTTGTCATCAATCAAACTTTCCAATGCAGCAAAATCATCATATGACGCAAAACGTGTTTCAACACCTTGCTGAGGCAATGTATGCGCGAAGAAATTATAGGTTCCTCCATATAATTGGCTGGTACTAACAATGTTTCTACCCACACTCGTAATACACTGAATTGCATAGGTGATCGCCGCCATTCCTGACGATAGCGCTAGCCCTGCAATACCACCTTCCATTTCAGCCACACGCTGCTCAAGCACCGCATTGGTTGGATTCATAATGCGTGAATAAATATTACCCGGTACTTTTAAATCGAATAGGTCCGCACCATGTTGAGTGCTGTCAAAGGTATACGATGTAGTTTGGTAAATTGGCGTAGTAGCCGCATTAGTGGTTGGGTCTGTTTCATAGCCACTATGGAGTGCGATTGTTTCTAATTTCATTTAATCTCCTATATCATTGTTTTTAAACTCCTATATCATTGTTTTTAAAATAGTTTTTGTACATGAGCTTATTTTTACAGCTAATGCTGTCAAGCCGGAGTAAGCATATAAGCTATATCAGCACATGTCCAGAATACCAACAGCGAATACTAAACGCGATAATTCTAATGCCAATAATTGATAAGTATCGATGACTTGCAGCTATAAGCCCGAAAATGATTAAATCGACATAAAAACGAAACGCCGTCTTAACTTAGCAATATGCACCAAATACTTTATACCCTTTAGGTATAATTAAGCGATACAAAAAATCCTAAATAGATATGAAAAGGACCACTCAAGCCTTGCTTCATTTCCCTCCTGCTAGCAATAACCATCATGATTAACACCATTTGGGTAGATGCTGACGCATGCCCAGTCGTCATTAAAGAAATGTTATTTCGTGCTGCTGAGCGCACACAAATTCAAACAACGCTGGTGGCTAATCAAGCTATCCGCATACCCCCATCCCCTTTTATTTCTTTTTTACGCGTTTCCGCAGGGTTTGATGAAGCTGATAATGAAATTGTAAAACGCATGCAGATCGGTGACTTAGTTATTACTGGTGATATTCCACTGGCATCGGATGTTGTTGATAAAGGAGGTATCGCGCTTAATCCACGTGGTGAACTGTATACCGCGGAGAACATTAGGGACCGTCTTAACATGCGAGATTTTATTGAGACCATGCGCTCAAGTGGGCTAGAAGTGGGCGGCGGCCCGCCCCCTTTAAACAATACTGACAAACAAAACTTTGCAAATCAACTGGATAGGCTTCTCTCGCAGCGCTGATTATTGGCGTATAATTGCGTCACTTACTAATTAGGAACGCCAATGCCTAAAGCCAGCGATTTAAAATGCGGGATGATTGTTGAAGTTAACGACGAACCTTATTCCGTTAAACATATCGATGTTCGAAATCCATCATCACGTGGCGCGGCGACTCTTTACAAAGTTCGCTTCAACCACTTAAAAACCAAACAAAAACGTGACGAAACGTTAAAAGGTGATGATTTCTTAAAAGACCTAGATTGTGAAAAAGCCAATCTACAGTTTTCGTATAAAGATGACACCAGCTACACCTTTATGAACTTAGATACTTACGATCAATACACCGTTGATACTGAAGACATTGAAGAACAAGCAAAATATTTAAGCGAAGGCATCGACAGTTTAGTGGGCATTTTATTGGATGAGGCACTCGTGGCCATTGAATTACCAGCCACTATCAGTTTACAGATTGTTGACACTGCTCCGGGCCTAAAGGGCGCCTCAGCAACATCCCGCACAAAACCCGCCACATTAACAACCGGGTTAGAAATACAAGTGCCTGAATACATCGACAACGATGAAGTCATTAAAATCAACACCAGCACGGGCAAATTCATGTCACGTGGCTAAGGGAAATAATATGAATGATATTGAACAATTACGTGAAGCCCTAACCTCCCTTAAATTTAGTGAGGTGATGGCGATTATTGATGCCTTATATGACTTCAGTCCCACTGAGTTTACAAATGGCGGCACACATAATGAGGCTGACCAAAATAACGGCTCGTGCAAAGTGTTTGCTTTTGCTCAGTTAAATGAATTTACAGAACCACAAACGCTGGCGTTATTTGCTGAATATTACCGCGATGTGCTGGCCACGCCCAATGGCGATGATCACCAAAATATTCGTCACTTTATGGTGACTGGATGGTCTGGAATATCGTTCAGTGGACTACCATTAACACCAAAATCATAAATCACCCACCTATGTCATCCAAGCCATTCGGTTCTTTACCCATTGCCCCCGCGCAAGTTAAAAACTTAAACTCACTCGGCTATAAAAACATGACGCCGATTCAGGCAGAAAGTTTGCCTCATGTGCTTAAAGGTAAGGACATTATCGCGCAAGCTAAAACCGGCAGCGGTAAAACAGTCGCGTTTAGTGTCGGTTTTCTCGACAAAATAAACCCTCGCTTCTTTGGCGCACAAGCGCTCATCATCTGCCCCACAAGAGAGCTTGCTGACCAAGTAGGTAAAGAAATTCGTAAACTGGCCCGCAGCGTGCCAAACATTAAATTGGTTTTATTATGTGGCGGTAAACCATTTGGTCCGCAAGTTGGCTCACTTGAGCACGGCGCGCACATTGTTGTTGGCACGCCTGGCCGAATTCAAGATCACTTGAAAAAAAGAACGCTAAACATCAGCCAACTTAAAACATTAGTGCTTGATGAAGCAGATAGAATGCTCGACATGGGCTTTGCTGATGTCATGCAGGACATCATTAGTGCCACACCGTCGTCGCGACAAACGTTATTATTTTCTGCCACCTACCCTGACGATATTTTGGCGATGAGCCGTAAATTTCAACGTAATCCAATGAACATTACCGTTGAGTCAAAACACGAAAGTAACGTTATTGAACAACTGTTCTATCAAGTAAAAAAACACGAACGTAACAACGCCTTGCTGGCCTTGTTCGAACATTACCAACCGACGACAGCCATTGTCTTTTGCCACACAAAAGCCCAATGCAGGGACGTAGCTGAACTGCTTCAAGAGCACGATATTGAATCCTTAGCGATACACGGTGATCTTGAGCAACGTGATCGTGACCAAGTACTGGTGCGCTTTGCTAACAACAGTTGCTCTGTTCTTGTTGCGACTGACGTTGCCGCAAGAGGCCTGGATATTAAAGCCATTGATTTAGTCATCAATTACGAATTACCACGTGATCCTGAAATATACATTCACCGCATCGGCAGAACTGGCAGAGCAGGTGAAAAAGGCCTAGCGATGAGCCTGTTTGCAGAACACGAACAAATAAGAGTGAAAGGTATTGAAACCTTTCAAGATAAACCTTGTTTAATTGATAGCCCGGAATCACTGGATCGCAATTCAACCTATAAACTTTACCCACCAATGACCACAATACAACTAGATGGTGGTCGCAAAGACAAAGTTCGCCCCGGTGATATTTTAGGCGCACTAACTGGCGATGCTGGCCTAGAAGGCAAGCAGATTGGTAAGATAGATATCTTTGATCGCTCAAGTTATGTTGCCTTAGAGCATGCAGTTGTCCGGCAAGCATTAAATTATTTAGCCAATGGCAAAGTTAAAGGGCGCGCAGCTAAGGCAAGAAAGGTCCAGTAAGGATAGTGACTATATTACGCTATGACATCTCACTTTAATGCCTAACATATTGAGTCAACAGTCTATTTTGAGCCCTTTGAAATACCCTGTTTTCAGGGCGATGTGGATAGCCATGACCATTTCCAATATCGGCACTTGGATGAATGAAGTGGGTGTCACTTGGTTAATGGCGACGATGCCTACATCGCACCTAACAATAGCGTTAATTCAAACAGCCATTTCGTTGCCTTTTTTATTACTTGCTTACCCTTCAGGCACGTTGGCCGATTTGGTTGATAAGCGGCGGATGTTATTGATTATACATTTCGCTATGCTGCTGATTGCTACCGGTCTTGCGGTTTATTCATATTACGACTTGTTAACACCCTATTTATTACTGTTATTTGTCTTTTTATTGGGTATCGGCAATGCGATGATGCGCCCCGCTTGGTCAGCCAGCGTGCCTACTTTCTCACCCATAGAACAACTGCCTAATTCGGTTACTTTAAATACCTTAAGCACCAATATTACTCGAGCCATTGGCCCTGCTATTGGTGGTGTTATCATTTACTTATCGGGGCCAACCGCTATTTTTTGCGTTAACGCTTTGTCTTTTAGCGCTTTAATTTTTGCCCTTTATCGTTGGAAACCGGAAAGTCCAAAAACCACATCAGCCCTGCCCGTTGAACGGTTTTTTGGTGCTTTTAAATCGGGTATTCGTTATGTACGAAATGTACAGGCATTACGTTCTGTATTGGTGCGTAGTTTTATGTTTTTCTTTTTCGCCAGTGCATCGTGGGCGCTGTTACCCATTGTTGTCATTCGTGAAATGGATATGGGCTCGCAAAGCTACGGAGTAGCCATGGCTGTTATTGGCATTGGCACCCTCTTAGGGGCTTATTTATTACCGAAACTTCATCCCATCATGACACGGAATGGCATCATTATGATCGCCACTGTTTCGCTAGCATCTGCCTTACTGTTATTAGCCATGTCGTCTAATAAAGTCACCTTGGCTATTACTCTAATCGCGTTAGGTAATGCTTGGATATTTACTTTTTCATCACTGATTTTAGCAGCGCAATTAGTTGTGCCTAATTGGGTGCGTGCTCGCACCTTATCCATCGTTATGCTGACATTTGGTGGCAGTATGGGCTTTGGCAGTTTGCTCTGGGGCTATCTTTCAGACGCCTACAGCACGAGCTTTGCCTTAGGCATAGCCGCTATCGGGCTATTCTCTTCCTTGTTGTTTAGCCAGCGCTTTTCTATTGCCAACGATTCAGTTGACGTTAGCCCTTCAACTCAATGGCCAATGACAATCCCTGAAGATACTGTGGAAGCGGATAAAGGCCCCGTAATGGTAACTATTCAATATCAGATCGATGAAGACAGTATTGATAGCTTTATAACGTTGATGAATCAAATGAAGGTTATCCGAAAAAGAAATGGCGCGTATTTTTGGCAACTGTTCCATGATGCTAATGATCACAGGCTATTTACGGAGATGTATATGTCTGAATCTTGGCTTGAAGTGCTACGACAGCGACAACGAACAACAACCCCTGAATTATCTGTACGCGACCAAATAAGGGCCTTACATACAAGTGAAGAACCCCCGAATATTTCCATCCAAATAGCGGGTAAAGCATAAGTTATGGCTGATTTAATACCGATGATACTGGTTTTATCTGTAGGCGCATTATGGCAGCACATCGAACCTGGCGGGCTTAGCACTCAACAGTTACGAAAAGCACTGAGCGCATTAGTAGTAAATTTAATGGCACCCGCATTAATTCTCTACATTATGCTCACGTCACCCTTAAAAGAAGAACTGTACCAAGTGCCGTTGACTGGCATTATGACCATTAGCTTAACCTTAGCGATTAGCTTTGCATTATTTTCAATTATGCTCCGTTATGCACACATTAATCGTGCGCAAGCAGGCGCATTAATTTTAGCTGCCAGCTTTGGCAATGGAATGGGTATCGCGATGCCTACCATTCAGGGCTTATATGGCGAACAAATGGCGAGTATCCCGCTCATCTACGATCTACTGGCAACCGTGCCATTTGTTTGGATTATTGCCGTGTTAATTGCCGCACATTTTGGTACGCGCGTTGCTGGTGGGCATTTAGGCCGTGAGTTATTACTCATGCCACCCGTCTGGGCCATTGTTATAGCATTAGCCTTACGATACTTTCAGTGGGTTCCACCGGACTCTATCATTACAGCATTAAAAATGATGGGGTTAACCGCCATTCCGTTATTACTCTTGATGGTAGGTGTGAACTTTAAAATTACTAGCTGGCATTATGTATTGCTAGCAATACCTGCGTTAATTATTAAATTACTGATTAGTCCCGTTATTGCCATGGGTGCCTCTACCCCCATTGGCTTAGTAGGCGACACTCAAATTATCACGGCCATAACCGCCGCATCACCCGCTGTTATCGTTGGAATTGCCTTGGCAGAACGTTTCAAATTAGACTCCGCTCTGTTTTGCACCGCTTTAACGCTTGGAACAATCGGTTATATTGCCTTAGCCCCCAACCTGTCAGCCATGCTAATAGCATTCACGTGACGCCAGCCACGTCCACCCAATGGCCCGGTATTTGGCTGAGTTTTTTAACCGGCGTTGTGGCGGCCATTGCGGTGACCAAAGCCAGCCCTGCGTTATTAGCGATGCAACAAGAATTACAGCTCAGCATTATGCAAATTGGCTGGGTAATGTCTTCTGTTGCAGCAGGAACCGTTTTATTAGGCGTTTTCGCTGGTTCATTGTCTCGCCGACATGGTCCCAAAAACATCTTACAATTCGCTTTAATCTTAATCTTAATATCCTCATCCTTCGGCCTCGTTATTGATTCACCTAACCAATTACTAGCCAGTCGAATTTTTGAAGGTATTGGCGTTATTTTCATTTCTGTTGCAGCCCCAACACTTATTTCTCATTTATCTAAACCTAGCGACATGGGCTTATCAATGGGCGTATGGGCGCTATGGATGCCTGTTGGTAGTGTTATGGTGTTTTTATTATCACCGTTGATATTGAAACATTTAAGTTGGCAATGGCTTTGGGCAGCACCTGCTGTTGCAGCCTTGCCCCTTTTATTCTTATTACGGTTTATACCCAATATAGAGCGTCAGCTATCGAATCAACACAACAACGAAACACCTACTGGGAACACGGGCGCTATCTTACTGGCTTTAATTTTCGTCAGTTTTACTGGCATATTTTTCAGCCTCGTTACCTATTTGCCCGCCTATCTAGTCAATACCTACGCACTAACAAAAAGCAGCGCGCTGTTAGTGACAACTATCCTACCCATCTTCATTATTCCTGGAAATTTAATCAGTGGTTTCCTTATTCATAGGGGCCTAACGCCCACACAAATGATGGCCTTTCCTGCGCTAGCCATTACCATTATCTTTAGTCTCGCCTATAACTTTGAGTACTCCACATCTGTTGGTTTGGCTTTCTTATCCAGCCTCGGGTTTTTCTTAGGTATGATTCCCACAGGCATTTTTGCCCAAGCGCCCCGCATGGCAAGTAAATCATTTGATATTGGGCGTGTAATGGGTATTACAATTACTGGCCAAGGTGTTGGAATTTTATTAGCGCCACCACTGGCAGGTTATTTAATTGGTGAACAACAACAATGGAGCAACCTATATCCTTTACACCTATTGCTCGCTGTACTTATTATTTTATTGCTTAAACCGCTTGCAAACTATCAGCCAACTAAACAATAAACAAATTGCCTGTTACTCCGCATGTAAAGCTTGAATTGGATCTAAAGTAGATGCCTGAATTGCCGGCACGACCCCTGCCACAAGTCCGATAAGTGCTGATACTGATAATGCTAACGTCAAAAAGTAGGCGTTGAAAGTAATCGGTAGACCGGGCAGAAAAACATGAAACAAGCCAGTTACTAACAACAACAGCAACAAACCCAATACCCCACCCATCAGGGCCAACACAACTGCCTCGCCTAAAAACAAACGTAAAATGGCATTTTTTTCAGCACCAATCGCACGCAATAAGCCAATTTCTGCGGTTCGCTCCCTGACCGTCGTCGTCATAATCGCTAATATACCCACAGAGCCTACCAGTAGAGAAATACCGCCCAGCGCCGCTACTGACAAGGTCAATATATTCAGGATTTTACCCATCGATTCCAGCATGTCGTTTTGTGATGTTAATGTCACATCTTCACGTCCATGACGTTCTAACATCACTTTTTTAATCCGCTTCTCAATAACGTTCAAAGAAGTATTTGCGGAAAACACCACATCAACTTCCATTAACGATTCGCGATTAAATAGCTGCAAACCTTTTTGCGCAGGAATATAAACAACATCGTCCATATCAATACCCAGCATTTGCCCTTTCTTTTCAACTGCGCCAATAATCCTAAACCGCTGCCCACCCACCCGTATCGTTTGGCCCAGTGGGTTAGCATCACCAAATAACTCTTTACGCATGGTGTAGCCTAAAACGGCCGTCGCACGAGAATGCCCAACATGACCCGAAAAGAAGCGCCCTATCGCCACATTAAAGCCCCAAGCATCACTCATGTCTGGTCCAACACCTAAGATTACGCCACTGCGCTGGAGCTTACGGTACTCAATTGCTCCTGACCCTTGCACCACGGGCACGACCTTTTCTACGCCCGCTATCTTCCGCAATGCTGACGCATCGCTAAGCGTTAACGGCCTAACCGTCGATAACAAACCGCCCGAGCCATGCGTTTCTTTTAACCCCGGGTTTATAGCAATAATCCGCGTGCCAAATTGCGAAAAACTGTCCAGCACATATTGCTGAACCCCTTCGCCAATAGCCGTTAACAAGGTAACTGACATAATACCGATAGCGATGCCCAACGCAGTTAACACACTTCTTGAGCGATGGCTTATGACAGCCTTTAATACCCATTGGCTACTGTCGAGCAACTTCATGCTTGGCCCTTTTGTTGTTTACCTTGCAAGGCTTCCACCGGGGCAAGTGATGATGCTCTTTGTGCTGGTAGCCATGCAAACAATAAGGCAAGTAGCACGGCTAACAAAATAGACCCTAGTTGCGCCCACCACGGCGAATGGAATTGAATGTCATCAAAATAACTATTCGCCAGTAACAAGACGGCGTGGCTCACTAACAATCCAGATAATGCCGCCACGACAGCAATCAGTCCAGCTTCACTTAAAAATAACAACCGAACTGTGGCAGATGTCGCCCCTAGCGCCTTTAATAAACCAATTTCTTTAGTTCGTTGAGACACCGTAATAATCATCATATTCATGATTAAAATACCGGCCACTAGCATACTGATAGACGCTATACCCGTTACTGCATACGTCAGTGTATCCAATATTTTTTGTACTGAACTGAGCATCGCATCTTGCGAAATAACGGTGACATCCTCTTCACCTTCGTGCCGTTCTTTAATCAATGCGATGATTTTTGCTTTAATGTTGTTTAGCTCTTGATGCGAGCGAACCTCTGTAAACATCCGGAATAAGCCATCCTTATTAAAGAGCGACTGGGCGTTAACAACAGGGATAATCATCACATCGTTCATATCAAAACCGAAACTGGTACCGCCTTCTTTTAAGATACCAATCACTCGAAAGCGACTATCGCCCGCTCTAACCCATTCCCCCAAGGCAGGTTTACTCGCAAACAATTCACGGCTCAACTTATTACCGATAACGCACACCGATTCACCTTTGTTAAACGGTAAATCAGGCAATAAGCGCCCTTGCCCCACGTCCAAATGTCTTATGTCAAAGAATGAACGACTACTGCCCATCATCAACACTTCACGCAGTTTACCTGAGTAAGATACCTCAATATTACCCAGCACTAATGGCGCAACGGCTTTCACACCGGCCAACCGTGAAACGGCTTGAGCATCTTTTAGCGTTAATGGCCTTGGCGACTCACCTGTTAATGGCGGCATACCGCCTTTTGTTTCTTTTTTGCCGGGCAAGGTGATTAACGTATTACGGCCTAATACATTAAATTCACTTAACACATAGGATTTAGCACCTTCACCCAATGCCGTTAGTAAATTAACAGCAACCACTCCAATGGCAATTGCCACCCACAATACAATGGTTCTAAAACGCTGCCGGCTTAATACCAGCGTTATAAACTTAACAATATCCGGCCAATACATAGTTATTAAGTAAGGCGCCCATCTAACATACGAAGCTGTCGCCTTGCTCTATCGCCCATCGCTTGGTCATGTGTAACAACGACTAAGGTAATGCCTTCTGCATTTAACGATTCAAGCAACGCGGTTACTTCAGCGCCCGATGTTGAATCTAAGTTCCCTGTTGGTTCATCTGCTAATAAAATACTGGGTTTCATCACAATCGCTCGGCCAATAGCCACCCGTTGACGTTGACCGCCCGACAATTGATTTGGGCTGTGATGGGCGCGATCAACCAATGATAATTTTTCTAGAATTTCATCGACCGCTAACGCCCGTTGCTTCGCTGGAACACCCGACAACATCATCGGTAATTCAATATTCTCCCTTGCCGTTAACCTTGATACTAAGTGATATGATTGGAATACAAAGCCAATTTTTTGGCTTCTAACATGCGTACGCTCGGCCTCGGTTAAATCAGATACATTGATATCGTCTAATAAATACTGCCCTGCATTCGCCCTGTCTAATAAACCCAAAATATTCATTAACGTGGATTTCCCTGAACCAGAAGGGCCCATCACAGCAACATATTCGCCCGTTTCAATAGTTAAAGACACATCGTCCAACGCATGAACCGTTTGATCGCCAATTTGAAATGATTTTTCTAAATGGCTTAATTCAATCATTCTTCTATCAGTACAGCCGCACCATCAACCGCACCGTCCACATCTAGAGAAATAAGCACTTTATCACCATCTGACAAGCCTTCTTTAACCTCACTAAAGCGCCAATTACTGATGCCGGGTACAAACTTTTTCAGCTCTAACCTACCTGCAACCGAATCAAATAACAGAACACTATCACCATCAATCACAGTTTCAGTTGGCAAGCGCAACGTCTCTTTTTGTTGCTGAATAATCACATCAATATCCGCACTGTAGCCAATTAATAACTTTTTCTGTTGCCCTGTATCCAGCAACTTAACATCAACATCTACCGTTCTAGCTTGTTTTTCAAGCTCTTTCACATAGGGTGCTATACGCGACACTTCACCGGCAAATGTTTCTCCACGAAAAGCATCCAGTGTCACGTTCACTTTCATGCCTTTTTCAATTTGCGCGGCCTCAACCTCATCAACTGGGGCGCTAATATACAAGCAATTATCCGCAATCAAATCAACGGCTGGGGGCGTTGCAACACCTGAAGGTGATGGCGTTACATATTCTCCCACCTCGCCATTTATTTCAGCAATCACACCGGCAAACGGCGCGGTCAATTCTGTTTTTTCTAAAATAGCCGCCTGCAATGCCAATGTTGCTTTAGTACTATCAATAGTCGCCTTTGCTTTTTCACATCGCGCTGCCGACACAACCATTTGTGTGGTTGCGTTATCTAATCGATCAACTGACACCAATTTTTTAGCGGCCAATCCTTTCAATCTTTTTTGTTCGCGCTTATTACGGTCAGCTAAACGGCATTGCTCAACAACTGCTAATGTTGAAGCTGTTACCTGGGCTTTAGCGCCTTCAAACCGAGCTTGTTGATCTTTGTTCCATAACTGAATAAGCACTTGATCTTTCTTAACATGATCACCTTCTGTTACATACAACTTGGCAATTTGCCCGCCAATTGGAAGTGATAGGCGTGACCGGCTACAGGCCTTTACCGTACCTGCTCGCGTATTCGATACCGTTAAATCAACCGTACCTTGGCTCACAGATGCCAACCGCACGTTAATAGGTGTTTTTTGATTAAATTGATAGTCTGCTAAAAGCAAAACCAACACAAGCAAAATAACCCAAAACCATTTATTCTTCAGCATCTCACCTTCCACCTTTTCATAATCAACTCTTTCAAGCGTTAGCATAGCATTCTGAATTTTATGTGCGTGAAACAAAACACGCCAAATGCGCGCTAATTGCCTTTTTTAGCGCGCTATTATGTGAATCTTTACTACACTTAGTAGCACATAAACTTAACGCGCATCTATGATACACATGATGAATTTTATTGACCCTCAGCTAATGCCTGACCCGGTCTATATCAAACAATACGATTATTACTTAATCGTTCTATCTGTATTTGTTGCCATTATTGGCGCTTATACAGCGTTTGGCATATCTGAACGAATTCATTCCAGCAAACAAACTGTGCGCCAACTTTTATGGGCAACCTTCGGCGCGCTAACAATGGGGACTGGTATCTGGGGCATGCACTTCATTGGTTCACTTGCCTTAAAAATCCCGGTTCACATTACTTATGATTTGAACCTAACGCTTCTGTCAATCCTACCGGCGTTTATAGCCAGTATGGCCGTGTTATGGCTAATGACACACCGCCATTACACCACCAGCAAATTACTCTTATCCGGGCTCATTCTTGGTGCCGGTGTTGGTGCTATGCACTATACGGGCATGGCTGCCATGCAAATGAATGCCAACATGGGTTATCTCAAACCTATCTTTTTCTTATCGGTTGTTGTTGCCGTTATATTGGCGATCATCGCTTTAAGAATTTATTTCTCGGTTACGAATCACCAAAGCTACAAATTTCTTAACACGTCACAAATCATCAGCTCCATCATCATGGGCATTGCTATATCTGGCATGCACTTTACAGGCATGAAAGCCGTCGTCTACTGGCCTGTTGATTTGGCCATAACCGCTAATGCGGGTATCGAGTTCCCACACTTAACTATTCTCGTCGGCCTAGCAACGTTTCTAATCTTGGTTATTGGGCTGTTTTTACCTCTTACCCTTCGCTTAAAAGAACTCACCTTTGAATTGGAACAGCACCAAGAATCTCTGGTTATTTCAGCCGCCGCCTTTCAAACACACGATGCTATTGCCATTATTGACCAAAATAAACAAATTATTCGTGTTAATAGCGCATTTGTAGAACTTACTGGATACCAAGAAATCGACGTGCAATACAAGCCGCTTGCACACATTCAAGAAGAAGAAACCGATGTATCACTGATTGAAGAATACTGGGCAGACTTAAACAAAAAAGGGAAATGGACAGGTGAATTATGGAAGCGCCGTAAAAACGGTGACGTTTTCTTAAGCAAACACACCATCACAGCCGTTAAAAATGATGCTGGCGAAACCAGTCACTATGTCGTTTTTTTCTCAGATATAACCAAAGAAAAACTCGCTGAACAAGAAGTTGAGCTATTGGCCTACTTCGACCACCTAACAGAGCTGCCTAATCGGCGACTCCTTTATCAACGGCTTGAACGTGAACTGAGTGTCGCTAAACGTTATAACCGTACCGGGCTTTTATTGTTTTTGGATCTTGATCGCTTCAAACAAATTAATGATTCTTTAGGTCACTCGGCTGGTGATGACCTATTGTTACAAACGGGCATCAAACTTCAGTCCTTACTTAGAGATACTGATACCGCCGCCCGGTTAGGCGGCGATGAGTTTGTTATTTTAATTAGCGCGCAAGATGACAGTGAAGATAAAGCACTGTCCAAGGCCCGTAGTATTGCCAAGAAAATAATCAATACAATCAACACACCTTACCTAATAGATAATCAAGAACTGTTTGTTTCAACCAGCATTGGCATCACTCTATTTAATGGCAAAAATCAAACAGCTGAAACATTACTTAAGCAAGCCGACAATGCCATGTACCAAGCTAAAGCAGCCGGCCGCAACACCTATTGTTTTTATGAAACCGACATGCAAGAAAATGTTGATATGTCCTTGCTAACCGAAACCTGCTTAAGAACAGCTCTAGCCAATGATGAGCTGTCACTAGCGCTTCAACCACAACTGTCAGATACCCATAAAATTATCGGCGCCGAAGTGCTTCTGCGCTGGAATAGCCCGGATCTAGGCATAGTAGCGCCAGCTGACTTTATAAAGATGGCTGATGAGACGGGCCTCATCTTACCCATAGGGCAATGGGTGATAGAGCAAAGCTGCGAGATGATCAATAAACTAGATGAAAAAGGCCTGCATTTACCTTACGTTGCCGTCAATATCAGCGCAAAACAATTTTTACAGGCTGATTTTGTAACCAATCTGATCAGCACCATTGAGAAATACAAACTAACACCAGACCGCTTGATGCTCGAGATAACCGAGTCTGTATTCATGAAACAAATGGAAGCAGCACTAGAAAGCATGAATGCACTTAAAATGAACGGCTTCAATCTCGCCATAGACGACTTTGGTATCGGCTACTCATCCTTGTCGTGTTTGAAACAACTCCCCTTTGATCAGTTAAAAATTGACCCCTCGTTTACTCAAGGCATATCCGTACAAAAAAATGATCTTGCAATAGTAAAAGGCATCATCATGATGGCTGATGGTCTCGGGCTCAATATAATTGCCGAAGGCGCTGAAACAGAACTACAAATCAGCATACTCAAACAACACGGTTGTAAACAGTTCCAAGGCTACTTCTTTAGTAAGCCCTTACCTTTAGAAAAGTTTATACACTATTTGCAAGAACAATCAATCGAAGCATAACAAACATTTTACTGTCGAAAAATTTTACAATTCTCGGTTTTGATTCTAAGACCGGCGCATTAACTAATTGATAATAAACTATAAAATAAAATGGCACAGATATTGCTTTTTTGTTACACACAACGATATTTTGTATTTTGGAGCATGACATGAAGAACATAAAAACTAAATTAATCACCTTTTCAGCCAGTGCCGCTTTGCTTGCAATGTCTTTACCCGCACAAGCTGCGTTTAGCTGGACATTCGATTCTAGCCCAACAAACACCGGAACCCCTTCTGGTACAGCCATTACTGCTACAGCAAGCGCTTGGACCACTGCAACCACATCCACTAATAGCCGCTTACAAAGCGCGCAGCTAAGGCAGTACAGCGGCCTCGGCGTACAATCTCAATCTAACGATAGCGGCAGCCCTCAACACGCTATAGACGCAAACGGGCAAAAAGAGTCTGTCTTATTTTCCTTCACTCAAAGTATTGCATTAACAAAAATCAGCATGAGCTGGCTCTCAGGTGATGCCGACTTTTCATTATTAAGATATGTAGGCGGTAGCGCCCCAATTCTTGGCAGCCAATCTTATGCAGGCTTACTAACCAATGGTTGGGAGCTTGTTAGTAGAGCTAACTACAGTGGCGGCTATAACACGGGTGGCTACAGCCTAAACTCTAACGGCTCAGGATCTACTGCCAATGTTAACCTAAATGAGTTAAGTTCTAGCCATTGGTTAGTCGCAGCAGCTAACACAGCTCATGGGTGGGCTAGTGGTTATACTGAAAATGATTATTTCAAATTAAACAAGCTATACGGTAAAGCGGGAACACCACCACCTCCTCCACCTACGGGCGTGCCTTCTCCAAGCACATTACCTCTATTGGCTATTTCTTTACTAGGCCTTGGTTTTGCTTCAAGAAGAAGAAAGCAAGCATAAGTTTAATTCTTACTTTACGAAAAAAGCCCTGCATCTCAGGGCTTTTTTATTGCTTACTTATTATTCATTTACTCGAGTTTACTTTTTAGGCTTTTCGCCTTTTCTATACTGGGAAAAGCGCGCTGACTATTAAGAACGTCTGTTAATTCTTTTAGCGCTTCTTTATCTCGGCCGAGCTTGTTTAACGTTGCCGCTATATGATACCTAATCTCTAAATTACTGCTGTCTCTTGTATGCGCCTCTCTAAGTAAAGGTAAGCCTTTTTCTGCTTGGCCTGCCTTAGTAAGCAGCCACCCATAGGTGTCATTAATATCTGAACTTTTAGGTGCCAAGTCATAGGCTTTCTTAGACGTATCTAACGCTCTTTTATCGCCCAATAAATCATATATATTCGCCAAGTTATTCAACAATAAAGGTTGGTTAGGTGCTGTTGAAAGAAGCCCCTCTAATGTTTTGCTTGCATAGGCAAACTCACCACGCTGCATATACAACTCTGCTAAAGCAACACCAATGCGCTGGTCATCTTCATTTTTGCCCTTAACTGCTTTTAAAACACTAATAGCCTTATCGCTTTTACCCAAACGGCTATACGCCAAGCCCAATGCCAATGCATTGTCATAATTATTGTCCATCGCCACCGCCTGTCGGTACGGCTTAATTGATGCCTCAAGCTTTCCCTTATTCACCAGTAGGTCACCTCTTAAGCGCTGCCCTTCCGATTGTTTTGGATTGTCTTTCAATATCTTTGCTATCAAGTTTTCAGCTAACTCAATTTGCCCTGTTTTCAATAGCATTTCAGCTAAACGAGTTTGTATTAAAATGCTTTGCGGATTATATTCTAAGGCTATACTGAGTGTTTCAACCGAGTCTCGAAATAAACTCATGCCCGCCTGCCGTTCCGCTATGGCATACAATGCATTTGCATCAGACTGATCCAATGCAATACCGCGCATTTGACCATACACGTACTTTGCATCATCACGTTTGCCTGCAGCAATATAAACATTGGCCACTGTTTGTAATACTTGCAAATTAGCCGGCGCTATTTTTTTGGCTTCTAAAGCTGCTTCTTGGGCTTTTTGGTATTGATTATCTTCACGATAAAGATTCGCCAACTGCACCCTCACTTGCCAATCTTTTGCCTGTAAAGAACGCACCTTCTCTAACCAACGTATTTGCTGTTGATTATTGCCTTCTGCGCCTTCAAGGCGCGCAAATTCAGATAGCGCCAAAACATTAGAGGGTTCTTCTTTTAACACCTGCTGATAACGCTTTCTCGCTTCACTTACGTTGCTTTGAGCAATATCTATTTTGGCCAAGTTAAGTTCTGATGGGACCTTCCCACCCTGTAATGTTGCCATTTTAAGGAACTGTTTTTTAGCGTCATCTAATTGACCAAGAGATGCTTGAATAGTACCCAATAAATGCAACATACCCAGGTTATTGGGTTCATTTTTCACAAGCTCCTTAGCAATCGTTAATGCTTTTTTCGATTTGCCTTGCTTGTGGTACATCAACGCCAACATCGCACCCACACGTTGGTTAGGTGCTTTTTTATAAATGGCATCTAATTCTTTTATACCCTTATCCTGCTCTCCTAGCTCTATATAGCCTATCGCCAAATCCGTTCTTAATGGCGTAGCATCAGCGCCCGCTTGTATAGTTTTTTCTAATAGTTGCGTACCCAATGCAGCTTGACCATTTCTTAAATATGCCGCACTTAGCAAAGAGATTGCAGCCATATCATTCGATGACTCAACAAGCGCAGCCCCTAGTGTATCGATAGTTTTTTGATACTTTTCTTCTTCAAAGTAGATAGTTCCTAAAATCTTTCTTGCGCCCAATACATTCGGGTATTTAGTCACAAACCCTGTTAAATATATTTTTGCTTGTTCGTAGTCTTTAACGTCATAAAAAGCCAAGCCAGCCAACATATGCAAGGTGCGGCTATTGTTTATAATGTTAGGATCTATGCCTCTTAAAATATCCGCAGATTCTTTCAGTGCTATTTTTGCTTTTTCAGGCTGTGACTCTCTCTTATATATAATTGAATCAAGATAGGCCGAACGTGGGTCTCCCGGAAAGTCTTTGCGCAGGTAATCAACATCCTTCCGCGCCAGTTCATTTTGATTTGTATCTAAATAAAGCCCTGCTCGCGCTAATCGCGCATCCAGATGCTTTTCTTCCAAGCTTAGAACTTTTGTATACTCCTCAATTGCTTGATTAAGCTGAGACTTTGTATGGCTTATGGACGCCTTAACATTCCAAACGTCAGCGTTACCTTTCTCAAGCTTTAACGCGTTAACAATAGTTTTTTCAGCCCGCTCTATCTTGCCGGTGCGTAACTGCAATAACGCCTTTGCGGACATTGCACTGCCATTTGATGCATTAATAAATAGTGCTTTACTGAATGATTCATTTGCTTGCTTTAACTGCCCCAACTCAAGCAAAGCCAGCCCTCTAGACACCAGCACATTAGATTGCACCGTGCCAGATAATTCGTTATCTGTAATATTTTTCAACAGTAATTGATACTTGGCCTGCCCTAAATACGCCTTAGCTAAACTTTCTACCGTTACAGACGTATCTGCACCCAGCTTATTCGCTGTTTCTAGCTCACTTTGTGCATTACCTAACTCGCCTTCTTGAAGATACGTTTTACCCAATAGCACGTGAGCGGACAACATATTCGGTGATGCTTTAATGGCATTTTTAAGTTGAATAATCGCCCCTTTCCGATCATCATTCGCCAACCGCATGGCAGCATCTTCATAATACTCTGACGATGTTGTGGCAGCGGACGTGATGCCCACATTAAGAACTAACAAGAGTAAAGCGACTAACTTAATTACTAATTTATTCATTTTGATACCTTGATAACATTGGATTTTTAACTGCTAACCCGTTAAATTTATTCCATAAGTATAGTCAAAAATAACTCAACTAATCCTTTAAACTGCCTGTTTATATAATAAAAAAACCCCAACACTATACGTGTTAAGGCTCATTTTATTTGTAGGGTCTGCAAAGCACTAACCACGCATTTATTGGTCGTTCATTTAGATACTGGCAATATACCTTGCGAAACTTTCTTCATCTAATGGCTTACTAAGATAATAACCTTGAATGTCATCGCACCCTTCTTTCGTTAAAAAATCCAACTGCTCTTTTGTTTCAACACCCTCTGCAACAACTCTTAATTCTAATGTTCTTGCCATAGCCAAAATCGTTTTAACAATCGCTGCGTCATTCTTATCTTCTGGAATATCACTAACAAATGAACGATCAATTTTTAGCTTAGATATTGGTAAGCTTTTCAGTTGAGAAAGCGAAGAATGCCCTGTTCCAAAATCATCCATCGCTATGGAGATACCTAAATTCTGTATATTCTTTAACTCAGCAATCGCCAAGCTACTGTTAGACATAACTAAACTTTCTGTCACTTCTAGCTCTAATTGCTCATAAGGGAAGCCAAGCTCGTCTATCATCGCACTTAACCCTTTTGAGTAGCCTTCGATCAATTCATTCACCGATAAGTTTGCACTTAACTTAAAACTAGGCAGGCCTTCTTTCCACCATGTTAGGCATTGAATGCACGCTTTTCTCGTCACCAAAGCATCAAGATCACCAATAAGGCCAATGTCTTCTGCAATGGCAATAAACTGATCAGGCGGAATCAGCCCTTTGCTAGGGTGTACCCACCTCACCAGTACTTCAGCACCAACAAGATGGCCATCTTTACAACTAAGCTGCGGCTGATAATTAAGTATAAATTGATCTTCCTGTACGGCTATTCGTAAATCTTTTTCTAATTCTAAACGCTCTGACACTGCATTTGTTAGTGCCTGCTCATAATATACATAGCCATTTCTACCGCGCTTTTTAGCTTCAAACATCGCTATGTCTGCATTTTGCAATAGCACACCCGACGTAACACCATCAGCAGGTGAAAGACTAATGCCAATACTGACTGTAATTAAGCGCTCATAATCATTCAGTAGAACTGGCTCAGTTTTAAATGAATTTAAAATCTTATCCGCTATGTGCCCTGCGTCTAATGGCTCTTCTATTGATTCAATGATTAGAGTAAATTCATCTCCTCCCATTCTTGACAGCGTATCTTCGTCTCTAAGGCAGTTAGAAATTCTTTTTGCAACTTCTATCAACGCACTATCGCCCGCTTTATGCCCCATCATGTCATTGATATCTTTAAAGTTATCAACATCAATAAATATAACGGCCAACTTTCCGCCTACGCGTTTAGATTTCTCCAGCGCATGCCCTAAACGCAAATTAAATAGCACTCTATTCGGTAAGCCTGTTAAAGAATCGAAATGAGCTAGTCTCTGCAGCTCCTTCTCTTCAGCTTCTCGTTTCAGAATAATAGATGCAATACTGGCACAAGTTTCTAACAATTTTTGATGGAATAAATGCGGACGCCGTTTTTCCATGCTAGATAGCGCAAACGAACCAATCGGCAAGTCCTCGCCATTGCGAATTGGCATTGACCAACACGCTAAAATTCCGTACGTTGATGCGAAATCTTGGAATGCAACATTAGCCCATCTCTCATCAACTCGTGTATCACAAATGAATTGAGGTTTATTATTGAATACAGCTGTGCCACAAGAACCCGCTTGTTCTCCAGGCACCAACCCCGTCAACGCATTGATTGCTGCTTCGGGAATGCTAGGTGCAGAGCATACTTGCAAACTCTCCCTTTTATCATCAAACAACATAATAGAAGCAACAGATTTTTCTAACATGGTTTCTGCAGCTACACATAAGCTTGCCAAAATATCTTGGTGATTTTTTCCAATAGCAACCTTGCCTAATATATCTTGTTGAAGCAGAAGCAATGCTTCCATTTGCTCGCTGGTAATAGGCGTCAGTTGAACGGGATTCTGGTCTATCTCTAATGCTTCTAGCATTTAATTTCTCAAGTTATTTTCTATTACAATTACGTCTATTTTAAGGTTAGCTGTTGTCTTTTGTTTTACAAGCTTTCTCATTTATAAATAATATAACCAACTACCTATAAAAAAGCCCTAACTCCGTTAAGCGTTAGGGCTTTTTTATATGGTGGGCCTACAAGGACTTGAACCTTGGACAAATGGATTATGAGTCCACTGCTCTAACCAACTGAGCTATAGGCCCGTGATTCTTATTCAGACGTATCTATAAAGCTCCGTAGATGTTCTGTACGAGACGGGTGACGTAATTTACGTAACGCTTTTGCTTCAATTTGACGTATTCTTTCACGAGTCACATCAAATTGCTTGCCCACTTCTTCAAGTGTGTGATCCGTATTCATGTTAATACCAAAACGCATTCTAATCACTTTCGCTTCACGTGCTGTTAAGCCCGCAAGCACTTCCTGTGTAGATTCTCTAAGGCTTTCTATAGTGGCAGAATCAACCGGTGATACGGCATTTGCATCTTCAATAAAGTCGCCTAAGCTTGAGTCATCATCATCGCCAATTGGCGTACCCATTGAAATAGGTTCTTTAGCAATTTTTAATACCTTGCGGACTTTGTCTTCTGGCATTTCCATTTCTATAGCCAACTCTTCTGGCGTGGCTTCACGGCCTTTTTCTTGAAGAATTTGACGAGAAATACGATTCAATTTATTAATCGTTTCAATCATATGAACCGGAATACGAATGGTTCTAGCTTGGTCAGCAATTGAACGTGTAATTGCTTGGCGAATCCACCAGGTTGCATAGGTTGAAAACTTGTAACCACGACGGTATTCAAATTTATCCGTCGCTTTCATCAAACCGATATTACCTTCTTGAATTAAATCCAAGAACTGCAAGCCACGGTTTGTGTATTTTTTGGCAATAGAAATAACAAGACGTAAATTAGCTTCTACCATTTCTTTTTTGGCACGGCGCATTTTTGCTTCGCCAATAGACATACGGCGGTTTATATCTTTTATTTCGATAATTGATCGGCCACTTTCTTCACCTAAATTAGCTAACCTAAGTTGAGCTTTTTTAATTTCTTCAAGATTGTCACTGATGACGTTGGCAAACGGCTCATCTGATTTAGCATACTTATCTAGCCAAGCTGGATTGCATGAATTATCCGCAAATTCACTAATGAAAAGTTTGCGTGGCATTTTGGCCTGCTTTACGCAAATATCAATAATCGTTTTTTCTTGCTCTCTCAGATGTTTAACATGAGCGCGTAAAATATCTAAAAATTGTATGAAAAAGCGTGGCGTAAACTTAATCGCCATAAAGAGTAGCGCTAACTCTTCGTAGCCCTTTTGTGTTTTTTCATGCTCGTAACCAAATTTTGCGTAGGCTTTTTGACACGCTTTGTTCTTGGCAATAATTTCATCTACTCGAACCTGTACTTCTTCTAAAGAAACCTGCTCAGGCGGCACTTCATTTTCATCTTTTGCGGCAGCTGGTTGCGTGTAGTCGTAGTCATCTTCTAAATCGACGAAGTCAGGTATGTAGTCATGCAAGCGAATGTCACCCGCTTTAATATTGCCGATTACTTCAAAAAACTTGTCCACAACTTGCGGGTAGCGAATTAACGCTGATAGCATTTGGTTTTGACCATCTTCAATTCGCTTGGCAATGTCTAATTCGCCTTGGCGAGTCAGCAATCCAACGGTGCCCATTTCACGCATGTACATACGGACAGGGTCTGTTGTTCTACCTAATTCTTTATCAACCGTTGCTAACGCAACCGCAGCAAGTTCTGCAGCAGCTGAGTCATCGACCGTTGCTGCAACTGTGCCATCGCTGACTGTATCTGTTTCAGGTGCAATTTCACTGACGCTAATGCCCATATCAGAAATCATCGTAATGATTTCTTCGATACGCTCAGGCTCTACGTCTTGCGGAAGGTGATCGTTTACCTCAGCATACGTTAGATAACCCTGTTCATGGCCTTTCGCAATGAGTTGCTTAATTTTGGATGTTTGGGAAGCCTGTTCTTGCTGCTCTTGTTCCATCTATACACGCGTGGTTTGTTTGACTGAACTAATAATTATAGCAGAAAGGGTTATTTTTTAACAGTCTCAGTCGTCTAATTTATATAAATCTGTTAGCTCTTTTCGTTCTTCTTGCGACAAACTACTCACTCTGGATTTTTCTATTAAAATATTTAGTCTGTGCTCTTGAGCCTGCGCTTTGAGTCGCTTTATGGCATCATCAACTTCTGCTGACGAAAGCTCCAAAGAAATAAGCTTTTCTTCCTGAAAAAGTGAGCGAATAACTTTTTCAAATTCATCATCGCGAAACCTCTCCAACAACATCGCCGTTGTTAAACTAGGCGAGGTTAACAAGGTATCTATCAACTTTCTTAATACCGGCATTCCTGGGATATCTATTTGCAACCAAGCCTCTTCGTTATTTATCTTTTTTGCCAGCGAAGGCTCGTGCAGCAGAGAAGTAATAATGAATCGGATAACGGACGGCGCTTTCTTTGTTTGTCTTAATGGCTGCTTTTTAACCGGTTGTTTAACACTCGAGCCCGCCGTTACGTGAGACAACGCCATATTAGTTAATGTCGCTAATTGTTGCTTCATCATTACTGAAAAAGCACCGTCGGGAATACTATCAACCAACGGCTTGGCCTGCTCCATAAAACTGGCTCGCCCCTCCATTGTCGTCAGCATATGAGTTTTCGATAACTCATCAAAGAAATAACTAGATAACGGTGATGCGCCTAGCACTCTATCCTGAAATTTTTCTAACCCTTCTGAACGAACCAAACTGTCAGGGTCTTCTCCTTCAGGCAATAACAACACCTTAATTTGTCGACCACTGCGTAAGATAGGCATTGCATTAACAACCGCTCTCCAGGCTGCTTTTTGGCCTGCAGAATCACCGTCCATACAAACCACCAGCTCCATCGCCGAACGAAAAAGCAACTCCAATTGTTCTTTTGTTATTGCCGTACCCAGTGCCGCCACAACATTGGTCATACCCTTTTCATGAAGCGCCACCACATCCAAATAGCCTTCCACTAATAGCAAACGTTCAATTTTATTTGACGTTTGCAGCGCTTCATACAAGCCATAAACTTCACGCCCTTTATGATAGAGCGGGGTTTCTGGCGAATTTAAATATTTAGGCTCACCTTGACCTAATACGCGCCCACCAAAGCCAATAGTTTGGCCTTTTTTATTACGAATCGGAAAAATAATGCGTTCGCGAAAACGGTCATAGGTTTTGTTGTTTTCATTGCTAACAATCAAACCCAGCTCTTTGAGCATCGTGCGTTGTTCCGCACTCTCACCAAATGCATCCAACACGTGGCTCCAGCCTGCCGGCACATGGCCAATTTGAAACGTTTTAGCAACACGGCCACTTAAGCCCCGTTTTTTTAAATAATTAACAGCGATAGATGATTCTGGCTTACGCAATTGTTGCTGAAAATAGTCACCAATTAATGCATTCAGCTCATACAAGGGTGTTAATTGCTTTTTCGGCTCTGCCGACTGTTGTCCGCCTTCTCGAACCACGTCGACACCGGCCAAGCTTGCTAATTCTTCGATTGCTTCCACAAAATCCAAATGACTGAATTCCATTAGAAAACCAATAGCCGACCCATTTGCCCCACACCCAAAGCAATGATAAAACTGCTTATCTTGACTTACCGTAAAGCTTGGGGTTTTCTCATTATGAAATGGGCAGCACGCAGAATAATTTGCACCTTTTTTCTTTAACGGTACCAGTGCATCAACAATATCAACAATATCAGTACGTGCTAATAAATCGTCTATAAAATGCTGTGGGATTCTGCCTGCCATTATTCAGCGCGCGTTCGTTATTTCAATAGTCTCGTCATATTATGCATTATACCCAAAGGGTTAACTGACGTTACAGAAGATAAAATGTATAGGCGCCAAACGGAAATACTGGCGTAAATAAATTAAGCCAACTAATTTGTTGGTCTATTAAAAAGGCCCAACTGAGAAAGTAAAGATTAAGAAAGTTTTTGTTTTATGATGCCGCTCGCTGCACCCATGTCGGCACGGCCTTGTAACTGAGGGCGGAGGATGCTCATCAATTTGCCCATATCTTTCATGCCTTGAGCACCAGAATCTGCCATCGCCTGATCAATTAATTCGTGGATTTCTGATACTGATAATTGCTGGGGTAAATAGTCTTGGATTATGACTATTTCTGCACGTTCGATACTTGCTAAATCATCTCGGCTAGCCTTGTCAAAGGCATCAATCGAATCACGGCGCTGCTTAACCATTTTGTCCAAAAGCTGTAGGACTTGAGCATCATCTAATTCAATTCGCTCATCAACCTCGCGTTGTTTTATTGCCGCTAACATCATGCGGATAACGCCAAGCTTTATTTTTTCTTTCGCTTTCATCGCTGTTTTCATATCCTCACGGATACTCAGCGACAACGTATTTTTAGACTCGCTCATTCTTAAATATAAGGTTTAGCGAATTAAAAAATACTTTAGCGACCGCGACGAAGGCTATTTAAAGCGCGACGTGTGCGAGACAAACCTTTCAAATGACGCTTAACAGCAGCAGCAGCTTTACGCTTGCGCTCTGCCGTTGGTTTTTCGTAAAACTCACGCTTACGTGATTCAGCCAATACACCGGCTCTTTCACATGTGCGTTTAAAACGACGTAAAGCAAAGTCAAATGGTTCGTTATCTTTAAGGCGAACTGAAGGCATGTATGTCTCTCTTAAATGAATATATTAATGTAAATGGACGGCGGATTATACATGGACTACCACATGATGCCAACAGCTAGCAGGCAAACAACTGCACTTCACCCAAGCTTTTGCAATAACCGTTACGCTTAATGAACATGCGTAATCACCCACCTGTGGTTATAATACACATATTATAAGCCTTTTACACACCCCCATGACCGCACATAACACTCTAGTTCTTGGCATAGAAACCTCTTGCGATGAAACAGGTGTCGCTTTATACGGATCTAACGGTTTGCTAGCAGACACCTTATATAGCCAAGTCAAAATGCATGCTGAATACGGTGGCGTTGTGCCTGAGCTCGCATCTCGCGACCATGTGCGCAAGCTTATTCCACTCATTAAACAGTGCCTCACTGAAGCAAACATCATGTCTAAAGAACTTGCTGGCGTTGCTTATACAGCTGGGCCCGGGTTAGTTGGCGCCTTATTTGCTGGCGCCAGTGTCGCACGCAGCTTAGCGTACGCTTGGAGCATTCCTTCTATTGGTGTACACCATATGGAAGGGCATTTACTGGCCCCCATGCTAGAAAACAACCCGCCTCCATTTCCATTTATCGCTCTACTTGTATCGGGCGGACATACGCAGCTTATCAAAGTATCTGACGTTGGCGATTATGAATTACTTGGTGAATCATTGGATGATGCGGCTGGCGAAGCCTTCGACAAAACAGCAAAATTACTTAACTTGGGCTACCCCGGCGGTCCAGCCTTGGCTAAATGTGCCGAGCAAGGTAATCCACAACGCTTCACTTTTCCAAGGCCCATGACTAACCGCCCTGGCCTGGACTTTAGCTTTAGTGGTTTAAAAACATTTGCATTAACAACCAGCCAACAAAACACTCTAGATGAACAAACTTGTGCGGATATTGCTCGGGCTTTTGAAGATGCTGTTGCTGATACCTTGTCTATAAAATGTCAGCGCGCACTGACGCAATCCGGACTTTCTTCGCTTGTGGTTGCTGGCGGCGTTAGCGCTAACAAACGCCTGCGTAGCACCTTAAATATTATGTGTAACAAAATAAACGCTAACGTGTATTACCCTCGTCATGAGTTTTGTACTGATAATGGCGCCATGATTGCGTACGCCGGCTATCAACGATTAATAGCAGGCGAGCACGAGGAATTGAACATTAAAGTAAGGCCGCGTTGGCCAATCTCTGAACTCAACATACCTAAAAGCAGCTAACCTATTATGGATATCATTTTTTTAAGAAACCTTCGCATTGAAACCATTATTGGTATTTTTGATTGGGAACGAAAAATCAAACAAACCGTTTTTTTTGATATAGAAATGGCAACAGATATAAAAAAAGCAGCGGCAAGTGACCATATCGACGATACACTCGACTACAAGTCACTCTCTAAAGTCGTGATTGATTTTGTTGAAAACAGTGACTTTCAGCTAGTTGAAACATTGGCAGAAAAAGTTGCTGAACTCATCATTAACGACTTTGGCGTACCCTGGCTAAAACTGACGTTGAACAAAAAAGGCGCTCTGCGCCATGCGGACGATGTAGGCATCATTATCGAACGCGGAATCAAGCCTTAAATGCCGACGGTCTTCGTTAGTATTGGAAGCAATATTGACCGTGAAAGCAATATTCGCGCGGGTGTAAAAGCCTTAAAAAAACAGTTTGGCGAACTAACCATCTCTAGCGTATACGAAGCGGCGGCTGTTGGTTTTAAAGGGGATGCCTTTCTCAACCTTATGGTTGCTTTTGAAACTAAAAAGACGCCCGCAGATGTAGACGCGTTGTTAGATCTTATTGAAAAGCAGAATGGCCGCACCATTGAACAAAAGAAGTTCAATCCACGCACCTTGGATTTAGATTTAATACTCTATGACGACTTCGTTAGCGACAACCCTGATCTTGACGTTCCGCGATCAGAAATTACTCGTTACGCGTTTGTTCTAGAACCGTTGGCCGAAATAGCCGGCCATTTAAAACACCCTATATTAAACATTCAATATAATGAGTTATGGGATAGCTTTGATAAAAAGGACCTTGACCAAAAGCGAATTAACTTTTCATGGGACTAAAGTAAACTCTTACCGCCATCAACCGAAATAATTTGCCCCGTAATATAACGCGCTTTATCGGCTAAAAATAATACTGTTTCTGCAATATCTTTCGGTGACCCTTTCCGCTCAAGTGGGATTTTTTTCAGCACGGCTTCATCAACAATATCTTTTTGGTTTTCTGGCCATAATATGACCCCAGGTGACACGCCATTCACTCGCACATTTGGCGCCAACTCTTTCGCCAAAGACGCCGTCAATGCTTTTAATCCCGACTTAGCCGTACTATAGATTGGGTATTCACTCAGAGAGTTATTAGCATAAATATCAACAATATTAACAATACATCCTTGGCGTTTTTTTAGTGATGAGACCGCTGCCTGGCTGACAAAAAAAGGGGCTTTTAAGTTGCTTCCCATCAAATCATTCCATTCGCTCTCACTTGCACTCATCATCGGCGTAGGATAAAAACTCGACGCATTATTAACAAGCACATCTAACCCACCATCTATCGAGACGACTTCTTCAACCATCAACTGTATTTCTGTCACGGACTGCAGGTCGGCTTGCACATGCCACGCAGAATTTGCACGATGATTGTTCAATAACTCCACCAAATCAGCCGCATCGCCTTTCGAATGCCTATAGTGGATAACGACGCCATAACCTGCCTTATGGAACGTTTTTGCTATTTCAGCACCGATCCGCCGAGCTCCACCCGTAATTAATGCTATTTTTTGAGATTCAGACACATTCACTCCGAAATAAACTAGAATTTCAACACACCCATGTTACTCAACACATCATGCAAAGCCGACCTTTTTTAGTATTAATTTTATTCACACTACTAAGCGCTTGCGCACAAGTTCCAGATAAAAACGGTGGGCATTATGAATATTTCACCTTTGAAAACATCGCTAAAACAGATATTGATGTTGTTGCCGACACCCATGTTAAACAAAACATAGAGCAACTGAAATTACTCGCCACAAAGCTCTATAAAAGAAACCCTAAAGAATGGAAAAAAACTCAGCTTAAATCCAGAGAAGCCGCCATCGCTAGAATCTTCATGCAACCATTTCCCTCGGTGAACGGTAAACGCAGCATCGACAGTATTCGCCTTGCATTTGATGAACGCTACAAGGGCGACCGCGTGTTTGCTTATATTGCAGGCTTAGCTAGTATGTTAACCACCTCATATAATGAAAAGAATGACTTTTACATGCTCGATAGCCTAGATGCACAAAAGCTGTATCACGCCGCAAGAAACATTGAAGTGGCTGCTTGGTTATTGCGGACTAAACGAGACAATCATGGCCGATTATTTTTACTAAGCGCCTCGTCAGGCAATACGATTGTAAATCGAAGTTATGAACGTTTATTTGGGAAGCTCATTGGCCAACAAGATACGTTGGCTCAAATCATTGCCACTAAAACTCACCGCACTATAAAAAACGTTATCCAGTCTGCGGCCCAGCTCGTCTTTTTCCCCGTTTAGGCTTGTTGACTGTAATGCCTTCTGGGTAAGAAATAACGCCCTTTTTACTGACTTCAAACACCACCATAGCCAAATCACTCATTTCAATTTTGTTAAGGCGACTTGTGACGCCTTTTTGCTCTAGGTAATCGATGATATCCTGATGACCCAATAATATAGCGGCACTCATTAAGCTTACATAAGGTTTCTGCCAGATAATTAAATCTTTTTTAGGCGGGACAGGTCGCTTTTTATCGTACTCAATTTGAATTGCCGGCACATTAACAGCAATACAACGCGTATTTCCATCGCACATCTCGTCAACTTTTGCTATTTCCGCATCCTTCTCATCAATCCAGAGCTGCTCTATTTTTCTATACTCAATATAATGATTTTTAAATGCCATTGTATGAGGCGCTTCGTAACGCCTTTCTACCAGCTTAAAGTACTCATCTAATGTTGATAAATATCTTGGCACATGGAATAGCCCTGACAAATCTTGTTTATTGTCTATCCCCAAAATCTTAAGCAACTCAAACCAGTCATCCGGGTTTTCAATCATCTCGCCAACAATCAACCCTTTATCAACTAGCTTCATGCCTGCATCAATATACAATTTAGCCACGTCATATTCATTGTCTTTTATGGCGTCATGCAGCTGATAAGTTGCCCACTCTAATCCTTTGCTTTTCAAAGATTGCATCGCTTGCAATTTTTTTGAGTCACCTTTAGCAGCCAACATAGGGTGCTTAAAACTTTCTACAAACCGTGTGTTTTCATACACTTCATCGTTATAAATAAAGAAGTAGGTCGTCACTAGCGCAAGAGCAGCACCTACAAAGCCATATAAAATTACTGATATTAGTTTCGAGTCCATATAAATTTTTTAGTTATTGTTATTTAACGTCGATGATAGCGCCATTTCCGCTGGCATCAACTACAAAGTAAATCAATTTACTGTCTGTTAAGAACATTTTATTGGGGATTCGTTCCGCATCATCTTGTTCAACATAGGATATTAGCTCCATATCCCCTTGCCATCTAAAAATCGTTAGCAACGAAACAAACACGCGTGACTTACTGATATAACCGAGTTCCGGCTTATTAGGTTGCGATTCAGCATACAGTCGACGTACATCATTAATACGCCCATTACGGCAAGCATCATTAGTGCAGGCCCTTAACATTTTTTGCTTTTTAACGTCCAACGCTCGCTCCCATATCACGAACTCTTTTTTATAGTCCATCATCGCAAGGCGGAACGCTTCTTTCCTTTCATTTATGTAAGGTAAATATATGGTCGCTAGCTCAGCATCAAATTGTGTGACGTAACTTGGCAACCGATAAAGTGCATTTAAATCTAAGTGATAATGCTTCACCAACAGTGCCAGCATGGTTTTTTTTCTTAATGAAGCGCTCAGCGCGATTTCCAACAAAATAGTATCGGAATTTAGCGGCATACCTGCATTAATAAACAATTGAACCAGCTCAACGTCATCATTTTTTATTGCTTCGATAAAGCGAAAAGGCGCCCATTCCATACCTTTTGCTTGTATTGCGGTAAGCGCAGTTTTCTGCTCAACCGTTAACGCTGCCTTATAAATTTCCTCATAACTATTTTCATAACGGTTTCCTTCAAATTTTTCACTGTTGTAGAACAGCCCAAAAATAAGTCCACAACCTGCCAAAATACTACCGAGAATTAACGCGCCATATAAAACAGATGGCCGTAATTGCGCCAATTACAAACTCTCTTTTTTTAGCTGCTCAATCACATAAACCCGTTTGTCATGGATTGCTTTTCCTATCTCTTTACCTGCTAACCCTTCTTTAATAAATTGCACTGCATTCACATCATTTGCTGCTACATGCGCTTTTCTTAACCAATCAGATTGGGGGTACTGTCTTTGTTCAAAGCCCGTTCGCCCTTTAGAGTCCGCTTCACATGCTAATAAAAACCCCTCTAATTCACTGTTTTGGCGAAAAGCCCCTAATGATTCAAATAGCTTCACCAGTGTTGACGACTTTAACTCCAATGCTTTATGACAATGCGTATGAAACTCCATTACTTTTTCCGCCAAACTCGCAAATTCATTGGGCACTCTTAAGCGAACAACCATTTTCTTTAATGCCGCCAACCCTTTTGTTTCATGCCCGTGATGAGATGGCCAATATTCCGGTAACGTTAACGCCTTACCCAAATCATGCGTTAACGCTGCAAAGCGAACAACAGGGCTTGTAGATAATAGCGAGGCCTGTTGCAAAACCATTATTGTATGCACACCCGTATCAATTTCTGGGTGGTGTTCTTTTGGCTGTGGAACGCCGAACAATGCGTCTAATTCCGGGAAAATTGCATACAATGCGCAGCATTGTCTTAAAACATCGAAAAATACGTCTGGTGACTTTTCACCCAATGCGCGACTTGTTTCTTGCCAAACTCGCTCTGCCACTAAGGTTTTCAACTCACCACTACTAACCATTTCTTGCATTAACTTCATTGTATCTGGTGCAATAGTAAAACCAAGATGAGCGTAACGTGCTGCAAATCGGGCAACACGTAATACTCTTAATGGGTCTTCTTGAAAATTTGGCGACACGTGTCTCAACGTTTTTGCCTTCAAATCCTTCATGCCACCATAAGGATCCACCAAGCCAGCATCACTTTGGGCCATAGCATTGATGGTTAAGTCCCTTCGCTGTAAATCTTCCTCTAACGTCACATCCGGTGATGCGTAAATATCGAACCCTTTGTAGCCAACGCCTGATTTACGCTCCGTTCTTGCGAGCGCATATTCATCTTTACTTTTCGGATGAATAAACACAGGGAAATCTTTGCCAACCGGCTTAAAACCCTCCGCCAACATGTGCTCGGCTGTTGCACCAACCACAACATAATCACGGTCTTTATACGGAAAGCCTAGCTGCTGATCTCTAACCGCACCGCCTACGAGGTAAATGTTCATTTTGAGAGCCTTAAGCAAGCTATAATTGCACTTTGTTTTTTAGGCTTTCTAGCACAAGGACTTTTTATTTTGATCGACATCTTTTTATATTGTGCAGTTTTTGGTGTCATCTCAGGAATCATTTCAGGCTTAATTGGTGTTGGTGGTGGTATTGTTATAGTGCCATTTCTTGCATGGTTGCTTGCTCATAATGGTATGCCAGTCGAAACAATCATGCAAACAGCTATTGCAACCTCTCTCGCCACCATCATTATAACGTCAATAACGGCGGTATTAGCGCAGCACCGCCGAGGCGCCATAATGTGGCCGATTGTTAAAACCCTCACGCCAGGAATAGCCGTAGGCGCATGGTTTGGAGCCGACTTAGCGCATTTCTTAAGTAGCCAAGTGTTAGCCATGATTTTTGGTACCTTCCTGCTGCTTAATGGTCTGCGCATGGCGTTCAATCCAAAGACGAAGCCACACCGGCAGCTCCCTGGCATCCTTCCCTTAACGGTTACTGGCGGTGTGTTTGGCGCCTTATCAACATTAATTGGTATTGGCGGCGGCACAATAACCGTTCCCTACATGATTTGGCACAATATCCCAATGACTAAGGCTATTGCACTGGGCAGTGCTTGTGGCCTACCGATTGCCATTTTCGGAGTGCTTGGTTTTATTATCATCGGTTCACATGCTGAAAACTTACCCGCTTACAACATTGGCTACATTAATATTCCTGCCTTTTTAGGCATTAGTATCTCTAGCCTGTTTTCTGCAACGCTAGGCGTACACCTATCTCACAAGATTCCCACCAGCATTTTAAAAAAAGTATTTTCTGTTATCCTCATTGTTGTCGGAATTAGAATGTTACTGGGATAAAAAATGCACGCAGACATTGAGCTCATAAAAAACCTCCCCATGTTTGCTGCTGCAAGCCCTTCCTTAATTGAAGATATTGCATCTAACACCTCAATAAAAACGTTCCCGAAAGGGCAAGAACTTGCGTACGAAGGAATGAATAGTGAGTGGTTTTTTATAGTGCTATCTGGCTCTGTTCGCGTATATAA
This sequence comes from uncultured Piscirickettsiaceae bacterium, assembly GCA_913061075.1. Lineage (GTDB taxonomy): Bacteria > Pseudomonadota > Gammaproteobacteria > Methylococcales > Cycloclasticaceae > Cycloclasticus. The sequence goes on along the minus strand of CAJXSK010000005.1, from coordinate 115,385 downwards.
AATGAGCGATACCGGCAAAGAGGTCACGTTATTCAATATTCACGAACAACAAAGTTGTATTTTAACTATTTTTTCTATTTTAAGCCAAAAGAGCTATCCCGCGTTTGCTTCAACACAAACCGAGCTTACTGCCTTAATGATTCCATCTGCCTTATTTAAAAAATGGGCCGATGAGCACAGTATATTACGAGATTACATCTTTCAATCTCTTTCAGGGCGCCTAACTGACATACTAAATACATTTGACCAAGTCATCTTCCAGCGAATGGACAGCCGCATTGCGAGATTTATTCTAGAGAACTGTGAAAACGAAGGTGACACCATGAACATCACCCACGAACAAATCAGCCATGAACTAGGTACGAACAGAGTGGTTATTAGTCGTATTCTTGAAACATTTTCGGCAGACAGCGCCATAACACTAGGCCGCGGACATATTACATTACAGAACAAAGCCTACCTACAAAGCAAATAACCCAACGCTATGTAACTATGATACAGACAGCCTCTTGTCATTCACTTACTATTCACTAGCTTAACTTAATTAGGAGAATAAAATGAATGCAAACGTTGGTGGAATGGATAAAACATTAAGAATTATTGTTGGTCTTGCCATAATTGGCTGGGGTGTTTACGCACAAAATTTATGGGGCGCTGTTGGCCTTGTCCCTTTAGGTACTGCACTAATTAACTGGTGCCCTGCCTATTTACCTTTCGGTATTAGCTCAGCTAAAAATGCTGATTAGCACTTACTACAAAGAATCAAAAAAGGCCGCGTTAATACGCGGCCTTTTTGTAGTGACAGATTGTTACTACTTACGCTCTTAGCCTTGCAATGGTTCTAAACAGCAGCATACCAACTAACATTGAAGCCACAACGATTAATGGTTCTTCTGGCCTAAATCCAATACTGGCTACCGCAGGCCCAGGACAATACCCAATTAATCCCCAGCCAATGCCAAACATAATTGAACCGCTTAGCAATTTACTGTCTATTTTCAATAACGTCGGCAAATGAAAGTCTTCATCAAACAAGGGTTTATCTTGCGCAAATATAAACCGGTAAGCAATCGTTGTTGTAATAACAGCGCCACCTAATACGAACATTAAACTGGGGTCCCAATTACCCGTAATATCTAAAAAGTTAACCACTTTGTTTGGGTCAACCATTCCAGATAACGTTAAACCCACACCAAAAACAGTACCTGCTAACAACGCACTTAATATCGTTTTCATCATTATGCTCCTAGAAAAGTCTTAACTAAATAGACTGTCGCTATACCGCTAATTAAAAAAGTCATCGTTGCGGTTATTGACCGTAAAGAAAAACGCGACATACCACACACACCATGTCCACTGGTACAGCCACCACCCATTGCTGTACCAAACCCAACAATCAGACCGCCAGCAACTAATAAAGCCGTTGTCATATGCTCACGTGGTTCAATATTAACAGGGTAATAATTCGCGTACACAAATGCGCCACCAATAAGACCCACCACAAAGGCTAAACGCCATAACTTTTCATGCAGTGATGACCCATTAAAAATACCACTGACAATGCCACTAATGCCCGCAATACGACCATTAAGTAACATCAAAATACTGGCGCTAATACCAATCAAAATACCACCTGCCAACGAAGTATAGGGTGTAAAGTTTTCCATTGAAGCGTTCCTGTCTATGTAATTTATATGCATATTACCAAAAAACATATGTTTTTTGTAATATGAATGTACTGAACAATCGCTGTAAAATGAGCACATGGACAATAAATCAGAAAAATGGCACGCTTTACACACTGAAACAGCCGAAATTGACTGGAAAGACTTAGAACGTTTTTTTGCTAAAGGGCATTTAATTCGTGTTGCTAACGACTTGGATCTTGTTGATGCGGCACTTGAGGTATCTAACGATAACAAACCTATCGTTGAACAATGGCTGGTGGAGAATCGCTTAGCTGGCGTTTCTAACGAAGAGGCAATGGAATGGTCAAAGGGTGAAAGCAATCTTTGGTCTGTCGTTGTATTACCTTGGATATTGGTTCAGCATAGGCCCTAAACGTCACTCATTATTTACTAAACAACTAATCTACGTATTTATTGTAAAAAACAATGCACTCTTGGTAAGAAACAAGCAAACTTACTGTTCTAATATAAACGAAACATCGAACATAAGAAGAACACTATGGAATTCTGGACTCAAGAAACACGTTACGGCCTTTTTCATGGAGCTGACAAAAGCGCAAAGAAGTACCGCCCAGATATTCTAGTTGTTTTTGTTCATGGTATTTTTGGCAGCCCTGCTGAAACATGGAGCGAAACACCGCAATGGCTATCAGAACGCATCGGCTCAAATGTTGATATCCTAAACTTCTCTTATGCTGCGGGCTTATGGCAAAAGGCCAGTGTTCCCCAAGCGTCAAATGATTTAAAAACATGTTTAGAAAACGCTTATTCTAGCTACAACTTCATTATTTTTATTACGCATAGCACTGGCGGACTGGTTGTAAAACATCTCTTAACAGAATCGTTTAACGACATTTCAAATCAAATAGATAACCAAACATTTATTTTTGAAGACAGCACTGCGTTATGGCTAAAAACGCCCCGTGTCGTCAATATTGCCGTACCGCACTACGGGGGCGACCCCTCGTTAACCAAAATTGGTCAAGTGGCCTACAAATACGTCTACCTTCTGGCCAAGCCTTTTTTAAACCTTATTCGAACAATTACTCAAGGCGCCGCAGACGTTGGCAAAAATGAGATTATTGATACCTTACGTCATGGAAACCCTTGGTTAACGGATTTACATGAAAAGAGTGAAAACGCACTCACTTCATCCGCAAAGAACCAGCTGCCCCATCCAGTCTCATTTGATCTACTCGCTGGCTCAGACATTGCTGTCCCAACAAATAGCATGTCAGGTCAACAGCTAACATTTCGCGGCAATCACGACAGCGTTAAAATTCCTGAGCATAAAAATGGTCCTATCATGGACATTCTCGTTTCTCAGGTTTTCGGCTATTCCGGCGATAATTATCACCTTGTCACTCATGCTGCCGCCATCTTACGTAAGCTGGATTCATTGGACCAAGAGCTTGGCACCCACACACTCATCGGTGGATCAACAGACGAAGCAAGCAACAAAGGAAGCCAACTTAGCGTCTTTAATGCGATTTATAAACGCTTGAGCAATAACAAGAATAACTTCCCACACCAAGCCCTACTCACAGGCAGTGGCGGGGCAGGTAAATCCACCGTTATGCGCGCTCTGTTAAAGCAATTATCATTCGATTATCTAATCAACCCGAACCCCCAACAAGTCATCCCTTTTTCTGTGCCACTACAAATGCTGTCTGGTCTTGAAGTAAATTCAGAATTAAATTGGGATAGCCTATGGGCATGGCATGAAAACTGGGTCCGCGAACTCTTCCCAACTCGGGATTTTCGCTCCACAAAAGTCATGCCTAGGTTTGAAACACAAGCTGTATGCATATTATTTGACGGATTAGATGAATTTCTAGCGTTGCACAACGACATTAGCAACGCTCATATGCTAAATCTTATTAAAAAGGCGTCCAAGCGGTACCGAAACAACCCTAAATTTTCAATTTTAACTGTATGCAGAAGCAGCCTTCCAGATGTTGAACGCTATGCAAACTCAACCAAAGACGTCTATGAAGTATCTCCACTGACTATTGAAGAAGCAAAAAATGCTTTCCCTATTTGCGGAGCTTGGCTTGATTTTGTAAAAAACAAAGACCTATTAGATATCGTATTAACCCCACTTATTTTATCGTCTTTAGATGATATGCCCGGCATTAACGGAAGTGACCTAAATGCCACACACATCGTCGGTCAATCTATTGAGTCTATTTTAAGAAAAAGCAGTTTGGAAGGCGGAATACTACCTAATGGTGATGTCATTAACCGTGAACATTTACTTATTGCACTGATGCTGGTTGCCTGGGTTTTCTTTAGAAAAGCGTTAGGCGAATTGAGTTTGAAACAAGTTAAAACCGAAATTCAAGGTATTGCTGATGAATGGAGCCAATTTTTACAATCCAATCAACTTGAAGGAGAGAACGAACAACTTAACACAAGCCTAGCGTTATTAAATGAGGACTATTTCATTTCAGGCCTAGTACAACGAACACTTTTTATTACCACTGGGCACAATAAGATTCGTTTTTCCAATAGGCAGTGGCATGATTACCTTCTTGCCCTGTACTTCAAACAATGCCTGACCCTTGGCAACGTTGATGATTTTGGTGACACCGCCTTTAACCCTGTTATTTACCGCATGGCTGGCGAGTTAATGCACAATGAAATAATCACTGAACAAATGGCCCAACGTGCCATATTACGCTGGCAAGAGACCAAGAAGTCATCCATTGTTGGCGATATTTTAGCGTTCATATCTTGGACCACCGTTGCTATAGAACCTGCAGCTGTCCGTTTGTTTTTATCTGAAGCAGGTAACTACAAAGAAATTACCCGCATTATCTTGTTGGCCGGTTTTGGTTACCGCGGGTTCGAAGATTTACCAAACGACCGTTCTTCAAAAGATATTAGAAATGCCTTAATCCCCATGCTAAAAATTATGGCAGACTGCGATATGTGCCCCATTGGCGATAGAATTGCATCAAGCATCGCTTGGTGTTATTTAAATGCCTATGCAGAAAAATTTAACCTTGAAACCGCCAAGCTTCCATGGCCAGAATTACGCTTTAATGAAGACGGGCAAAAAATAGCATTGAACGCTATGTGTAAAGAAATAAATGGGCAGTATCAACTTGATAAATACAACAAATCGCTACAATTAGCCTTTTTATCGGCTGTGAAACAAGCACAAACCAATCCGAGCTTACTCATCCGCTCCATGCATTATCTTTACTTTTTAGTGATTGCTAAAAAATTTGGCGCCCATGTCATTGAATTAAATGAAGGATTAGACGCGCTTTTAAAAAATGACTCTGACCTAGCCAATGTTCTCAATGAAGCTAATGTTCCTGAATTGAAATTAATGTTCAAGCACTTCCAAGAACTAGAAAATAACTAACAATAGTTACACCACCTGAAAAATCGCTTTACTGCTTAATAGCATCCCAGGCCTTTTGTAATCGCTTCTCAGAAATAGGGGTTTTCGTTTTAATTTGTTGTGCGAACAAAGAGATTCGAAACTCCTCTAGCAACCAACGAAATGATTCAGATTCGACGCTTGTTCCGTACTCAGTAATATACTGCCAAAACTGGTTCTCATACACCTGAGCTTGCTTGGCTTTACTGGCATCTTTATCTAATTGCCCACGCGCTTTCTCTAACCGTGTTTGCATCGCTCGTAAAAACCGTGGATACAGCATTAATTGCTCAACCGGCACATGGCGAACGAAACCCTGATAACAAAGACATGACAAATGATGTGACAAGTCTTTGTGAAGTTCTTTCTGTTGAACCCACTCGTTTAATTCACTTTTGACTCCCTGGTATAACGTCAATATTTTCGCCACCTGTTCTGACAGTTCATACCCCTTCGCATACATTGAAGGTCCATTTTGCCTAACGGCATGATTAAATTCGAGCTCTGAACGGATATCCTTACCCTCTAACAAGTTCGCCACTAATTGATACACAAGGTCATCGAATACATCTTCCCCGGGCAATAGCTCACAACGTGGGTGTGCTGAAAGTTGTTGATAGCTGAACGCATGCGCTGTAGTTATCGCTGATTGTCGGCTTAACTTTTTAAGTTCCTTAGTAAATTTCAATCTAAATAGGCGATTCAATCCAGCTTGGTGCACTAACCTTGCTTCCTCTTCTGAATCCACCATTGTAAGACCAACTGCATTTTTCTCATCCCGTAAGGCAGGGAACCCTTGGATCGTTTGTCCTTTGTGCTGAACTTCTTGCTGCTTAGGGATATTATCAAACTGCCAATCTCGTAACCCCGTTTTTGATAATGCGCTTTTTAACGACGACTGAAACTGCTGACCGGCTTTATCTCCGTATTGTTTTTTTAGACTTTTTAAATCTTTAGATACAGCGACCAACTCACCTTTTTCACCAAGCAATCTAAATGTCATGCGTAAATGCATATCTAACTTCGACACATCAAAATCACTCGCCTTTAAGCAATTTTTCGACACGCTATTTAGTGCCTTAACCAACTCGTTAATTAAAAGCCCCTCACCATACTCTAGCTGCCCAACACACTCATTTACTGTCGTTGGAAGTGGTACATAATTCTTACGCAAACTTTTTGGCAAGCTCTTTATCAGCGCAGTGATTTTTTCTTCATATAAACCTGGCACTAACCATTCAAAAGGCTCGCTGCTTAATTGGTTAAGTTGCGCCAACAGAATATCTGCCGTCACACCATCTTCGTCATGACCTGGCTCAAAACGGTAAGTAAACGGCACCACAACGCCATTAATTAAGCCTGTATCTGGAAACAAGTTCGGATCCATGTCCGTGTGTTGTGAGGAAGCAATATCATCCAATGATAGCAACAGTACATCCGCTTGCGCCTGACCCTTCAACCACTTATTTAGCGAGGCCAAACTAACGATATGCGTCGGCAACTTTTCAGCATAAAAATCGAACAACACCTGTTCATCCACCATCAAATCAACACGACGGCCTTTTTGTTGGTCGTATTCCAGCGTCTCGAGTAATTGCTGGTTTTGTTTAAAAAACGGCGCAAAACATGCCATGTCCCGTTCTACCAAACCATTGCGAATAAATAACTCGCGAGCGTGGGCCTGATCCGTTCTGCTCAATGGCACAACCCTACCTTTGCTAATGACTAAGCCAAATAACAACACTTGTTCGTAGGCCATTGCCTGACCAGACTTTTTACTCCAATGTGGTTGGTAATATTGACGCTTGATTAGGTGTGGGGCGACTTTCTCAATCCATTCAGGCTTAATCCCGGCCACGGTTCGGCCATAAACCCGTGTAGTTTCCACTTGTTCCGCTGCCATTATCCATTGCGGCTTTTTCTTAAATAGCATGGAAGCTGGGTGTATGTGAAACTTTAGTTGTCTCGCACCGATATATTCAGCTTGCTCGTGTTTAAAGCCAATTCTTGTGACCAAGCCCGTTAATAACGCCTTATGAATCGAATCATCATCGGCTTCTGATGTGTTAATAGAAAGCGTTAGGGTCTTGGCTACGTCATGCAGCTGCAAACGAATATCCTGCCAATCCTTTAATCTCATATACGATAAAAAATATTCGCGACAATATTTACGGAACTGATTATTTGATAAGTCCTTTTTTTGTTGTTGGCACTCTCGCCACAAGACCAAAAACGATAAAAAATCTGACGCCTCATTAGCAAACGCTTTGTGTTTCTCATCCGCATATTTTGCCTTGTCTACCGGCCTTTCTCTTGGGTCTTGAATAGACAATGCCGACACAATTGTTAACACTTCTTCCAAACATTGGTGCTCTTCCGCGGCCAACAACATACGCCCGAGCTGTGGGTCTAACGGAAAATGTATTAACCGCTTTCCTATCGCCGTTAGCTTTTCATCATTATCTAACGCACCCAGTTCATGTAACGTGCGAACACCACTTCGAATCACTTTATCCGCCGGTGCCTCAAGAAACGGAAACTGCTCCACATTAGCCAGTCGCAAACCTTTCATTTGCAAAATAACCGATGCCAAATTAGTACGAAGAATCTCAGGCTGAGTAAACTCTGCCCGTTGTTGAAAATCCTCTTCACTATACAGCCGTATACAAATGCCCGGCGCTTCACGGCCACAACGTCCAGCTCGCTGGTTTGCACTGGCTTGAGAAATTGGTTCTATTGGTAATTGTTGAATTTTACTGCGCTGACTAAAGCGACTAATACGCGCTAGGCCCGTATCAATCACACAGCGAATTCCCGGCACTGTTAACGATGTTTCTGCAACGTTTGTGGCCAAAACAATGCGTAACTTTTTATGCGGTTTGAAAATAGCCGCCTGTTCTTTCCCGCTCAGTCGTGAATACAGCGGCAAAATATCGTAACTTGCCGAATGGTGTTTTCTAAGTGCTTCGGCGGCCTCTTTGATCTCACGCTCACCACTTAAAAACACCAAAATATCACCCGCTCTATCATGATGTAATTCGTCTACTGCATGCACAATACCGCGTAACATATCTTCAACATTTTGTTCTGAGTCTACACCAACTGGCTTGTACCTCATCTCAACGGGGTATGTCCGCCCCGATACATTAATCACCGGCGCATTATCAAAATGTTTTGAAAACCGGTCTGGGTCGATTGTTGCGGATGTCACAATCAATTTTAAATCGGGGCGTTTAGGCAGCAGCCACTTCATATAACCCAGCAAAAAATCAATATTCAAGCTGCGCTCATGCGCTTCGTCCAATATTAAGGTATCGTATTGGCTTAAGAACGGGTCAGACTTTATTTCCGCCAACAAAATCCCGTCCGTCATCAGCTTTACTAGCGTCTGCGCGTTTTCTTTCCCCTGAAAACGAATTTTATAACCCACTGCTTGCCCAAGCTCTGTTTTCAATTCATCAGCAATACGTTGCGCGACGCTAATCGCGGCTAATCGACGAGGCTGCGTATGACCGATTTGGCCCTTAAACCCACGGCCTAGTTCTAGGCATATTTTAGGTAATTGGGTTGTCTTACCGGAGCCTGTTTCACCGCATAAAATAACCACTTGGTTTTGCTCAATCAGCGCTGATATATCATCTCGCTTATCGCTGATTGGTAAGTCAGGGTAATCAATGTTTGGGCAGGCTAAGTGACGTTTCTCAACTTCCGTGACGGATTGTTGAATATCAGCGCCTAGCTTGGTTAATTTTTTAGCTCGGTCAGGCCCTCCTTCATTACTCAGGTTCGTTAGTCTGCGCCTAAAACCCTGATGACGGTGACTGGCACATTGTTTGATGAGAGACCTGAGGTTTTGTATTGAAGGTTCGGGCATCATATATGAAACAAAAAAATAGCTTGTCCAGCGAGTGAGCAAGCTAGTTTAACGTATAAACTACCACCTTACCTGTCAGCAAGGCATATGCTGTTATTCTCTTTTAAAAACCAGCGAAAAGCTAACTGGCACCGCTGTCGCTATTGAAGGTAACTTTGCTACATCCATTAACGCTTGAATACCTGTGTCTAGCCCAAAATCAAACGCATTAAGCAATATCGGCTTAGTTGTTGTCACCAAAACACCGCTGTTTGATAGTTTTACCACACTTAATACCGTAGCCATTTCTTTGCTTTTTCCATGCAAGTTAACAGACAATACAACAGGCATGGCCATCATTTCACCTACTTGAAGCCCCTCTAGTTGAGCAATATCAATGTTTGTCGAAATTAAAGCAGCTGGAAACGTTACTGTTTCAAACAACATTGTTTTCATCCGCTCGTTTCTTGTAGCAATATGCGTTTCCACACTATTTAAATCAATAGACATATTGGCTGCGCCATTCGCCGCAATACTGCCAGTTATTTTATTAAACGTATGCGTTTCAGCAATCTTGCCTTTTTTAATCGATATAAAGTTAAATGTAGACTGTTTATTATCTAATTTATAGTCAGCTTGTGCGCTAGCAGCCACCAGTAGTAATGTTGCAACCAAAATAATTCTCTTAAACATTATTTGCAAACCCTCCTTTTTAATAAGCCCAAATACTAACGCAGCATATAATAATTTAGCAGAGAACCCTTCTACAAAAAAATTATTATCCGCCCCTTCTAGTGAACACAACTAACACCAACTAAAAATCAATTTGGAACTGGCTAATAAATGCAGGGTATGAAAAGCCTCCGTCATCAGGGTCATAATACGATAACTCATTTATTAGCCTTACATTTTTATCAAACTGCCAAGTCAACATTGCCTGATACAAATCGCCCTTATTCATTCCTCGCGCAAGCTCATCTGCAGAGCGGCCCGTTAACGGTCTAAAGAACATTGTTCTTGAAGGGTGCTCATTGTCTAAATATTGGTATTGCAATGCCAAAGCGACGCCAAGGTCATCAGAATTAAGGGCGAAGGCCCTACTAAATCCTAACGTTAAAGCACTTGAACTAAGCGAATCAGTTACTTGACTGTCCGTATTCCGTGCCAACGCGCCTTCTGCATCGGATTCGAATAGCGCCCAAGACACCCAACCTCGCCAATGCCCACCTTGCACATCTGCAAATAGGCTATACCACTCATTATCGAGCCGCACACCTACTGGTTGGAAACGAGTATCCAGTGTCCCAGAGTCTTTAGACTGATTATACGAACCACCAAACCCATAAGTAAATGGGCGCGGATTGAAGGAGTATTCATCATCACTATGAGAAAGCCCTGTCGGCCGAATGCCTATACCAATTCCGAACAACGTCTCATTATTATCATTATTTAGCGATAAGTCGGGGCCGTTAAAAAAGCCAACACTGTAATGCAAACGATTTCCAAATAGACCTGATGAATGAGCTTCAGGTAAGCCAAAATCACCTCTTTTTAAAGTAATACCACGTGCTCTTCCGGCAGCTCCTGGGGATAAATACTCTGTAAACTTACGTTCCACACTGGCCGTTACTTGAGGTCGCCGTGTATAGCCTGGTATAAATTGTTGCCCAATCGTAAACGTGCCAATGGAATCATCAAAGTGTTCAAAGCGTACCCATGCATCTAATAAATTAGTCGCATTAGACAGACCTGACACTTCATTTGCTGCCTCGTATTGATAGCGAAACCCAACTTTATCGGCAACGTAACCCTTTAAGCCAAACCGCGCCCGTCTTAATGTAAAGCCGTTTGTACCCTCTAAGCCATCTTCTGATGGCACAAAGGTATACCTAGGTTGTAAACGCCCCCACACTTTGAATTTTGAGGCCTTCTTTGCCACGGCAGCTACCCTACTTTGTGTGTTTTTCGGGGCTTCTTGTTTCGACTGTTTTATCGAATCCAGCTTTGCTGTTGTCGCTTGCTGTTTAATGTTATTAACATCGTCAACACTTAACAAACCTTTTTTCTGAAGTGCATCTAACACCGCATCCACGTAAGCATGTGAAGGATTAGCGTAAACTGAAGACCAACAAAATAATAAACACCCAATAAATAGTCCTCTCAATATCATTTATTTACTTTTTTCCCTTCATCACGATAAAGAAAACTAGCCAGTGCAGGAATGAGAATAATAGCGCCCAACATATTCACGAAGAACATATACGCCAACAGGATACCCATGTCTGCTTGGAACTTTAAATCTGAAAAATACCACGTAGCAACACCAAGCGTCATTGTCACTGAGGTAAACACAACCCCCGTACCTACTTCTTTTAGTGATTCAAAGTATGACTTCCTTAAAGATTCTCCAATCGCCATATGCGCCCGCATTCTAGCGAATAGGTAAATACCGTAATCCACACCAACACCTACGCCCATCGCTAATACAGGCAAGGTTGAGACTTTTAACCCAATGCCCAAGTAGACCATCACTACGTTTGCCAAGTAAGCCACTAGCGCTAAAGGTAAAACAATACAAATTGTGGCGCGTATTGACATGAATGTTAAGAAACAAAATACACCCACTGCCGCAAACAAGATAATCTCAATTTTAGCTTGAGCTTTAGCCACAATTTCATTCGTTGCCGCCATGATGCCTGCATTACCCATAGCAGGTACAAAATCCACATGTTGGTTTTTATTGGATTGCCTAAATGACTCAACTGCCGCCATAACCCCCTCTAACGTTTCTGAACGATGATCAGTTAGGTAAATCGTAACTGGCATAATTGTACAATCATTAGAAAATAGCGCCTGAGACATTTCTACGCGGTAAATATTGGCTGAAATCATCTCCTCATTACGCGGTATACCTAAAAACTTAGGATTCGCTTCATAATTACCAATGTTTCGTTCACGAATCACTTGCGAGAGTGCTTTAACCGATTGCACGCCTGTAACATTTTTCATATTCCAAACAAAATCATCAATAGTTTGCATCACAGCGAAATTAACACAAGAACCTTCTTTATCGGCTTTAGCCAATATCACTAACTCATCCAAGCCAACTGAAAACTTCGCTTGGATTGCATTTGCATCGATGTTATACCGTGCATCTGGCCAAAACTCTGGCGCTCCAGCTTCTACATCGCCAACAATCAACTGATCTTGCACAGTCATCGTATACCCACCTAAAAGAATCGCAACAAGCAATACAATCGTGGCGTTTTTCCTTTCGGTTAGCTTGGCCAAACGTTGCCATATTGAGTAATTTGTACTTTCTAATGCTGATTTAGCTTTCCCCAGCTCTTTCTCACTAAAACTAATATAAGACAGCAAAATCGGCAGCATGATTTTGTTCGTTATCAACATAACGGCAACACCTATACTCGCAATAATGCCAAGTTCACGAATAATGGGAATATCAATCAATATAATCACCCCAAAACCAACTGCATCAGACAACAAAGCCGTTGCGCCAGGGATGAATAGTTTATAAAACGCATTTCTAGATGCCGTGACAGAATCTTCACCATTAACGACACCAATCCGCCAAGAATTGGTCATTTGGATTGCATGGCTAACGCCAATAGCCAAAATTAAGAACGGTACTAGTATGGACATTGGGTCGACACCGTATCCCAATATTTTCACTATGCCTAACTGCCAGCTAACAGACACTAAAGCCGTGGCAATAACTGCCAATGCCAGCTTCGTAGACCCTGCAAAAAATATAAGCAATATAAATGTAATCAACAACGTAATAATAAAGAATGTGATAACACCTTCTGCACCATCAATAATATCGCCAATAAATGGCGCAAAACCAATAATATGAATGCTTATTTCATCCGTCTCATAGATCGTTCTTATTTTTTCTAACTGTTGGGTAAAGGTGCCATAATCAATTTTTTTGTTTGTTACTGGGTCGTTTTCAATTAGATCAGCAATTACTAATGCACCTGATAAATCTTTTGCCACCGTTTTGCCAATTTCAGAGGATTTAAATAAATTACTCTTTACCTCCTCAATACGCTCTGCTGTAGCAACAAAATCAGCTGGCACAATTTTAGATCCCGTAAATCCCTCTTCACTGACTGCCACATAGTTAACATTAGGCGTAAACAATGAGGTCACTGTCCGGGCATCCACGCCGTCCATAACCAGAAATTCACTCGTAATCTTTTCCAGTACTTCGAAAAACTTAGGCTCAAACATATCACCATTCTTATTTTCCACGAACAACGTCACGCGGTTCGCACCGCCAAACTCCTCGCGGTGGCTGGTAAATGTTTTCATGTACGAGTGACCGAGTGGTATCGCTTTATCGAATCCTGGAGATAGGCGTTGATTAAGCCCCTCATATCCTAAAAAAAGTGTCGTTACTAATGACAACACTAAAATCACAACTCGGTGTTTTAACAGGCCATTAGCCAGGCTGTCAGAAATGGTATGGACTAGATTAGAATCATGTTTGAGAACCATTGCTATTTACCCGCCTTATTCATAAATGATGCCAGTGGAATATTTTCCACGCCGCCTGACATTGATGCTAAATACATCTGGCCACCTTGAATCGCTACCGCCGTATAATCTACGCGACTTTTTCGTTCTATTTTGTTTACTAACGCCCCTTCACCATCGATTATTAATACAATACCACCTCTACCAACAATAACTGCTGTTTGCCCATCTTCAGATAGTGTTGCATCCAGCAAAAACTGATCCGTTTGCGTATCAATTTTTTTCCACTCTAATGATTCTGCATTAATGAGAAAAACCTGTCCACTCATGCCATAAACAAGAAAATTATTATTCAGTGTTACAACGCCAAAATAAGAGCCCTCATAAGGTGAGGGCACAGCCTGCCACTTATCCTGCTCACCCTTGAGACTAAATACGCCCCCCCTCTCTGCAACAACCAATGATGAATTCTTAGCGTTAGCCACGCCAAATAGATGATTTTGGTACCAGTCTTCAACCGCTAAAAGCGTCAAGAACCAATTCGCACCACCATCCTCTGTTTTCCAAAGCTCGCCATCTGTTCCAAGAACATAGCCTTCTTGATCCGAAAAGAAATTTACCGCTAAATAAAAACGTTCGTCTTCAGGTTTATACCTTAATATTTTCCACGATTTTCCATTGTCTGAAGAATTCAGAATCGTCGCTTCATGACCAACAATCCAACCTTCACCTGATGGTGTAAAGTCGATATTTGTTAAAGTAACATCGACCGGTGAAGGCGTTTGTTCCCATGTCTCGCCGCCGTCAGTTGAATTGAGAATAATACCCCTCTCGCCTACAGCAAATGTTTTTTTGTTATGTACCGCAAGGTCCATAAACACCGCTTTGGCTGACAGTGGCATCGTTAATGCTGGGCGTGGAACTACTTCTGCCTGCGCACTAAACGTGACGATTACTAAACACCAAAATATCTTTTTAAACATATTATTCCCCAATAAAAACGCTAAAAAAACCAGGGCTATAAAACAATGCCCTGGTTCCTTAATTTCTGCTTAACAACTGATACGTTTATCTACGACCAAACTTCCTAAGGCCCTGAGGCGTAAAGATATCGATGTTGTAACCAATGTCATCTTCATTGGAAACAATTTTAGGTCCGCCGAAGCCCATTTCTTTACCGGCTTGGAACTGCCAGTTAGGGAATGTTGTATATCGACCATTGATCAAATCAATTTGCACATCACCTAACGCTCTAGTCACATTCGGGCCATAAAAGAACGTGTTGTATTGCTCACCTACGCGCCATAAACGGTCTTTAGCATCGTAAGCTTCATACGCCAATCCAATCCAAGTATCTTCGTCAAAATAAGCCGTGTGGCGCTTATAAAGGTGACGTTGCCCTGGTTTTAACGTTGTATCAAGCACCCATACACGGTGTAACTCATAACGTACTAAATCTTGATTAACATGCTCTTTGCCAAAAATATCATCAAAACTAATGTCTTTATCCGCTAATTTGTAATTGTTATAAGGAACAAATAGTTCTTTTCTAACTGGCGCTGCATAATCGTGTCGAGGTATTGAGCCACCAAACCAATGCATCCAGCGACTTGCTACCGTACGTTGGCCATCAGAACCAAACGATGGGCTGTCATGAAACCCAATTTCAGGCGCTTTACGAACACGACGCTGTCCAGGTATATATAAATACACTTGGAAGTCATAGTTATCAACAAAGTTACAGCCACCAAACACTAAACCTGAAGAGCGCGGTGGTTTTTTGATTTGCCATGAGTCACACAACGTAGCGCCACCATCACGCTTATACCATTCAGTGCTTCTTAACTTTCCACCATCCTTTGCCCACCAGTTCCATGTTTGGCGTTGATGCATAACAACGTCTGTACGGCCACCATTAGAATCAATCAACGCACCATTAACCATAGCCTCGCTTGATACACCTCTAAATGATAAATAATGGTTCCAAGCCGCCTCTTCCCCCGTTTTAGGAATTGGGAAAGGAATACCGCCACCAGGAATATCATCATCTAAACAAATTTCACCTTTACTGGCATACTCTGCACAAACTTTCACATTTTTTGCTTGCGCCAAGGTAGCATCGTAAACCCAAGGGTCATTTGCTCCCGTTCTATGAGTTGGATAAACATGCATACGGAATGTATCAGGATACTGTTTAAACATTCCCACTTGTCCCGGTGTTAGCTTATCCGCATACTCCGTATAGTTCTTTGCTGTAATCGTAAACAGTGGCTTCTCATCTGCAAATGGATCAGCCAAACTATCACCATAGCCATTTGCTACACCTTTAATAGGCTCACTGCTCCACTCTGGAATAGTGCCGTCTGCGTTTCCAGCGCGGATTGCACCAGATGGCGTTAGTTCTGTTCCACTAACACCCAGCTTTGCCATATCTGCATCACCCAATTGGGCCAATGCAAGCGATGGAAACAATAAGCCGCCCGCTACTATTGGTAGCGCTTTTTTAATTGTATTTTTTAAAAACATCATGTTCTTCTCCTTAAAACTTTTTTGAGTAGTCATCTATTTACTCCTTTAGAATGAATAGCTAACATTAGCTTGAACAAAATCGCGATCTGTACGGCCATTTAGACGGCCACCCGCTTGGTTTGCCATCGCTTCTGCGCCATCAAACATTGTCCAGCTGAAACCACCCGTCCAAGTTCCACCGCCATAACCAAAGTTCACCCCCAGTGTTAAAGCTTTTCTATCATCCACAAACAAAGGAACAATTTCGTTAGACACACCTTCCACATCATATTTAAACGCCACGAAAGGAGAAACTGATGCCACGTTAAAAAGGGCAGCTTCATATGTTAATGACTGTTTAACTTGGAAACCCCAGAAATGCTCAGTCACTTGCGGATTAAAAACAGTTCTAAATGGCCCAATTAAGGCTTCATTTTTATCTGGCAAACCATCAATCCAGCCATACGCTACTTCAGCTAATGTGCTATTAGCATCTGCTCCCATAAATCCAACACCCCAAATACGTTGAAACGTCATTTGTAATTGATGACGGTCAACGAGCTCATAGCCTTTAATTTCTTGGCCAGCAACGCAAGTTGCACAATTAACACCAAAGAATGGACCCGCACCTAAGCCATTTAAAACAGGTGCAGTCATTTGAATAGGCGCATCTTTTCTCACGTGATATTCACCTGCAATAACCCAGCCTTCAATATTGGTATTAAATGAAATACCCAAACGTTCGATATTTTCAACGTAATCCAAAAAGAACGTACCAGTATTATAATAAGTAGAAATCATTGGTACGTGATCATGGAGACTTTGATAATAAATCGCCACTTCACTGCCATTGAACAACCCTGGGAAAAACTTTCTTATTGCTAAACCGTATTGGCCACCTTTAGCAAAGTTATCACCCACCCTAACCAAAGAGCCACCCACTAAACCACAGTCGTCTAGACCATCGGGAGCAACACAAGCACCTGATGGTGAGCCAAATGGTCCAACGCCTAACTCACCTACAACGCCATCGCCAGCACTATCAAAACCACCACCTGCGCCCACAGCATCTAATGTTGTCCAAAATGAACCCGCTGGGTCTAACTGAATTTGATCAAATTCAAATAGATAAAAAGACTCGATAGTCCATTCATCATTTACATTCCATGAAATATAGGCTGCGTTTGTACCAATAAACGCATCTTTAAGTGCCCGGCCAGGCTGTCTTAATTTATTTAGATCAACGGTATTAATGTCATTAATTGAACCTTGTATAAAGGTGTTTTCACCCCAACTAATCACCTGCTTACCCAGTCTAATATTGATCTGGTCGTTATCACCAAAATAGCCGTAGACCATTAAATCAGTAAGCGACAAATCTCGAGCCAGCTTGTCATGCGCCTGGTCTGCTAAGTTCTCATTATCATAAACATGATCGTAAAAATAGTTACCTCGCGCAAGCATGCCAAAATCACCGTACTCTAGACTTAATGTACTAGAGCCGCGAATAGCATTACTGAAGATGTCACCCGCATCTTTAAAAATCCTATTGCCGTAAGCACCTTCTTTATCGTGATCTGAGTCCTCTGTACGAGCTGCAATGGCATAAGTTAAATCGGTATCAAGCGCCCCTTTAAGCTTACCATTATGAAAGCTAAAGGCCTGAACCGTACCAATTTGAGATAGTAATAACGCCGAACTTAATGCTAAACCCACGCTATTTTTAATAAATGATTTATTCATGTAAATCCCCCTAGTTAATTAACACACTTTATTTATAAGTGTTGCATAAAACATACGCTTTTATTGTTAAAACACAAACAATAAAAGATATTATGTGACATAAGTCATATAACCTTATGACATGAATATAGAGCGGCACTCCAAGCCACCCCCCCCCTCGTAAAATTTTTAACACAATATAATCAAAGGCCTGCACCCCCTTTAAGCCTTTTAATTTCAATCCTCACCCCACAACTCTGCAACTTATGACTATTCTCCTTTATGCTAAATTTTTACAAAGTGAGCCGCTCGCTATTTAACGATATGCGAAGTACAAATCCAACTTTAGTACGCGCATAAAAAAAGCCCCAACTACAAAAGTAATTGAGGCTTTAAACAAATGGTGCCCGGACACGGATTCGAACCATGGACACGAGGATTTTCAATCCTCTGCTCTACCAACTGAGCTATCCGGGCATCTAAAGATGTGGTCGCGTATTAAACAGCGACGCGGCTATTTAGTCAAGACAGATGTTTAAAACAGCTGTTATTTTGCGGGCGGTACGTAACCTTCTGGCGCTTCTGCACTGTCTGTAAATAAAAACTTTTCCATCTCCGCCTTTAATAAAGCACGTGCTTCAGGCTCAAACGGCGTTAAACGATTCTCATTAATAAGCATCGTTTGTTGCGTCAGCCATAGGCCCCATGCTTCTTTTGAAATATTTTCTACCAGTTTTTGGCCTAACTCACCCGGAAATGGGGGCTTGTCCAGAGGCTCTGCTTCACGCTTTAGTTTTTGACAATACATAAATTATTTTTCGTCTCGTTTTGAGAGCGCTTGAATCAATCCGCTCACAGGTTTTGGTAAGCCTATTTTCACATGGCTGTCGAATTGATACCAGCATGTTCTCTCAGGTTCTGATATTTTTATTTGCTTTTCAATAGCTGAACAAATAATTGCTGTGTAATCCAGATGAAAATGAGAAAACGTATGCCGTTGTTCGTCTAATTCGCTAATGCTGTTCTCATCGATACCTTTTTTCAAGCCCCACGCTAACAATTCATCGTACGTTTCAAATGCTGGAAACACCCAAAGTCCACCCCATAAGCCTACCTGAGGGTTTTGTGTAAGGAAAAACTTATCTTGATTTTTAGAGACTAACCAATACCTTTTTTTTACCGGTAACGATGCTCGCTTTTTTGGTGTGGGCAATTCAGCCACCTTATTCTCTTTTAGTGCTAAGCACCCCGCGCTTAAAGGACAGCGACAACAGCTAGGTTTAGATCGGGTACACAAGGTAGCACCTAAATCCATCATCGCTTGGTTGTAATGGTTTGCTCTTGTAGTAGGCGTTAATGTTTCTGACAACGCCCATAACGCCTTCATAACAGCCGCACTGCCTGTCCACCCTTCTATAGCAAAAAACCGGCTTAACACCCGTTTCACATTGCCATCTAAAATGGGTTCCGGCAAACCCATTGACAGG
Source organism: uncultured Piscirickettsiaceae bacterium (assembly GCA_913061075.1). Classification (GTDB taxonomy): domain Bacteria; phylum Pseudomonadota; class Gammaproteobacteria; order Methylococcales; family Cycloclasticaceae; genus Cycloclasticus. The sequence continues at coordinate 96,230 of CAJXSK010000005.1, read as the reverse complement.
CTTGCGATAGCGCCAGCCGTAGAACGGCCAATGCCAGGCAGCTCCATCAAGCCCACAATATTATTGGGAAAGTCGCCACCATACTCAGTCACCACGATGCCAGCTGTTTTATGTAAGTTTCTTGCTCGCGCGTAATACCCCAATCCAGACCAATGGTGAAGCACATCATCCAAAGGAGCTTGTGCCAAATCGCAAATACTAGGGAAGCTTTCTATAAATCGTTCAAAGTACGGAATGGCCGTTGCAACTTGTGTTTGTTGCAACATGATTTCAGACAACCAAACATGGTACGGCGTGGGCGTTTTTTGCCAAGGTAGATTTTTTCTGCCATGCACATCAAACCACTTTAAAACTTGAGCCTGAAACAGTTCAGGCGCGATGTGGCAATTGTCTTGTCTGCTTGCTAAAACAGGCCTTTTAATAGATCACCCGCCTTACCCTTTAATAACTCGCCAGCTTTGCCTTTAAGTTTTTTATCTATTTTTTCGTTAATCTTCTCTTTTAATTCTTCTTTCTTTTCATCGATTTTCACTTTTTGGGTTGCCATCACCATCGCTTTTACGTCAAGGCTAATTTTCGGTTCGGCAAATGTTCCTGCCACATTAACCGGAATTAATAAGTTTTTAGCATCGTCGCTACCTGCTTCTGCCTCCGTCGTCGCTTTTGTTCGTTGTAATGTTAATTCGTAATCTATCGTTTCACTAACCAGGCTCGCGTTGCCTTTGCCTTTAACATTCACTAATGGAGTTGCTACAATAAGATCATTATTATTGACCACGCCATTCCTAATTTGAGCCGTACCTGACATATCTGAAAATGGCGTTTTACCGCTGCCTTTAGCAAATGCTGCAGACAAGTCACCTTTTAACACGGCTTGAGCTTGTTTCAGCAACGCACCCACATCAACACCCGTGACTGCTCCATCTTTAAAACTAAACTCCGCTGTACCATTAAGCGCAGACTTTATGGCTGGCATTTTGTTGCCCCGCGTTGTTAGGTTCGCTTTGATATTAGCAATACCCGACACGGACGATTCGCCCATCAGGTCAATTAATAACGGCTCAATCTCTACCCCAGTCACTTGCTCATTAACAATTATTTTAGGTGTGTTTTGACGAGCATCAACGACCGTTTTTCCTGCATAACTGCCTTTATAGAACGATTTAACACCTTGTTCTGTTTTAAGCACACCATTTTTTGCAAGCAATTTAACACTGGCTTCTTTCGCTGTTAAGCCATTTACAACAAGCGATTGGACTTTAAATACCCCGTCTATATTTAAGCTTCGAATCGTATCCACGGGTATTAGAGCCGCAGCCGCTGGGGGGGCGACAGACCCAGAAGATTCTGAACCCTCCGCTTGAGAAGCTTTTGGTAAGTAACGGTCTACATTAATGTCATCCACGCCTAAATCAAACTTAATAGCCGGCTTGTCAAAATTATTCACCGCTGCATTACCCGATAAAGTCGAATCATCAAATTTTATGGTCAAGGGATTCAAACTTAAACTGCCACGCCCTGCTAAATCGGCCACTAAATGGCTGGCAATATCAATTTTCATGGCGCCATTAGGCACTGGCTCGCCTGCAGCATCAATTGCAATGGTCAACCCTTGGAAATCAAATTTATTTAAATCCGCATTAATCACCAAGTCACCCGCAAGTTTCATCCGAACAGTCGCTTTAGGTTTTTTACTGTCTACTGTAAAGGCTAATTCAACACCCATAGAGTTTCCTAATGAAAGAGCATCCGTTGTTAAATCAAAATCCGTTAAATGGTATGTTTCACCTTTGCTAGCATCGTCCCACGTAATATTTGCGCCTACGATTTGTACGCCTCCAATAGCTATGGCGCCGATTGCCGCACTTGAAGAGTCGCTCTCTTGATTATCTTGTGGCTTTTCAACGTCAGAAGGTTGGGCCATATCATCCCAATTGGATTGACCTTGCTTATTTTTTGCCAAATTAAGTGTCAAGCCGTTAAGTACAATTGTGCTCACTTCAACTTGTTTGCTAAGAAGTGGTAACAGTTTAACTTTCACACTCGCTTCTTGTATTTCTGCAAACTGATTGGGCTTAAAGCCCTTTGCGTTCCCCATACTTACGTCCTTTATGCCAACGCCTATCCATGGGAAAACCGACAAACTCATATCACCGTTTATCGATAAGTCACGGCCCGTTTTATCTTTAACCGCCGATTGGATTTGTTCTCGATAATCATTCGGGTCAACGATGAATGGAGCAACGATAACAAGCACCACAACTAACAGAACAACAACACCAATAATCTTTAACAACTTACCCATCTTCTATCTCCTTATAGCGCCGTCTTTAGACGAACAATAATACTAACGTCAGTATGAATATAACATGAAGCTATGCGTCTTCATGGCGTTAATAATCGCTGTATATCGTCCAGCTCGTCTTTTGAATCTTTCAATAATTGCAGCGTGTTATCAGGCCCAATGTCCCCAAAGTTAAATTTATTAAATGCGGGCATTGCCGATAGGGGGGGGCATTCTTTAAATTCTTTTGTCCCTAGCATTGCGTGAAAACGGGCCACTAGTATTAATTCTGCTAAACCCGCTTCCTCTCTATCCAAATCCCATTTTTTTCTGTTTTCAGGAACCTCTAATAACTCATCTAATTGCCATTGCTTTAATATAAAACTACCTACATACGGGGCCAAACGATCCACACAGACTTTAACCTTTTGTTCGTCATCTAAAATAAATTGGTGTTTTTCCAGTGTTACTAAAATTGCCGGTACGCCTATGTCTTGAAAAAGCCCCCCCAACATCGCTTCGTTGCCTGGTATTCTTCTCGTTTTTTCTGCTAAAAAGCATGAAATAACAGACAGTTTTGTTGAAAATAACTGTGTTTCTTTTAATAATGAGGCTACTTGCACATTAGAAGAGCTGACCACAGATCTGGATAAAAAAGACAATGATAGGTAATACGTTTCCTTCATGCCCATTCTAACGATAGCCGCCTCAAGATCTTTAGGTTGCGTGCGCGTTAAAAACCTTAAACTTCGTGCCGTCTTTAAAATAAATGCCGTTAACCCAACATCATTCCCTATAATCTTGGCGAACATTTTAACGTTACAATTTGGTGCTTGCAGTGCCTGTAAGATTTGCACACCTACAGTTGGGACCGCAGGCAACAATGCTTTATTTGAAATAACTTGTTGATATAATTCTTTGAGCTTGATTTTCACTGCTTCTATGTCCCAATTTGATTTCACTAACTGTAATAATAACCACTTTACTCACGCAAAGCCGCTAACCCTCCACAACACCAAGCAATACTAGCTGATTTAGAGTATCATTTAAGCCTTTTTTATAACTAACTTCGATCCGAATAATTATTTGGCTAACTAAAAAATAAACACTTCATGAATACAATCAAAACTGACGATACAAGAATCATCAACTTACAAGAAGTTATTTCGCCCGAAAACCTACATACAGACTTGCCTATAACTGAAGCAGCGGCACAAACAACACTGTCTGTACGAAGCGCAATACACGATGTGCTTCATGGCAATGATGATCGCTTGCTTGTTGTGATTGGCCCGTGCTCTATTCACGACCCTAAAGCAGCCCTAGATTATGCTTCCCGATTAAAACCCTATATTGAATCACTTTCAGATGACCTTATCATTGTGATGCGAGTTTATTTCGAAAAGCCAAGAACAACGGTAGGTTGGAAAGGCCTGATTAACGACCCAAATCTTGATGATAGTTTTGATATTAATAAAGGCCTACATACTGCTCGCAACTTATTGCTCGAATTAAACTCCATGGGTGTTTCTGCTGCTACCGAATACCTCGATTTAATAACACCTCAATATGTTTCAGATTTAATTGCCTGGGGCGCCATTGGTGCTCGCACCACGGAAAGTCAGACTCACCGTGAGCTATCATCTGGCCTATCCTGCCCTGTTGGATTTAAAAATGGTACGGATGGAACCGTTAAAGTTGCTATCGACGCTATTGGAGCCGCCATTCGGCCTCACCACTTTTTGTCGGTTACAAAGCAAGGAAAGTCTGCTATTTTTGAAACGTCTGGCAATGAAGACTGCCACCTTATTTTGCGTGGCGGAAAACAACCAAATTACGACGCTGAAAGCGTCAATAGCGCAGCCGCTGAATTAGGCAGAGCGGGTGTTAACTTACACATGATGATTGACTTTAGTCACGCCAACAGTAGTAAACAACACGAACGTCAGATGGTGGTTGGCGACGATGTCGCTGATCAAATATCAAATGGCGATATGCGTATTAGTGGCGCAATGATAGAGAGCCACTTAGTTGCGGGTAGACAGGACCAAGTAGACGGTCAAGAACTAGTATATGGCCAAAGTATCACCGATGCTTGCATCGATTGGGACAGCAGCATTCAACTGCTTGAACAACTGGCAACTGCCGTGCGCAATCGTCGTGCAAAAAATATCGATACCGCAAACAACTAGAGCTAAAAGCTGATGGACATTCGTGTTAACGGTAAAAATGTTAATTATAAAAATGAGTTGACTCTAGCCAACCTAGTCGAAGAGATGGGGTTTTTAGGCCAACGCATTGCAGCAGAGGTTAATGAAGAAATTAAGCCCGCTGATCAATATGCCAATATTCAATTAAAAAATGGTGACCAGGTGGAAATCGTTCAAGCTATTGGCGGTGGCCAACCTGATGAGTTTATCGTCGCAGGCCAAACCTTTTCATCGCGCTTATTAGTTGGCACCGGTAAATATAAAGACATGGCCGAAACAAAAGCGGCTATTGAGATGAGTGGCGCTGATATTGTTACCGTCGCCATAAGACGCACTAATATTGGACAAACCCCTGGCGAGCCTAACTTACTCGATGTTATTTCGCCGGATAAATACACTATATTACCCAATACGGCTGGTTGCTTTACCGCAAAAGATGCCCTACGCACGTGCCGTCTTGCACGCGAGCTTCTGGGTGGCCACAAACTTGTAAAATTAGAAGTGCTAGGGGATAAAAAAACCCTCTTTCCAGACATTACTGCCACACTAGAATCAGCAGAAATTTTAGTTAAAGAAGGCTTTGATGTGATGGTGTACACCAACGACGACCCCATTATTGCCAAACGACTAGAGGAAATGGGTTGTGTCGCTGTGATGCCACTGGCTGCGCCTATCGGTTCAGGCTTAGGGATTCGCAACCCGTACAACATTCTCACCATTATCGAAAACGCCAACGTTCCTATTATTGTTGACGCGGGCGTAGGCACTGCATCTGATGCCGCTATTGGCATGGAACTAGGCTGCGATGGCATACTAATGAACACCGCCATAGCGCTTGCAAACAACCCTGTTCTTATGGCATCTGCTATGAAAAAGGCGGTACAAAGTGGTAGAGAAGCTTTTCTCGCTGGCCGCATGCCTCGGCGCCGTTATGCCTCTGCATCATCGCCTCTTGACGGTTTAATTTAAACTCACGATACGCCAAAATTCGTAAATTCGTATGCAAAACACGAATCAACCTGTGCTCCGTAGAATAAAAAGCTTTGTTAAACGTGAAGGTCGCTTAACGCCTGGACAAACAACTGCCCTTAAAACAGGCTGGCCACTCTTTGGTCTTGATAGCAACACGGTGTTATCGCCAAGTACTGTATTTAATAACGAAAACCCCGTTACGTTAGAAATTGGTTTTGGAAATGGCACCAGCCTTGCGCAAATGGCTGAAAAGTCACCTGAAAAGAACTTTATTGGTATCGAGGTTCACCAACCTGGGGTAGGGCATTTACTCCGCTTGATTCAGGAAAAAGGGCTAAACAATATCCGTGTTTTTGACTGTGATGCGATAGATGTTCTAAACAATGCTATACCCAACAACTGCATAGACTGCGTACAACTTTTTTTCCCTGACCCTTGGCATAAAAAACGGCACCATAAGCGACGAATTGTTCAAAAGAAATTTTTAAGCTTAATTCACGACAAATTAAGCATTGACGGTATCTTCCACGTTGCCACTGATTGGGAAAACTATGCTGAACATATTCTAGATACACTGAACAAGCATGAGAGTTTTGAGAACATAGTTGCGACTGATTTTGTTGATCGCCCAGAACACCGCCCACTCACAAAATTTGAACAGCGTGGACATCGCCTAGGACATGGCGTTTGGGATATTATGTTTAAAGTAAAAAAAGCTTGATAACTTACCAAGCAATACCATTTTACTTACATTAAGACACTGCTTAGATAACAGCGGGCTCCTCAACAATTTTTTCAATTGGGGCTTTAAGCGACCCCATTATCTCCACTAATGCTTCAAGCTGTTTTTCTGCTACGGACTGAAGCGTCTTAACCTCTTCCATTTTCACTTCCAGTGCCTCCTTACCTTGAGCAACACTTCGCAAGTTCTCCAAACGACTTTCCATGACGGATTTCTTTTCATTCACTTCAGAAATTAACGGTGCCATAGCAGACGTTTGCCATTTTTTAACATCAGCATGTGCTGACTTAAAAATTTGAATAGCACTATTGCCCAATGTATTAACAAACCTTTTCGCTAACGCATTTTGCTCCGTTAAAGCAGCGGCTGAACTTTGACTAAACTCAATTCCTTCTTCTAAAAGCTGCTCTAGCTCGTGTTGGTATTGCGAAACATCAAAGGTCTTTCCTTGATCTGATTTGAAGTCGTGCTCATCTCTAAAGCGCTTATAAATTGAATTTAATAGCTGCACACTCGCGTTAGTAGAAGAAATCGTATCATTTAATAACGTATTTAAACCATCAAACGTGTTCGTCATTCCCTCACGGATACCCATACTTGTCCAGCTACCAATCATCTGCGCGCTACCATCTCTAACAATGCTTTCTGCCCTTGTTGAGCTGATGTTATTCAACAACTCAGTAACTTGGGTATTAAACAAATGACGACTAGTTTTTAAGTGAACGAGGTTCTTTTTATATGCAGTTTGTTCATTTCTAGTTTGAAAAATTAACTCTTCCGTCGTTTCTTCACTTTTATTTAAAATTAAATCCAACTCTTCTAGTTGTTTAGACGCATTAATTATTCTATTTTTAATCAGCTTTTCTGACGCTTGCGTTCTATTCAGCGTTTCATCAATGACAGTTCTTTGTAAAATATCTTTTTGAGAATGCATCACCCTTTCTGATAAAAATGTCTCTAAGGCACCTAGTCGACTAAGCTCAAACATTTTTTCATCGTTTTTAACCTTGCCCACCAGTGCTTGCTTAGCAGATATCGGAAAAATAGACTGTTCATCCAAATCTAGCAATCTAGCTGTCTCACTTGTTTGTTTATGAACAAGCGCAGACACCTCATCATCGCTCATTAAATCATCTTGCAATGTATCAATTTTATTTAATACAACGGCCAAACCATTCGGGTGTTTGCTTTTATAAGACTGAATATGTTGATCCCACATTTCCATATCGCTTTGTGTCACGCCCGTATCAGCTGCCAAGACAAAAAACATCGCTTGTGCATTTGGCAACATACTTAATGTGAGTTCAGGTTCAGAACCTAGTGCATTTAGCCCAGGCGTATCCAATATAGTGAGCCCGCTTTTAAGCAAAGGATGAGGGAAACTAATTATTGCATGTCGCCAACAAGGCACTTCTACTTCCTCCTCATTTGGCTTACCTGGCAAGCCAAGCTGCTCGGCAACATCCGAACCAACTAGTTTTGTTTTCAGTAATTCTTGAAACGCTTCTTGCATTTGCTCTGGAGAATCACAATCCAATTCAATGTGAGTCCATTTTTTTGGGTCTTTTTTAAAACTCTCAATCGGCTTTTCACTTAGCCTTGTTTTAATATCCAACAATCGTAAATAAGGCGCTTCTGTCGAATCATGGAATAATTCTGTAGGGCACATAGTGGTGCGACCAGGGCTGGACGGGAGTAATCGCACACCCGTTGATGAAAAGAACAGTGCATTAATTAATTCAGTTTTCCCACGAGAAAATTCTGCTGCGAAGGCAACCGTAATATTATTTGTTTCTAACAAACGTAGGTTTTTAATCAACATCATCTCAACGTCTGTGTCGCTGAGATCCACGTCATCTAGCCATGATTGATAGGCATGTATAGACTTAGCTGCATGCTGCTTCCATAAGTCATAACTTTTAAGTTCGGTATCAAATTGTTTTGCCATACTCACATTCCCTTTGTTAGCGCCATCGGTGCACCATTCAAACTGTTTATTATTTTTATTGAGTATAGCCGTTTATTTTAAAAAAACATTGAGCAGCTAAAGCCTACCTTTTTAACGCTGACAATTTAAAGCAATTCAAACGCTTACATTAATGCCTGCAAAGGGGGAATTAATAACATTTTTAACACTTGCAACCCTAACAGCGCAACCATGGGACTTAAGTCTAAGCCACCCATAGGTGGTATCAGGCGCTGACAGGGCGCCAATATTGGCTCGGTAATTTTATAGAGTAGCTCCGTAATCGGGTTCTGCACCCCAGGGTTAATCCAGCTCAAAATGATTGAGATAAATATACTGTAGGTCAACACGTTAATAACTTGAACGATAATTTCAGAAATGCTCCAAATAAAAATAGCCCAACTATTTGCACCCGGCAAGCTAGCCAACATAACGAACCCTATCAGCATTTGTAAGACAATTATTAATACAATCGCCGCCAAATTTATGTTCTTTATGGTTGGAAACACTGGCCGAAGTATATTCAACGGGTATCGCGTTACCTTAATAATAAACGCAGATATTGGATTACTCGAACTGGCCCCAGATAGTTGCAACAATACTCTAAGAATTAAAACAAAAATATACGCGCCCACTAATGCATTAACCAAGAAAATAGCGGGGTTTGACAAGTAGCCAGCCGGCATCAGATTCTCCCTAATTCGTCAGACAATTCAACTGAACGTTCCCGAGCAGCTAATACGGCATCATGCAAAACATCTCTTAGGCCTCCCGACTCCATCACTGCAATGGCTCTTTCCGTCGTTCCGCCTGGGGAAGTAACACGGCACCTTAATGTTTCAGTAGACTCACTGGATTGAAGCGCCATTTTTGCAGCACCCAACGCTGTTTCTTGCGTCAGTAACTGTGCCGTTTTTGGATCTAATCCCGCATCAATAGCCGCTTTTTCTAACGCTTCCATTACTAAGAAAAAATAGGCCGGTCCACTGCCAGATAGCGCTGTAACAGCATCTAAGTCGCTTTCTTTTTTAACCCAAACAGTGACACCCACAGCTCTTAATAAAGATTCTGTTTGGTCTTTTTGTTCTGTACTAACAAAATTATTTGCGTGTAGGCCTGTTGCTCCTGCCTTCACTAGCGCAGGCGTATTCGGCATGCAGCGAACAATCGCTACAGAGCCTCCAAGCCATCGCTCTAATGATTCTTCTCGAATACCCGCAGCAATAGACACAACGACAGGCTTATTGGCTTGAACAGCATCGACAATTTGTTCGGACACGACCTGTATATGCTGAGGCTTAACTGCCAAAACAAGTATGCTTGAACCACTAGCAAGTTCGGCACTACCTAACGCTATATTTACACCAAACGTATCGGCCAAATATTGCACCTTATCAGCATCTAAATCTGACACCGTAATTTTATCCGCCGGATAACCATTACCAATCAGCCCACCTATAAGGCTACTTGCCATGTTACCGCCGCCTACAAACCCTATCTTTTGAATATCCATAACAACTTTATACCATTAAAAAATTTTAACTTTAATTCTACCTTAAGAACGCGTCCGTCATGATGCTCTACTGCCAAAAATCGCCGTTCCAATTCGCACGATTGTCGCCCCTTCATCAATCGCTGCTTCTAGGTCATTACTCATGCCCATTGATAACGTATCCATATTCAAGCCCAATCGTTCATTCGCCTTATCTTTAGCCATTCTCAGTTTCCTAAATGCTCTTCGTTGATTTTCAATAGACTGATTAGACGTTGGAATTGCCATTAAGCCTCTAATCCGCAATTTTTTAAATGCCAACATTGGCTTTATCGCAGCGTCTAAATCTTCAAGCAATAATCCAGATTTGCTATCTTCTACATCCACATTGACTTGCAAGCAAATATTTAATGGTGGCATATAATCAGGCCTTTGTTGATTCAAACGTTGAGCAACTTTCAACCTATCAACACTATGAACCCATTGAAAATGGTTGGCAATATCACGTGTTTTATTTGATTGTATCGGCCCAATAAAATGCCAATTAATCGCCAAATGAGCTAATGCGTGTTGTTTTTGCAATGCCTCTTGCAAATAGTTTTCGCCAAAATCACGTTGTCCAGCCTTATATAAGGTATATATATCTTCAACCGGTTTCGTTTTGCTTACCGCCAATAACCGAACCACACCCATATTTCGGCTCTCTGATATTAATGTTGAGATCTTATCTAGCTGTGCAAAATAACGGCGTAATAAACGAGGCATAATTTTTTTTCGTGTCTATACTTTATTGCAAGTGGGTAAGTTAGCGATATTTTAAGTTTGTCACAACTAATATATCTCCTATTGAACCTTGTTTTTGACTAAACGAATTGGATAACTAAATGGATATTTCAGACTTACTCGCCTTTGGGGTAAAAAATAACGCATCTGATATGCACCTTTCAGCTGGCATGCCACCCATGATACGTGTTGATGGAGACATTCGACGCATTAATATGCCTGAATTAGAACATAAAGAAGTTCATAGCCTCGTTTACGACATTATGAATGACAAACAACGTCGAGATTTTGAAGAATTTTTAGAGGTCGATTTTTCATTCGAACTGCCGGGTATTGCTCGTTTCCGTGTCAACGCATTCAATCAAGACCGTGGTGCCGCTGCCGTATTTAGAACCATTCCTGTCGATATTCTGACATTGGAAGACTTAGGCTGCCCACAATCATTTAAAGAAATCATCAACGTGCCAAGGGGTATTGTGCTGGTAACCGGGCCAACAGGCTCAGGAAAATCCACAACCCTCGCCGCTCTAATGGATTATAAGAATGATAATAACTATGAGCACATTCTAACGATTGAAGACCCTATCGAATTTGTGCACCAAAGTAAAAAATGCCTCATTAACCAACGTGAAGTTCACAAGCATACGCATGGATTTAGTGAAGCCTTGCGCGTTGCGTTACGTGAAGATCCAGATATTATTCTTGTTGGCGAAATGCGAGATTTAGAAACCATTCGATTGGCCTTAACCGCTGCCGAAACAGGTCATTTAGTGTTTGGTACATTGCATACCAGTTCAGCCGCTAAAACCATTGACCGTATTATCGATGTATTTCCAGAAGGCGAAAAAGGCATGGTACGCTCCATGCTATCGGAGTCCCTTAGAGCCGTTATTGCACAAACACTAATCAAGCGTGTTGGCGGTGGCCGAGTGGCCGCTTGGGAAATCATGACGGGCACACCGGCGATTCGTAACTTAATTCGCGAAGACAAAATCGCACAAATGTATTCCACTATTCAAACCAGTAGAAAAGATGGCATGCAAACATTAGATCAGCATTTGACTGAATTGGTGCAAAATGGCCTTATTTCAAGGCAAGATGCGCGCTTAAAAGCGGCAAATAAAGATCAATTCTAAAATTAATACTTACAGGAACTAAAATGGATTTTGATGCACTATTACAATTAATGGTCCATAAAAAGGCCTCCGATTTATTCATCACATCTGGCTGGTCCCCCACTATTAAGGTGAACGGCGTACTTCAGGCCGTTTCTAAAACGCGCTTAAGCTCAAGCCAAGCGCAAGACATTGTTCATGACATCATGGATGAAAAACAGTTGGCGGAATTTGAAGAAACAAAAGAATGTCAGTTTGCTATTCAACGACCAAGCATTGGTCGTTTCCGTGTCAGCGCTTTTGTGCAAAAAGATGATTGCGGCATGGTATTACGTCGTATTGAGAGTGAAATTCCTACTGTTGAACAACTGGGCATACCGCCTATTCTCGATGAATTAGCCATGACTAAACGTGGCCTTATTATTTTTGTTGGAGCAACAGGCACTGGTAAGTCAACCTCACTTGCAGCCATGGTTGGTCACCGCAATAGAAACAGTAGCGGCCATATTATTACCATTGAAGACCCTGTGGAATTTATTCATGACCACGCCGGTTGCGTTATTACTCAACGCGAAGTGGGAATCGATACCGAGTCTTACCAAATAGCCCTACAAAACACCTTACGCCAAGCGCCCGATGTTATTTTAATTGGCGAAATCCGTTCCCGTGAAACAATGCAACATGCCATAACATTCGCAGAAACCGGTCATTTATGCCTATCAACACTCCATGCTAATAACGCCAACCAAGCATTAGATCGCATCATCAACTTCTTCCCAGAAGAAGCGCATAAACAACTGTTTATGGATTTATCTCTCAATTTAAAGGCCTTGATCGCCCAACAACTCGTACCCACAATAGACGGCAAAGGTCGTAAAGCAGTTATCGAAATACTCATTAACACGCCATTAGCATCCGACTTTATTAGAAAAGGTGAAGTGCATAAACTCAAAGAGTTAATGAAAAAGTCAAAAGAACAAGGCATGCAAACCTTCGACCAAGCACTCTACGATCTATACTTGGGTGGCCACGTCAGTTACGAAGACGCTTTACATTATGCCGACTCAAGCAACGAAGTACGCTTAATGATTAAACTGGGCTCCGAATCCGCACCAGGATTGGATGAAGACACTATTCATCTCATTGATACTGAATAAATATGCCGCTTATCCGTCAAACAATACCATTCGTCGATTTTGACTAGCCCTTCAAAAAAAACCTGTTAGGCTCCAAACTATGAAAACCCCTTTTTACAAAACCCTGATCATCAAACAAAAAGGCTTTAACCTTATAGAGCTCTTAACAACAGTTATTATCATAGGCATTGTTCTAGCTATTGGTGTACCCAGTTTTCAACAATTTGTTCAAAAAAATCAAACCATAACCAATGCAAACAACCTTACGACTGCCCTAAATATGGCTCGTAGTGAAGCGGTTAAGCGCGGTGCGCAAGTGACTGTGTTACAAAAAGGTGGGGTAAATAACGTGTGGAGCGCTGGTTGGGACGTTTTTACCGATGTTAATAATAATGGTACTTTCAATGATGATGGCGATGCGAATCTATGCGAGACAGGAGAAGATTGCTTATTAAGAACCTATGGCCCTCTACCTAATAATTTTACCCTACAAACAGGAAATAACTACGCCAACTGGTTAGCTTATCTTCCAAGTGGTCTCCCCCAAGGCTCTGGCCCCTTTGACAATGACACATTTAGGCTCTGCTCAAATGCTGCAGACATAACAAAATCTAGAAGCATCACAATTAACACCTTAGGAAGGCCTAGAGTCATAACTGGTACTGCATCATGCCCATAACTATAAAAAACTCTAAAGGCTTCTCAATCGTAGAAGTCATGGTAGCCGTGCTAGTACTGGCTATTGGTATTCTTGGCATTGCCGGTTTGCAATTAACCGGCGTTAAAAACAACCATAGCGCCTACTTAAGGAGCCAAGCTACATTATTTGCTTATGACATGATTGACCGTGCTCGTGCTAACCCTGTTGCCTATGCTGCAGGTTTATACAACCGACCAGCTTCCGCCATTGATGCGAACTGCGCAACCACAACAGGCTGCACACCTGCTGCTATGGCTGGGAATGATATGTATGAGTGGACATCGGCGGCCTATAACGGATCCATTTCAACGATTTTGCCTAGCGGGCAAACAATTATCTGTCTTGATAGCACATTTAACGATGGAGCAAGCGCGGCACTACATGCCTGTGATGGCCTCGGCTCTGTTTACGCTGTAAAAATTTGGTGGGCAGATGATAAAAATGGTGCCTTAAAACGATTCGTAACTACTGCCGTCATACAATGATTGCCATGCATAAAAAACACAATCAATCCGGCTTTACATTGGTCGAATTAATGGTCGCATTGGTGTTAGGAATGTTTCTCACCGCCGGCGTTATACAGGTTTTTACATCAAACCAACAAACATACCGTGTCACTGAAAACCTCTCTCGTTTACAGGAGAATGGCCGATTTGCAATAGAGTTTATCGCCCGTGATGTTAGGGAAGCGAATTACAAAGCTTGTTTAGATGCAACTTTTCTTATGCCTAATGCCACACAGGTTTAAATAATCAGTCAACAGTTATTTATGGGGCAACCGTTATATCGGACACCATCACCGTCATAAAATCTACTGTTGTTCCTTGTGCCGCACCTGCATCGGCCACATCCGTTGATCCAGCACAAACATTCTCAATACAAGCCGGAGCCAGCGGGCTACCATCTTTATATAACAATGCAGGTGAGCTTGTTGAAGGTATTGAAAGCTTACAAATTTTATACGGGGAAGATACCGACACTGATGGCAGCCCTAACTATTATGTTCCTGCCGGCACGGTTGGTCTAAATATGGCCCAAGTTGTCAGCGTCAGAATAAGCCTTGTTGCGATGACCATCGAAGACAACCTAACTCAACAAGCTAACCCTGTTTCTGTGTTTGGAGCGGCGTATACCCCGCCCGCCGTAGATAGAAAAATCAGGCGCGTTTTTTCCACAACCATAGCCCTTAGAAATCTTCGCGGATAGCTCACAAATGAAAATTAATCATAAAAAACAATCCGGTGCTGTATTATTTGTCAGTCTAATTATGCTGATACTGCTTACCTTACTTGGCGTGTCGGGCATGCAATCAACGATACTTGAAGAAAAGATGTCGGGCAACTATCGCGATCAGAATGTGGCTTTTCAGGCTGCGGAAGCAACCCTACTACAAGCTGAAAATTACATCATGTCTCCCGCTCCCACTTACCCGGGTGTAGGTGGGCTATTGGATATTGCACACCCTGAACCAGCTGATTACACCGCCCCTGCTTTATGGTCTGGCGTTAATTCCGCAGGAACAAACCTTAATTTTGGGGCCAATTTTGGCATTGCGGATCCACGGTATGTAATCAAAAAAGTCTCTCAAGTGGGTACCGTTTCAACTTTTCGAGTGACTGCTAGGGCGCAAGGGGCCTCACCTGGCACCCAAGTTATTCTCCAATCCGTCTATGAACGTACAAACTAAGTAAGGACTATAGCATATGAAGCATTTAACTCTAAAAACACTCTATTCAACTGTTTTTACGGCCTGTATTTCTTTAGTCGCGCTTTCACCAGTTCAGGCCGCGCCAGGCACCCTTAGCAATATCCCCCTTTTTGTAGCTGCTCAAGTGCCGCCAAATATATTTTTTATGCTGGATGACTCCGGCAGCATGCATTGGTCTATGCCGACAGATGGTGTAGGTAGCTCAGCAATTATCGAGCTCAATGAATATGACACGATACCAGATGACAATAAAGAATGGCGTCAATGGTGCCCTGGCGCTAATTTAATGGCCTACGACCCAACTATCACATACAAACCATGGGCGGCCAACAAGCCAGGAACATCTACACCTTTCCCTGATATGACGGACATTACTAATGTCTGGGTTAACCCTTTAGTTTCTGGAAGCAGCATTCGTTTTCAAAGTGGGGAAAACAACGTAGTCGAAGGCCATAACAATGCCATTATTAACCTTTCTGCTGCACCCGTTGTGACATGGACGGATACCAACCTAAATGGCACGTATGACCCTGGCGAATGCCCCGGTGGTGATGCTACCACTGGTTATACAGACCCTCGTGTACAGCGGGCAGATTCTCTACCAACAACTGACACCAATAATGACGGCGTTGCGGAACGAACTAACTTTGCAAACTGGTTTTCATATTACCGAATTAGGGAACATGCAACAAAAGCCGCTGTTACCCAAGTGGTTGCAACAACCAGTGCCAGAGTGGGCATGGCAACATTGCACGGTAACAATAGCGTTGGCACTGAGGTAACAGATATGTCGATACCCGCGAATAAAACAGCGCTACTTGATGACGTGGTTAATTTCAACTCTGGTGGCGGCACACCATTAAGATCACGGCTTGATTGGGTGGGTCAATATTTTGACAAGTCTAGCGGCACACCATCAGGGCTTAACATTGGCTCACCTTCAAGCCCCATCCTTTCTGCCGCTGGCGGAGGCGAGTGCCAACAAAACTTTGCAATGTTAATGACTGATGGACAGTGGAATGGTAGCTCTAGTGTCGGCCACCAAGACCAAACTGTAGACAATAACTTTGTTTACCCAGCTCATAGTGACAATACTGCTGACACCTTAGGTGATATTGCAATGAAGTGGTATAAAACGGATTTGGCGACATCTTTAACAGGTAAAGTAGCCATACAAACTGGGGCAGCTACTCAAAATCTCGATGAGAATAATCAACAACACTTAGTAACATTTGGTGTTGCATTTGGTCCATCTGGTACCTTAAGTGCCAGCCCAACAGACCGAACTGCCGCCTTCACCTGGCCTGCGCCATCTGCAAATGCCAGTACAACTGTGGATGATTTACGACATGCTAGCTATAATGGCCGAGGGTTATTCCTCTCCGCCAGCAACCCTCAAACATTAGTCGTTGCACTTCAAAACGTAATTTCTGATATTGAATCTCGTCAAGGTAGTGCTGCTGCTGTTTCATTTAACAGCACATCATTATCTTCAAATAGCGCGCTATTCTTTGCAAGTTTTGATACCACAGACTGGAAAGGCAATCTAGAAGCATTTGGTATTGACCCTAATACGGGCAATCTATCCACGAGTACTATATGGAATGCAGCCAACCAACTAGACGCTAGAACTGATGCTGACATGATAAATAATCGTGTTATTTATACCTGGGGCAACGATTCAAGCGGCAGCCTCGATGGTACTTTATTCAATTGGCAAACAACAAACCCTAAACCACTTGCATCAATAGTTGATGACTTTAAAACAAACCCAGACACGCCACCAACCACAGAGTCAACACCATTTACTTTAAGCCAAAACCGCTTGAACTTTGTTCGTGGCGACACGAGTAATGAAGGAGGGTCCGGTGGGTTAATTCGGACTCGCGCTAGTCGCTTAGGTGACATTATTCACTCTGCTCCATTCTTTGTTGGGCCGCCCATTTCAAATTGGCCAGATGCCTCGCCTTTCGGTAATGCACTCTATTCAACTTATCAAGGTTCACTGCTTTCATCACCAAGAACACCCATGGTTTATGTAGGTGCTAATGATGGCATGCTTCATGGATTCAATGCTAATACTGGTCAAGAAATTTTTGCATACACTCCCAGCTCACCTGCATCAACATTAGAAAATGATGGTCTACACTATTTAACTGAGTCTGATTACGGCCATAAATACTACGTTGACGGCTCACCAATCGCCGCTGATGTTTACATGAGAAGTAACCCGACTGGCCCATTTTCTTGGCGCACTGTCCTCATTGGTGGTCTAAGCGGTGGAGGTCAGGGCTATTATGCATTGGATGTTAGCAACCCTACTAATTTTTTAAACAATCAAACAGCCGCGGCAGAAACAGTTTTATGGGAATTCACAAACCAACATGATGCTGATCTAGGGTTCACTTACAGTGACCCCCAAATCACCATGATGAACAATAACAAATGGGCAGTCGTTTTTGGTAACGGCTATAACGCTAGTGGGACCGACAACGCAAAGCTCTTCATACTGTTCATTGAACAAGGTATTGATGGGGCCTGGACCCTAGGTACAGATTACATTAAGCTCGACACACTAGTTGGCACACCCACTATAAAAAATGGGCTATCTACCCCTACCCTAGTTGACCTTGACGGCAATGGAACAACAGACAGAATTTATGCTGGAGATCTCGTAGGGAACATGTGGGCCTTCGATGTTAGCAATACCTCTAGTTCTAGCTGGGTCGTTGCAAACACAGTGTCCCCGCTTTTTTCAGCATCACCAAACTTTATTAGCGGCACAGGAACAAATAAGCCCATCACAATGAAACCCTTGGTTGTTAAGCCTAGCTGGATTACGGATACTGTAAGTAACGCTCCGAATCATATGGTATATTTCGGCACAGGCCAGTACATTTCAACCGGTGACGCTGCCAATACGGATCAACAAACTTTTTATGGGATTTGGGATTCAGGAACCCCTGCATCAAGCTCGAACTTAGTTCAGCAAACATTAACAGGAACAGCCTCCACCAGAACTCTTTCAGCAAATACCGTAGGCTATTTAGGCACTGACAGAGGTTGGTTTGTTGACCTAACTGAATCTGGAGAAAGGGTGATCGTTGATGCCTTCGAACTACTTGGACTTGTGTTTGTCAACACCGCGACACCCGCATCAACGCCATGTTCCGCTGGCGGCAGCAGTTGGCGTTTAGCGTTTGATGCTGAAACTGGTGGCAACCCAACAATTAATGCCTTTGACACAAATAATGATGGCATAATTGATTTAAATGATTCTACTGTTGCCGGCATACGGTTTTCATTTGGCATTGCCTCTGCAACATCAATCATTGGTAATTACGGCTATACCTCAGGTACAAACACAACACGCCCCGTCAAGACAGCCCTTCCTGGTGGCTTATCAACAGGCAGACGAACGTCTTGGAAACAATTACTACACTAATCCATAAATCACTAACTAACGACATTGGTACTTAAAAATGAGCACTTATAAATTCATACAAATTATATTTTTTGCAAGCATGCTTTTTTCCGTAAATGCCATAGCAAATGAAAGTGAAGACGATGCGGGAAACTTGCTACATTATGGAAGAATTGATGCGATTTATTTGCAAGAATCCAGGATTGTTATAGACGATATGAGCTTGGCATACACAGACAATAGTCATTTCATAAATTCGTTTGGTAGAGAAATATCTGCTAATAAAATTAAAATAGACGAGCATAACTATGTTGAATACCAACAAATTAACAATGGCGAGATTAATACCCTACAAAAACTAAAGGTTTTAACTGAACAAGATTATAAGTATATAAAAGCCCAACAAGACTTAATAAACCATTAAAACTACAGCTATGAAGCATATAAATAAACATAACGGTTTTACTTTGGTAGAACTAATGATAGTCGTGATTATTATTGGCATACTGGCATCTATTGCATACCCTGCCTATGTAGAAAATACGCGCGCTACTAAACGCGCCACGGCTCAATCAGACTTATTAGAGTTAACCAGTTTTCTTGAACGACGGTTTACTGAGAACAATTCATACCTAATTCCTAATGGAACGACTGACCCCATCACACCTAACCCCGCCTGTGGAACCGCGGGTGGCTGTACGCCTCTATTAGATAATAGCATCGTTCATGATGACTATAACTACTCCTTTACCGTAGCACCTACGTCAATAGCTTTTGTGCTACAAGCCGTACCACAAAATGCTCAAACAGCAGATAAATGCGGCACTATGACATACAGTCAATCGGGCGTAAGAACGGCGGCTTTAACTTCTAATTGCTGGCGATAACTATAGTAGGCAACAATGGTAGAAAACATATAATGCCGACCTTGTTAATTAAAGGCTTACCGTAAGAATTACTGGTGATAAGCTGGGCTAGATCGGTGAACTTCATCAATCATTGCAGTCACATGCTCTGGGTTAATATCTGGCAGAATCCCGTGACCTAAGTTAAAGATGTGCTTATGCCCATGACCATAATCCGCTAATACATCACGGACCTTCGAGCGGATTGTTTCTGGGTTTGCATATAAGGTTGTTGGATCTAGGTTACCTTGTAATACCACACTGTCTTTCGTTAGTTCGCGAGCAACTTTAAGGTCTGTTGTCCAATCAACACCTAAACCATCATAGCCCGCATTAGCCATCGTTTCCAACCAAGTACCTGCGCCCTTAGTGAATAACAAACGAGGTACATCGGCATTAAACTCTTTTAACGCTTTTGAAATTTGCCGGCTATAAGCCAGCGAGAATGTTTCGTAATCTTTGGTGGTCAAATTGCCACCCCACGTATCAAATACCATCACAATTTGTGCGCCGGCTTGTATTTGCGCTTGTAGATAAGAAATAACAGACTGAGTAACAATTTTTAGCAATTGATGCATTAACTCGGGTGTGTCGTACATCATTCTTTTAATACGTGCGAAATTCTTACTGCCGCTACCTTCAACCATATAGCACGCTAGTGTCCATGGGCTGCCAGAAAAACCAATTAGAGGAACACGTCCATTCAAACCGTTTTTAATGGTTGAAACGGCATTCATGACATATTGCAGCTCTTGGTTAGGGTCCGGTACAAACAGTTTATCGATATCTGCTTTTGTGCGCACTGGACGCTCAAACTTTGGGCCTTCACCTTCAGTAAAGTACAACCCTAACCCCATTGCATCGGGAATGGTTAGAATATCGGAAAATAAAATAGCCGCATCTAACGGGTAACGTTCAAGCGGTTGAAGTGTCACTTCACAGGCCAGTTCGGCATTCTTACATAAATCTAAGAAACTACCCGCTTCTGCACGAGTTGCTCGGTATTCTGGTAAATAGCGACCAGCTTGGCGCATCATCCATACGGGTGTGCGTTCGGTATTTTCACCACGCAGTGTTCTTAGTATTAAATCATTTTGTAACGCCGTCATGCCTGTGCCTCTTTGAATAGTCCGAACGATTAAACGTCTAGGTAATCTAAAATACCTTGCGCTGCTTCTCGGCCTTCGTAAACAGCCGTCACCACTAGATCAGAACCACGTACCATATCACCACCGGCAAATACTTTTTTGTGACTCGTTTGAAAAGCAAATTCGCCATCTGCTGGTGCAATAACACGGCCTCTATCATCTAAGCTTATACCGTACTCGGCAAACCACGGTGTAGGGCTAGGTTGGAAGCCAAATGCAATAATAACGCTATCCGCCGGAATTATTTCTTCTGTGCCCGGCACGACTTCTGGGCGGCTACGGCCACGTTCGTCAGGCTCACCTAAACGTGTAGTAACGAGCTTAACGCCTTCTACTTTATCGGTACCGATAATTTCTACAGGTTGTCGATTCCATAAAAATTGCACACCCTCTTCTTTAGCATTTTTTACTTCTCGCTTAGAGCCCGGCATGTTTACTTCATCACGACGATAGGCGCAAATCACATCTTCTGCGCCTTGCCTAATGCTGGTTCTGTTGCAATCCATTGCAGTATCACCACCGCCAAGTACAACAACACGTTTGTCTTCCATGCTAACAAACTCTTGCCCCATCACTTTGTTGCTTTCTTGCAGCCCCATTAAGTGATTTATATTGGACACTAAGTAAGGTAGCGCTTCGTGAACGCCTTCTAACTCTTCGCCTGGAAAGCCACCCTTCATGTATGTATATGTGCCCATACCTAAGAAAACAGCATCGTATTCATCGGTTAATTGTTGGAAAGGAATATCTGTGCCAATTTCAGTGCCTAAAATAAACTCAACACCCATGCCTTCAAGTATTTCGCGGCGGTTTTTAACGACCTTTTTCTCTAGTTTAAACGGCGGGATACCAAACGTTAGTAACCCACCTACTTCCGGATACTTGTCATACACAACCGCTTTAACGCCATTACGCGCCAAAATATCTGCACAGCCTAATCCAGCAGGCCCTGCGCCAATGATCGCAACACGTTTACCCGTTTGCTCAACTGCCGATAAATCTGGCCGCCACCCCTGTTTAAACGCTTCATCAGAGATGTATTTTTCTATGGAGCCAATCGTCACCGCACCAAACTCATCGTTCAACGTACACGCGCCTTCACACAGCCTATCCTGTGGACAAATGCGTCCACAAATTTCTGGTAAGGAATTGGTTTTATGTGACATTTCTGCTGCTTCAATTAAATTACCTTCAGAAATAAGCTTTAACCAGTTTGGAATGTAGTTATGTACCGGACACTTCCATTCACAATAAGGGTTTCCACAATGTAAACAGCGGTCTGCTTGGTCAGCTGCGTCCTGTGCGCCGTATTCACCGTAAATTTCTTTAAATTCCTGCTTTCTAAGTTCTGCAGGCACTTTTTCCGGGTCTATACGCGGTACATCAACAAATTGAAAATTATTAGCCATGTTATTCTTTTACCTTAAGCTGCTTGTGAGCTTAATGAATCTAATAGGGTTTTTACATCAGCCGCTTTAGGGCTAACTAACCAGAAATTATGTATGTAATCAGCAAAGTTATCGAGGATGTCTTGGCCTTTCACACTACCCGTTTCACTAACAAACTCTTCAATTAAACGCCTTAAATAGGCTCTATGCGCTGTGGTTGATTCACTGTGCACACGATGAATTTCAATTAGCTCATGATTATATTTATCAACAAACTGACGTGATTCATCTAATACAAATGCAAAACCACCGGTCATGCCAGCGCCAAAGTTAAGGCCTGTTTCACCCAATACAGCAATAACACCACCCGTCATGTATTCACAACCGTGATCGCCTATACCTTCAACGACCGCGAGTGCACCCGAGTTTCTTACAGCAAAACGTTCACCCGCTAAGCCTGACGCAAATAATTTTCCGCCTGTAGCACCGTATAGGCACGTGTTACCCATAATAGTCGTTTCAGAACTCTGAAATACACTGCCTTCAGGCGCTCTTAACACTAACTTACCGCCCGCCATGCCTTTACCAACGTAATCATTAGCATCACCCTCAAGCGTCATGTTTAAACCACCAGCATTCCAAACACCAAAGCTTTGACCGGCCGACCCTTGCAGGTTTACTTGTATAGGCGCGTCACTCATACCTAAATTACCGTACTTTTTAGCAATTTCGCCAGATAAACGTGCGCCAATAGAACGGTCAATATTACCAATAGGGTAGTTAAACTCGCCGCCAGATTTAGCGTCAATCGATGACTGCATATCATCAATCATTAACTCAGCCAATTCAGCTTTATCGAACGGATCATTTTGTGGCGTGATGCAATGCTGGGTTTTAATATCATTACCCGGTATTTGATCTAAAATAGGTTGTAAGTTTAGCCCACGCTGTTTCGCGGTATCACCTTCAACCAGTTCCAATAAATCCGTGCGGCCAATAATATCTTGTAGCGTTGTAAAACCCAGTTTAGCCAGCCATTCACGTACTTCTTGAGCAAGAAACCGGAAGTAGTTCATTACATATTCCACTTCACCGTGGTAATGCTTCAGTCGCAGAACATTGTCTTGAGTGGCTACGCCCGTTGCACAGTTGTTAAGATGACAAATTCTCAGATAACGACATCCCATCGCAACCATTGGGCCAGTACCAAAACCAAAACTTTCAGCACCCAGCATCGCCGCTTTAATAACATCTAGCCCAGTTTTTAAACCACCGTCTGTTTGCAAACGAACCTTGTCACGCAAATCATTCGCCAACAGTATTTGATGCGTTTCCGTTAAGCCAAGCTCCCACGGCGCGCCCGCATAACGTACAGATGTTAATGGGCTTGCACCTGTGCCGCCATCGTATCCCGCAATAGTAATTAAGTCTGCATAACACTTAGCCACACCAGCGGCAATGGTGCCAACACCCGCTTCGGACACTAATTTAACGGACACTAATGCATCTGGATTTACTTGTTTAAGATCAAAAATAAGCTGTGCTAAATCTTCAATCGAATAAATATCATGATGCGGTGGTGGTGAAATAAGCGCCACTCCGGGTTTTGAATACCGCAAGGTCGCAATCATTTTATTCACCTTGTCACCGGGTAATTGACCACCTTCACCTGGTTTTGCACCTTGTGCTACTTTAATTTGAAGCACTTCCGCGTTCACTAGGTAGTGAGGCGTCACACCAAATCGACCTGAAGCGACTTGTTTGATTTTTGACAGCTTATTGGTACCAAAGCGTTTTGGATCTTCGCCACCTTCACCTGAATTTGAGCGCCCACCTAAACTATTCATCGCCATCGCCAGTGTTTCATGGGCTTCTGGTGATAAGGCACCTAACGACATTGCCGCTGTATCGAAACGCTTATACAAGCCTTCAGCAGGCTCGACGTCGTCAACTGAAATAGCTTTACTACCATCCAATTTCAGCTTAAGCATATCTCGCATGGATGACGCTGATCTATTGTTTACTTCATCCGCATACACTCGGTATTTAGTAATGTCGCCAGAGCGAACCGCTTCTTGTAACGAGTTCACCACATCTGGGTTATACGCATGGAATTCACCCCCGTGTATATACTTTAACAAACCGCCTTGCTCCGTTTGCTTACGAGGATTCCACGCCAACTTAGCCAGCTGCTCTTGCTCTTGCTCCATTTCATCAAAGCCTGCGCCTTGAATTCTACTGATGGTGCCTTTAAAACATAGATCCACAATATCACGTTGCATACCTACTATCTCAAACAACTGTGAACCGCGGTAACTTGCAATAGTAGAAATGCCCATTTTGGACATAATCTTATACAGGCCTTTGTTAATACCTTTTCGGTAATTGACCGCTATAACATCTTCAGCCACATCAACAATATCACCTGAATCAAGCATGTCTTTTAGTGTTTCATATGCAAGGTACGGGCAAACAGCGGTAGCACCATAGCCAATTAAGGTAGCGAAATGATGGGGATCTCTAACACTCGCTGATTCAACAACAATATTCGCTTGGCATCGCAATCCAACTTTAACCAAATGATGATGAACAGCACCGGTTGCAAATAAGGCATGAATAGGCAAGAGGCCTTTTTTAGCATGTCGGTCGCTCAATACAATGATGACTTTTCCGGCTTTTACTTGTTTTTCTACGTCATCGCACACGGTCTGAATGGCTTCTTTTAACGTCATCGACGCCTTTGCATAATGCAAGCCAATAACAGTGCTGTCATATGCAGGGTCTTCATGGTTAAGTAATGCATCTAACTTGGTCGCTGATAAAACAGGCGAGTCTATTTCTAACCGGTGCGCGTGATCTGAAGACTCTTCAAATAAATTTTTCTCTCTGCCAAAACTGGTCATCAACGACATCACAACTTGTTCACGTAATGGGTCTATTGGCGGGTTAGTCACCTGCGCAAACTGTTGGCGGAAGTAGTCATACGGACTTCTAATTTTTTTAGACAGAACGGGCATCGGAATATCATCACCCATTGAACCCACTGCTTCTTGACCCGCCTTCGCAAGCACTTTTAGCACTTGATCACGCTCTTCAAACGTTAATTGATATTGCTTCTCATAGACTGCCAGCTCACTCTTTTCAAAGGGTGACAGCGTTAATGGATCTTTATCGTGTGTCGTACTTAAGCGTTTTGTGTGTTCAGCCAGCCATTTTTTATAGGGTTGGCGAGACTTTAAACGATTATCAATGTCTTCAGGGTCTAATATAGTACCTTCTTGCGTATCGACCGCTAACATTTCACCCGGTTTTAGACGACCTTTACGGATCACATCTTCAGGCTTGTAGTCGTAGACGCCAATTTCAGACGCCAAGGTAATATGACGATCTTTGGTGACCACATAACGCGCAGGGCGTAACCCATTACGGTCCAAACAGCACGCCACATGGCGACCATCCGTTAATACAATCGCTGCAGGTCCATCCCATGGCTCCATATGCATGGAAGAATATTCATAGAACGCACGCAATGCAGGGTCCATTGTAAAAACGTTTTGCCAAGCAGGTGGTACCAATAAACGCATTACTCGGAAAATATCCATGCCGCCAGCAATTAAACCATCGACCATGTTATCTAAACTGTTTGAATCTGATCCGCTTGAAGATACCCATGGGCGTATATCTTCCATGTTTGGAATAAGCGGAGATTCGAATGTATAACTACGTGCTTGCGCCCAACTTCTGTTGCCTTGAATTGTGTTGATTTCGCCATTGTGGGCTAAAAATCTAAAGGGCTGCGCCAACCGCCATTGTGCGAATGTATTTGTCGCAAAACGTTGATGAAACACACACTGCGAACTTTCTAATGTAGGGTCTTTTAAATCTGTATAAAAAACCGGTAAATTTTCAGGCATTACCAAGCCTTTATAAGAAATAACGTTTGACGCTAAACTCGCCACGTAAAACATTTCATCACCAAGTAATCTCTTTTCAGCACGGCGTCTTGCAATGTATAAGTGACGATCTAAGTCAGCATTGTCCATGCCTTCTTTTGCATTAACAAACACTTGCTCAATACCAGGTAGCGTTGCTAACGCTTGATGACCACACGCACTGATATCCGTAGGCACAATTCTCCACCCCAAAATAGGCAGACCTTCCTTTTCAATCTCTTCTTGTAATACTACTTTCGCCTGATCAGCTAAGGTTTTATCACTATTTAGAAAAACCATACCAACAGCAAACAAGTCAGCCAACTTAATGCCTTGTTCTTGAGCCTTAATGCGGAAAAACTGAACAGGGGTTTTTAATAATAAACCACAACCATCACCCGTTTTACCATCAGCTGCAATGGCACCACGGTGAGTTAATCGCGCCAACGAATCGACTGATTTTTTGACTAACCAGTGACTCGGCTTATCGTCTATGTTCGCGATTAAGCCAAAGCCACAACTGTCTTTTTCGAACGCAGGGTCATACAGCCCTGCTTGTTGAATAGAGGTTTGTTTCACTCAAGTAACCCATTATTGTTAGCTAAAAGAAGCCCGAACATACTTAGTACGGCCGGACATTATAGCCGAAAAGCATGTTATTTTTCAATCATGAGTCCTGCAGAGGCTTAGTCAATAGTATAACTAACCTTTATTGAAACAAATCTTTGTTAACTGATTCAATACTCCTTACCCAAGGCTTAATGTTTTTAAGTTGCGGTGGTAAGCTTTTAGCTGCTACTTCAGCTGAGGTCTTATCAGCATAGGTTCCATATATGACGGTATACCAAGCACCATTATTTCTTTTGTGCCGAAAGTAACGCAACTCAACAACGTCTTTTTTTGATGCTATATATTGCCTTATCGATTTTTCTTCAGATGCGCCCATCAGCTGTAGCGTGTAACTTGTTGGCGACTGCGCTTTAATCCATTCAAGATGAAGCGCTAAAGGCGTTTTCTTTATTAACTTTTCAACCACCTTAACGTCAGGTTCTGGTGGTGTAATAATTGATTTAACAGCGTCTGGCGGGCTCACTTGTTTCACGGCTTTTTCAATCACTGGCAGCGAGGGCTCGATTAAAGGCGCAAGAGATTTTGTTATTTCCTCTTCTTTTACAACGCCCTCTTCAGCCCTATTATCTTTATTACCAACGATAACTGGCTTAGTCAAAACGTTTGCGCTCTCCTGCGCTTTAACTAGCTCCGCTTGGTGAGTTTTTTTAATGT
The DNA here is from genome assembly GCA_913061075.1 of uncultured Piscirickettsiaceae bacterium. Lineage (GTDB taxonomy): Bacteria > Pseudomonadota > Gammaproteobacteria > Methylococcales > Cycloclasticaceae > Cycloclasticus. The sequence goes on along the minus strand of CAJXSK010000005.1, from coordinate 69,041 downwards.
GCTCACCAGATGCCAAGTCCTTCTCTAAAGGAATCGCCAATACTGGCCCTTCATCGACAACATCTTCACTCCAAAGCCCATACGTTAAAAACACAGCCAACACAATTGATACAACTACCACAGACATTATGAACAGCTTATTTGAGGGCTTTTTGATTGCTCCGTCTCTCAACGGGTTTTTTTGCATTTGATCTAGCACGTCATTTATTCGACCCGGAAGACCGCCCGTTTCAATAAACAATACAACATCATCAACGCCTGCCAAATTTACAAAATTCAGCCCTTTCGAGCTCACCCTTGTTTTAGCGTATTCAATTGTTTGTTTTTGTGTAAAAGGCTCAAGGTCTATCAATTGACATCGCCCTTCTACATCGTCACCTAAGTTCTCAGATGATGTGATGAGTAACCTTAGACAGCTATATTCCTGGCGAAGTTGGAATAATTGCTCAACGCATTCCGAACCTAAAAGCTGCGCATCTTCTATCAACGCAACAACCACTTTCTCTTGATCACTCCACGCCGACAGTCTCGAGTGAATAGCCTTATCCGTCTGCTGTACAGTATTGACCGCTAACTCTATTGAGTCCAAAACAGAAACCAACAACTCATCAGCTTCTAACGCGCAAACAAGCCATTCCTTTGGTGCTTGTTTAACAAACTGGCCTATAAAAAATGATTTTCCGGCTGCATCGGGTCCTCTTAGCAAGACTGGCTGGCGACTATTAGGAATCAAGTGCATAATCAGATCAAGCCGCTGCTGCCGTTCTTGCGTAAAAAATAATATTGGTTGCTGACTATCTTGATTAGTAACCATACTCTTTATTCCTGACTTCTCTCTATAGCAAGTCTTAATGATGCGTCATCGACCCCATCAAACAACACTGATTCGCCTATACTTTTTAGCAAAACAAAACGTATCTCACTGGACACATTTTTTTTATCCGACTGCATATAGCGAATAAAGTCATCTGCTTTCATATGACTAGGCTTGTGAACGGGTAGACCTGCTTTTTTACACAGCTGCTTAATTCGTTGTTTCTCGCTTTCCGATAACCACCCTAAAATAAATGATAATTCGGCCGCCATACACATTCCCGCGGCTACCGCCTCACCATGCAACCATTTACCATAACCCATATGTGCTTCAATAGCGTGGCCAAAGGTATGCCCAAAATTAAGGGTTGCTCGAATACCTGATTCTTTTTCGTCTTGCGCAACAATGTCGGCTTTTTTCTCACAAGATGTCTTAATCGCATATGTTAAGGCTTGAGAGTCTCTCCTCAACAATGCACTCATGTTTTCTTCTAACCATCCAAAAAAACCTGCATCGCAAATTGCGCCGTATTTAATGACTTCAGCCAGCCCTGCGCTTAACTCTTTATCTGGGAGCGTTGATAACGTTGCTGTATCAATCACTACGCACTTAGGCTGATAAAACGCCCCAATCATGTTTTTACCCAGAGGGTGATTTACACCTGTCTTTCCGCCAACAGACGAATCAACTTGCGACAGTAACGTCGTAGGGATTTGAATAAAATTAACGCCTCGCTGGTAACTTGCAGCAGCAAACCCTGTCATATCGCCAATAACGCCGCCACCTAAAGCGACTAATGTAACACTGCGATTAAACCGCCCTTCAAGCAAGGCATCAAATATTTTATTAAGATACGTTAACGTTTTATATTCTTCGCCATCTGGTAGCACACAACTTGAAACCTTAAACTTTGAAGAAAAAAGGCTTATTACTGTTTCTAAGTAGTGTGGTGCAATGGTTTCGTTTGTAATAATTAAAACCTGCTGACCACTAATATATTTATCAAAGATACTCTTAGTATCTAATAGACTTTCATCGATAAAAATAGGGTAGCTTCTACTGCCCAAACTAACGGTTAATTGCGTCGTCATAACGTTAACTGTTCCATAATTGCAGACATTATACGTTTACTATTAATTCTTTCCGTACTAACTGTTATATCCGCTAACGAGTTATATATCGGCGCCCGCTCCGTCATTATTTGTTCTAACTTTTGACGAGGGTTTTTCGTTTGAAGCAAGGGCCTTTTTGTATCAGAACGGGTACGGTTAAGCTGTTGCTCTACCGAACAGGTTAAATAAATAATTTTTCCGGTTCGTCGAAGTATCTTCTGGTTCTCTTCGCGTAACACCGCCCCACCACCCGTTGCAATAACGACATTATCCAATTCAGACAATTTGCTTATTTTTTCAGTCTCACGCTTTCGGAACCCATCTTCACCTTCCAGCTCAAATATTAGCGAAATCTCAACGCCTGTGCACTTGATAATCTCTTGATCTGTATCAAGAAACTGTCGCTTTAATTTATTCGCTAATAACCTACCAATAGTCGACTTACCCGCCGCCATCGGACCAATAAGGTAGATATTATTTTTTTGTTCCATTTAACTGCGCACTTTTTTCAAAACTATACCATGCCGTTAATTTTAATCTGTTTTTTCTTTGTCGACTAATACAAAAAAAGGCAGAGGATAACCTCTGCCTTTTTTTGTATTTTATTTAACTAACGAATTAGTTTACAACACTGCCTTCTTTTAAGATCTTAGGTGTAATGAAGAACAGTAACTCCCTGCTATTATCCTGCTTAAACGTCTTTTTAAATAACACACCAACGGCAGGCAAGTCACCAAAGAACGGTACTTTTCTAATACTCTTATCTTTAGACCTTTCGTAGATGCCACCTAAGATGACTGTATCACCATTATCAACTAGGACCGTCGTCTGAACACCTTGTGTATTAATTGGCACACCGCCGGCTTGAACATTCGAGAAGTCTGGCGCATCTTTATCAATTTTAAGCTCCATATTAATATGGTCGTCTGGTGTGATTTGCGGCGTAACCGTCAAACGAAGCTCTGCTTCCTTAAAGCTCGTAGTTGTTGCACCCGATGAAGAAGCCTCCTGAAACGGAATTTCTACACCTTGATTAATAATCGCTTCAGATTGATCTGCAGTGATAACTCTTGGGCTAGAAATAACCTCGCCTTTTGCCTCTGTTTGCAGAGCAGATAATTCAAGTTGTAAGACAGCACTGCCGATTTTACCTACTAAGAATTGTATTGCGCCAGCTGGGTTGTTTGCAGGCAAATCTACCAATAAGTTTTCTGTTGTGCCTCCAGCCGTTGTAAATATAGGGCCCGCACCGCCTGGTGAGACGTTTCCTGGTAAACCACCCGCGCCTAAGACAACGCTATCAGGGCTTACATCTACACCTGACAAGCCAAACCTAACACCTAGATCACGTGTAAAGTCATCATTGGCAATTACAATACGTGATTCAATCATCACTTGACGAACTGGTTTATCCAATCTTAGGATGATTTTTCTTATTTCAATCAGTTTCTCAACCGTTTCTTGAACCAACAATGTGTTTGTTCTTTGATCAATGGTCACACCGCCCCTAGCAGATAAAAGTGTATTATCAGATGACTGCAAAAGAGTCGCAATATCGGCCGCTTTTGCATAATTGATCTCAATAAATTCTGACACCAAAGGCGACAGCTCTTTCACTTGTTTTTTAGCTTCTAGCTCTAGTTTCTCTTGAGCCGCTATTTCCGCAATAGGTCCAACCATCAATACATTGCCAGATACGCGCTTATCTAACCCTTTGCTCTTTAAAATGATTTCAAGCGCTTGATCCCAAGGGACGTTGTTTAAACGCAGCGTTACACTTCCACCAACCGAATCACTGGTTACTAGATTCATATCAGTAAAGTCTGCTAACAACTGAAGTACCGAACGAACCTCAATACTTTGGAAGTTCAACGATAGTTTTTCACCTGTGTATTGGTTCTTTTCTGCAATTAGCGTCGCTTTTTCTTGTCTGGTTAATGGTTTAAATTCTAGCGTCAACAAACCATCCATTTGGTAAGACAAAAACTCATATAGCCCGACTGGCGTTATTGTTAAACGAGCATTATCACCTTGCGATTTAACATCCACCGTTTTGACAGGCGTTGCAAAATCCAACACATCCAATCGGTTAGCAAATTCTGCTGGTAACTGAGCACCCTTAATATCGACTATGATTTTACCGCCTTGTTCTTCAACATCTACTACTGCACTAGCACTGTTTAAACTAACTAACACGCGACCTTCACCCTTTTCACCGCGCCTAAAGTCTACATTTTGTACAGCTAAGGCGTTATTACTTGTTGAAGGCGCAACCGCTACCGCTGAAGAAGTCGCTTTTTTAAGAGCCTCTGTTCTATTCAATGTAATGAATACACTGTTCCCTTCTATTTTTGTTGAATAAGGAACTGACTCACTTAAATTTAAAACAACCCGCGTTCTGTCACCTGCCTGTACGGCCCTGATGCTCAACGCTTTACCAATATTAATAGGTATTGATTTTTTTCCTGCATTATTTGCAATGCCAGGCAAATCAATGGCGATTCTTGCTGGATTGTCCGTACTAAAGCTCTTCAATAAACCGGGCTCACCGTCTAATGCCAGCTCAACTTGAACTTTATTACCTTCTAAACCTGCGAAATGGATTTGGTTTAAGTTTGTCGCTTGCGCAAAAACCATTTGAGTGAACATTAAACATATTAACGCAATGCTCCATAACACCATATTTGTTTGCTTATGCACTTGCTTATCCATCAGTTTTTCCTTGTTTGCATTGTTCATTTTCTTCCCCATCCACATTATTCTGCTATCGCCAACGACGCTTGGCGCTCTCGCCAGCGTCCTGCTGACGTTGCAATAAATTCATCTAAATTAATTTGCACATCAGATATTTCGCTAATTTTACCGAAATTCTGTCCTAGATAATTACCGGGCTGTACACGGTGGATAACGCCGTCATTGGCTCGAATCAACCCCCAGAGCTGCCCACCTTTTGCTAACGTACCCACCATTCTGAGTGTATCCAAAGGGTAAGCTTCTAACTCTTCTTTAGAGCGATCAATATCAGGCCCGGGGCCTATACCTTCTTCCACTGCAGCTATGGATTGCGGCTCTTCAACCGGTTCAAATGGGTTTCGCAACCCCTCAGCGTCATAACTAAATGCTTCGTACGTTTTAATAACCGGTAACGGCTCAATAGGTTCCGCTTTTTTTTGCTTTACCTTCGCAACGTAAGCCTCTAAATCATCGAATTTATCACTAACACAACCTGAAGACGCTACAGATAATCCCATAACGATCGGCAACCACAAAAAACGGTTTATATATTTAACGTTCATTTTTCGCCCTCATCCAAATAGCGATATGTTTTCGCTAATGCACTCATCGTCATTTCACCGCCTTTACTAGGTGTTAATGCAACATTATGCAACGTAACAATTCTTGGCAAGGCTGCAAGGTTACTCACAAATTCTCCAAACTCATGGTAAGTACCTTTAACAGAAATTTTTATCGGTTTTTCAGCGTAAAAGTCTCTTTTACCTTCTCCCATCGGTTGAAACAATGTGAACTCCAAACCGCTAGCCAGTCCAGCTTGAGACACATCCACTAAAAGCTCTGCTACTTCAGTTTTATTTGGGAGCTGTTGCAACATAGCCCCAAATTGTTCTCTCATCTCTACCAGTTGTTTTTTGTAAGGATCAAGGTTCGCTGCCTTTTGTTGCTTTACTTCAAATGACTTCTTTAAAGACAACTCTTTTACTTCCTCAGCCTCCAAAACGTCTTTCTGATCCAATGTGTCAAAATATACCCAAGCAGCTATTAACAATATACAAGATAAAACAATAGCCCCAGCCTTGATTGGTGTTGGCCAATTACCTGCCTCATTAAAATCCCAATTAATCTCGTCAAGCTTCATATTATTTTCCCTCCTTGGAACTTTTACTTTTCTCTTGAGAGACCCTTAACGTAAAGCCATTAACATCTGTGCCTTTTGCTTTAATTGCATTTAAGTCTGCCCCTTTTAGCCAAGGTGATTTCTCTAAACTCCTCATATAAGCAGAAACTCGCGTATTAGATTGCGCATTACCATTAATACTAAGCGCCTTACCTTTTTGTGAAAATTTCGTCAAATAGACCCCTTCAGGAACCGTATGAGCTAATTGATCAAACATATGAACAACCTCTGGGCGGCTACTTTGCAGCCTCTGAATAACTTCCATACGTGAAATCAATTGCCGCTTGGTTTTTTCTAACGCTTTAATTTCTTTAATCTTCTTATCAAAAACAGCTATTTCACGCTGCAAGTATTGATTTCTGTTTTGCTGGTTTTCAGTCATGCTACTTATGGTTACATGAACAACAATCATGAGAACAGCTGCAACGACTAGCCCAATCCCAAGCATAATAAGAAAATCATTTTGGCGCTCTTGGCGTAACTCTTCCCGCCAAGGCAATAAGTTAATTTTAGCCATTAATCAAAACTCCTTAATGCAAGCCCAGTTGCAATCATCATTGCTGGCGCATCATTACTTAATGCCTGTGCTTTTATTTTTCCAGCCAACGTCATTTGTGCAAACGGATTGGCGATAGTTGTTGGCGTACTCAGTTTTTCCTCGATTAACGACTCAATACCAGGCAACGATGATGAGCCACCTGCCAATATGATTTGATCCACATTATGCTGAGAACTAGAAGAAAAAAAGAATTGTAATGATCGGCCAATTTGTTGACTCATAACATCTTTAAAGGGGTCTAACACTTCACTTATGTAATTATCTGGCAAGCCGCCATGTTTTTTAGCCATACCAGCCTCTTCATATGACAATCCGTATCTGCGCTGAATTTCTTCTGTTAACTGCTTCCCGCCAAAACCTTGTTCGCGAGAATACACCACTTTATTTTTATGTACTATATTAAGTGTCGTTACGCTGGAGCCAGTATCCGCAATGGCTATGGTTGCATCTGGTCCATAATCTGGCAACGCATCCGTTAGTAACCCGTAGGCATTTTCTAAAGCATAAGCCTCAACATCAATTATCTTTGATTTTAAACCCGCTATCTCTAACGCAGCGACTCTATCATCGATATTTTCTCTTCTAGATGCGGCGAGCTGCACATCGACCATGTCCCGGTTGCTTTCATTATCGCCAATCACATTAAAGTCAAGGTTGACCTCGTCTAATGCATAAGGAATGTATTGATCTGCTAACATTTCCACTTGGCCAACAAGTTCATCGTCGTTTTCTGGCCTAGGTATGGCTATCACCTTTGTGATAACAGCTGAGCCTGTGACGGCGACTGCTGCCTGCCTTAACTTAGTACCGGAACGCTCAACAACCGTTTTTAATGCTTGCCCGATAGCGTCTATATCCGCAAAATTATTATCAATAACCGCATTTTCTGGAAGCGCGCTAACAGCATAGCTCTCTACACGGTATCTCGAACCTTGTCGGCTCAGCTCAATCAACTTTACAGCTGACGTACTGATATCTATACCTAATACGTTTGGGTTACTTCGTTTGAAAAAAGACATCCTTTTTTTCCTTCTTTCCTATCGTCAAAAAGATAGACGATATTCATATGAGTCAATTTGATTACAAATCATTTCTATAATCAAGCTTAAAATTCAACAACTAACAATAGTTTGTTACAGTATAGCTTTAGTTTATATTTTGTTTGGTTTTTTTAAAAAAAAACAAATTCACCCCTTGTTAATGTGATTATATTCACAATACACATACAATAAACAATCATTTTATAGTTAAACTCTTACGTGAACAAAAATAACACAACGCCAACTCGTACCAAAACCAACATATTAATTAGTATAGCCAAATGGGTGGTCTTGTTATTTATTGGCTTAGCCACGCTGTTTTTTTTCTATACTAAATTCTTCATTGTTCCTGACTTGCCCGATGTTGAATCGCTTCGTGAAGTTCAATACCAAACACCTCTTAGGGTGTTGAGCAAGGACAATAAACTTATCGCTCAATTTGGTGAAAAAAAACGCATTCCTATCACCTACGAAGATGTACCTAAAACGCAGATAAATGCTTTTCTAGCAGCTGAAGATAACCGTTTTTTTCAACATAGCGGCGTTGATTACGTTGGTCTAGCACGAGCAGCTGTTCAATTGATTTTAACTGGCGAAAAAAAACAGGGCGGCAGTACGATAACCATGCAGGTCGCCCGAAACTTTTTTTTAACCAAGAAAAAAACATACACTCGAAAATTTCGAGAAATATTATTATCTTTTATCATCGAACAAGAGCTATCTAAGCAAGAGATTCTCGCGCTTTATTTAAATAAAATTTATTTAGGCCACCGGTCATATGGTATTGCAGCAGCAGCGCAAGTGTATTATGGCAAAAATTTAAACGAACTGTCCTTAGCGCAACAAGCCATGATAGCGGGGCTACCCAAAGCACCTTCCGCCTATAACCCTTTGTCCAATCCAAATAGAGCAAAAATTCGGCGTGACTATATCTTAGGCCGATTACACCACCTTAACTATATAGACCAACCTGAGCTAGATGAAGCGCTCGCCGAACCAGTTACTGCAGAATTAAACACCAACTCGATTGAACTTCAAGCGCCTTATATTGCTGAAATGGTGCGAGATGAAATGTACGCATTGTATGGAAGCGAAATTTATACGTCTGGCATGAATGTTTACACAACGATTGATAGCAGCAAACAAGATGCAGCAAACCTTGCCATTAAAAGCGCCCTACATGATTACGACAAACGCCATGGCTACAGAGGTGTTCTAGGGCATATTGATAAAAGCGAGGTTAATTCTGTAGCAATCGTATCTGCCGCATTATCCAAATTTAAGAACGTTGGCGAAACGTTTCCAGCCGTTGTCACAACAGTATCACCTCAAACCATCACGACGCTAAACAAAGACCGACAAGAACACATCATCGAATGGGGCGAGCTAAGCTGGGCGAGGCCCTACATAGATGAAAAAAGAATGGGGAAATCGCCCAAAAAAGTTACTGATATACTAAAAGTTGGCGACATTATTCGTCTACGCCTTAACCCTGTTTTAAACCGTTTTGAATTATCTCAAGTGCCACAAGCTGCTGGTGCTTTAGTCGCGATGGATCCTCAAAATGGTGGCATTCTAGCGCTAACAGGCGGTTACGATTATTACCATAGTAAATTCAATCGTGCATATCAGGCCAATAGGCAACCAGGGTCGGGGTTTAAGCCGGTCTTATATTCTTCTGCTTTAACAAAGGGCTATACGGCGGCAACACTCATTAACGATGCACCTGTTGTTTTTAATGATGCCGGCCTAGAAGAGCAGTGGCGCCCTGAAAACTATAGCGGAAAATTCTATGGCCCCACCAGGTTACGTGAAGCACTTATTAATTCTCGCAATCTCGTATCCATTAGAATCCTCAGAGATGTTGGCGTTAAATACGTCAGACAGTTCGCCAATAAATTTTCACTGCAACCAGCTGACCTACCAAAGAACTTATCTCTAGCCCTGGGCAGTGGTAACGCAAACCCCTACAAAATGGCCACCGTATATTCAGTTTTTGCTAATGGCGGATTTAAAGTTGAGCCTTATTTCATCGAGCGAATTGAGTCATTTGCAGGTGAAGCATTATTTAAAGCAAACCCACTTCATGCGTGTACCTCTTGCTTACAAAACAGCGAACCACCACAACCCTCTCCTAGCACGACCACGCCGTTAATTGACAATGAATCTAACACGCTAACTCTAGAACAAAACAACACCCTACCCAGACAAGCAGAAAGAGTCCTTTCTCCGCAAGTAAGTTACTTGATGAATTCTTTATTACGCGACGTAGTAAAGCGTGGAACTGGCCGACGAGCACTCAGCCTAGGCAGAACAGATTTAGCTGGAAAAACAGGGACGACCAATGATCAAAAAGACGCCTGGTTTAGCGGCTTCAACCCATCATTAGTCGCTGTTACTTGGGTCGGGTTTGATGACAGTCGCTCCCTCGGAAGCCGAGAAACTGGCGGCAAAGCATCATTACCTATGTGGATTAGTTTTATGCGTGAAGCGCTGAAAGGCACACCTAATCAAAATTTGGTTCAGCCCAGCGATATTGTCAGCGTATTAATTGATTCGGAAACCGGCCTTAAAACAGAGCCCTCTAATCCAAATGCTATCTTTGAGTTGTTTAGGCAAGAATACGCGCCTCAAAATATGCTCGACAATTCAAACTCCTCTGCAGACTCACAGCAAAACATAGAAGATTTGTTTTAACCCAATAACCCTTAGGTATAAAAAAGCGCACTTATTAGTGCGCCTTTTACTTTAATAAAACGTACTATCTATCAGACAGTTCCACGTAATCCCTTGAAACTGGGCCTTTGTACAATTGGCGAGGTCTACCAATACGGCCATCCGGGTCAGCCATCATTTCTAACCAGTGAGAAACCCAGCCCGATGTTCTTGCCAAAGCAAACATTACTGTAAACATACTAACTGGAATACCCAACGCTTTATATATAACCCCAGAATAAAAATCTACGTTTGGATACAGTTTACGGCTAACAAAGTATTCATCTTTTAGTGCTATTTCTTCAAGCTTCATCGCCAGTTCAAACATAGGGTCTTCAATGCCTGTCTCTTCCAGCACTTCATAACAAACTTTACGAATAATCGTAGCGCGAGGGTCAAAGTTTTTATAAACCCTATGCCCAAAGCCCATCAACTTAAATGGGTCATCTTTATCTTTTGCTTTTTCAAGGTACTCAGGAATATTTTCAACAGAACCAATCTCCGTTAACATGTCCAAAACAGCCTCATTCGCCCCACCATGCGCAGGTCCCCAAAGAGCGGCAATACCAGCAGAAATACAAGCGAATGGGTTTGCACCTGTACTGCCAACTAGTCTTACCGTTGATGTACTGGCATTTTGTTCGTGATCCGCATGCAAAATAAACAAAAGGTTCAGCGCTTTTGCAGCCGTCGGGCTAACAACATACTCTTCACACGGCACAGCAAACATCATATGCATTAGATTCTCGCAATAACCAAGGTCATTTCGCGGGTAAACAATTGGCTCGCCAATCGAGTGTTTATAACAAGCCGCAGCAATCGTCGGTAATTTAGATATCAGGCGATGAGCAGAAACCATCAAGTGCTCATCATCATTCATGTTCAGACCTTCGTGATAAAACGCAGCCAACGATCCAACCACACCCATCATCATAGACATAGGGTGAGCGTCATGCCTGAAACCATTAAAAAATGATTTTAAAGACTCGTTAATCATCGTATGGCGGGTAATAATGGTTTTAAATTCATTTAACTCGCTCGAGCTTGGTAGCTCGCCATGAATCAATAAATACGCTGTTTCCAAATAATCGCTTTTAAATGCAAGCTGTTCAATTGGGTATCCTCTATAAAGTAAAACACCTTTATCACCATCAATAAACGTAATATCACTCTCGCAACTTGCTGTAACACCAAATCCAGGGTCATGCGTAAAGTAGTCTAGGTCTTTTGGAATGCTACTAATATCAATCGTCGGATTGCCAAGAGAGCCGCGCAATAAAGGTAATTCAGTACTGTTGCCGGTTGAATTATCGGTTAATGTTAGCGTGTCTTTAGACATATTTACTCCTTGAAAGTTTTATAACGAACATTAAGTTAACAAACATCAAAGCTTGCCACTTAATGAAACAGTTGAACACTCAATTCTAACGAACTATCTTGACGAGGTCACCTGTTTTTATATTCCCATTTGGAAACGCACCGTTCAAAAGTCTTATTTGGTCTTCTGAATGATGAGCAATGGGTGAGCTTTTCGCTAAGGTGGAGAACCTAGTCCTTGAGTTCGATTTAATATTCACTAAAGACAGTTGTTTTGCTTTTTTTCGATCTTGTTGGCTTAATTTAGAAAAGCTTTTCGCGCTGTTTAAAAAGTCACGGTCATATCGCGCAAATTGATTATCGTGCTTAGCGGAGCTCAATATAACGAAGGCTCGGACCCCCTCAACCAATACGGTCACCCTCACCTTCTTTTGCCCGTATGGCGTTTTGCCCTTAGTTACAATTGAATACGCCTTATAGCCCGGCAATCTTATTGCCTGTTCAGCAATTGTTTTATCAATCCCCATTCTAGTTTTCATGAATTGTTGAGGCGTTAACCGCTTATTTAAATCCTGCATAGACACTTGAATAAACGCTTCATTTTTAGGCGCCATAATTTGAATAGCTGACGGCTGATTCGATAACAGCCAACCTTTTGGAAATGAAAATTTGAAATTTATATCGGCATGGTAAAACGTATTTCCCTTTGTGATTCCATCTTTTTCACTATCGCCAAAGGTTAACCCTGCCAACCTCTGCATAAACCTAACATCTTGACCTTGGTTACTACTTGTAGGCCTATATTTTACCGATGTCTTTCTTAAAACTTGCTGTAAACGTGTATCGTTAGCTGGGTGCGTTGAAAAAACACCATGATACGCGCGCGGTTCCCGACCTTGTTCTCGCGCTACTTTTTTGTCGAATAGCTCTTGGTTTTTAAGTGTTGTTATAACTTTCTCCATAGCCGCCGGGTCATAACCTGCTCTCGCTAAATATTCAACGCCAAGCCCATCTGCCTCTAATTCGTGCTCTCGGCCATAACCCCTAACAATGCCCGTACCGATCATATTAGTCAGTTGCCCAACGCCTTGCACGCCAGATGCTGCACCTATCAGTGCGCCTAATAAATTAGTTGTTGTTGACATACTGTGCTGTCTAACCGAATGACGTGCTGTGACATGCCCTAACTCATGCCCTAAAACAGCGGCCAGTTCCGCTTCACTATTTAAATACACCAATAAACCACGCGTAATGTAGATATAGCCGCCAGGCAAGGCAAAAGCATTGACTTGCGTACTATCCAGCAACGTGAATCTATAAAATAAGTTATTTCTATGACTCAACTTCGCCACTTTATCACCCACAGACTGAACATATTGCTGAAGCGCTGGGTCATCATAAACTCGATACTGCTTGAGCACCTCTTTGCTGTGTTGTCGACCTAATGCTAACTCTTCGCTTTCTGACATTAGAACGTAATCACGCTTTCCAGTTGCCGGGTTTGCAGCACAGCCGCCAAGCAATGCTAATAAAACCAACACCCCAAAGGCCTTAACTGTGTAACTGTTTGTTTTGTTCGTCATTTAACAACCGTTCTGTTTTATATACACTTGTCATTCTATTACTTAGGGCAAAAAAAAAGCCACCCTTTAGGTGACTTTTAAAATATTACGTTAGTTCTAAACTTATCCGCGCTGGTAACGTTTATTAAACTTATCAACTCTACCTGCTGTATCAACGATTCTTTGCTTACCTGTATAAAATGGGTGACAAGCAGAACACGCTTCAATATGAAGCTCTTCTTTGCTCAGCGTTGAATTTGTTTTAAAGGTATTGCCGCAACTGCAAGCAACTGAAATTTCGTTATACTGCGGATGTGTTTCTAGTTTCATAATATTCTCTAATCTGATACTTGAGCGTCACCGCCCTTAGTTTGGTCGCGCATCATACGAAATTTACGGCCGTTAATCAAGTGCTTTCATCATACAAGCTCTACGGTATGATACCGATATATTTATAAGCTAGTTTTTTTATTATGAAAATTGTTTCACTAAACGTTAATGGTATTCGCGCTGGCGAACGGAAGGGCTTTTTTGAATGGATGCAGCGCTTAGATGCCGACATTCTCTGCCTACAAGAAATAAAAGCCCAAGAAGATCAACTTATCAGCGATGCCTTTTGGCCTAGCAACTACCACTGTTTCTATCATCCAGCTGAAAAAAAAGGCTATAGCGGCGTTGCAATATTTTCCAAGCAAAAACCAGACAACGTCACTAAAGCAATAGGCTGGGATGATTTTGACTCCGAAGGCCGTTTTATTGAAGCTACGTTTGGCGATTTATGTGTATCCTCTATTTACATGCCATCTGGCTCATCAAAAGAAGAACGCCAAGCATTTAAGTATGATTTGATGGCCCGTTTGATGCCTGTGTTACGCGATAAACAAGCCGATGGCAAAAAACATATCATTTGCGGTGATTGGAATGTTGCCCATAAAAAAATTGATATAAAAAACTGGCGCGGCAACCAAAAAAACTCCGGCTTTTTACCTGAAGAACGCGCTTGGTTAGATGAATTATTTGGTGATGAAGACTGGGGTGATGCTTTCCGCCTCGTTAATGAAGAAGCCGACCAATATACTTGGTGGTCTAACCGTGGCCAAGCGTGGGCAAATAACACCGGTTGGCGTATTGATTACCATGTCATTTCCAGCAACTTAAAACAAACGGTAACGGATGCAAGCATCTATAAAGATGAGCGCTTTTCAGACCATGCGCCGTTAATCGTTGATTACGACATTTAACGTACCAGAATTTCATGTATCAACAAAGCTGGCTAACGACGTTTCGTGCTTTTTCGCAACCTCAAGTGGTTGCCATGCTTTTTCTTGGAATTTCCGCAGGCATTCCTTTATTGTTGATTTTTTCTTCCTTAGGCCTCTGGCTAAGAGAAGCCGGCATTGATCGCGCCACAGTCACTTACTTTAGCTGGGCCGCCCTAGGTTACTCATTCAAATTCGTTTGGGCGCCCTTGGTCGATAAGTTACCCATACCTTTTATTACTGGCTGGTTAGGGCACCGACGTGGCTGGATTTTACTGTCGCAAGCTATGATTATTGTTGCCATTTTAATGATGGCTTCACTAAACCCCGCCGAAGACAGCTTAGCCCTAATGGCCTGTGCAGCCATATTGCTGGGCTTTGCGTCTGCCACTCAAGACATCGTGATTGATGCTTTTCGCATTGAGTCTGCAGATATGGATCTTCAAGCATTAATGGCTTCTAGCTACATCGCAGGCTATCGCATCGGCATGATAATTTCCGGGGCAGGCGCTTTACTATTGGCGGATTATTTTGGCTCATCAATGGGTGAATACAGCTACGTTGCTTGGCAATCTACTTATTTATCAATGGCCGTCATCATGTTGATTGGCGTCATCACAACACTAATCATCAACGAGCCCCACAAACACCCCGACTGTACCCTTACCTCCAACAATCGAGAACATGCACAACTTTTAGTATTGTTCACTCTGATTGTAACTGGATTCGTTGGCACTTATTATCTCAGCTCAGCCGTTACAACCAATGCAACGAATGCGTTGGCAATATTTGTCTCAAATAAATACTTAGCGAGCTTTGTTGTTGAGCTTCTTCGGCTTGCGTTTGCCCTCTTCATCGCAGGGCTTTTTGCAAAAGCACTTGTCATCAGCAACCTTGTTTCAAAGGCCATCGTTTACAAAAGTTATATAGAGCCAATTCAAGATTTCTTTCAACGGTATGGCTTATCTCTCGCGTGGTTATTGTTAGCCTTGATTTGTCTATACCGAATTTCAGATATCGTCTTGGGCGTTATTTCAAATATTTTCTATCAAGATCTCGGGTACACGAAGCCGGAAATTGCCGGCGTCGTGAAAACATTTGGCCTGGTGATGACCCTTGTTGGCGGTTTTCTTGGCGGCTTACTGGTATTACGTTTTGGGGTGATGCGCATCCTATTTATAGGCGCGCTATTATCCGCCTTAACCAACCTGTTATTCATGCTGCTCGCACAAACAGGCCACAGCATGCCGATGTTATATATGGTTATTTCTGCTGACAATCTGTCCGCCGGTTTGGCAAGCGCTGCTTTTATCGCATTCCTCTCAAGCCTCACCAATATGTCGTTCACCGCCGTCCAATACGCCATCTTTAGCTCATTGATGACGCTATTGCCTAAAGTGTTTGGAGGATATTCCGGCTCGATGGTTGATGCATTAGGCTATGACCAATTTTTCTTGATTACTGCGCTAATGGGCATACCGGTTTTACTATTAATCGCGTTAGCCAGTAAGCGGTTTAAGCTTTCTAGCGTATCGATAAAACCCTAGTTAAAACTAATCTGTATAAAACTGTCGTTTAAATTTAAATTCCAACGGCGTTTTTTCACCTTCAGGTAATACCTCTATATTAAAAGTAACTATCTCTTCATTTGAGACTCTAAACTCGCTTATATAATAAATAGCCTCACCTTCAGTTACTCGTCGTGATTCGAGCTCTTTCATTTGCCCTGTTAAATTCACGGCGTTCACCATTACACGCGCATTCACCGGTTTATTAAACTTGCCTTCACCGGCTTTTTGTTGAATAGACAGGTTCAATACACCCTTATATTTGCTACGTAAAATACCATAGGCCGACGCCATGCTTGCTGGCAACGTATCCGCTGTAAACGCATTGTGGTACACCACGTATTTATCAAAATTGTAGCCGTTATTTGCCTGCGCGAAAAAAGGCAGCAACAACAGTAAAAATAGGTACTTTTTATTTAGCATTTATTTGTCCGTTAATTTCATACAAGGCCACTTCGCCCAGTAAATTAGGCCATAGTCTCATTAAACTATCTGACCGGTGTGTATAGTCAACGAAATCTCGCTTTGATATAGACAACGCTTCATCTTTACAAAATGTTTCAAAATCACTCACCGTACATAAGTGGATGTTTTGAGTATCGTACCATTGTGCAGGCAAGTTTTTAGAAACCGGCATCCGCCCCTTTGTCGCCAGATACAAACGGTGCTTCCACAAACCAAAATTAGGAAACGTAATAATACTTTTACAGCCCACCCTAACCATTTCTGACAAGGTTTTATTCGGGTGCTGCAGAGCTTGTAAGGCTTGCGTCATAATCACATAGTCGAAAGAGCCATTGTCAAAATCACTCAGGCCAACATCAATATCCGCTTGGATAATATTTACTTTTTTTGTTAGGCAGGCCTGCACATTCTCAGGATCAATCTCCAAGCCATAACCGGTAATATGTCGATTGGCTTGCAACCATTCTAAAAGCGCGCCATCGCCACAGCCCAAATCCAATACGCGCGACCCCGGCTCAATCCATTCACATATTTTTTGTAACTCAGGTCTTAACGACGTCATGCCGAGACCTCAATGTTACTCATGTAACTTTTAAACGCATCTAAATAATGGTTCATGGGAACCAGGAATGCATCATGGCCATGGTTAGATTCAAATTCTAGATAACTCACATCACGGCCTGCATCCGTTAAAGCTTTAACAATTTCTTTAGATCGTTCTGGCGAAAAGCGCCAGTCAGTTGTAAATGACGCCAAAAAGAATTTTGTTGGAATGTCTTTTAAAACAGCCGATAAATCGCCATCTTTTTCCAGTGCCGGATCGAAATAATCCAATGCCTTGGTCATTAATAAATACGTATTGGCATCAAAACGATTTACAAAAGACTCACCCTGATAACGCAAGTAACTTTCCACTTCAAACTCAACGCCATAATCATAATTTAACTTGTCGCCCTTTAATGCCCGACCAAACTTATCACCCATCGCATCATCCGACAGGTAGGTGATATGCCCTAACATTCTTGCTACTTTTAACCCGCCGGCGGGAACCACATCAAAATCATAGTAACGCCCCTCATGGAAATCAGGGTCAGACATAATCGCTTGGCGAGCGACTGCATTAAACGCAATGTTTTGTGCTGATAATTTAGGTGCCGACGCAATAACAATCGCGTGCTTGACGAAATCAGGGAAATCTATCGACCACTGTAGCGCCTGCATTCCACCCAAACTACCGCCCGCAACGGCAGCCCATTGTTTAACTCCCAACAGGTCGGCCAAGCGTTTTTGATACCTAACCCAGTCTTTAACTGTCACCATTGGAAATTCAGGACCGTAGGCCTTGCCCGTTTTCGGGTCAATACTGCGGGGGCCTGTTGAACCACTACAGTGGCCTAAGTTACTGGGCGATACCACATAAAAACGATTCGTATCTATCGCTTTACCCGGGCCAATACAAATATCCCACCAACCGGGCTTTTTATCTGTTTCGCTGTGATACCCCGCCGCATGGTGATCCGCAGATAAGGCATGACACACCAATACCGCATTATCGCCCGCAGCGTTTAGTGTTCCGTAGGCTTCATAAACAATGTCGTATTGTTCAATCGTTTTGCCACACTCAAGCGATAACGGCTCATCAAAGTGCATACTCTGGGGCGAAACAACACCAACGGAATTTAAGGAATCTTTTAACAAATTATTCTAATTAGTTATATAAATAGCGGTTAATATTATTTTTAATTATAAGGAAAGGCGCTTATATTTGCTGTCCTGCAACACCATTAAAATAAGCACAACGCTTAAATATAATACCATGTACCAATATAATGATATTGATCAAACGCTGATAAACGAGCGTGTTGAAGAGTTTCGTGATCAAACCCAGCGTTTTATAAACGGTGAATTAACCGAAGAACAATTTCGCCCGCTACGTTTAATGAATGGCCTATACATTCAAACACATGCCCCTATGTTACGCGTCAATATACCGTATGGTTTGCTGTCGAGTAAACAGCTGCGCATGATGGGGCATATTGCCAACAAGTACGATAAAGATTACGGTCACTTCACCACCCGGCAAAATATTCAATACAACTGGCCAAAACTTGAACAAGTACCCGATATTCTTGCCGATTTAGCCAGCGTTCAAATGCATGCTATTCAAAGCAGTGGTAACTGCATTAGAAATATCACCTGCGACCCGCTAGCCGGCGTTAGTGCCGATGAAATAGAAGACCCGCGGCCTTATTGCGAAATTATTCGCCAGTGGGCCACATTACACCCCGAGTTTTCTTATTTACCTAGGAAGTTTAAATTTGCCGTCAGTGGTTCACCGAAAGACCGTGCAGCCACACAAGTGCATGACATTGGCCTGCATGTGAAAAAAGATGCTGAGGGACGTATTGGCTTTGAAGTATTAGTTGGAGGTGGCCTGGGTAGAACACCTGTGATTGGCCAAGTCATTGCGCCTTTCGTTGCCGAAGAAGATATTTTGTCCTATTCAGAAGCCATCTTAAGAACTTACAACCTGTTTGGCCGTAGGGACAACAAATATAAAGCCCGTATAAAAATACTCGTTAAAGAAACCGGGCTCGACAAATTTAAAGCGCAAGTAGACGCTGAATGGGAAACCATAAAGAACGGCCCATTAAAGTTGAGTCCAGAAGCGATTCAGCGGGTTAAAGCACAATTCACCCCCTTTGCTTACCAAGCACCCGCAAGCACAAATGCAGTCAGCAGCCCTGAACATAACAGCGGCCCTTTTAGACAGTGGCTTAAACAAAACACCATCGAACACAAACAAGTCGGCTATCGCGTTGTCTTTCTTTCTCTAAAATCACCCACCCAAGCACCGGGCGACATAACAACCGAACAAATGAACATCGTCGCAGACCTTGCAGATCAATTTAGCTTTGCGCAAATAAGAACCACACACGACCAAAACCTTGCGCTAACTGATGTATTAGAAAGCGACTTGTTTCCCCTTTGGCAACAGCTCAGCAAAGCTCAACTCGCCACAGCCAATATCGGCACTATTACCGATATGATTTGCTGCCCAGGTCTAGATTTTTGCAGCCTAGCCAACGCCAGCTCTATTGATATTGCCCAAGGCATTACTGACCGCTTTACCGACAGCGCCATCGACACCGGCAACATCAGTCTGAAAATGTCCGGCTGCATGAACGGTTGCGGGCATCACAGCATTGGCGAAATTGGTATTTTGGGTGTCGATAAAAAAGGCGAGCAGTGGTATCAACTCACGCTCGGCGGTGCAGACAGTCATGACAGCAGACTAGGCGACCGGCTTGGAAAAGCCATTGCAAAAGCCGACGTCGTGGATGCCATCGATGACATTGTTCACGTCTACAAAGAACAACGCACCACCAACGAAACATTTGCCAACACCTACCAACGCATTGGCATACAGCCGTTTAAGGATAAGGTTTATGACAATCATTAAAGACAAAAGCATTATTGATGATGCGTGGCACGCCCACCAAGACAATGAGTCATTGGTTGATAACAGCATCGTCAACTTAAGCTATTGGCTAGAAAACCGAGATTCACTTAAAACATGCCAACAAGCCCTAGGCCTATTGGTTGATGGTGATGCCGATATACATAGTTTTAAAGATGACCTTAGCTGCTTCGCCATCATCGCCATTAACATACCCGACTTTGTTGACGGCAGAGCGTACTCGCTATGTAGGCTAATTCGCAATCAATACAACTTTACTGGTGAAATTAGAGCCGTTGGGGATGTGCTGCCCGACCAAGCGCTCTACTTAACCCGTGTAGGGTTTGATACGCTTAAACTTGAAAACGATGAGTCGGCACAATTAGCGATCAATAAATTAAACGACTATAGCGTCCGTTATCAGATTGATTGAGTCTGGAAAAGTATGATTCATAAAATCAACCTCGCTGCCTTTAGATTCATCACTTGCACCTAAACCCATTGTTATTTCCTAAGCTTTGTAAGAATAAGTTTTCCATTTATTAGCTGCCTTGAAACCGGCACCAACCGAACATTTAACCCCTCAAGTTTCGGCAACATATCGCGCAATACCTTCAATGTCTCAGGATGCGGATGACCAATACCAATGGCATGGCCTTTACTCTTGGCCAGTTTTATTAAGCGGTTAAATTGCGCTTCAATACTGGCATTGTTAATATCATGATCTAGAAAAACGTCTCTGGTTAAAGAAGGCACGCCATTTTCTATTGCAATCATATCTGCGACGGATTGCTTTGAAGTACGGCTATCGACAAAGTACCGGCCATTTTTTTTCATTTCTGTCATCACCCACGCCATATGCCCTGGATGGCGTGTTAACACACTGCCTTGGTGGTTATTCATACCCACTGCTTGTGGCACGTTTGCAAATGCTTTTTGCATCGCCTCCACCACGGCTTTCTCGCCCATCTCTACACTAAGAGCGCCTTGTTCCGGCTTGTCATTAGACGTTGCTTGCATAGGCAAATGCAACATCACTTCTTTGCCGTGTTGATGAGCAAGCCTTGCTAATTGTTTAGTATGGGGCGCATTAGGGAGAATCGCGTAGGTCAATTCAGGCGATAGCTTTATCATCGCTCTGCCTTCTTTTAGGCGATAGCCAATATCATCAATAATAATACTGATAATGGCTGGCGATTGAACGGTGTTCTTGGCGGCCTGCACCGAGAGGGGGATATAACTCAACATACACAACAGGGCCCATATAAGGCCCTGTTGAAATCTTGATACTGTCGTTAATTTAATAGTGCTGCCCTAATAACACGCCTTATTTAAGAATATTAATACCCTTTAATAAGTTAAGCGCTTCGTTTAAAGGGTAGTCGTTATTTACTTTTTTGGTATTTTCTTTTTCTTTAGCCTCTTCAGCTTCGCCATTAGACAAGTGCTTGGTTAGGTCTTTTTCTTTGACGGGTACATAACCATCGTCAATTTGCTCCAACTTAACTCGAGATAACTCCACGTCTGGCGCGATACCTTCGGCCTGAATGGAGCGACCTGATGGCGTAAAGTAACGTGCTGTCGTTAGTTTAATGGCACTGTGTTTGCCACTTGGCAATACGGTTTGCACAGACCCTTTACCAAAACTTTGCTGACCCATAATAACGGCTCGTTTATGGTCTTGAAGTGCGCCGGCAACAATTTCTGACGCTGATGCTGAACCGCCGTTTATTAACACGACAATTGGCGCACCTTTCAACAAGTCATCTGGGTTGGCTTTAAACGTCATCCGAGAGTTTTCAATTCGCCCTTGTGTATAGACAATAAGGCCTGATGTTAGAAATGCATCGCTGACCGATACAGCCGCATTTAATAGCCCACCAGGGTTATTTCTTAAGTCCAACACGAGTCCATTTAATGGTTCTGCTTTATTTTCCTTTTTAAGTTCAGAAATGGCATCGCGTAAGTTTGAGCCCGTTCTTGATTGGAAGCTAGCAATACGTATATAACCGTAACCCGGTTCTAACATCCGGTTTTTAACACTAACCACTTTAATGATATCTCGCGTGATTGTGATTTTTAAAGGCTTCTCTTCGCCTTCTCTAATAATAGTTAGCACAATATCAGTGCCTGGTTTTCCACGCATGATCTTAACGGCATCTGCCAAATCCATACCTTTAACCGGCTTTTCATCTAGTCGAATAACTAAATCGCCTGATTTAACACCGGCTTTATACGCCGGCGTATCATCGATAGGCGCTACGATTTTTACAAAACCGTCTTCCATACCTACTTCAATACCTAAACCACCGAACTCGCCTCGGGTGCCTTCTTGAAGGCTCGTAAATGCTTTTTTATCTAGATAGGTTGAATGAGGGTCTAATCCGCTCAACATGCCTTTAATAGCGTTTTCTAATAAGTCATGGTCGCTAACTTCTTCTACATAAGAGGCCTTTATTTGCCCAAACACTTCGGAGAAAGCGCGTAAATCTTCTAACGGTAACGTACCCATTTGTTGATTGGGCTCTTTTTCAGCAAACACCATACCGCCAACACTTACCAACACACCCAACACTGCACCCACCATTAAAACGGGTAATGTTTTACGCATAAAATTCATAGTCACTCCAATCCATTTATATTCTGTCGCTATCCTACACGACCTTTTTTAACTGCTCGACACCAATGAGTAGGATTCACCGGTTTTCCATTTTTTCTAATGCCAAAGTATAGACCAGCTTTTTGTTGTCCACCGCTAATTCCAACGGTTGCTACTGATTCACCTTCTTCCACCCAATCACCCACATCTTTATATAGACTTTCATTAAACGCATACAAGCTGAGATAGCTTTCGCCATGATCAATAATTAATAACAAGCCGTAACCACGAAGCCAGTCTGCGAAAACAACTCTACCATGTGAGATAGACCTGATAGTAGTCCCTTCTCTTGCAGAAATTAACACACCGTCTAGCCGGCCAGATTTTCGTGCGCTGCCAAATCGTTTATGTAACGCGCCTTTTAGGGGCCAACGAAGTTTACCCTTTAGTGATTGGAATGCTTTGTTTTTACTCTCCGCAATGGGAATTGTTTCAATCGCTTGACGAATACTCACTAACAAGTTTGCCAACCTTTTTTCGTTATCTTGTAAACGCTTAAGCTCTGAGCCTCCCTCTTTTAAACGTTTTTGAAGGCTCGCCAGCACAACTGATCGCTTCTTCTTAGATTGCAATAACGTCTGTTGCTCTGCCGCCCTAGATTCAACAACCGGTGTTAATGCAAGTTTTTCACTTGCCAGCTGCTCTTCAACTTGGCTCAGTTCTGTTATAGCAACCTTTAACGTCCGAACATTTTCAATTCGCGTTTGGTTAAAAATATCATAGTACTTCATTACCCTACTGAGTTTATTGGGGTCTTCTTGGTTTAATAAAAGCTTAATTTGTTGCTGCTTTCCCATCACATGGGCAGAACGAAGCTGTTCTGCAAGATTATGTTTTTGCTGAGTAATTTGGTTTTTCAGGTCACCTTGTTTGTTTTTTAAGCCCGCTATTTTCTTCTTAATAGCACTGAGTTTACTGTTTAATTTTCGCAGTATGCTGGTCGACCTGCCTAAGTCCGTTTCAACTTTTTGTAACGCCTTTTCTTCTTTAGACAACGTCTGTTGATTAGCTGCCATTGTTTGTTTAACCGCCGACATTTTTTGCCGTAACTCGGTTAATTGCTGTGCTTTATCCGCTTCTTGGTCTGCTATCGCCAGAATTGGTGATAGCAGGAGAAAGCAAAAACAGGCTATTTTAAAATACAAAGGTCTACTTAGTTTTTCAAAATCAGCAGGCTATCACCCGTCATTTCATCGGGTATATCAACCCCCATTGCAATCAATAAGGTGGGTGAAACATCTGCTAAATCACCTGACGAAGCTAATGCTGCTTCGCGACCGACATATAAAAACGGCACGGGGTTAGTCGTATGCGCCGTATGAGTTTGCCCTGTTGAAGGGTCAGACATTTGTTCGGCGTTGCCGTGATCCGCCGTAATAAAGACTTCTCCACCCGCTTCTTTTATTGCAGCAACCACTCTTCCTATGCTGTTATCGATGGCTTCAACGGCACTGACTGCGGCATCAAAATTACCCGTATGGCCAACCATGTCGCAATTAGCATAATTTGTAATAATCGCATCGTACTGTTTAGATAGAATGGCTTGAACCAGCTTATCTGTTAATTCAGGTGCATTCATTTCAGGCTGTAAGTCATACGTTTTTACATCTGGTGACGGTATCAACACTCTGTCCTCACCTTCATTTGGGATATCGACACCGCCATTAAAGAAAAAAGTAACGTGCGCATACTTTTCTGTTTCTGCAATGCGCAGTTGTTTTAGCCCTTTTTTTGCTAAGACTTCACCAAAGCTATTACTAATTGTTTGCGGTAAATACGCTACCGGCAAATCAAACTTTTCGTGATACTCGGTTAAACAAACGAACTGTTTAATGGTCGCTTGGCGCTGCCTTGTAAAGTCGGCAAAACCGTCCTCTGTAAAAGCTCGCGTTAGTTCTCGTGTTCTATCTGCCCTAAAGTTCATAAACACGACACTATCGCCATCAATTATCCGCACAGGTTCATCACCTTTTGAACAAATACTGGTAGGCAATACGAACTCATCCGTCTCATCTCGGTTGTATGCCGCTAATAATGCTTCTGTTGCCGAATTAGCAGTGAAAGCAGCATCGCCATCCGTTATCAAGTCATAAGCTTGCTGAACTCGATCCCACCGGTTATCTCTATCCATTGCATAAAACCGACCGATGACTGAGGCCGTTTTTCCAAGACCTAATTTGACAAACGTGTCGTCCATTTTATCTAGCGATGCTTGCGCACTTCGTGGTGGTGTATCCCGGCCATCTAAAATGGCGTGCAAGTAAAGTTTTTTAACCCCTTGCTCGGCCGCCATTTCTAGCATCGCCTTAATATGATCTTCATGGCTATGCACGCCGCCTGGTGACAATAGACCAATAACGTGAAGAGCCGCTTCATCTGCTACAACACTGTTAACCATATCTTTCAGCACAGTATTTTTTTTAAACTGCCCCGAAGCCACATCATCATTTAAACGCGTAAACGTTTGTGCCAATAATCGCCCTGCACCGAGGTGTAAATGGCCCACTTCTGAGTTGCCCATTTGTCGGTCAGGCAAGCCTACAGCCGAGCCTGAGCAGTCTAATAATGCGTGAGGGTGTTCGCGCCAAAGCGCATCCCATACGGGTGTGTTTGCAGATGCAATCGCATTAAATTCAGTTGATTCAGAATACCCAAAACCATCTAAAATCATCAGGACAACTGGCTTCGGCGTTAATTTGGCATTCAAAATGTTTTCTCCATGATTTGCTTGTTATAATGCTTGATAATACGTATATAGAATTATTTTACGATATTCGCGCATTTGATGCGCAAACTAACGTTACTTTACCGGAAATCTCATATGTCTAACGAAGCACCTGATATCCTTATTAATAATGATACACAGATAATCGAGGCTGCAGGCCGCTTAAAGGTTCTTGCTCACCCTCTTCGGTTAAAAATAATTTGCCAGTTGAGCCACGGTGAAAAAACCGTTCAAGAACTCATTGATAGTGTTGGTACGTCTCAAAGCAATGTCTCCCAACACCTCGCCATCATGCGAGATAAAGGCGTTTTGAACTGCCGAAAAAACGCGACCCAAGTGATTTATAAAGTCGCCAGTAATAGCACCATTGAGTTAGTGCAATTACTTAAAACCTTCTCCTCTTAAGCTAAAAAATATATTACATAATGGATCTCTATATAGAATTTATGGGCAACCACATCATCTTGTTCGTTGCCTTGCTTCTCATCATCATTTTACTTTTACAAACCGTTTATAGTGATGCTACTCGAAAGTACAAACTGCTATCAGCGCCAGAAGTTATCGGTTTAATCAATCGAGATAATGCTGTTGTTATCGATACGCGTACCCCCAGTGAGTTTAAAGAAGGGCATATCGCTGATGCGGTTCATATCCCTTTAAGCAGCATCAAGGATCAAGCAGAGAAGTTGAAAAAATATGGCGAACGGCCTCTGCTTTTTTACTGTAAATCCGGCATGCGTGCTGATGAAGCTTGTAAGATATTAAGCAAGCAAGGTTTCACTAATATCAACGCATTAAATGGCGGCATCCAATCATGGCTAGATGCCAATATGCCTCTCGTTAAAAAATAAATTGGCAAAAAAATAACCACTATTACAACGTAATTCAAACTTATACCTAAAGGCACACAATCATGGCTGATAAAGAAAAAGAAGATACAGCAACACCCGCAGAAAAACAATTTGCTATTCAAAAACTATACGTTAAAGACATTTCGTTTGAATCACCTGAAGCGCCAATGGTATTTACTGAAAAATGGGAGCCGCATGTTGATTTAAATCTAAGTACAAAGACAAATAAGGCGCCGCAAAACCTTTATGAAACATCTATCACCGTAACAGTCACTGTTAAAAACAATGATAAAACAGCGTATTTGGTTGAAGCGACCCAAGTGGGTATTTTCGGTGTAAGCGGTTTCTCTGATCAAGAAATGGGGCCGTTATTAGGCAGCTTCTGCCCAAGCGTTTTGTTCCCCTACTTACGAGAAGTGGTTTCAGAACTTGTAACAAAAGGTGGATTCCCTCAAATGTTACTTAACCCCGTTAACTTTGATGCTTTGTATGCTCAACAAATGCAAAAAATGGACAAAAGTAAGGCTAACTAAACCATGACAAAAGCCCCTGAGAAAATTGCTGTTCTTGGCGCAGGTTCTTGGGGAACCGCTATGGCGATTATGCTTGCCAGAAGCGGACATCATGTAACACTATGGGGTCATAACCCAGCACATATCGAGTCGCTGATAAAAGATCGCGCAAACACAACTTTTTTACCTAACATCACGTTCCCCGGTACGCTAACCCCTAGCAAGGATTTAGAAAAAACCGTATCCGAACACACGTTCATCATGGTTGGCGTTCCTAGCCACGCATTTAGAAGCACCTTAATCAAGTGCAAACCATTTCTTCAAAAAAATACCTTTGTTACTTGGATTACTAAGGGGTTCGAAACCGATACTGGCTTATTAACCCATGAAGTCGTGGAACAAGAGCTCGGCAAAAACACACGAATGGCATTAATATCTGGCCCTAGCTTTGCGCTTGAAGTGGCTCAAGACTTGCCAACCGCCATCGTTGTTGCTTCACCCAGTATTGATGATGCGAGTTACATTGCAGATATTTTAAGAAACAAACGTTTTTTAGCATTCCCAAGCAACCATATAGCCAGTGCTGAAATTGGCGGTTCCATTAAAAACATCTTGGCCATTGCGGCCGGCATTTCGGATGGATTAGGTTTTGGTGCGAACGCTCGTGCTGCGCTTATAACACTGGGTCTCAATGAAATGGTTCAATTGGGCCATATGCACCAGTGCTCAGAAAGCTCTTTCCTTGGTTTAGCCGGCGTGGGCGATTTGGTTTTAACCTGTACCGATGACAAATCTCGAAATCGTCGCCTAGGCTTACAGTTAGGCCAAGGAACAGATCTACAAACCGCCGTTAAAACAATCGGCCAAGAAGTCGAAGGCATTCATGCCGCCCGTGAAGTAAATTCATTATGTAAGAAGTGGGCTCTTGATATGCCCATCTGTACACAAGTTTATCGCATTTTATACGAGGGTTTGGACCCTGAAATTGCCGTTAATAAACTGTTATTACGTGCTCAAAAGGTTGTCCCTTCTCTGCAAGCTACTTAAATCCCAGCTGTCTCCATGCTTCATACAAACCAACCGCCACTGAGTTTGATAAATTTAAACTTCTATTACCTTCCCGCATAGGAATTAACAACTTATTTTCGTCCGGCACTTGCTCTAAAACACTGCTCGGTAATCCGCGAGTTTCTGGGCCAAATACGAGTGCATCGCCGTCTTCATAACTTACTTCTGAATAATTATTGTTGGCAAAGCGAGAAAAGGCATACACATTGTTAGGCATTTCAACCGTTAAAAACTCGTTAAAACTTTGGTATTCTTTTACATCCGCCCAATCTCGATAATCCATACCTGCCCGTCGAAGTTTTTTATTATCCAACTCAAACCCAAGCGGATGTATCAGGCTAAGGCGAGCCCCTGAATTTGCACATAAACGCATTACATTCCCGGTATTAGGCGGTATTTCTGGTTCAAATAACACAACATGAATCATCGGCTTTTAGACTTTTTATTAACTGGTATAATTCATGAATTATGACATTTTAAGTACGCCATGCCTAACTCAATTCTCTCATCTAGTTTTTGTGGATTAAATTTTCAAACGCCGCTTGTGTTGTTATCGGGCTGCGTTGGTTTTGGCAACGAATATACCCGGGTTGAAGGCTTCTCTCATGCTGATATTGGAGGTGTTTGTCTAAAAGGCACCACATTGCACGCTCGTCCAGGTAACCCAACACACCGCGTCTATGAAACACCGTCTGGGATGCTTAATGCTATCGGCCTACAGAACCCAGGCGCTCATAAAGTCGTTAATGACATTTTACCGACGCTTGATATGAATGAAACACAATTTATCGCCAACGTGTCGGGTTCTACGATTGAAGAATACCAAGAAGTCACCCGACTATTTGATAATTCGGCTATCGCCGCCATAGAGATCAACATTTCATGCCCAAATGTTAAAGAAGGCGGTGTGACCTTCGGTAATGACCCTGACATGTCCGCTCGCGTTGTGGAAGCGTGTCGATCCGTCACCAGCAAACCAATTATTACCAAACTGTCGCCAAATCAAACGGATATCGGTGAAAGCGCACGGCGTTGTATTGATGCCGGTAGCGACGCTCTATCGGTTATTAACACCTTGATGGGGATGGCCATTGATACTAAAACCAGAAAACCCGTTATAGGCAATATTCAAGGCGGCTTATCTGGCCCGGCTATTAAACCCATTGCTTTATTAAAAGTACATCAAGTGTATCAAGTCGCTAAGCTGCACAATGTTCCTATTATTGGCCAAGGCGGCATTACCAATGCAAATGACGCCATAGAGTTTATGATTGCAGGGGCAAGTGCCATTGGCATAGGAACTGGGCTATTTTACAATCCACTTATCTGTAAAAAAATTAATAATGATATTAAGGATTACCTCGCATTAAACAACATCAATGTCTTATCAGAGCTCATCGGCAGTATTGATATTTAAACTATTTTACGCCCCAAGCTCTTTAATTTTTCTTGTTAACGTATTCCTGCCCCAGCCTAAGTGTTGAGCTGCATCTTGACGCCTGCCGTTAGTGAATTCAAGCGCCTCGTAAATTAATATTTTTTCTAACGCCGATACCATTTTTTTTGCGACATCCGTATCACCCCGTTGAAGCATATCGGCTATGTCTTTCTTAACTAACGTTAACCAATCACCACCCACTCTTATTTCTTCTTCTTTCTCTAATAGTTCTACCGGTAAATCTTTTAATTGAATCTCTTTTGTTGGGCACATCACCGTTAACCAACGGCACAAGTTTTCAATCTCGCGAACATTACCTTGCCACGTTTGATTCTTTAAATAATCAAGCGTTGAACCGTGTAATTGCTTTATATCAACTGACAGTTCTTTTGCAGCCCTAGATAAGAAGTAGTTAAGCAATAAAGGAATGTCTTCACGCCTGTCTCTAAGAGGTGGGACCACTATTCTCACCACATTTAAGCGATGAAATAGATCTTCTCTGAATAACCCCTCTTTAACTAGCCCTTCTAACCCCTGATGTGTTGCTGTAACTATTCGAACATCAACCTTGACTGGCTCATGCCCCCCCACCTTATAGAACTCACCATCCGATAGCACACGCAACAACCGGGTTTGCATATCTGACGGCATATCGCCTATCTCATCTAAAAACAGTGTTCCACCATTGGCTTGTTCAAAACGGCCTTTTCGTTGGCTTAAAGCACCTGTAAACGCGCCCTTTTCATGGCCAAACAATTCTGATTCAATTAAATCTTTTGGTATCGCCGCCATGTTAAGCGCAATAAAGGCATTATCTGCGCGAGGGCTATGTTGATGGAGGGCCTTTGCCACAAGCTCTTTTCCCGTGCCGGATTCTCCATTAATCATCACGGTTACATTTGATCGGGACAATTTTCCTATTGCCCTAAACACAACTTGCATCGATGGAGCGACACCAATAATGCCTGAGGAGTTTGTTCCCATACTGGGGACTTCCCCTTTACTTAGCGCAGTATTACTTTGAATATAGGCACGCTCGACTTGGCTTAGCAAGTCGTCGATATCAAATGGTTTAGGTAGGTACTCAAAGGCGCCGCTATCATAGGCCGATACAGCACTGTCCATATCCGAGTGGGCGGTCATCACAATAACCGGTAAATCTGGGTAATGAGCTTGTAGCTCTTGAAGTAAAACGATCCCATCTTTTCCGGGCATTCTTATATCTGTTATTAAAACATCCGGCGTTTCCTTTTCCATCATTTCCACCACGCCATCAGCCGCTGGAAAACAAGTAACTATGTGCCCAGCTTTTTTTAATGCTGTTTCTACGACCCACCGTATTGACCGATCGTCATCCACCACCCATACACTTATCTTATCGTCCATCTTCAACCCCAAAAGGTAAAATAACTGAGAATACTGTTTTTCCAGGCTCGCTTGTTAGTTCAATCAACCCTTTATGCCGCTGTACATTCGTTTGTGCAATAGATAATCCCAACCCTGTTCCATCTGCTTTAGTCGTGACCATTGGGTAAAAGACAGTTTCTTGCATATCACCTTTGATGCCTGGTCCGTTATCGATAATATCTACTTTGATACCCAGTTTGAAATTCATTTCCCCAATAATAAAGTTTCTATGTATGCGCGTTTTAAGTACAACGTCGCCTTCGCCTTCTATGGCCTGAGTAGCATTTTTAACAATGTTTAAAATCGCCTGTATTAACTGATCTTTGTCACATACTAAGTCAGGAATACTTGGGTCGTAGTCCGTGCATACGGTTATTCTGTCTAGCGCTTCAGCTTTCACTAATTGCCTTACTCTTTCCAAAACAACATGCACGTTAACTTCTTCGTGCTTAACAACGTCGCTTGAACCCAGCATCCGATCTACAAGGTCTCGTAGACGGTTTGCCTCATCTATTATCACTTTCGTATAGTCGCTTAGGTCGTCATTTAGTTCAGCCGATAGTAATTGCGCTGCGCCTCGAAGCCCAGCTAGTGGGTTTTTAATCTCGTGCGCTAACCCCCGTAACATACCTGTCGCTAATTTGTTTTGAGACAATATTGCATCGCCTCTCGTTATTTCATGAAAATGATCTGAATTACTTATTTCGACGAGCACACCGCCTTCAATGGCACTATCGAATGTAATGGGGGAAATTGAAATATCAAAGCGTTTATCGCGTGAACTTAGAAGCGTAACATTCTGCTTAATAGTCAACCCTTTATCTCTTGCCTTATCTAAAACACGTTGAATATTAAAACCCTCTGATTCCAATAACTGTTCAGCGCGTACGCCCAAGGCTTTACGGCCACTCACTTCCAGCACTTCTTGTGCTGTGTTGTTCATATAGACCAAACAATTATTCTTGCTAAACACAAGAACACCAATGGAAAGTTGCTCAACAACTGCGGCGTATGAGGGGGGCGTATTTGTCATCTAGTCCATATAGCAATAAGCGAGCCATTTCACCACCCGCCAGTAAAACAGGGGTCATGTCATACTATTAACTATATCCTACGCACCAAAATGGTGCGCTACAATCAACCTCAAATTCGTTTTATTGTTTACTTTGCCGTTGCTTTTTTAGTTTAAGAAATACTTCTCGCTTTTTATTCTTTGCCTGTTCTTGCCTTTTAATTACAGAAACTGACTGGCGCTGCAAATAAAACTTCACATCATCACTCGTCACATGAGCGTATCCACTAGCATCCACCACCTGTACACGAATGGTGTGCTCGCCCCTATCAAGGCCTTTAAGTACCACCCCCTCCTGCAATTCACCGTCTAAAAATGCCTGCACAAAGTCGCCTTTTTGTAACACTGGCGACACACTATAACGTATGGTGACCTCGCCTTCGTTATTCAATATTGTTCCTTCTTGTTCGGGTTCCAAAATCGTTAAGCGTTGATAAGGCTTATGATTTGGTTGAATTAATGGCGATGCATTCGTCGATGTCTTACTGCTTAGTACAGGTGATTGATATGTAATAATCGACGGTAGCTTTACCGTTTCAGCACCCTTAACCTGCACATCAGAAAAAACAACATTCCCCTCTGCATCTTTAGACTTATATATTTCTGCATACACGGTATTCGTCATAAACAACCATAAAAGTACTGTCACTATTCTTCGCATCTGCTTTCCTTTTTCTGTGCCCATCTAATATAAGACCATAAACATGTCCGATAGTGCAAAAAAAACCCCGCAAATGCGGGGCTTTTCTCACGTTACAGATTTTGCTTACAAGCTGTAGTACATATCAAACTCAACGGGGTGAGTGCTCATACGTAAGCGAGTCACTTCTTCCATTTTAAGCTCAATATAAGCGTCAATCATGTCATTTGTAAACACGCCGCCTTCGGTTAAGAACGCGCGATCTGTATTCAATGCATCTAACGCTTCATCCAATGACGTCGCCACTTGTGGAATAGACGCTTCTTCTTCAGGCGGTAGATCATACAAATCTTTATCCATTGCATCACCCGGGTGAATTTTGTTTTTGATACCATCAAGGCCAGCCATTAACATGGCTGCAAAGCAAAGGTATGGGTTTGCTGTTGAATCACCAAAACGAACTTCAATACGTCGCCCTTTTGGGTTAGCCACAAAAGGAATACGAATAGACGCCGAACGATTACGAGCAGAATAAGCCAGCATTACGGGTGCTTCAAAGCCTGGTACTAAACGTTTGTAGCTGTTTGTTGATGCATTAGCAAACGCATTAATTGCTTTAGCGTGCTTAACAATGCCGCCGATATAAAACAACGCTGTTTCAGACAAGCCGCCGTACAAATCACCCGAAAACAATGCTTTGCCGTCTTTAAAAATAGATTGATGAACGTGCATACCATTACCGTTATCCCCAACGATTGGTTTTGGCATGAATGTCGCTGTTTTACCGTACGCATGTGCTACGTTTTGAACAACATATTTAAGCTCTAACACTTCGTCAGCTTTTTTAACCAAGGTGTTGAACACTGTACCAATTTCGCATTGGCCAGCCGTTGCTACTTCATGGTGATGTACTTCTGTTTCTTGACCCATTTCTTCAAGCGTTAAGCACATTGCTGCACGCATATCATGAAGAGAGTCGACAGGAGGTACTGGGAAATAACCACCTTTTACGCCAGGGCGATGACCCATATTGCCACTTTCGTAAGATTTTTCTGAATTCCAGCCAGCTTCTTCAGAATCAATTTCATAAAATGTACCAGACATATCAGTACCCCAACGAATATCATCAAATACGAAGAATTCATTTTCAGGGCCGAAGTAAGCTGTATCACCAATGCCTGTTGATTGTAGATATTCTTCAGCACGTTTGGCGATTGAACGAGGGTCCCTTTCATATCCAGACATGTTTGTTGGCTCAACGACATCACAACGAATAATCAACGTAACATCATCAAAAAACGGGTCTAAAACAGCTGTTTCTGGATCTGGCATTAGAATCATGTCTGATTCATTAATACCTTTCCAGCCCGCTATGGATGAACCATCAAACATTTTGCCATCTTCAAACACACTGTCATCAATTGTGTGAGATGGAACTGTTACGTGTTGTTCTTTACCGATGGTATCGACAAAGCGAAAATCAACGAATGTTACGTCTTTTTCTTTGATTAAATCTAATACATCTTGTGCTGACATGGTTACTCCAGATTAGTTAAGTTAATATTTAAAAGTTAGCTAAACAATTTTTGCATATTTTGTGCCAAAATATAACACCTTGTTTTAAAGGTATTTTTGTTCAGCCTTTACTAGGAATAGTTGGCTTATGCTCCACATTGGTGCGAACATTGCTCGCCTTGCACTAATTTGGTGCATATCATGAATATAACACCTTCGCCTGGGCCACCTCAGACACGGTTAAAGACGCATTGACAAACGATGCTGTTAATGCTTCTAACGCACTTGTTTCACGTGCTATCGTCACCGGTAGCTCTATTTCAACTGACACCGTTCCGTCTAAATAATGTAAATTCACTCGCTTTACTTGGGCCCTTTCAGCTATACCCTCCCAAGCAGCTTCTAGTCTTGCAACCATTTCTTTTCTGACCGGTAAGCTAACACTCGGTGAAGCAACCTCATCATCTTCAGGATCAATATGTACCATCACCTCCCCGATGTTAGGCATTTGGTCAATGAGTGACAAACGAACGGTTTCACTAATCAAATGCCCCTCAGATACGCTGATTTTTGGTGAAACCAAAATATGAACATCAACCAACGCCGCCTCACCCATTTTACGGGTTCTTAAAAAGTGCAGCTCTTTAACGCCATCAACACTTAAGATCACTTCTTTTATTTGTTCAACCTTATCCGGAGCTAACGCTGTGTCTACCAACTCTTTACTCGCATCAAGCACCAAGTCAAAACCAATTTTTATCACCATCAGCCCAACAATCAGCGCAGCAATTGAATCAAAGTAACGATAACCTGCCATCTCTAATCCAACCCCAATTAATACCACGAAAGACGATATAGCATCACCTCTGTGGTGCCAAGCGTTGGCTCTCAGCAAATCAGAATTTGTTTCTTTTGCCGTTTTTAAGGTGACGTGATACATCACTTCTTTAGCTAAAATAGACACCACAGCGGCACCAATAACTAGCCAACCATACGTTAATGTTTCATCATTAAAGAAGCGCGAAATAGCATCCCAAACAATAGCACCAGCAACAGCAATTAATATTGCGCCTAATATGACGGTTGCCAGCGTTTCAAACCGAGCGTGTCCGTATGGGTGATCTTCATCGGCTTCTTGACTTCCGTGATGGGAGGCAAAGTAAACCAAACCATCTGTCAATAAATCAGATAATGAATGAAAACCATCCGCAATTAACGCGTGAGACTGCCCTAACCAGCCCAAGCCTATTTTTAGAATAGACAAAACAAGATTAACCACACCGCCAATAACGGTAATTTTCTTTTTAGCCTTTAATTCGGCACTATCTACCAACTAATCATCCCCAACTTCAATCGTAATAATATATTCATGATCAATTTCTTCCGCTTTCAATATGGTATGACCATTAATTCTGCTCCATGCTGGTATATCTTGCATAACCCCAGGGTCTGAACACGTTACCCGCAGTTTGTCGCCAGATGTCATCGTTTTAATAGCATTTTGCGCCTTTATGACTGGCATAGGACACATTAACCGACGCGCATCTAACTCAATCATACCCGCCACGCCTCTTGAATCTCTTCATTCGAAAACGGTTTAATACTAATACTTTTAATTACTTCGCCTAACTCCGCCACTTCAACATCAACACTCTCTGCATCACGCCCTTGGCTAAAACGCGCCACTATTTTTGCCGCCAACTCTAAATCACCGTCTTCTACTGTACCATCCAATAAAGTTAACGGGCCTTTATGGCTCATCGTTCTTAACGTGATAAATTGTTTTCTATAACCCTGTAAGAAGTTATTTTCGCCTTCTTCACGTGCCACAATTAATTTGAAATTAGGCTTAGGTCGAAAATGGCGCCCCACCTTTAACAACATAATGTCATCAATTTCGTATTCTTTTTTGCCTCGTGAAGCCCACAAATCAGCCAACTTAACAGAATATGCTTTATCCGTTAAAAAGCAGCAACCGCCGGCGGGTTGAGCATAGTCATCAAGCCCAAACTTTTCAGCTAACGCCATTTGTGGCTTACGCGTTCGGCCGCTAAAGTCGTGTAGCTCATCTCTATTCACCCAGCCTTCTCGTTCTGGCAGGGTTTCCGGTAAATTCTGTGCGCATAACGGGCGTAATAAACGATCATCAGCACCCGATTCAGCAGAAATAATCGGCATCGTTTCACGGCGCTGCGACATCGGCCGTTGGCCAATCACTTCACCGGTAATAATAAAATCAAAGCCATTTTCATCCGCCCACTCTTTGGCTTTGCCCACCATAAACACTTTACAGTCTAAACACGGGTTCATATTTTGACCATAACCGTGTTTAGGGTTAATCAGGACATCTTTGTATTCGTCAATCACATCAATGATATGCAACTTAATCCCTAGCGTTTCAGCGCTCCATAGCGCATTATTCCGTTTCGGCTTTGCTTTGTCTTTTTTGCGAATGGCGTGCGTATGCCCTTCCACACAAAAACCTGTGTAAAAATTAATACCTTCCACGTGGATGCCTTGTTCCAGCATAACTTTTGCTGCTAGTAATGAATCTAAGCCGCCTGAAATAAGCGCAACTGCCTTGCGTTGTGTTGTCATAATACTCACTTATTAATGTTATTTGCCGCATTATACCGGATAGACTTTTGTTGTGAGCTGTTTACTCTACGCCTCCTTATTAAGGGCCTTTTGATGCTAAACCCGCACAGATTAGATATACTTCACGTTTATTTATTTTTTCAGTCAAAATACCGTGTCAAAATCTAATCAAGACCTCCAAACATTCCAGGGACTTATCCTTGCGTTGCAAGAATATTGGGCTGACCAAGGCTGCGTTATTCTGCAGCCTTTAGACCTTGAAGTCGGCGCTGGAACCTTCCATCCCGCTACTTTTTTACGCGCGATTGGGCCTGAGCCTTGGGCAACCGCTTATGTGCAGCCTTCTCGCCGCCCTACGGATGGCCGTTTTGGAGAAAACCCAAATAGGTTACAGCACTATTACCAATTTCAGGTGTTGATCAAGCCATCACCTATCGACATCCAAGACTTATACCTAAACTCCCTAAAGCACTTGGGTTTAGATATGCTTGAACATGATATTCGCTTTGTTGAAGATAACTGGGAATCACCAACGCTTGGCGCGTGGGGCTTAGGCTGGGAAGTATGGTTAAACGGTATGGAAGTCACACAGTTCACCTATTTTCAACAAGTCGGCGGTTTAGATTGCAAACCCGTTAGTGGCGAGATTACTTACGGGCTTGAACGTATCGCGATGTATATCCAAGGTGTTGAAAGTGTGTATGACCTCGTTTGGACAAACACTAAAAACGGCCCGGTAACCTATGGCGATGTATTCCACCAAAACGAAGTAGAACAATCCGAATTTAACTTTGACCACGCCAATGTTGACCATATGTTCAAACAATTTGATGAATGCGAAACGGCTTGTAACTTATTGATTGATAAAGGCTTAGCACTACCCGCCTACGAACAAGTATTAAAAGCCTCCCATACATTTAACCTATTAGATGCTCGCCACGCGATTTCTGTCACCGAGCGCCAACGTTTTATTCTGCGTGTTCGTACGTTGTCTAAAATGGTCGCGGAAACGTATTTCGCTTCCCGCGAAGAACTTAGCTTCCCAATGCTTAAAAACGGGGGAGATACATAATGTCTGACTCTAAAGATCTACTGTTTGAATTAGGCTGTGAAGAGCTACCGCCTACTACTCTTAATACGTTACGCGACAACCTATTAAAAGGTATTTGCGATGGCCTTGATGAAGCCAATTTAAGCTTTGGAACAGCACATAGTTTTGCCACCCCACGCCGCTTAACTGTTTGGCTTGAAGATGTACAAATATCACAAGAAGATATTGAAGTGGAAAAACGTGGCCCCGCTGTTGTAGCCGCTTACGATAAAGAAGGCAACCCCAGTAAAGCTGCTCTTGGCTTTGCGCGTGGTTGTGGCGCAGAATTTGGTGACTTGGGTACGCTTAAAACCGACAAAGGTGAATGGCTAAGTTATAACAAATTAGAAAAAGGCCAAGCAGCCGACACGTTAATTCCCGCTATTATTGAAAAATCATTAACTCGCTTACCCATTGCCAAACGCATGCGATGGGGAAGCTCTAATGCCGCTTTTGTAAGACCCGTTCACTGGGCTGTTTTACTGTTTGGCAGCGATATTATCACCACCGAATTGCTTGGTTTAACCACGGGCAACACATCGTACGGCCACCGTTTCCACGCACCCGAAGCCATTACGATTACATCAGCACGCGCGTATGAAGCGCAACTCAATGCTGCGTATGTGACTGCTAACACCGAAAAACGAAAGGCGATCATTGAAGAACAGGCCAATGCTGCCGCGTCTGCTGTTAACGGAATCGCGCATATAGAACCCGCCTTATTAGATGAAATTACGGCTTTAGTTGAATACCCCGTTGCTGTAACCGGTAGTTTTGATGAACACTTTTTAGCACTACCGAAAGAGGTGCTGATTACCACCATGCAAATCAACCAAAAATACTTTCCTGTGCTGGATGATAACGGCGCGTTACTGCCTTATTTTATTACCATCAGCAACATCAAAAGTTCTAACCCAAGCTCCGTAAGCCACGGTAATGAACGCGTTATTCGCCCACGGCTGGCAGATGCAGAATTCTTCTGGCAACAAGATATGAAAACGACGTTGGCTGATCGTATTCCCTCTCTTGATAACGTCGTGTTTCAACACAAGCTTGGTTCTGTTGGTGAAAAAACTAAGCGTGTCAGCGCATTATCTAGCCAGTTTGCTGAGCAATTGGGTTTTGATGCAACCCTAGCTGCGCGTGCAGCACAATTATCTAAAACCGACCTCGTTACGGATATGGTCGGTGAGTTTGCCAGCTTACAGGGCGTTATTGGCCATTATTATGCTAATGAGAACAACGAGGCTACTGAAGTTGCTACCGCTCTTGAAGAACAGTACTTACCTAAACAATCGGGTGGCGCATTACCTACTACTCAAACCGGTAAAGTTTTAGCCTTATCAGACAAACTTGATACTGTTGTCGGCATATTCAGCGTTGGTTTGTTACCAACGGGAGACAAAGACCCTTTCGCCCTGCGCCGTGCCAGCTTGGGTGTATTAAGAATTATCATTGAAAATAAATTAGTACTAGACCTTAATAAACTTATTGCACTCTCCTGTACACAATTTAGACACACGTTCGACGCTAATGAGACCAAGTTACTGGTTTTGAACTTTATGATAGATCGCTTAAAAGGCTATGCTTTAAGCCAAGGCTATACCGCTGAACAATTTGCCGCTGTTGCTAGCGTAGGTTGTTCGGAACCTGTTGATTTCATGAATCGACTAGATGCCGTTAAACGGTTTGCACAAATGGATGAGGCCGCAAGTTTAGGCGAAGCAAATAAGCGGATTCAAAACCTCTTAAAAAAAGCGCCTGATAACGTGGCAAATCAATTTGACGCTGCTTTATTAAACGACAACGAAGAAGTTGATCTTCACAAGCAATTACAAGCCATTGAAAGCCAGGTCAGCCCTTTAATTGAACAGCACGATTACATAGAGGCGCTAAAACAATTATCTGCGCTTAAAGCGCCTATTGACGCTTTCTTCGAGCACGTGTTTATTATGGCTGATGATGAAAACCTTAAGCATACACGCTTAGCATTATTGGCAAAAATTCACGCTAATTTTATAAAAATTGCCGATATTTCAATGATTTAAATGATTCATTCTTATAACCCAGTTAAGTCTGATATTATTCTAGACCGTGATGGGGTCATAAATATTGATAGTGATGAATATGTAAAGTCATCTGATGAATGGATTCCAATAGACGGCAGTATTAATGCCATTGCCGCTCTGCATAAAGCCGGCCACCGTGTATTTGTTGCCACAAACCAATCGGGGATTGGACGCGGGTACTTTTCGCTGAATACACTAACGTCAATGCACGATAAATTGCACCAATTAGTTAATAAAGAAGGTGGCTTCATAACGGATATTGCATTTTGCCCACACTCACCTGACGATGAGTGTGCGTGTCGCAAACCTAAGCCCGGCTTACTGACCGAATTATCTAGTAAACATAATATTCAACTCAATAATACCATTGTGGTTGGCGATAGTTTACGTGATCTAGAAGCTGCTTTTGATGTTGATGCAAAAGCAATCTTAGTGTTAACTGGTAAAGGCAAGAAAACACAGCAATCCAACCCAAACCTTAATGTTCCAACATTTGAGAATTTATATGACGCCGCCCAAGCCATCCTCGCATAATCTCTTTATTCTCGGCCTTCGTTCTGTCGTTTTTTTTGCATTTCAAGTTGTCACCCTATTTGTTTTTGCGCCCCTGGTTTTATTGTCCTTTCCTTTTTCCTATAGCATTCGATATAGCATCGCTAGCGCCTGGGCCAAGTTAGTTATAAAAGGTCTGAGGGTTATTTGTCATTTGGATTTTCAAGTTACAGGTGCTGAGAATATTAAAGGCAATGGAATTATTTTTTGTAAACACCAATCTGCTTGGGAAACCTTTGCTCTCCAAGTCATATTCCCTGAACAATGCTGGGTATTAAAACGTGAATTATTATGGATACCTTTATTTGGCTGGGCTCTCGCCCTTACCCAACCAATCGCGATCGACCGTTCTAAAAAAAGTAAGTCGTTTAAGCAAATTATTAAACAAGGGACGGAACGATTAAAGTCTGGGCGCTGGGTTGTAATTTTTCCAGAGGGCACACGAACAGCACCGGGAGAAAAACGCAAATATTTGGTTGGCGGAGCGTTGCTTGCAGAAAAGTCAGGTTACCCTGTTATTCCTGTGGCACATAACGCGGGCAGCTATTGGAGAAAAAAAGCTTTCATTAAATACCCGGGTACCATTCAGGTAAAAATTGGAGAAATGATTGATAGCAAGTCGATTTCGGCCAGAGAGCTTAATCAGCAGGCAGAAAACTGGATTGAGGGGCAGATGGAGGGTATGAGCGAATAAGTTTCGCAAACCGCGTCTTACGAGGCTGTTTTTTCGCTTAATATCTCTTTAATTTTCTTTATTCTTGTAAAATCATAACTTGCAACTACCGCTTTGTCACCTTTTTGTGTTTTAGCAAAAACCGTGTATTTCCTTCTTGAGTCAAAAAAAGTAACAATGCCAGCCAACACAGCCAAGGCGCCACCCGCCATAAACCAACGTGATGTAAATACAAACAAAACAACACCTATAGCAATAAATGCGTAAGCGCGATCTCTTGCTGGGTTAGCTTCTGTTAAAAAAAATGACTCAATATCACTGATAGCAATCTTTTTACCTGACACGATCATCTCTTCTTTTGTAAACTTTATGCCTTCTTTTTCTAGTATCGTATTTTTTTCCACAAGCTTGCCTATTTATTTGAATGTATCACATGCATTAAGTTGCCCGCTAGACAAGCCCACCTTGAACCATTTAACGCGCTGCTCAGCACTTCCGTGAGTAAAAGAATCAGGGCTAACTGTGCCAGTTGCTTGGCGCTGAAGGGTATCATCACCAATTGCACTGGCCGCCCTTAGTCCCTCTTCAACATCACCTTCTTCCAACATATTTCTAACATTACCTGCATGGTAGGCCCACATGCCAGCAAAACAATCTGCCTGGAGCTCTTGCTTTACTGATAGTTTGTTTGCCTCAGTCTTACTAAGACCGCTTTTTGCTTTACGGACTGACGCAGAAACGCCTAATAAAGTTTGTACGTGATGCCCTACTTCATGGGCAATAACATAAGCTTGTGCAAAATCGCCCGGCGCCTTAAATTTATTTTTCAATTGGTCATAGAAGCCTAAATCAATATAAACCTGTTGGTCTCCTGGGCAATAAAAAGGTCCCATTGCTGCCTGCCCCAGTCCACATGCTGAGTTTACCTTATCTCTAAATAATATTAACTTCGGCTCTTTATATGTTTTCCCTTGCTGACTAAAAATCTTCTGCCAGGTCTCTTCAGTATCAGCAAGTATAACCCCTACAAACTGGGCCAACTCTTGTTCTTCCGCGGATTGTTTTATAGGCCCACTGCTTGTTTTTGTTTGGCCTGACGGTTGCTGAAGACCCAGTACTCCACCAAGGTTTCCTGTAAACAAACCATAAGCAATCACACCAGCAGCAACAACCGCCGTGCCTTTAAACCCTAGAAACTTAAAAACCACCGGTAAAAAACGCAACATACCACCACCAGCTCCGCCACCACCACTGACACGCATATTACGCTGATCATTTAAATTACTACTACTTTTACGTCCTTTCCAGCGCATAACTATCTCCAGTTTCTAGACATCTAGGTTGGATACTTCTAAAGCATTTTTTTCAATAAACAAACGGCGCGGCTCAACCTCATCTCCCATTAGTGTTGTAAACACTTCGTCGGCTGAAATTGCATCTTCTATTTTCACTTGTAATAAACGACGTGCTTGGGCATCCAGCGTTGTTTCCCAAAGCTGCTCAGGGTTCATTTCCCCCAACCCTTTATAGCGCTGGATTTGTTGTCCTTTTCTAGCTTCCTTCATTAACAACCCAAACACCTGTTTAAAGTTATTAACCTCCAGTTTCTTCTCGCCAACCAGTAAGTAAGAGCTCTCATCAAACATGCCTTTTAAGGTGTCAGCAAAACCCATTATTCTTTTATACTCCGAAGACTTAAAAAATAACGA
Source organism: uncultured Piscirickettsiaceae bacterium (assembly GCA_913061075.1). Classification (GTDB taxonomy): domain Bacteria; phylum Pseudomonadota; class Gammaproteobacteria; order Methylococcales; family Cycloclasticaceae; genus Cycloclasticus. The sequence continues at coordinate 26,679 of CAJXSK010000005.1, read as the reverse complement.
TGTAATGGGAAACTCTTTTTTAACGCCGTGGGACGTTGTATGACAATTTATTTGCCAGCTATTATCCGAGTCCTCTACCTCTAAATCATAGTGCGTAGGATTACTATCGTTTTCATTTAAACGACCTTCTAACGAAGCAACCCAGTCAGCAATATTTTCCTTACTGTCGTCAACAGCAAGTTCGCTCGATGCAATCAACTCATTTAATATCGCCATGTCATAACGAGATGAAAGACGAGAAATAATGCTTTCTATTTGAAGGTGTTCTTTTGCTATTTGCTCTAAAGCCACACCCGATATAGGCGGTGTTGACTCATTAATTTGTAAACTTGCCTTTTCTAAAGCCAGTTGCAACAAGTAACTATTTAACTCATCATCATCCTTTACATAGTATTCCTGTTTGCCTTTTTTTACTTTATACAAAGGCGGCTGGGCTATATAAACATTACCGTTTTCTATTAGCTCTGGCATTTGACGATAAAAAAACGTCAATAATAATGTCCGGATATGTGAACCATCAACATCAGCATCCGTCATGATGATTATTTTGTGGTAACGCAAGTTTTCTGGCTTATATTCTTCCTTTCCTATGCCACAACCTAGCGCCGTTATAAGTGTTCCAACCTCTTCAGAAGAAAGCATTTTATCGAAACGCGCTCTTTCAACATTTAATATTTTTCCTTTTAACGGAAGAATAGCCTGAGTACGCCTATCTCTACCTTGTTTTGCAGATCCACCAGCAGAATCACCCTCCACTAAGAAAATTTCAGATAGGGCTGGGTCTTTTTCTTGGCAATCAGCAAGCTTACCAGGCAGGCCAGCAATATCTAGCGCTGACTTGCGCCTTGTCATTTCTCTTGCTTTTCTAGCCGCATCTCTTGCTCTCGCTGCTTCCAACATCTTTCCAGCAATGTTTTTTGCTTCCGAAGGGTGCTCTAACAAAAATGTATTTAAACTCTCTGACAATGATGACTCTACAATGGGCTTTACTTCAGAAGAAACCAGCTTGTCTTTTGTTTGTGATGAAAACTTAGGGTCTGGTACCTTTACCGACAAGACCGCTGTTAAGCCCTCTCTTGCATCATCTCCAGAGGTCGTGACTTTTTGTTTTTTCGCCAAACCTTGTGACTCAATATATTGATTAAGCGTTCTAGTTAAGCCCGACCTAAACCCAGCCAAATGAGTACCACCGTCCCGCTGAGGAATGTTATTGGTATAACAAAGAATACTTTCTTGATACGAATCGTTCCACTGTAAAGCAACCTCAACAACAACATCGTTTTTCTCAACATTAAAGTAGATCACCTCATCATGAATACCTGTTTTACTTTTATTCAAATGGTTAACAAACGCCTTGATACCACCTTCGTACTCAAAAACCTCTTCTTTAGCTGTTCGTTCATCAGAAAGGCGGATTTTTACACCTGAATTTAAAAAAGATAACTCTCGTAACCTTTTTGCTAAAACTTCAAAATGAAACACTATGTTAGTAAATATAGTGGCGCTCGGATAAAACCGTAAAGAAGTACCAGTAGTGTTTGATTCACCCACAACCTTTAATGGCTCAACTGGCTCACCGTGTTCATATTTTTGATAATGCTCCTTCCCTTCGCGCTTAATGATTAGCTCTAACGTATCCGACAAGGCGTTAACAACAGACACCCCAACACCATGCAGGCCACCGGAAACCTTGTACGCATTGTCATTAAACTTACCCCCAGCATGAAGTACCGTCATAATAACTTCGGCGGCTGATCGCCCCTCTTCCTCATGAATATCGACGGGAATCCCGCGCCCATCATCAGTTATCGTAACTGAATTGTCTTCATGAATAATCACACCTACCTCTGAACAGAAACCCGCTAACGCTTCATCTATGGAGTTATCAACAGCCTCAAAAACCATGTGGTGCAACCCAGAACCATCATCTGTGTCACCAATGTACATGCCCGGCCTTTTCCTAACAGCATCCAGTCCTTTTAAGACCTGTATGTTTGATGAGTCGTAAGACTCTTCTATTTCTTTTTTATCACTCACTTAAACACCTTCATTAATTACACCTTGTTCCACGTGGAACAGTTTTGTGTTTGTTAGCGCCAACCAGTTATTAAATGGCTCCAAACTAGTCGTGGTTATCAAAACCTGAGCACCCATTTCATTTAGGTACGTTAGCGATTTATTTAAATTATCCCTATCCAGTTCAGCTGACAGGTCATCAATCAACACACAAACATCTTGTTTGCTTGATTGATTGGAAATTTTCACTTGGGCTAAATAAAGCGCCAATACAGCCAACTTCATTTGACCTCTAGATAAAAAATCCTGCACCAACACCCCGTTCACTTTTAACACCAAATCTGACCGGTGCGGACCAACCGTTGTGTACCCTTTAAATAAATCTCTTTTTAACGTGCCATTAAGTGAATCAAGCAGAGCCTCTCTCTCGGGCCAACCTTTTGAATAGCTAAGCTGAATGTCTATGCCGCCCAGTAATGCTTTTGTTGTTTTAGAAAACTCATTTGCTAGTGCTTCAATATAGCTCGCGCGCGCTTTATCAACTATTATACCGTATTCCGCAAGGCTCTCGCTCCAAATTGAAAGTGTTGCTGTTTTTTGTTGTTTAAGCAGCTTGTTTCGCTGCCTTAACGTGTGGTTGTATTTTTTGGAGTCTTCTAAAAACTGATGTTTCACGTGGAACAAACCCCAGTCAATAAATGTTCTTCTGATCGACGCCCCCCTTTCTAACAAGGCTTGTGATTCGGGGCGAATTAAATGGACTTTTAAAAAGGACGATAAAACAGATGTTCTTTTTTCGTCCTTTCCGTTAATTCTAATTTGGGTGTCGGATTTTGTTTTCTTTATGGCTATGTTGTTTTTACTAAACTCATCTACAACCAATCCATAAACAACAAGTGCGTTTTCCCCCTTACTTCTTACTTTACTCGTTGATTGTGTTCTAAACGAACGAGAGCGGCTAAGTAAATAAATACCTTCTAACAAAGATGTTTTACCGCTCCCATTTTGACCAACAAAAATATTTATGTTTTTTGAAAAAGTTAAATTACTTTGTTTAATGTTCCTGATGTTGGTTATCTTGATGTCTGACAACATAAAAAATAACGTGTTTTTCTTCTATAGTCGCATAGGCATAATGACAAATCTGCTTGATTTGTCATTCAGGTCTTCCAACAAGCAACTGCTGTTCGTATCAGTAAAAGAAACATGTACAACGTCAGACTCAATAACGTTAAGCGCATCCATGAGGTAGCTCGAGTTAAAACCCATGCTCATTTCTTCGCCGTCATATTCAATAACAACTTCCTCATCAGCTTCGTCTTGCTCTGGGTTGTTGGCATTCACTTTCATTAGTTGTGGGCTCATGTCTAAACGAATGCCCTTGTATTTTTCATTTGAAAGAATAGATACTCGATTCAGTGCTGACTTGAATATTTGTTTTTCGATGTTGAAGTTATGTTTACTTTCTTCAGGCAGTACGTTTTTAAAATCAGGGAAACGGCCATCAATTAATTTAGCGTTAAGTTGTACACCCTCTAAAGAAAGGTTTATGTGGTTTTTAGCAACCTTTATTAAGATGTCGTTTTCTGTTTTCTCAAGTAACTTTAGAAATTCTTGAGCGCCTTTTCTGGGCAAAATTATTTGCTCCATAGAGAGATCGTCTCTACCTGATTGGTATTGGAATAATGCAAGCCTGTGGCCATCTGAGGCTACTGTTTGAACTTCACCATTTATTATTTGCAACATAAGACCGTTCAAATAATAGCGTACATCTTGTTGTGCCATACAAAATGACGTTTTAGTTAATGCTTTAAATAAAACATCTCTTTCAATACTAAACTCATTGGTATATTGAAGTTCATCAAACAATGGGTATTCTGCAGCAGGGAGCGTTCTAAGAACAAACCTGCTTTTACCCGAATTAATTAAAACTTTTCCTTCTTGAAAGTTTAATTTTAAATTCGCTTGGTCTGGTAATGATCGACAGATATCCAGAAGCTTTCTTCCAGGTAATGTTGTTTTAATTTCAGCGTCAGAATCGATAAACCCTTTTGCTGTCACCTGCACTTCTAAATCGGTGCCCGTTAACGAGAGTGTTTTGTTTTGCAGATTAAGATAAACGTTAGATAAGATAGGCAATGTCTGTCTTCTTTCAATAACACCAATGACCTTCATTAGTGGTTCAAGTAAATCTTCTTTATTAATATTTAAATTCATATATAAAATCTTATTATTACTATAAGGGAAGCCAAATCGGTTAGTTGTTCTGAATATGCTAATTAAAACATATGGTTAGTTCAATGATAAATAGTTGAATAAGTCACTTTAATCCTGTGGGTAATTTGTGTATTAATTCAACTAAATAGATACACACAGGTTATTACTGCTAATGAGACAGAGTTCTTAACAGGTTTTTATAGTCCTCATCAATTTTTTGGTCTGATTCACGTAATTCAATGATTTTCCGTTGAGCATGTAAAACAGTTGTATGGTCCTTGCCTCCAAACTGGTGGCCTATCTCAGGTAAGCTATAATTTGTTAGCTCTTTAGCCAAGGCCATTGCTAATTGTCTAGGGCGAGCAATGGCACGGGTCCGTTTAGCAGATAATAAATCTGCGATTCGAATTTTGTAATATTCTGAAACAGTTTTTTGAATATTATCAATACTGACCCTTTTGTCTTGTAATGAGATAAGGTCTCGTAACGCATCTTTAGTGAAATCAAGAGTAATTGGTTTGCCCGTAAAGTTTGAATTTGCTAACACACGCCTTAATGCGCCCTCTAATTCACGAACATTAGATTTAATTCTGCTGCCCATAAAGAAAGCAACCTCGTCAGGCAAATCAACATTATTTAGTTCGGCCTTGTTTTTAAGAATCGCAACCCGTGTTTCAAGATCAGGAGGATCTATGGCAATTGGCAAACCCCAACCAAAACGGGATTTAAGCCGATCCTCTAACCCATTGATTTCTTTAGGATAACAATCGCAGGTTAGTATAATTTGTTTATTATTTTCAATAAGCGTATTGAACGTATGAAAAAACTCTTCTTGAGACCGTTCTTTTTTTGCAAAAAACTGAATATCATCGATTAGTAATAAATCTAAAGAACGATAGAAGTTTTTAAACTGATTAATTTTGTTTTTTTGTAAGGAACTGACCATCTCTGAAACAAAACGTTCTGAAGAAAGGAAGCAAATTTTAGCGTTGGGTGAATTGGCTAAAATTGAATTGCCAACAGCATGCATTAAATGCGTTTTACCAAGACCAACACCGCCGTAGAGGTATAGGGGGTTATTTGCTTCGCCAGGGTTTGTAGAGACCTGTATTGCCGCTGCTTTAGCTAGCGCGTTTGATTTACCTTCAACAAAGTTATCAAACGTGAACGAACTATTAAGGTTGCTAGGGAAAGCGGCGCTGGTTTGTTTGTTTGTTGTGGTTTTTTGATTATTAAAAGACGGGCGCGTATGTGTTGTTTTGCTTGAACCTATGGCTATTGAAACACGAACATCTTTTTTTTCTAAACCATTGATTATATTTGATATTTTTTCTTTATAATTATCAATAACCCAGTCTAAAACAAACTTGTTGGGGGCAAAGAGGCTGAGTCCGTCGTTTGAGTACTGTGCCTGGAGTGGTCTAATCCAAGTATTAATTTGTTGAGGAGGAATATCCTGCTCTAGGTGCTTAATACAAGACTCCCAAATTGACGACACAATAAACCTTTTGTTATTTTTTAAAGGTCTAGGATAAACCTAAAACAAAAAGTTATCCACAGGCAATTAATAAAAACGTTTTGGTATTTAACGATAGCCTTGAAAACTAATAAAACATTGACTTTATGCGAAATAAAACGTATTCTTCGCGGTCTTTTTCCATTCAAAGAACCTTATCAATCAACAGGGTTGAGAGATACTTTGATTAATATTTAGCCAAACAACATTTATTTAAGAGTAATAAACAATGAAAAGAACATTCCAACCAAGTAATTTAAAAAGAGCGCGTACACACGGTTTTAGATCTCGTATGGCAACAAAATCTGGTCGTAAAATTATTAATGCAAGACGTGCAAAAGGCCGGGTTCGCTTAACTGCTTGATTTTTGAAAAAGAAATAAGACATACTTTTTTAAAAGCAGACCGCCTTAATACGGCAGATGAGTATTCACGGGTTTTTAAAAACGCCAAACGGTTTTCTGATGAATATCTAACTGTTTTGGTTAGACATTCTAAAGAACCTCAGGCAAAACTAGGGCTTGCCATAGCCAAAAAGCAAGTAAAGAAGGCGGTGTTAAGAAATCAGATTAAACGGGTCGTTCGAGAGGCTTTCCGTTTGAGAAAGGGGTCATTAAGGGGCTTTGATATCGTCGTATTGTGCCGACATAAGGCTGGAAATATATCTAAAGCGGTTTTGTCGGGTTCGATTAATAAACACTTTGATAAATTACTGAAAAATGAATAAACCATTTATTTATTTAATTAAGTTTTATCGCTTTTTTATAAGCCCCATGATGGCAAGTCGTTGCCGTTTTTACCCCACATGCTCTGAATATGCATTACAGGCATTTCAACAATATAACGTGTTTACCGCAAGTTACTTAACAATCAAACGGTTGGTTAGATGTCAGCCCTTATGTACAGGTGGGCTAGACCCCCTTCCAACGATAGAAAAAAAACATGGATAATCAAAGAACCTTACTTTTTGCGGCGCTAGCTTTCGTATCAGTATTAATTTGGCAAGCATGGCAAAAAGACTACGTGCTTCCACCAGAAGCACCTGTTGTTACAGAACAGGCGTCTGGTAATACCGGCGCGCAGCAAACTGATATTCCTAAAACAAGCGGTTCTAATTCTGCGCCTAATATGTCTGGGCTCAGTGACCAATCGGCTCAAAACGCTTCACAAGGCCAAATAATTTCTGTTATTACCGATGTTTATAACCTAGAAATAAACACGAAAGGTGGTGGCATAAGTCAGTTACAGCTTTTGGAATACCCTGAAGAAAAAGGTAAGGACGCAAGGGTTCAATTGCTTAATGAAAATGCGCCAAAAATATTTGTTGTTGAATCAGGCCTTGTGAGCGAAGCCGGCGAGAGCCCAAACCACCATGCAATTTGGTCAACAACGCAAAACAAATATGCGCTTCAAGACGAAACCTTACGAGTACCTCTAACGTGGCGTACAGCTGATGGCGTATTAGTAACTAAAACATACGTATTTACAAAAGGCAGTTATAAAATAGATGTAGAAACACAGGTTAAAAACGCTGGCACTAATAGCTGGTCAGCGCGTGAATACCTACAGCTAAAACGCAATGACTTTACAGAAAAAAAGGCTAACTCGTTTATATACACGTATACCGGCGGTGTTTTGTATACCGATGAAGAAAAGTACCAAAAAATTGATTACGACGACATGCAAGATGAAAACCTTGATGTTAAAGCCGTAGGTGGATGGGCTGGAATGATTCAGCATTATTTTGGCGTTGCTTGGGTACCTGAAAAAGAAAATCAATACAGTTATTACACGAAAGCAATTGACGGTGGTTTGTTCGTTATTGGTGCGTACTCACCCAGCAAAACAGTCGCAGCGGGCGAAACCGGAACATTTAATTCAGTATTATATGCAGGGCCAAAATTACAAGATCAATTAGCAGCAACAGCCCCTGGGCTTGAGCTAATGGTTGACTATGGAAAGCTCACCATTATTGCAGAGCCTATCTTCTGGTTACTTAGTTTTTATCACGACTTTGTTGGTAACTGGGGTGTTGCTATTATTTTAGTGACGTTAACAATTAAAGCCCTCTTCTTTAAGTTGTCTGAAAAAAGCTATAAATCAATGGCACACATGAAGATTGTGCAGCCAAGAATCGTCGCCATGAAAGAAAAGTTTGGAGACGATAAGCAAAAGCTTAACCAAGCGATGATGGAGCTGTATAAAACGGAAAAAATTAATCCATTAGGCGGTTGTTTCCCTATCCTCATTCAAATTCCGGTGTTTATTGCGCTTTATTGGACGTTGCTTGAAAGTGTAGAGATGCGTCAGGCACCTTTTGCGTTATGGATTGATAATATTTCTGCTGCAGACCCTTACTTTATATTGCCGGTTATTTACGGTATTACCATGTTCTTGCAACAACGGTTGAACCCAGCACCGGTTGACCCAATGCAAAAGAAAATGATGCAGTTATTACCTATCATGTTTACGGGTTTCTTCGCCTTTTTCCCAGCGGGTTTGGTGTTGTATTGGATTGTTAATAATGTCTTAACAATTGCTCAGCAAACATTCATTATGAAGCGTATTGAAGCTGGAAAAGATAAGTAAATTATAATGAATCATCCCCAAGATACCATTGCCGCCATAGCAACAGCGGCTGGTCGTGGGGGTATAGGTATTATTCGCATCAGTGGGCCGCAAACCAGCCAAATTGGTGAACAATTACTGGGGTCACAAATCCCAGTTAGGCAAGCCAGTCTAAAGTCGTTTAAACAACAAGACGGCAGCAGTATAGACAGTGGGCTTGCCCTCTTTTTCCAGTCCCCTGCTTCGTATACCGGTGAAGATACGTTAGAGCTTCAAGGCCATGGTGGCCCGGTTGTTTTAGACATGGTATTAAAACGCGTATTGTCCCTGGGTGCTCGCCTTGCCGAACCGGGTGAATTCACTCAACGCGCTTTCCTAAATAACAAAATAGATTTAGCCCAAGCTGAAGCCGTAGCTGACATTATTGATGCCGGAACAACAGCGGCAGCGATGTCGGCGCAACAATCCCTGCAAGGTGAATTTTCAAATAAAATAAATAACCTTCAGCAGCAACTGACACATCTGCGGTTATACGTAGAATCTGCCATAGATTTTAGTGATGAAGATATCGATTTTTTAGCGGGTGATGAACTTAAAAAAATCATAAAAGAATTACAACTAACCTTTAAAAAAGTAACCGATACAGCAAAACAAGGGCGCTTGCTACGCGAAGGGATGACCGTTGTGCTGGCGGGTAAACCCAATGCGGGTAAGTCCAGTCTATTGAATGCACTGTCTCAGCAAGACACAGCCATCGTCACAGATATTGCTGGAACAACTCGCGACATACTAAAAGAACAAATTCAGATAGATGGAATGCCGGTGCACATTATAGATACGGCTGGCTTACGAGAAACCACCGACCCTATTGAAATGGAAGGAGTTAAGCGTGCAAAAAAAGCGATAGCAAGTGCAGACATTGTGCTATTTATTGTTGATGACCGTGATAATAAAAATAACGACTACGCAATATCGATTAGAGAAATTCCCCAAGAGATACCAACAACCGTCGTCATTAATAAAATTGATTTAACGGGGAATAAGGCGGGGATCAGAACAAACGACCAAAAGACGGAAATAAGGTTATCGGTCAAAAAAGAACAAGGTATAGACCTGCTCACAGAGCACCTAAAAAAACAGGTAGGGTTTGATTCGGAAGAGAAAAATGTTTTTTTGGCCCGCCGTCGACATATTGATGCACTAAAAAGATCAGAGGTCCTTTTAAATACGGGCTTAGAGCAACTGCTTAGCTATCAAGCAGGCGAATTATTTGCCGAGGACCTTAGGCTTGCACAACAAGCCTTGTCAGAAATAACAGGAAAAATGACCCCAGATGATTTGCTTGGGGAGATATTCTCATCTTTTTGTATAGGGAAATAAAACCCGTATAGCGCTATGTTAAGGTAAGCATAGAAGTAGGTTAATAGTTCCTCGTTTTCTTTTAATTGTCGCATTATAGGGAATTGTTGTACGCCATATGTATATGAATTACAGGGAAAATCTATTCCTCTTAATAACAAGTTAATTTTTTAGTTTAAACCGCCGCACTGCATTGATGAAAGTTTGGCTCTGCCCTTTTCCATAACGTGCAGTTAAATATAGCCTTTTTAAGTGGTTTAGCTCAGTAGTTGAATGTAGGTGCGTGGTGTTAATACGTTTAAAATAATCAGAACTCGTTTCGTGATGATTACGGGCTCCTGCTTTTTTTGCTAACTGTTTGCATAGTTTTAGGTAAGCGGTTTGAACGGTGTCTTTTGGTGTTGCGTGTAATAAGAATAAGACACTCAAGGTGATAAATAGAATAACGCCGCTGAAGATTGATAGCCAAATGACCATGTCTCCCCAATCAATGATTCCAAACGTTGAAAGGAAGTCGAGCTGTTTTTCGGGGCCGTAGGCTAGCACGGCATTTTGCCAGTGGTAGTCTACGCTGTGTAGAATCCAGTTAAGTTGTTGCACCCATTTTCCTAGGCCCTCTGGGGGTGTTAGTAAAAAGTTCACATCGCCATTTTGTCTATTTTGTGACACATCAATGCTGTGTTCAATACGATTAGGTGCGATGGCGGCTGTTGGATCAATACGCGTCCAGCCGCTATTGTCTAGCCACACTTCAACCCAAACATGCGCGTCGGCTTGGCGAACGTCATAGAAATCACCTACTTTGTTGTATACCCCGCCTTGGTAACCGCCTACAAGCCGCGCGGGGATATTGGCAGCGCGCATCAGTGTGGCAAAACTGGTGGAGAAGTGGCCACAAAAGCCGCGTTTCGTGTCGAATAAAAATTCAGCTACCGGATTGGTGCCTAAAGACGGTGGTTTTAAGGTGTAATAAAACTCATCGTTATAAAACCGTAAGGCCTTATTAATAACCTGTTGGTGGTTAGTAGATGATGATACCCAAGTTTGCGCTAATGATATAACCCGCTTGTCTGTGTTGTTCGGTAGCAGTAATGCTCGGGACCGATCGTCGCTTGATAATTGGGTTATTTTAGCGTGTGTGGAAGAGCGGATATCAAACGATAAATTTCGGCTTAGTTTATTGTCGAGAATTAATTGATGGTCATGCGATAAGCGTGTTCGGTTAGGTGCTTTGTTTGGAAGGTCTAGGGCATACACCCAAAACTGATTATGTGGCTCCATCATGAGCGTGTATTGGTAGTCATTTGCGTTATTCGGTATAGCTTTTGCTCGTTCAAACGCGCTTTTTCTAGGCGGTGTTAATGTCCACGCTTGACCGTCTGTTTCCCAAAAAACGGGGCCGCGCCAATACAGGTCTTTTTGTTCTGGCGGCGTACCCTTAAAGCGAACTCTAAAGGCGGTTTCATCAGATAAGGCTAGGTTTGACACTTGCCCTGGGTTGATCGTATCGGTTAAACCGCTGATGGCGGTGTTGTTGTCCGGCATTGCCCAAAGTGGGCCAATCATCCGCGGAAAGAGCAAGAAAAACACCAACATGAGTGGAATAGCTTGTAACAACACTAGGCCAGATAAGCGTAAAAGAGGGGGGGTTTTTAAGGTGAGCCCTCGAGTATTGTTCAATATTAGCGCGAACAATAATAAGAAAAAGATGATGAGTGCATACAAAGCCAATTCTATGCGCTGGTCAAATAAGAAAGGGGTTATCAACACGAAAAAACACATGTAAATAACGGCTTGTACGTCTCTGGCTGTGCGGCTTTCTAATAGCTTTAATCCCATTAAAATAATCAGTAGGCTGCTGCTTGCATCACGGCCTAACGACATACCAAAGGTTTTTAATACCAATAATGCAAGCCCGATTGAAAGCGGCAATAACAATAATTTATGCGGCAGCGTTTTTGGGAACCATAATGTCAACGCCCGCCATGCCAGTAGTGCAAAGCCGGCAATAATGAAGGTGGGGTTTAGGTGTTGGCTGTGGGGCAACACAAGTAAGGTAGCAATGACCAGCAATAGCTTTAATAGCGCAGGCTGTATTGTGATTGAAGGCGGTATTGGCTTATTCATACACAGCCAGTGCTTTAAGACAGCAATGTTGATGATTTAAACCGGTACTGGGCTCAATGGTTACCGTTGCTAATCGCAACCCATAAATCAGCCCATTTTTTTCGGCGGCCAACACCCAAAAACAAAGTTGAGATAGCTTAGCTTCGAGCGATAAATGTGCACAGGCCGCCCAATCAAGCCATATGGTGGCGGATTGATCAGCACTAAACTCGTTCGTATAGAGGCCTTTTTCTGCGGCAAAGGCTTTCCAGTTGATGTGCCGGTAGCTGTGCCCTGTTTGGTAGGGTTTTAGTCCAGCAAAATCATCTGTTCCGCTGTCTAAACTAGCGATAGCAGCATTACTTTCTTTACTGTTTTTAAGGGGCGTGGAAAGGCCAGTGTCTACCGGTGTGGGATAAACAAGTATGGGTGCATTAAACTTTAATGGAGACCATGCACGAAAAACCCCAAGTGGAAATTGGCTGTATAAGGTGACCGTATCTGGCGTGTACCAACCGCGTTTGGTAGGTGTTATTGGCAAACTAACGACTTGGTTTTGTGAGGCCTGTAGGTTGAAATCGTCTGAATTTTTTTGGTGTTTTATGCTAATAGCCCACCGTTGACGCTGGCTAGTTTCTTTTATTAATACATTGATATGACCCGAAGCGCCTGAAAATAGTGGCGGTGTTTTTGACATGGAGATGACAAGACCCGATAAGTTTTTGTAACTATAAAAGGTGGATGCCTGTGCGGCGGCGGCAAGAAGAAAAGTAAATATAAACCCCATACTATTGTTGTAGTTAATGGAGGCAATCAGCATTAATAAAACAACCGACCCAAGGGCTAACCCACCTTTGCTTGGCAAGATAAAAATGCGCCGATGATTGAGGCGGATGCTACTGTGCTTAGGCGGTTCTCCCCTGGTGAAGCGTTTAATAGATAGCCGTTGAGAGATAGAAAGTGACATGTGCGTACAAATTAATCCGGTCGTTAAACTTTAGCACGTGATTTAAACGCCGGATGAGAAAAAAGCCGCAAAAGCGGCTTTTTTCATAACAAAGGGACGCTGCTTATAAAGGAGGCGCAGAACCCGTTACGCTGTCTTTACTTTCCATACGAGCTTTCCAAGCGGTTACGCCTGGGTAATCAGCTAATAAAGACGCTTCTGGAATCATGCCCATATAGGCCAAAATTGGGTATAAGAAGAAATCCGCTAATGAAGCGGTTGAGCCGGCTAAATAATCGTTTGAAGACAGCGTGGCCTCTAATAAGGCAAGCTGGTCTTTTGATTTAATCACACCAGCATCAAGTACGGCCTGATCCATAGGGAGCATTTCAAACCTAAATAATATAACTTCATGCACCATCGCCGAGAAAACATACGCATTGATGTAACTAATCCATTGGTTCATCACAGCACGTTCTTTAGCGTCAGCAGGTTGTAAGGCTGGGCCATCAAATGCTTGGTCAATGTAGTTGGTAATGGCGAGTGTTTCATAAAGAACAAAATCGCCGTGTTTAAACGCAGGTACTTTGCCGGTTGGGTTAACGGCCATCATATCGTCAGTATTGGGTTCAAACGGTAAATGTTCGTAAGCAACGCCCTTTTCTGCCAAGGCAATGCGGGCTGTTCTAACGTAGGTGCTTAGTGGAAATCCGTATAAGGTGACATCACTCATTTCATTTGTCCTGTTTTTTGGTTAAATTGGACTGAGAATACTAAAAGGTTACCGCGCAAAGGTAAACAAAAATCGTTAAAGGGGTAAAAATGCAACGTTTTAAAGATAAAGTCGTCGTCGTAACCGGTGCAGCGCAAGGGATAGGAAAAGCCTGCGCACTACGGTTTGCAAGTGAAGGCGGTAAGGTGATGATTGCCGATCGTGCGGAAGAACAAGCCTTGCAGGTACAGCAACAAATACGCGATGAAGGCGGTATTGCTGAGATTTGTATGGCCGATTTAGAAACCAGCGCGGGCGCAAAAAAGGTCATGCAAGCAACGATGGATGCATTTGGTCGTATTGATGTATCGGTACACAATGTGGGCGGTACGATTTGGGCAAAACCCTTTTGGGAATACCCTGATGACCAAATAGAAAAAGAAATTAACCGGTCACTATGGCCCACTCTGTGGTGTTGCAGAGCTGTTATTCCTTACATGATGGAACAAAAATTTGGCGCGATTGTGAATGTAGGTTCTGTAGCAACCCGTGGAATAAATCGTGTGCCCTACTCCGCTGCTAAAGGCGGGGTGCAGGCCATAACAACCTGTATGGCGTTGGAATTAGCTGAACACGGTGTTCGAGTAAATTGCGTAAACCCGGGCGGTATTGACCAGGGCGAACGAGCGATTCCAAGACATACGGGCGAAACGACTGAGGTAGACAAAGCGGGCATGCAAGGCGTGATTGAGCAAACCATTCGCGACACACCAATGAAACGTTACGGCACACCAGAAGAAGAAGCGGCAGCGATTTGTTTTTTAGCGGCGGATGAAGCGTCTTACATAACGGGTGAAACAATTAATGTCGCTGGCGGTGGCATTGGTTAGTGATTTAAAGCATTGATTGATTCAAAATAACGCTTTAGTATTGAGAGTGAAAAATAGAAAAACTACACGAGGAAGTTTAAATGCCAATAGAAAACATGAGCGGCCCAAGGCCAGATTACAGTCGATACATGGATATCGAAAAAGGTTGGGTAGATCGCAGAATTTTTGCTGATCAAGCTATTTACGAGCAAGAGCTGTACCAAATTTTTGCTCGATGCTGGTTATTCTTAGCGCACGACTCACAAATCCCTAAACCGGGTGATTTTATCACCACGCACATGGGTGAAGACAGTGTGATTGTGGTGCGCCAAAAAGATAATACCGTTAAAGCCTTTTTAAACTCATGCACACATCGAGGTAATAAAGTTTGTTTTGCGGACGCGGGTAATTCACGTCGTTTTGTTTGTAACTATCATGGCTGGTCGTTTGATACGGCTGGCGAATTGACAGGTATGCACGAAGAATATTGCTATGAAGAAGGCGATATTAATAAAGCAGACTGGGGTTTAAAACAAGTAGCGCAAATCGATAGTTATAAAGGTCTTATTTTCGCAACGTTTGATGAAACCGCGCCGTCGCTTGAAACTTTTTTAGGCGATTTCCGCTGGTATTTAGATGCCCTACTCGATAACGAAGAAGGCGGCACTGAATTTGTTGGCGGCACGATTAAATCAGTGATCGGCGCGAACTGGAAATTTGGTGTCGAAAACTTTATTGGCGATGCATTACACGCCGGATGGACGCACGATTCAGGCTGTAGAGCCATGAACAATGGCGAGCCTTTTCCGCCGGTTGATATGCAAAACTCATTTCATGCCAGTGTAAACGGCCATGGTTGGGAGTTTGGTATGGAAGGTGTTGGTGATATTTTCTTATTGGGTCGGCCAAAAGTGATGGAATATTACGAGCGCATACGTCCACAAATGGCTAAACGGTTAGGAGAAGTGCGGTCAAAAATATTTGGATCGGTGGCATCAGCGTCAATTTTCCCTAACGTGTCTTTTTTACCGGGTATTCATACCTTTAGAACATGGAACCCGAAAGGGCCGTATGAGCTAGAGCTTAAAACCTTTGTGATTGTGAATAAAGAAATGGCAGAAGAAATTAAAGATGACATTACTAAAGGTGTGATGTGTACTTTTGGGCCAGGTGGCGCGTTTGAAATGGACGATGGCGAAAATTGGGAAAACTGTACAACAGTCAACCGCGGCGTGGTGACTCGTCAGGAAAAACTACATTACGGCTGTGGTATTAGCCGAAAAATTGATCACCCAGATATGCCGGGAACGATATATCGTGGTCAATATAATGATTCTAACCAGCGCCTATTCTACCAACGTTGGGCAGATATGATGAATGCACAAGGTTGGGATGATGTGCCAGAGCGCCATAAAAGTCAGCTAAATGGTCGCGCAACGCGCGATATACCTAGCATGAAAAAGGCTTAAGGAGGCATCATGAGTATAGTTGCTTATTTTAAAGAAGAAGGGACAGCGGCAACGTCTGTGGAGCTTATTTCAGAAGTTGAACAACGGCTATATCGAGAAATGCGTTTTCTTGATGATGAAGAATATAGAAAATGGACCGACATGATGACGGCTGATGTGCATTATTTTATGCCGGGCATCGAAACGCGTTACCGTAAAGACAAAACCGACCAGATGAACGATTTAAGTCGGATGGCCTATTACAACGATAATTTAGAGGAATTAGGTAAACGAATTGATCGGTTAGAAACGGGTACGGCATGGTCAGAAGATCCTGCAACGCGTTACTGTCATATCATTTCTAATATAGAGGTGGAAACAACGGCTAATCCAGATGAAGTATTGGTGTATTCCAACTTCTTGGTGTATCGCAATCGTTTAGAGCGTGATGAAGATACGCTGATTGGTAATAGAAAAGATCTTTGGCGCCGTGAAGATGGTGTGTTGAAATTGGCAAGGCGTCGTATTTTGTTAAAGCAAAATGTGTTGATTAGCAAAAATATGAACGTATATTTTTAATAACCTAACTATCTGTGTGATACTGAAAGCCCCGTTTCTACGGGGCTTTTTTATTAAGGGAGTCATGTGAAAAACGAAACACTTAAAGCCATCGTACTGTTAAACATAGCCGGACTGTTATGGGGCGGTAATATGATGTTAGGCCAGTATTTGGCTGCGTTTTTAGGCCCTTGGTCAATTATTAGTACACGCTTAGTTATAGGCGGCAGTATTTTTATATTATTGTTAAGGCATAGCGGTGAGCTGCAACAAATACAGGGTATTAAAAACTGGCCGTTGATGGCGGCACTAGCACTTACCGGTGTGGTCGGCTTTCAAGCATGTTTGTATTACGGTTTGCGTTATACAACGGCAACGAATGCGGGGTTATTAAATTCATTAACGCCGTTGTTAATGGCCTTTTTTGCGGCGGTGTTGTTAAAGGAAAGGTTGAATTACCATCATTGGGTTGCAGCAGTAGTGTCTATTTTTGGCCTGGTGTTTATTCTGAGTGAAGGGCAGTTTTCAAATTTATTACTGCTTAACTTTAATGTGGGTGATTTGTTAATTTTAGCGGGCATGGTGAGTTGGGTGGTTTATAGCATCATGGGGAAAAACGCGATGGTGACAATGACGCCCTTGTTTATAACAGCTGTTGGTGTACTATTGTCATTAGTGGTGGTGATGCCGATGAGCGTGTTCGAAGTGAATTATATTCAAACACCTCAGATAACGGCGAATGTTCTTTGGGGATTATTGTTTATTAGCATTGGCCCAACGGTATTATCGCTATTGTTTTGGAATAAAGGGATGAAGATTATTGGCCCGTCACGCGCTTCGCTGTTTTTAAATACGGTGCCCGTTTATATCATTATAATTAACGCACTACTTTTTGGTGTTATGCCCTATGTATATCAAATCATCGGCATGGTATTAATTTTTGTAGGTAGTTTTTATGCAGGGTATAGAGCGCCTACAGTAACGGTTAAACAGGAGACAAGATGAGAACTCAAGTTCAGTCAGTTTTAGATGAATACCACGTACGAACAGAGCAAGAAAATGCCTTAATGAAAAGCCTGTCTAGCGAAGACTTTGATACGCGAATTGATGAATTTTTATTGCCAGTAGGCCCACAAACAGGCCAGCTACTTCACCTGCTTATTCAGCAAGCAGAATGTAAAACAGTGGTTGAGGTGGGAGCATCGTTTGGCTATTCAACGATTTGGTTTGCAGATGCCGTTAGCCAACACGGTGGCAAAGTGATAAGTTTAGAGTTAGATGCTAAAAAGCAAGATTATGCGACTAATATGCTGCAAAAAGCAGGGTTATTGGAATTTGTAGAATTTAAAAATGGTGATGCGCTCGACTCATTAGCAGATATATCAGATCCCATCGATTTTGTATTATTGGATTTGTGGAAACGGTTTTATATCCCCTGCTTCGACTTGATTTATCCCAAACTAGCCGACGGTGCGATGATCGCCGCAGACAATATGCGTTACCCTGCTAGTGTTCGTGAAACAGCGGATAGTTATAGAAATCACGTGAAAAGCCATGACAAAATGGATTCTGTTTTATTGAGTGTCGGTAGCGGAATTGAGCTGTCTAGATTTAATGGTGATACGGTCGAAAAGTAAACTCAAGCAGGGCAGCTAAGGAATAAGCACCGGGCTACCAACTCGGTCACGCTGAAGCAAATAACGATGCGCATCAGCAACATCATTTAACGCAAACTCCTTGCCTACTTGAATATTAATTTTGCCTTGCTCCAACATGTTCAAATATCGTGCGGCACTTTCAACCAGTTCTTCGCGGTTTCGTGTGTAGTGATATAAAGTTGGGCGGGTTAAATATAATGAGCCACGTTTAGATAGCTCCAACACATCCATAGGGTCTGGCTTGCCTGACGCATTGCCAAAACTGACCATTAGCCCGCGAACACGCAAACAATCTAAGGATTGCATAAACGTGTCTTTACCAACACCGTCGTACACCACATCTACTTTTTTACCGTTGGTTATTCTAGTAACTTCGGCAACAAAGTCTTCTTTACTGTAGTTAATAACAAAATCGCAGCCATTTTGTTTGGCAATAACAGCTTTTTCAGCGGAACTAACAGTGCCAATGACGGTAGCGCCAATGGACTTAGCCCATTGGCAAGCAATAGTGCCAATACCACCGGCGGCCGCGTGAATGAGTATCGTTTCGCCCGCTTTTAATTCGTACAATCGACAAAACAAATATTCAACCGTCATGCCGCGTAATAAGCTGGTGGCGATGGCTTTATCGTCTATACCATCGGGCACGGCAACAATTTCATTAATGCCTATAGTGCGGCGTTCGCTATACGCCCCACCCTTTGCTGCGGAATAAGCAACACGCTGGCCAACTGAAAACTCAGTAACTCCGTCGCCAATGGTGTCGATAATGCCGACTGCTTCATCACCCAAGACAGCTGGCAAATCAATAGGATATAAGCCTGAGCGAAAATACGTATCTATAAAGTTAACACCAATAGCAGTATGCGTAATGTTTACTTCATGGGCGCCAGGTAAAGCGACCTTTGTTTGTTCAATAGAAAAAACTGAGGCGTCACCTGTTTGGTGAATGATAGCTGTGGTACTTAACGTCATGGTTTGAGTATCCTTTTAAGGTTGGGCACTAACGTATCAAAGTGATTAAAATCAGTAAATAACTATAAATACTTTTACCAAATAATAAAACTTTTATAGTATGCTCGAAGCGTACGTATAACAAAAATCAACAAGAACAGCTTCATTGCTTGGATTGAGAGGTTTGGCAAGCAAATTGCTTTGGTAATTCAGTTAAAAAAACATTACGATAATAATTTCGTTGTACAGGGGAAAAATGTGAAAGAAACACTTAGTATAAATAATAAGGCTATGCACTTTATTAGCGCATGTTTTTTGGCATGTATGTTATCCACAGCTGTTTTTGCTGCAGATGAAGCATCGGCCGAAGAAGGTAAATTTCATCGCTTCTGGCCAGATAATTTATACGCCGTAGATTTCCCCAGCGATAAAGTCGGCTACATTGCGGGCTATTCGGGGTCTTTATTCAAAACAGAAGATGGCGGCGAAACGTGGTCTGGCATTTACATGGGCACCAATGAGTTAATTCGTAAGATGTCGTTTGTTGATGAGCAGAACGGTTGGGCAGTTGGTCACCGTGGGTCTATTCTGCATACGGCGGATGCTGGGCTAACATGGGAAATTCAAAAAACAGATGCAGGCGTGTATTTAAGAGATATATCCTTTGCAGACCTAAATAATGGTTGGGCAGTTGGGCATGATACGCATATTTGGCATACAGCAGATGGCGGAAAAACATGGGAAAGCCAACATCTTACAGGTTTTGAAGGCCGTGATTTACCAAGGCTTCATGGTGTTATAGCAAAAGACGCTAACACAGCCATTTTAGTGGGTGAGTTCGGCATGGTGGCGCATACAGAAGATGCTGGAAATTTATGGATGGTTAGTTTTAATGATGATCCTGGCACCCTCCTCTCTGTGGATTACTTTGGTGACGGTGCAATAGCGGTTGGTTTGGATGGTGGTATCTATACATTGATGCAATCTACGCAAGAGCAACGCGATGAAGTGACTAAGATGCGTTTAGCGAAGCATGCTAAAGCAGAAGCTAAAGCGATGAAAAAAGCAAAGCGTCGTAAAAAAGCATACGTAGCAAAAGAATACGTACCCTTTCCAGAAACGGAAGTAGATTACCAAGTAACACGAGTAGACAGTGAAATAAAAGAGCATCTATACGGGGTGACAACGGCGTCAAATGGGCGTGCGTATGTTGTTGGCGTATCAACCTTATTACAGGTTGCAGCGAATGTGTCTGAGCCTACAGTAGAAATACCTGTGGACGGTGTTGAGGCAGTTGTTAAAGAAGCCAAAAAAGTGATAGATAAGCTGACAGAAGAAGAGCCCCCAGTTCTGGTCACTTATCCGGTTGATAGTTTAAAGCCAGCAGAAGAATTTCCTTTGCCATACATATGGATGGGGGGCGTCAGTGTAACGCCATCGGGTGATATTTGGGCAGCTGGAATAGGTGGTCTTATAGTAAAAGGCAATACGACCGATATGACGTTTAATACCAAATTAAATATAGCGGCACCCGGTGCGGTTAAGCTGATTTCAAACCGTTGGGGAGAAAAATAATGATTAATAAATTATCGACATTTATTTCGAAAAAGCCGGTCTTCGTCGCAATTTTATTAACGATTATTACGATTATTCCTGGTTATTACGCCTATAAAGGGTTATCGCTTAAAGTGGTGTTAGAAGAGATGTTGCCAGCAGGCGCAAACAATGTTGAATTGTTTTTGCGCTTTGGCGAACAATTCGGCGGCGCAAACACAACGCTAATTGAAGTTAAAAACAAAAAAGGTAATATCTATAACTTAGAGTATCTAGAAAAGTACAAAGAAATTGCTGAAGATGTTTACTACAACGAGGATACATACAGGCATTTAAGTCAATCATTAGTTTTAAGAAAAACCAAAGCTATTTCAGGTGGTGGCGGCCGTGTGGGCGTAGATGCTTTGTTGTGGCCAGACTTGCCAGCAAACGAAAAAGACATGACACGGTTACGTCAATTCGTTAATAAGCAATACCGTGGTATTCAAGTATCTAACGATGAAACATCAGCCATTATTATTGCCGATTTTAGAGACGAAGTGGATAAACTCAAGGTCCTAAATTTTTTCTTAGACATGCGCGAAAAGTATGAAGGCGAAAATTTAGAAATTAATTTCGTTGGGCGCCCTATCCTTTTAGGCTATATTTATCAGTCGTTAGATTCAGTATTTAATATATTAGCGGCATCAATTTTGATTATCGCCATTATATTATTCTTATATTTTAAAACATGGGTTGGTGTATTCGTACCTATGTTTACTGCTACCGTGGCTACCATATGGGGGTTAGGCGGCATGGGTTTTGTGGGTTATAACTTGGACCCATTGCTTATTTTGTTGCCGGCGTTTATTTTTGCCATTGTGTTATCGCACGGTGTGCAGTTCACCACGCGAATACTCGATAATATTTCGGCCTGTGATGAGCCGCCAAAAGATACTAGAGAATGTACACGAAAAGGTTTGGCATTGCTGCTAGTGCCAAGTACCGCAGCCATTATTACCGATGCGGCCGGTTTTGGTGTGCTGGCGCTCGTTGCTATTCCAAGTATTGAATCTTTAGCTGTTATTTGTAGTCTGTGGTTACTGTCTGTCATACCAGCGCTCATTTTTGCAGCAGCTGTTATGTGCTTAATTAAGCCGCCAAAATCGCATAAAACAGGTTCGGTTATCCTAAACAAAATGTGGGGTGCAGTGATTAATATGGAAGATCATGCGTGGACGATGATCTTCATCACCTCATTATTGCTGGGCGGAGGTGTCTGGTATGCCGGTAATTTAACGGTTGGCGATACTAAAGGTTCGGCCATTTTATGGCCAGAAGCGCGTTTTAACCAAGATGTAGCCTCCATCAACTCTCGCTTCTCGTTCCTAGGTACGGATATGGTTCAAGTGTATGTTGAGGGTGAGAAGGATACGATGTTAGACCCAACGGTGTACCACCAAACTGAAGCGATGGATCGTTATATATTCGAGCACATGCAAGAAGTACGTCCAGCCATCAGCTTGGTCCCAGTAATTAAATTAGTTAATTCGGTGTTATTTGAGGGTGATCCGTCGTATGCGATTATTCCAGACACGAAAGAAGAAGTAGGTTTTGATATTTATATGTTCCGCTCAAGGGGTGAGCCTGGTGATTTCGCTGCCTTTACCAATAAAGAATGGGAAATAGGCAATATTTCATTTTTCTTAGAAGATCATAGTCGCCCAACGATACAAAAATTGAGGGATAACCTAGATGCTTTCTTCGCAAATGAAAAAGAAGTTATCAGTGATGCAGACTTCTTGTATATGGGCGGGCAAGTCGGTATTGTTGAAGCGTTGAATGAAGAAATTGTTAATTCAAATATTAAAACAATGGTCGCCATCGCATGCGTCATTTTCTTCTGTATTGTGCTGTACTATCGCTCTGTAACAACAGGTTTAGTGTTGCT
This sequence comes from uncultured Piscirickettsiaceae bacterium, assembly GCA_913061075.1. Classification (GTDB taxonomy): domain Bacteria; phylum Pseudomonadota; class Gammaproteobacteria; order Methylococcales; family Cycloclasticaceae; genus Cycloclasticus. The sequence continues at coordinate 4,269 of CAJXSK010000005.1, read as the reverse complement.
GTTCAGCTTGGCAACAGCGAACTCGCTTACCTATGCATTTATGGCATGGAAAGAAGTGGGCCTAAACGTTAGTACCTTGCCGCTAGCAGCGCTAGGTGTGGGTTTGGGTGTGGATTATGGCATATACATGATTGATAGGATTAAAGAAGAGTATCGAAACCTAGACGTTAAAAGCGTACACGAAGCGGTACACCGTGCATTTTTAACAGCAGGCAACGCAATCTTTATCACGGCAATTACCATGATTGCACCGTTAATGCCTTGGGCAGTTGCATCACCGCTTCGATTCCAAGCAGAAATGGGCATGTTGTTAGCCATGGTGTTATTTATGAATATGCTAGGTTCGTTATTATTCGTACCCGCCGCGTTAACTGCGTTTCGGCCGAAAGCATTATTTAAGGATTAATGATGCGTCGCAACAAAGCAACAGTGTTGTAAAAGTGGTAAAAAAAAGTGGTATTGGTAATTAAAAGCGCGTATAAATAACGTGTTAGAAATTATTTGTAATATAAATAGAAATATCTTCGAAGAAAGGGGAAACAAATGAAGACAATAATAAAAACCGGCCTAGCAGCCGTATTAGGATTTGCAATTGCCGCACCGGCATTCGCAATCGACACCGGCATTAAGGGCTTAACCCAAAGTGGCCGTATTAAAGTAGGGGCATCAGTCCTTTATGATTTACCAGGTCAAGGGGATAAAGCAGGCCCAGCAAACTGGTTAATCGAATCAAAAACAACATACCGCCCAAACAAAAGTTGGTCATTTATTGGTAACTTCTGGTTGCGTGGTGATTTGCAATCAGAAATAACTAGCTATGATGCGCCAAACGGTGGGTTTGCAGGTTCAAATGCAGGGCTAAACCCTCTTACAAATTTACCACATAATTTGAATGATACTAATTGCTCTGCATCAGGTAGTAACCAGTGTTCAAAAATAAATGAATTAGATGTTTTAGATGACTGGGAAGATGTGATTCGTGAGCTATCTGTAAAATATCGCGACCCTAAACGTAGATACACAGTTAAGTTTGGTAAATTTCAACGTGGTTGGGGTCAGTCAGATGGTTTACGTCTAATGGATGTGCTCCATGCGCAAGATTTACGTGAACGATTTGTATTCCGTGACTCAGACGAACTACGCATACCTGCATTGATGTTATCAGCCGATTTTAATTTGAAAAAGTTAGGTATGGCGGCACCGTTTGAAGCGATTGGCATGAAGCGCCCAACGTTAGAATTTAACTTTGTTCCAGAAGTCCACCACTCTGCATTTATAATAAACAACCCGACGCCTACAGATCGTAGTTCAGGTGGTATATTCGGTTTGCCGTGGCCAGATTCAACAGACCCGGTTTCAGGTTTTGGCTATCTAGGATTTGCATTCGAAACTCCTGAAAATGAAGCTCGGAAATTGAGTTTTTCAGATGCTGAGTACTCGCTTCGCTTAAAGTTTGAAACATTAGGTGGCTTAGCTACTATTAATGCATTCTACGGTATGCAAGATTTGCCCGTACTTAAATTACGAGGCTTAGATCTTTATATTGGAGATGGTGCCAATGGTGCAAGTGGTATAGCTCCAGCAGCAAGTTTTAGTGCATCGGATACGGAAGCTATTGTACATGGAGATTTATTAGGCCCAACGGGTGGCTATTTAGCTTGGTTACGTTCAATTGCAGCAGCTGCACCTATTGTTAGTCCACTAACAGCTGCAACAGGGGGCGCTTGTAATGATCCAATTCTGGACCCAGGTGGTGCTGGTGTAGCTTGTTCTGTAACAGCTCAAGTTGAGTTAGATTATGATTATCGTCAAAAGTTACTTGGTTTTACTTTTACGCGTGATTTAGCTGACTTTATGAAATTTGGACGTAAAAACTCATCACCTTCAATGCGTTTTGAGATTGCTCAAGAATTTGATAAGCCTTTTAATCGTTCTATAGTAAACCCTGGAGCAGTTGGAGTTACCGTGCCATTTAGTGCAACAACACCCAATGAGTTTGGAACAGGTGCGTTGGCAGTAATACCAAGTCGTGCAATTACTAAAAGTGATGTAACCTCAACAATGGTTGGTTTTGATTTTCCATTCTGGGTACCAGGTTGGGATTCTCAAGAGCGTTCAATCTTTACTAGCTTACAAGTATTTGATATCTACACACATGATTCAGATGAAGGTTTAATGGCTCAAGCCCCGTATGGCTTTAGTACAGTTGAAGATCATCAGAACTACATGACGTTCTTATGGAGTGCTCCGTTAGATAATCAACGATTAGTACTTGAAGGTTTGTTTATTGAAGACTTCACAAATGACAGTACATTTTACCGTCAACGTGTTGACTTTAACTACTTCGGTGATAGCTGGCGCCCACGTATAGAGTGGATGCATTTTGATGCTAAGAAAGAAAGTGTTCCTTTAGGTCTATTGAACAATTCTGACTTTGTTGAAATATCATTAACTTACCAGTTCTAACGAAAGATATTGGATAGTAAATAGGTCTAATATTTAGCAAGTAAAAACAGGAGATTTAAATTATGAAAATGAATAAAATTGCAGCCGCAATTGGTTTCGCAGCCGCTGTATCAGTGACTGCACCCGTAATGGCTGATACAAATAGAGCGCTTGAAGCATGGAAATCATTTGCCGCTGAGCAAAACAACCCTAACTATGATAAATGGGTAAAGCTAATTTCTGACCCTAAAGCGATTGCTTTAGCGAAAGAATGGAAAGACCTACGTGGATATGATGCGTATGACTTAATCGACAAGACTAAGTTACCAGCAGACTTAAAGCCGGGTTTAGTGATTACACCTGAAAACAAAGCGAACTACCCTTGGTTAAAAGAATACTTACCAAAAGAAATTTACGACCATATCGGTAGTGAATGGGGAAATATCGGGCAAGTTAAAATTGTTCCTACTAATACGTATTACCCACACACGGGCTACTTAGCGGGTACAAAAGAGCTAAGAGATAAAAACATTGAAATAAAAGTTAGTCCGACGGGCGGTTCGTTAGTATATCCAGATGGTTCTAATGCGTTGATGTCTGGTGCTGGCGCAACTGCTATACCATTTTTAAATCCTAAAAACGGTGTGGAATTAAACTGGAATTATGTAGCTAGCTCTGTGAATACAGATACGCTAGATTTTAGCCCGATTGAAATGAATGCTTGTACGTCTGACGGTAAGCTTGATCGTGAATATAAGGCTGACTTATGGTGGTGGCATTATCACGGTCGTTCAAATGTTGGCCCAATGGGCGATGCGGATGGCAAAGAAGAATTTATTGAAGGTGGTTCAATTTTCTTCCTAGAACCTAACGATATCCGTGGTTTAGCAGGTGTTCGCCAACGTTATGCTGCAGAAGGCAAAGAAGATGACTTCAAAGTGTTTATTCCAAGCTTACGTCGTACTCGTTTGTTAACAGGGTCTGATTCACAAGATCCAATTGCTTCAGGCATTGAGTTAACTTGGGACGACTGGCGTGCATACTGGGTAAAAACTGACACATCAAAATTTGAATATACATTGGTTGAGCAAACATTCATTCTTGCCACACCAGAAGTTGGCTATGTTTATGACGCACAAGTCATGGATTCTACTAGCTGTGGTTGGGCTTCAATGGAAGTTGAGCTTCGTCCAGTTTGGGTTCTTGATATAGTAGACAAAACTGGTAAATATCAGTATTCAAAACGTCGTACTTGGATCGATAAAGAATTCTATTACATGCAGTACCACATGACATGGGATCCACGCGGAAACCCATTGCGTAACTGGGATGATTCACGTGCTTGGAGGCCTTCTATAGGTGATGCACAATGGCGTTCAGTGATCGTTAATAACGAAGTATCACAGCGTTCTTCTACTCTTTACATGACGCCTAACTGGGACAATCGTGAAGAAGAAGTATCTGAAGAAATGTTTGATGTGGATCAACTACGCGATTACCAATAATACGTAGTTAAAACATAAGAAGTACTAAAGCAGTGGAACGAAAGTTCCACTGCTTTTTTATGCCAGAAGAAAAAACACATTATATTGCGTCTCCTACCCTTTTAGGGGGAGAGCTAGGGTGGGGGTAAACGCTTGGAACATACGACACAGTATAATTGAATAGACTACCCCCCCCCCATCCCAACCTTCACCCTTAAAGGAGGAAAGAGCAGACAATAAAATATAAATTGCCACGCTTTATCCCCTCCCCATTTAGGGGGAGGGCTAGGGCTGTCTCTTATACACATCTCCGAGCCCACGAGACGGACTCCTATCTCGT